>NZ_JBALFF010000079.1:0-117967 GCF_036916975.1 Nostoc sp.
GCTCACATCACAGCTCGGAGGTTTTTGTTTATCATGAAGTAATATCAATTTAATATGAAGCTGCATAGAAAATCGCCTCTAAAATAAAATTGTAAACTGGGCAAAAGAGCCAGAACTAAAGTTTTTCTTTTTCTTTTTCTACACCCCACACCCTATACCCTTCTTTGTAACATCTTGACTGTGATCGCTCGTTTGACCTCACGCAAGTCTAGGCTATTTTCGATAAACTCTGTTAGCGATACCTTCGGTGAGCTTCGCTAACGCATCCACATTGCCACAATCCCTTTATAGTCGCAAATATTACTTATATTCTTCTTAAGTATTTTCTCACGAATCATTCAGGATTGCTATATACGGTATGTTTCTCAAGGTAACATACAGAAATTATCAGCTTGTTTGAGCTTGCAGTCAGCAAAGCAGGCGATTGCATCATCAACTTTTCCTTTCCAGATAAAATCTTTGGCATATGATCGCTGCGCTGTTGGGAGTGGATATATGCCCAACCTCCATTTTAGCAGTCCGACTAATTGGGGTTTTCCATGCTACTTCCTACCCTTCTCCTGACGCAGAAGGGTTAGAATTTGAGTATTACTTACGCAAAGTCCTGGCTCAAATTTCCAAGAGAGAAACTTCAAAAGTCTTGTAGACTACTAAGGGAATGCCAAAAATAAATTTTTCAGCCTAAATTTTAATTAGTAAAGTCAGCGTAGCGATCGCCACTCTGGAAGTAACAATCAAAAGTTTTTTGCAGTTGGGGGACACACCGTTATTTAAATGCCCATCGTATAATCAGTAATGCCTTTGCCAAAACCTACCTTTAGATTTACATGCAGGAGTAAAGCGATCGCCTCTTCGACAGCTAAGAATCTAATCAGAGAATGCGTTAGTGTAGCTTACCGTAGGTATCAGTTGTTTTCAATTGGGACGGAAATTTCTCTTACGTTGTTTGTGCCTTGCAACTTCTTTGCGCTTGTGTTTTTCCAAAGGCGTTTCAAAGTGACGATGCTTTCTCATGTCTGGAAAAATACCTGCTTTGGAAACTTCTCTCTTAAATCGACGTAAAGCTGACTCAATTCCTTCATTTTCGCCCACAAATACTTGGGTCATTTTCATCTCCTATTTAATTGGTACTGGGCAATTTTAAGCTATCCAGTAGACCGTAGCGCAAAAAGGGCAGATAATGATTCTGCCCTGAAGACGTTAAAACTTAATTTTTGATCTTAAAGCTTAGTAGCGTCCTCCTCCTCCTCGAGAGTAACCGCCACCACCGCCGCCGCGACGATCGCCACCAAAGGAACCACCTCTATCTTCCTTGGGTTTAGCCTTATTCACTTTCAGGTCGCGTCCCATCCACTCAGCACCATCAAGAGCTTCAATGGCAGCTGTTTCTTCAGCTTCTGTACCCATCTCTACGAAAGCAAAGCCGCGTGGACGTCCTGTTTCGCGGTCGGTAGGCAACTGAACCCGTTTTACAGAACCATGTTCGGCAAAAACAGATGTGAGGTCTTCTTGTGTGACCTCGTAGGATAGATTACCTACATAAATTGACATGCGTTATCTCCAAAATCATAGGTGTGTAGAGATTTAGATTTCGGAGACAAGCTTGTTAAGACCAAAAGGGAAAAGCCTGTCAATACTAAAAACAAACGCTGTAACCGAATTTTATTCTCACCTAATAACCTTAGCACATCATTGAGTTCTTACCCACCGTAACTAAAGATTGGGGATTCGGGATTGGGGATTAGGGATTGGAGAAAAATTTATTTATTACCCAGTTCCCAGTCACAAGTCCTCAGTCACAAGTACCCAATTCCTAGTCCCCAGTCACGTCATAATATTGAGTAGCAGATATTCCCCAATTAATTGCAAAATAAATGCAGTTAGTCATTGTTACTAATTGGAAATGCCGACTACACTTGCTGACGCACAAAATTTACTTTCTGACCTGATCGCCCGCTACTGTGAGCGTGTAGATTATCTGATGATTCGCCTTGAAGAAGCAGAAGGGACTGATATCTTGTTGCGTGGCGACAAGGTAGAAACCCTAAGCGTTGGCATCTCCATTGGTGGACATATTCGCGCTTGTTATAAAGGTGGATGGGGTTTGAGCTGCTTTAACCAACTGGCGACAATTCCGGATCGGATAGAAGAAGCGATCGCTGCTGCCCGGATGGTTGGTGATGAAGAAACTTTACTTGCACCTATTGACCCGGTGCAAGCAGTATGCATTCTACCCCTAAAAGGCACTGATCCCCGAAAAATCCCACTCTCGAAGAAAAAACAATTGTGCGATCGTTATACTGAATTGCTCAAAAGCGTTGATCCCCGGATTACCACTACCTCGGTGCGTTATGGTGACAGCGCCCAAAAAGTGATCATAGCTACCTCAGAAGGCACTTTGATCGAGCAATCTTGGGTGGATATGGAAATGCGCTTTGCAGCTACCGCCAGAAATGGCGAAACCGTACAAACTGGACGGGAAACTACTGGTTCTCGCAAAGCTTATGAAGATTTAACTGATTTGGATGAACAGGTAAAAAGTGCAGCTCAAAGAGCGATCGCAGCTTTATCTCTGCCATCGGTCAAAGGCAATACTTATACCGTAGTCATTGACCCAATTCTCACGGGTTTGTTTGTCCACGAAGCCTTTGGACATCTTTCTGAGGCCGATATGGCTTATGAAAACCCCGATCTGTTGGAAGTCATGACCATTGGACGGCGGTTTGGCCCAGAAGAACTGCAAATTTTTGATGGCGCTGCCCCAGAGGGACATCGCGGTAGCTATTTTTACGATGATGAAGGCACGCCTGCTACTACTACTCAACTAATTAAAGATGGAGTTTTATTTGGACGTTTACATTCTCGTGAAACCGCAGGCAAATTGGAGGAAGCGCCTACGGGGAACGCACGCTGTCTCAATTATCACTTTGCTCCCATTGTGCGGATGACAAATACCTGGATTGAACGAGGTAAAACACCAGTCAAAGACTTATTCACCGATATCAAAGAAGGAGTTTATGCCCGTAATTGGTTGGGTGGGATGACGAATGGGGAAATGTTCACCTTTAGTGCTGGGGAAGCGTGGATGATTAGAAACGGCAAAATTGCTGAACCTGTGCGGGATGTAACGCTTTCGGGTAATGTATTCCAAACTCTAGCGGATATTGAGGCAATTGGTGATGATTTTTACTGGGATGAATCGGGTGGTTGCGGTAAGGGAGGGCAAAACGGTTTGTCAGTGGGTTGTGGTGGCCCTAGTCTCCGAATTCGAGATGTAGTGGTTGGTGGGGAAATGTGAACTACCCGCCGCGATACCCAGTATTTTGGGTATCGCGGCGGACTTACGGCAATTAGTAAAAAAAATCAAACCGCAACGCGAGAGTCATTAGCGCTTGGGATACCACGCCCACTCTTTAACGCGGTTTGAATTAGTCCGATATAGCAGTTCTCACTTTAGTGCAATACAGTCTGAACCTCACCCCATATTTGAGGCGTGCAAATACTCCACTCTCCAAAGCATCGGAGAGGGAGTGGGGTATCCAGCAAAATCCAATGACCAATGACTAATGACCAATGACTAATGACTACTTAATCAATTTGCTAGCCATAAAGCGACGTTACACACATAGGTTTTGATATCTTCTAAAGGGCGTGGCTCTTTTTTCATGCCATCTCCCGGTGCTTCATCTACAAAAGTAGGACAGCCTTTGTTAATATCCCAGTTGTAATCTACTAAATGATGGAAGCTAGAGTTAGCTACTGCTCGTCCTAGTGTATTCCCTTGTTGATCTTGATGATGCTCGATCGCTACAACCAAATTGAAGTGACGACCTGTAACTAAACTTTTACCCAAAGCAATTACCCGCGCATTGGCATTGCCCAAAAGTACGCCAATACCGCCTTCGTGGGGATGTGTTGGGAAAAATTCAATACTTCCCGAAGGTGAAGTGGGATTTTTTAAAAGTTCGTGAATGGGTTCAACAATGGTAATTTTTTGATAATCGCCGTTAGCTCCAGAATGATAGTTAGGCCAGGAGATAGTAGTTGTGTATGAGTCATCTCGGCTCCAGCGAGATTCATCGGGATCGGGATTTTTGGTGTTGAAATAGTGGACATCACCAATGTCAAGTAAACCACACATCGAACAGCCCATATCCTGATGATCGCGTGTTGTTAAAATACCGCCGCCGCGTTGCCGAAAAGCATTAATTCCGGCAATGTCTTTTTCGGTTAAACCTTTATCTACCTCTAAGCCAAATAGCCAAAGTTCATCAAAATCTGATTTGTCAAGACTACTTAAAACTGGGTCACTGCCTACTGCATCTGATTCGTAATCGCGTCCCGTAACTTCAAATAAGGAGTTTCCTGCTTCGTCTTTAATCGATGCTAAGTAATCTTGTAACATCGAGAAACGAAAAATGCTCCAGTCATCTTCAGTCGTAGGAATCGTAGTCTGCAAAAGAATACGAATTGGTTTTGTCATAACCTCTGCCAGATGAACACCACAATTGAGTATAGCGATCGCTTTGTACTAATGCTTAAATTTTTAAATCCCTCAACATCCCTCCCAAGTATGAAAGTAACTCACAACTCTAGGTAGTAGCGCCAGTAGTTGAGGATAGTTAATCTAGATAAACGTGATTCGATATTCACTCCGGTTTGATTCACCACAGCAATCCTCCGTGGCGCGTGCTGGGGATTTACTGACTGTATGAGTAAGCCAGATAGCTTCAATTAAACGTTCCTTAACACAGCGACAGATATGAAAGCAGATCAACTCCTGAAAAACTATGCCGCAGGTGTCAGAGACTTTACTGGTGTCAACTTGAGCGAGGCAAACTTAAGGGAAGCCAATCTCAGTGGCATAATTTTAGATAGAGCAATTTTAGATGGAGCTAATCTAAGTCACGCTAATTTAGCCCAAGCCAGTTTGATTGAGGCAGACTTAAATGGAGCAGATTTGAGCAATGCTGACCTCAGTCGTAGCAACTTAAGCGGAGCTATCTTGGATGGAGCTATTTTGGATGGAGCAGCAATGGAAGGAGCTAATTTGAGTCAGGCTGATTTAACGGTTGCTAAACTGATTGAAACTAACTTGAGTGAAGCGGATTTGCAGGAAGCTAGTTTGATAGCGGCGAATTTAGATGGAGCCGATTTGAGTGGTGCAGACTTAACTGTAGCTGACTTATCCCAGGCAAATCTCACTCAAGCAGATTTGAATCAGACAAATTTGAGCGGAGCAAATTTGGATGGAGCCAATATAGAAGGAACAATCCTGGATGAGAATATGTAATACCATTTTGAATTTTAGATTTTAGACTTCGGCTTACCTCGGCTTTGCTCGGCACAAGTCGCTCAGTCGAACGATTTTGGATTGGAAACCGCTTACTGTATCTGGATTTTCTTTGTCCATCTATCACAATCATTTTTCAAATTGGTATAACCAAATTCGTATGCACAAGAAAAAAGATTTGTCAACTAGTCCAGATGCCAAACTGCTTGCAGGTTCATGTCCGGCAACACGCACCGAAGTTGCAGCAATGGTTTATTAGATATTAGTAGCTATTAGGGCAAACATCTGCGATTAAATCAGTCTATGTAGGGTTGCATTCTAGAAGTTGACAAGTAAAATAGGAAACACTGCTTATCGGCTTGGTACTCGTGGAAAAAAAACCATGTAGTTAAAAGCACGTTAGGCTAATATGCGATGGGTGAAAAATCTTAGACCTATTGCCTAAAGCTAATAGCCCCATGTTAACAACACTTCCAGATACTTCTGCCAACCTGGCGATCGCTTTATTAATTAACTATAGTTTCGATCTCAGTGGCTATACTGCCAATGAGCTAGTTGAGCGTTGGCAAACGCAATACCCGCTTAATTGGCTACACCTGGCAGTGATTGAGGCACTATATCAAGGTCGTTATAAAGCTGTTTCCGTGCAGCAAATTTTAGTATTTTGGCAGCGCCGGGATCAGGCTACATATCATTTCAACATGGAATTTGAACGGATGATTTGTAGCAAATTTCCCCAAAGTTTAACCTCATCGCCTGCGCCAGCCCTACCGCCAGCGAAGAAAAACCCTACAGTAGAAAAAGTGACGAGTCCTCAATTGCCACCGGCTAAGATTCGCAACGGCTATCAACACAGCAATACTGCAACTCTTCAACTGAAAAGTTCCGAACCAAAGACATCTTTGAGTGAGGAAGAGGGAGAGCAGGAAGATGGAGATAATAAAACTGTCTTAAAGTCTCCGCTTTCTAGGAAATTTGCCTCTTCGGGAACCCTTCAGTTATTGTCTGCTGTCAGCCAAAGGCAAACTTCACAAGAAAGTCCACCGCCTTCACCATCACCAATTCCTCATCAAGGACAGCCAAAACTGCTCCCACCTGCTGCCATTCATGCCCCAATCGGGCAATTTACGCCAGAAAAAAGCGATCGCTCTGAATCTTTTACATCTAAACTCAAAGCGATGTCTGGGAAACAGAATCCGCCAATTGGGGGGAGTGGGGAGTAGGGAGTGGGGAGCAGGGGGAGCAAGAGTGGAATAACTAATGCCCAATGTCCAATGCCCAATGCCTTCTAGATTTTTACTGTGCGACTAACTGCTTAAAGCGCTCATCATCGGCAATATCATCAAAATCTAGGTCAGTTACTGCGTCTTCTTTATACCTGGGATTAAGTTCAATTGCTTGTTGTAAAGTTAACAGAGATCGTTCAACTTGTCTTTGCAGTGCGTAACAGGCTGCTTTGTTGTAATAGGCACTGGCATACTCTGGGTTAATTTCTAAGGCTTTGTTAAAACTAGCGATCGCTTCATCATCGCGTCCCAATCTTACCAAGGTATAACCGCGTTTATCCCAGATTTTGGGAGAATTGGGTTGGAATTCCAGCGCTTTCTCAAAAGAAGCTATTGCCTCTTCATATTGTTCTAATGCTACTAGGGAAAGACCGCAATTCAACCAAGCAACTGCATCATCAGGCTTGATTTGTGTAGCTTTATCAAATGAGTCAAAGGCTTGCTGATGCTGTTGTAAGTTACCAAAAGCAACGCCGCGATCGCACCAAGCTTGATGATAATCTGGTTGAATCGCAATAGCTCTATTGTATGCTGCGATCGCATCTTTGTAGCGTTTCAATCTCCCTAGAGTTAGACCTCGTTTTAACCAAGTCACAGGTTCATCAGCTTGGATTTTAACCGCTTGGTTGTAAGCTGCGATCGCATCTTCATAGCGTCTTTGGGAAAATAGCTCATCTCCCTGTTTTACATACTCATCAGCACTAAATTCTGGTTGTTGTGGCTGTTGGTGTATTTCTTCCTCAACTTCAGAATTCACAACCTCTGGGATGGATGCAGGTGTCATCTCAACGTAAACTTCAGAATTCACCGCCTCTAAGATAGATTCAGGTGTAATTTCAGTTAGTTCCTGAAGGATCTCATCCTTTCTTTCTTGGGCATCCAATTGTAACTCAGAAAGTTGGGAGACAAACTCAGTTTCTAATCTTTCTAACTTCTCCAAAATTATAATCTTTTGTTGTTGAGCATTAAATTGTAATTCGGAGAATTGCGAAGTAAACTCAGAACTAGATTTTTCTAAATTTTCAATGATTAGCTCTTTGCGTGTTTGAGCATCTAATTGTAATTCAGATAGTTGAGCGGCGAATTCTGACTGCAATACTGCTAAACTCTCAACAATTTGATTCTTTTGTTCCTGAGCATCTACCTGTAATTCAGATAATTCAAATTTCAATTCCTTATCTAATTTTCCTAACTTCTCAAGTGTGATATCTTTTTCTCTCTGAGCCGCTACCTGTAATTTCGATAATTCTTCCGCAAATTGTGACTGCAATTTTATTAAACTTTCAATACCTATATCCTTTTGCTTTTGAGCATCAAACTGCCATCTTGAAAGTTGAGATGTGAACTCAGACCTTGATACTTCTAAATCAGCAACGGCTAGTTCTTGCTGTTGTTGCACGCCTAACTTTAAATTAGACAGTTCCTCTGCCATGACAGATGCTAATTTTCCGAGATTATCCAGTGCTACATCTCTTTGTTGTTGAGTATCAAACTCTAACTTAGATAGGCCAGAAGCAAATTCTGACTCTAAAGTTTGTATATTATCTTGAGATTTTTTCAGTTCAGTTTCTAATCTACTTAATACCTGTGCTTTAGCTAAATCTAGTTCCGATGTAAGGTTAGATAAATATTTTTTTTGTTCATTTTTAATCTGTTGTTGTAAATTAGCCGTTTCCTCTTCTAATTCATAATTTATTTTTTTAGCTTCTTTAATAATATTTTCAGCCTCTTGTTTAACGGTGGCTAGCTGATTTTGTAATTTTTCTATTCCCTGTAGTTGTTGCATTGCTCTATCAACAATTTCACGGATTACCACCCGTCGCAGAAGCCAAAATAAAACAATGATTGCGACTGGAAATAGACTTAATATAACTAGCCAGACATTTAGTAAGATAGTTGTCCGGCTAAAAGCGCTATTAAAATCAGATTGGACTTGCTGTTGAATTCGCTTTTCTGCTCTTAGTCGCGTTAATTCTTCCCGTTCCTGATTTGATAACACCAAAGCAGGAGTTAGTGCTGGCGAAGGTGATGATGCAGATTGTCCACTGGCAATTCCAGGGGACAGCAGTAAGGGTAAAAAGACAATGGTGCTTTTTACAATTAAAGCGAAAACAGCTTGATTTTTGCTCTTCATAACAACCATCTCAGTCTGTTGGTCAGTTTTTGAAGCGGCGTGCCTCTCTCCAATCTATAACAGAATTAAGTAGTGAAATGTTGTAGAGGCAGTGGGAAATGCTGAACAATCCTTAACTAATCCGTTCCCTCGCCTTTACTGTACCTACAACTTCAGTGATGGAGTGCAGTCAAGTTTTTAACATTTTTTTGGAGATACTATTATAACATTACTAGGTTCAAACTAAGCAGCACAAATAATAATTTCTCAACCTCTAGAAGACAGATTGCAGGAGAATTGGCGTTTTCTCAGAGCATTCATCGAACTAGGTTCGGGCTTTGTTTGTACAGATAGCAGTATGCAAAGTGTCAGATGTGCGGACTTCGCACTAACATTAGATTATCCAGGGTAAGCAGATTACTTATCCTACAATTAACTTAACAAAGGCGGTAAAAAATGGGTCGGCTAAATCCTTATACACTGCAATTGCAGATTACCAGAATGTTTGAGCAAGGGCAATCATTTTTTGCCACAACCAAGGTACAGGAATGGTTGAAAGAACGCAAACACAATCCAGAAGATTATGACATTCTTTTCCATAAAAAACCTGCGCCTCCTGGTTCTAAAGAAGTTATGGTAGTGGAAATTGAATTACGCCGCAAAGATGGGCAAGCTGTCGATCCTTGGTTGCAAGAACAAGCAAATCTCCATGCCTGATTTTAATAACTAGCAAGTTTCAATTTAAATTCATATTATCTTAGCAGAATTTACCAAAATAGAGCGTTCCCAATTAGGGAACGTTCTTTGTTATGTTTTATTTAGGGATATATATTATCTGTGCGATCGCCTGTATCAAAAGCATTAAATTCAATCCCTTCTAACTTCAGCCTCAAAGCCTCTAATAAAAGATTTACTCTTTTTTCAATAAAAATATTCAGCGCGTGTTCAGGAAGTTTATCTGCTCTTGACCATTCAAGAATAATCGTTGGTATAAGATGAGAGCGTAGGACTGCCTCTAAACCAGGCTCATCATATTCTTTGAGATAATCTAATGGATTTCTATCGCTAATTTTCAAATTAGTTATTTGAGACAGATAGGCAATATTCATCAAACTATCAGATTGTATTTGACTCGCAATGCTACTCTGCTTAATAAAGTTAACCGGAAATATATGATGCAGGTTAGGCTTATCTGTTAGCAGATAATAAACATCAGACAAAATATCTCTATGGGGTTTTGCCCAATCTTGCGGCTTGTGGTTTGCATAAAGTGATAGTATTGCTCTGGATAAGCGACCTCTATAACTGTAGAAAGATTTTCTTATCGAATTCTTATCAATATCAAATTGATTGAATGAGTAAGTACTATTAGCCTTTTGTTGATTAACAAAGTATATATGTTCCCAGAGGTGAGTAGTGTTTGTTAGTAAATCTGCATTATGAAAACTATAATACCAGAAATATTTATTTAAAAAACTATAATCTGGTTTATCATTCCGATAAAAATATGCTGTAATAGTCAGGTATAAATATCGGTAAGGGATTAATCTTCCACCTTTAATATGCAAAATATTATCAAAGAAATCAAAAGTTTTAGCAACGGCTATTTTAAAGTTAGACCATACAGCTTCAATATGTTCTGTTTTTAGCTTATTAAGATACATATCAGTAATATTTTGTATCCCAGCTTCGGGAAATTCAAGTTTTACCACTACAGCTAGCATCTGTAGCAATGTCCAATTATCAATATTGGCATATTGGCTACTAAAAATACTTTTTTTAAATTGATCAAATAATTCACGAAGATAGAAACCAGAGATATTATTTGTCTTATTTTCAGAACGAAAAGTCTTAGCAACTACAATATCGAAGATATCCAAGGGTTTGCCAGCTTGATTAATCCGCTCAAATATTTGACAAACTTCCGCAACTTCAATACCTCTTAACTCAATAAAGGAAATTTTGTAACTAGCCAAAACTTCCCTAATTCTCCTAAATTGTTGCATGTAAGGATGATCGAATTCTCCATTAACACTTACATAAATATTTCTTTCTATTTCCCCACGGTCTTTAATTATATCTATTAACCTGACAATTAGTTTATTTTGATAACGTTGCTTTTTTCCAATATTTGCTTTTAGCTGACCATCTCTATCGTCTATTTCGTCCCAAAACAAAAACCTTTTTGGATAGCTTGTGTCATCAGTTGCATCAGTAAGTTCAATAGTCAAATCTATGTATAGTGTTGGATCAAAATTTTCATTATTAGCAATCATACCCCCATGTATTGATGTTAATAAAGAAGTTGTTCTTTGTTGTCCATCTAAAATGTACTGATATTCATTAGAGTAAAAATTCTCAGCAAATTTTATACCACCTATTTCTCTATGACTTTCTAGCTTTGTATTAGTTTTCCAAATTAGAATACTTCCTAAAGGATAAAACTTATAAATGCTATCCCAAAGTTTTTTTACATTCTCTTTCTCCCAGACAACATCTCTTTGAAAAGTTGGAATTTGATACTTATGTGAGAGAAGATTTTCCAAATAGAGAGGAATAGTTTGAGCATCCGGTTTAATACGTTCAGTAGATGTAAACATTGAATTAACCTTACCTAACTTTGAGTAAATATCAAGATTGGGGTGTGAATTTTACTCAGTTTAGTAAAATTCCATACAAGGTTAACTGATATTTTATTAAGTGGCAACTCAGATTTGAGAAAATCTCTGCAATCTTTCTTCCATGCCAACGTTGCCCTGTAAGCCTCCTGTGTGTACCAGTAGTAAGGAATTGCCTCTACAAAAAAATCCCTGCTGTAGTAAATCCATCACTCCATAAAACATTTTGGCGGTATATACGTAATCAAGGGGTACGCCATGTTCCTGTGTGAACTGTTGGCTGAAAACTAGCAACTTGTCGTTCACCTTTGCATAGCCGCCGAAGTGATAATCACACACCAATTCCCAGGAAGCGGGAGAACTATATGGTGATGGTAAACCAGATGCGAGGTAATTTGTCAATAAACTTTCGATTTCTTGGGCGAGAAATGCCCCATTTTTGAGAACGGGAAAAGCGATCGCTCTTTGTCCTTCATGCAACGAAAGGGCAATACCTGCTATTGTGGTAGCTGTACCGCAGGCTACGCATATACGATCAAATGCTGCATCTACGCCAGCCGTAGGCATCGCACGATCAATTATCTCTGTACAGCCGCGCACACCATTTAAATTACTCCCGCCTTCGGGAATGATAAACACCTCGCCGAAACGTTGTCGCAGATATTCCTGTAGTGCTGGTGTGTTGCGCTGTCGATACATCTCGCGGTTCAGGTACACAAGCTGCATACCCTGTTGTACAGCAAAACTTAGCGTAGGATTCAACGGTAGCCTCTCCTCGCCACGAATTACACCAATGGTACGAAAACCGAAAAGATTACCAGCCGCCGCAGTTGCATAGATGTGATTGGAATAAGCGCCGCCAAAGGTTAGCAGCGTCGTGAAATTTTTCTCCTTCGCCTCCAAAAGATTGTATTTCAGCTTGAACCACTTATTGCCGTTAACCCACGGGTGCATGAGATCCAAGCGCAGCACATACAGATCAACACCTGCGCGACGGGCGATTTCGCTGTTGATTTGTTGTAGAGGAGGAGCAATAAAGGTTAACGACATGTGTCAACATTTTAACTTAAAATATACATTCTCTCACGTTTATTATTGAACATAAAAGTAATGATAAACATTGAGTAATTCAATGGTAAGTCACTCAAAATGAGTAATAAATCTTTCTGATGGTTATCTTTAGAAATTGGCATTTTACTAATTGAGTATTTCAGGTAAATATAGAAACATAACACTCGCTCCAGATAATATTTTTTGGAGAAAAGAAATGGTTGCACTCACACAGCTTACTCAAGTTATTCCCAATCCAGGACGTTTGACGATTCAAACTGTTGAAATTGCTCCTCAAACGACTGCTATACGTTGTCTCGACTGGGATCGAGAACGTTTTGATATCGAGTTTGGTTTACGGAATGGTACAACCTATAATTCTTTCTTAATTCAGGGAGAAAAAATTGCCTTAGTTGACACATCTCACGGCAAGTTTGAGGAATTATATTTTGAGATACTGGTGGGATTAATTGATCCGGCTAAAATAGATTACTTAATTATCAGCCACACGGAACCAGACCACAGTGGATTAGTAAAAAATATTTTGCAATTAGCTCCTTCCATTACTGTTGTCGGTGCAAAGGTAGCTATTCAATTTTTAGAAAATATGGTTCACCAGCCTTTTAAATCAATGCAGGTGAAAAGTGGAGAGCGATTAGATTTAGGCAACGGACACGAATTAGAATTTATTTCTGCACCTAACTTACACTGGCCTGATACAATCTTGACTTATGACCACAAAACTTGCACTCTCTACACTTGCGATGTGTTTGGGATGCACTACTGTGATGACCACACTTATGATGAAAATATTACTTCAATAGAAGAAGATTTTCACTATTACTATGATTGTCTCATGGGGCCTAATGCCCGGTCTGTTTTGGCAGCTTTAAAGCGGATTGAAAAGTTAGAAATAGTCACAGTTGCCACAGGACATGGCCCTTTATTACAACACTATATCTCCGAATGGCTCGGACGCTATCAAAACTGGAGTTTAGAACAAGCAAAAACAGAGACATTAGTGGCTCTATTTTATGTTGAAGATTACGGGCATAGCGAGCATTTAGTTCGGGCTATAGCGCATGGATGCGCGAAAACAGGCGTAGCAGTAGAATTAGTAGACTTCAATAGTGCCGAGCCTCAAGAAGTTAGAGAATTAGTTGCACAAGCTTCTGGTTTAGTAATTGCAATGCCAGCCCAATCTTCGGTGATGGCTCATGCTGCTTTAAGTACAATTTTAGCTGCTGTTAACAAGAAACAGACAATTGGTTTATTAGAGTCAGGAGGGGGAGAAGATGAACCTATTTACCCCTTACGTAATAAGTTTCAAGAACTGGGATTAACTGAAGGTTTTCCTCCTATCTTAGTTAAAGAAATTCCTACCCAAGCAACGGAACAACTTTGTGATGAAGCGGGGACAGATATGGGTCAATGGTTGACGCGCGATCGCACCATAAAACAAATCAAATCTATCAATAGCGAGTTAGAAAAAGCTTTAGGGCGGATTAGCACAGGATTGTATATTATCACCGCCAAAAAAGGAGAAATTCAGAGTGCAATGTTTGCTTCTTGGGTGACACAAGCGAGTCTTGAGCCTTTAGGAGTAGCGATCGCAGTATCCAAAGACCGGGCAATTGAATCTTTGATGCACGTTGGCGATCGCTTCGTTTTAAACGTTTTAGAAGAAGGCAAATATCAAGGATTAATGAAACATTTTCTCAAACGTTTTGCTCCTGGTGCAGACCGCTTTGCTGGAGTGAAAACATATCCAGCCAAAAATGAATCGCCCGTTTTAGCTGAAGCTTTAGCTTACATGGAATGTGAAATTACTAGCCGCATGGATTGTGGAGATCATTGGGTAATTTATAGCACAGTCCAAACTGGAAGAGTTGCCAAACTACATGCACTTACAGCCGCCCATCACCGCAAAATTGGCAATCATTACTAATTTGTCATTTGTCATTTGTCATTTGTCATTAATTATTTTCCCTAATTCTTAACTCTCCACTCCCTAATCACAGGAAAGCATGTATAAATCTGTTGAAGAAACCCCGATTACCATGTACGAAATCAATCGTGGGCGCGTTGTGCGAACCTTGGAATTTATCCAAGATATAATTGTAATTTCTTTGTGTATCGGTTTATTTAGTTTCATGTTGCTTCAGGTGAGAGATATGTTTCTCTCCTTACTTCCACCTTTAGATTTTCATGCTGTTACTGCCGATATTCTCTTTTTACTTATCTTGGTTGAGCTATTCCGACTGCTGATTATTTACCTACAAGAACATCGAGTATCTATTGGGGTAGCTGTAGAAGTTTCTATCGTTTCCGCCTTGCGAGAAGTCATTGTTAAAGGTGTTCTAGAAACAAGTTGGAGTCAAGTTTTAGCAACTTGTGCCTTTTTATTAGTCTTGGGAATACTATTGTTCCTCCGAGTTTGGCTACCCCCTACCTTTGAAGGTATCGATCCCGAGCAAGAAGTATCTAAACGCTATAGAATCCGAGCAAAATCTGAATTAATAGAAAACAATACTCATTAAAAATAGGGAGTTAGGAGTTAGGAGTTAGGAGTTAGGAATTAGGGAGATGAGGGGAGACAAGGATAATAACCAATGCCCAATTGCCAATGCCCAATTGCCAATGCCCAATTTCCAATTACCAATTGCCAATGCCCAATTACCAATTCCCAATTCGCCATTATTAACAGAGGTTTTTATGTCTGCTGTCACATTAACGCCCAACCATAGCAAAGATGTACAAGTTGTTGAAATTGGTAAAAATACTCTGATTCTACGATCGCGGACTTGGGACAGACTAAAATTTGAGGTGGAGTATTCCCGCCAACGGGGAACTACAGCGAATTCTTACCTGATTCAAGCTGATAAAAAGGCTTTAATTGACCCTCCCGGCGAATCTTTTACCGAAATTTACCTTCAGCAACTTGCACAACATTTAGACTTCACCACCTTAGATTACATTGTTCTCGGTCATGTCAACCCAAACCGCAGCGCAACTCTGCAAGTATTGCTCTCTCAAGTTCCTCAAGCGACTATAATTTGTTCTCGCCCCGCTGCTAATGCTCTAAAAACCGCCTTTCCCGAATTTGAGTCACCTATTCAAGCGATGCGATCGCAGGATACTCTAGATTTAGGACAAGGACATCATCTATCATTTATCACTGTACCCACTCCTCGATGGGCGGATGGACTTTGTACCTACGATCCCGCCACAAAAATTCTTTACACAGACAAACTTTTTGGCGCTCATATTTGCGAAGATACTTTGTTTGATGAAGATTGGAAGGCGTTAGATGCGGAACGTCGTTACTATTTTGAATGTCTTCATGCACCCCAAGCCAAACAAGTTGAAGTAGCCTTAGATAAAATATCGCTTTTGGGAGCCAGATGCTATGCGCCAGCACACGGCCCGGTTGTCCGTTACAGCCTGAGTCGTTTTACCTATGATTACCGTCAATGGTGTCAAGGGCAAAAATCTCAAGAGTTGAGTGTCGCTTTGCTCTATGCTTCTGCTTATGGAAATACAGCAATTATGGCGAATGCGATCGCTCAAGGTTTGATCCAAAATGGAATTAATGTAGAATCAGTCAACTGTGAACTAGCCGATTCTGCGGAGATTAACCGCATTGTAGAAGCTTGCGATGGCTTGATTATCGGCTCACCCACTTTAGGCGGCCATGCACCTACTCAAATTCAAACTGCTTTAGGAATAGTTCTCTCGGTGGCGGCTAAAACTAAGTTAGCAGGGGTGTTTGGTTCCTACGGTTGGAGTGGCGAGGCAATAGATTTAATCGAAAGCAAGCTCAAAGATGCTAATTATCAACTAGGATTTGAAACAATTCGGGTGCGTTTTAGCCCTACTCCTGAGATTCTCCAGCAGTGTCAAGAAGCAGGTGCTTTCTTTGCCCAAAACTTGAAGAAAACTAAAAAACTGCGTTCTTCTCGCCAGGTTGTGACAGAAACCCATGTAGATCGTACCGAACAAGCGGTAGGGCGGATCATTGGTTCTCTGTGTGTTGTGACAACTCGTGATGAAGAAACTCACAAAGGGGTTTTAACTTCTTGGGTATCGCAGGCAACTTTTAACCCACCAGGAATTATGATTGCGATCGCTAACGAGCAAAATGCAGATTTAATGCATCATCCTGGTGATAATTTTGTGCTGAATATCCTTAAAGAAGGAAGAAATGTCCGACGCTATTTCTCTCGTCATAGCACTTTAGGCGATAATCCCTTTGCAAATCTTGACACAAAAACTGCTCTTAATGGTTGTTTGATTTTGAATGAGGCATTAGCCTATTTAGAATGTACGGTGCAAAATCAGCTTGAATGTGGCGATCGATGGTTAATTTATGCTGCCATCGATGGCGGTGAAGTGTTGGAAAATGAAGGTGTCACTGCTTTAGAGCATCGGAAATCTGGCAGCTATTATTAACCTGACTTTTCACTCTTATCTAAAAAACCTTACTTCGATTTGTCTCTCCTCTTAAGACTACGGTGTACACACAAGTCTTGCCGCAGCCATATCCTTATTAATAAATCTCGAGTTGCGTTTCTATCCCGCCTCGGAATGAATTCCGAGTCTCATAGCTGAAGTCCACTCAAGTGGACTAAATAATTAATTCAGTCCACTTGAGTGGACTTCAGCTATCAGCCCTGAACTTCAGTTCTGGGCGCGATGTGGGTAAAGGATTTTTCGACTTGTGCGTACACCGTAGCCTTACAAAGAGAGAGGCTTTGATTTTTCCCCCAACCCTTGTAGAGAAGCTTGCTTGGTAGTTAGGTTTTTCAGGAACTTTACCCATTGTCGGCGAATCTTAGTGCCAATCGCCCATACCCAATATCGTGATCTAAGATTATTGGGTATTCTATAAAATTGCGATCGCCACTATACCGATGATCGAAGTTGAGCATTTAAGTAAAATATACGGTTCCACCCCAGCGATTACTGATGTCACTTTTAGCGTCGAACCTGGGGAAATTTTAGGGTTGTTGGGACCCAATGGCGCTGGTAAAACTACAACCATGCGGATTTTAGCTGGTTATTTACCGGCAACCAATGGAAATGCCCGAATTGCTGGTTATGATGTCCATGAAAATTCTCTGGCTGTACGCCAACGCATTGGTTATTTACCGGAAACACCGCCGTTATATCCAGACATGACGGTGGAGGGATTTTTGCATTTTGTCGCCCGAATTAAGGGAGTATCAGCAGGCGATCGCCCCAATAAGGTAACAGCCGCTATCGAACGCTGCAACTTAGAAGATAAGCTTAGGGTGATTATTCGCAAACTCTCTAAAGGATACCGCCAAAGGGTAGGAATTGCTCAAGCGATCGTCCACGATCCACCAGCGATCATTTTAGATGAACCCACCGTTGGCCTCGATCCCCGACAAATAATTGAGGTGCGGAATTTAATTAAAAGTCTCGCTGGTACTCACACAATTATTCTTTCCACGCACATTCTGCCAGAAGTAAGCATGACTTGTAGCCGCGTTGCCATCATCAATCGCGGTAAAGTCGTGGCAACTAATACACCAGAAAACCTGATGACTCAGTTGACAGGTGGCTCAGGGTATGAGTTGGAAATAGAAGGAGAAGCTGCTCTAGCGAAACAGGTATTGCAAAAAGTCGCGGGTGTGAGTTTGATAGAATCAATTCCGACAGCCGGAGGACATCAATCCCAGGAAAACCGCGCTTATTTGCGGGTGATATCGCAACCGGGAAAAGAACCAGGAAAAGATATTGTCACAACATTAGTGCGGGCAGGATTTGGTTTACATGAACTGAAGCGAGTTAACGCTACCTTAGAAGATGTATTCTTGCAACTGACCACAGAAGAAAAAAATTTGGATACTGAGGTAGACTTAGCAGCAGACAACGAAGGAGAGACAGCGTAAATGGGTGTAGTGCTGAGTAATATTATTGCCATTTATCGCCGAGAGTTACAGAGTTATTTTGTATCACCTTTGGCTTATGCGATCGCAGGCATATTTTGGTTCATCGCGGGGTTATTCTTCGTGATGATTTTGCTAGGGCCAGATGGCATTTTGCTAGGAGTCGCGGCAATAGATGCACAAGGACAACAACAAGGAGTGCCAGTACCGCCGATAGATGTCCCCTATGAATTTATCCGGGCATTTTTAGATCGCATGGGCTGGCTATTGTTGTTTATCCTGCCAATACTTTCGATGGGACTCTATGCCGAAGAACGTAAACGCGGCACTTTAGAATTATTAGCCACGTCACCAATTACCAATTGGGCGGTAGCTTTAGGTAAGTTATTAGGCGTGCTAACATTTTTTACCACAATGGTTGTACCCATGCTAGTGTTTGAAGCGATCGCCATCAGTGGATCGAATCCACCAATGGCCCTCTCAATTCCCTTACTGGCTCATTTTGGATTAATCTTGCTAGCAGCAGCAATTTTATCTTTAGGAATGTTTATTTCTTCATTAACAGACAGCACAATTTTGTCTGCCGTTTTCACCTTTGCAGTAATTTTATTATTGTTATTGATTGATTTAATCGCCAAAATTGTCCCTGGCCCGTTGGGCGAAGCATTAGGTTATCTCTCATTGCTGAAACATTACAACACCTTAATTCAAGGCATTTTTGATACCAGCGCCTTAATTTTATTCGCCAGTTACATTTTTTTGGGTATTTTTCTCACAGCTCAATCAATTGATGCACTGCGCTTTCAAAGGCAATAGTTATATAAGTTAGGAGTTAGGAGTTAGGAGTTAGGAGTTGGGAGTTATTAGTAATGAGGAGTTAAAAGTCATCAGGACTGACGCAAAATAAGGAAAAAACGAACTGCAAAGGACGCATACTCCTACGGACAAGCAAGCTACGCGCAACGTCTCGTAGAGAAGGACGCAAAGAAATAAGAGTTTCACAGAGTCATGTGTAAGTCCTAGTCATAACTCCCAATACGGTTCGGTTAACCAAAAATCTCAAGTTTTCTAATCCTAAAAAGTTGATTATTATTAGGTTCTATTTTTGATAATAATGTCAATAATTAACCTTATCCAAACCGTATTATCATAACTCCCAACTCCCAACTCCCAACTCCCAACTCCCAACTCCCAACTCCCAACTCCCAACTCCCAACTCCCAACTCCCAACTCCCAACTCCCAACTCCAAACTCCAAACTCCTAACTCCAAACTCCCAACTCCAAACTCCTAACTCCCAACTCCTAACTCCCAACTCCTAACTCCTAACTCCTCACTTCAGTCTAATAATATGAAGATAGTTGCAAAAAAGAAACTGTGGAAATATCTGTTTTGGTTGGGGCCGTTCCTAATTACTGTCGGCTTAACGGTTGGGTTAATCTCTGAACAGTGGGGACTAATCCCATTAGTGTTTCTGATTACAGGAATTGTCATCAGTGGGTTGGGGATAATATGGCAAAGTTATGAGACTAACTGGTGGAAGCGTCGTTCTACCCAAGCTGGTACTAATGCTTTAGTGGCAACTCTGGCAGTGTTGGCAATTTTGGGATTGATTAACTTTTTGGGAACTCGCTACCACCTGCGGGCAGACTTAACAGAAACTCAATTATTTACCCTTGCGCCCCAATCACGGGAACTGGTGAGGGTTTTACCACAGCCGGTTAAAGTATGGGTGTTTGATATTAACCAAAATCCCCAAGACAAAGAACTGCTAGAAAATTATCAACGCCAAAGCTCAAAATTTAAATATGAGTATATCGACCCCCAAACTAGACCAGGACTTGCAGAAAAGTTTGGCGTTAAAGATTACGGGGAAGTTTATTTAGAATCTGGCGATAAACGGCAATTAGTGCAGACGATAAATGAAAATGAGCGATTGTCAGAAATCAGATTAACTAGTCGCCTGCAACAACTAACAAATTCAACCACAGCCAAAGCTTACTTACTGCAAGGTCATGGCGAACGCCAACTTTCGCCCGGTAAAGATGCAATATCACAAGCAGTTCAGGCATTAGGCGATAAAAATTTTATAACATCACCCTTGAATTTAGGAGAAACTTCCAAAGTTCCTCAAGATGCGGCTGTAGTGATAGTAGCTGGCCCCAAGCGAGGGCTATTTGAAGGCGAAGTCAAAGCTTTGCAAGAATATCTTAATCGCGGTGGTAACTTACTGCTGATGATTGATCCTAATACCGATCCCAAACTTAACAGCTTGCTACAAGAGTGGGGTGTTCGTCTGGATAATCGTTTAGCAGTCGATGTCTCTGGCGAAAGCATCGTGGGACTTGGCCCTGCTGCGCCCTTAGTCACAGAATACGGAGAACATCCGATTACTAAAGATTTCGGTAACGGTAATTCTTTTTATCCGATTGCCCGACCACTGGAAATTACCTCTGTGCCTGGTGTTCAGGCTACTCCACTGCTACGAACCAAACCCTATCCCAAAAGCTGGGCAGAAAGCGACCTCCAAAGCGAAAAATTGGAGTTTAATGAGGGTAAAGACATGAAAGGGCCTTTAACCTTGGGCGTTGCCTTAACCAGAAAACAAACACCCAAATCTGCTTCCACCCCCCAACCTGCACCGACACCTTCACCCCTACCATCACCAACAACTCAAAGCAAGACTTCCCCCACTCCTTCACCCTCCCCCAAAACTCCGCAAGCGTTACCCCTGCCATCACCAACCACCCAAAGCAAGGCTTCCCCCACTCCCTTATCTCCCTCATCTCCCTCATCTCCCTCATCTCAAACAGCCACCGAGTCCCGGTTAGTGGTTTTAGGAAATTCCAATTTCGCCACCGATGGTTTGTTTCAACAGCAATTAAATGGAGATGTATTCCTCAACTCAGTTACTTGGCTGAGTCAACAGGGGGAGCAACCGCTTTCTATTCGCCCCAAAGAACCAAAAAACCGGCGGATAACCCTGACAAACACACAAGGGAATCTTTTAATATTGTCATCTCTGTTACTTTTACCCTTAATTGGGTTTGCGATCGCACTTATTATTTGGTGGAAACGACGGTAAGAAGTGAGTTAGGAGTTAGGAGTTAGGAGTTAGGAGTTAGGAGTTAGGAGTTGAGAGTTGAGAGTTGGGAGTTGGGAGTTGGGAGTTGGGAGTTGGGAGTTGGGAGTTGGGAGTTGGGAGTTGGGAGTTATAAATATTAACTCTTTACCAATGACAAATGACAAATAAAAAATGAAATTGCCCAGAACAACTTTAATTTTAATCCTGCTAGCGCTAGGTTTAGGTGGTTTTGTTTATTTCCATGAAATTCGGGGTGCGACTGTGCGAGAACAAACCAAGGAGCAAAAGCAGAAAATTTTCTCTTTTGGAGAAGATGATGTGCAATCTTTAACAGTCACGACAAAAAAGCTCACTCTGAATCTGGAACGGAACCCTGAATCTAGTAGTAACCCCAAGTGGTTAATCAAATCTCCGATATCTGGCCCAGCAAATGATGCTATTGTTTCTTATTTAATGAATTTGTTGGTCAAAGGTAATAGCGAGCAGACTTTATCAACTCCAGCAAAAGAGCTTGGAGAATTTGCCCTAGATGAACCCCAAGCAACTATCAATATTACCCTGAAAAACCGACAAAGCCATCAGTTAATTTTAGGTAAATCTAACTTTAACGGTCGTTTCTTGTATGCTGAAGCTGACCCTGCTCCTAAACCCGATGGAAATATAAATGTGCTGTTGGTATCTACAGATTTTGCAAATGCCGTAAATCGAGAATTATCAGAGTGGAAACAACCTGTAGATAATAGTCAGAAACTTCCTCCGCTCACCATTCCTAAACCGACTCCGATAAACAGCAAATAATTAATTCAAAATCTGGCGATATTATTATGACGAATCCGACAGCAACATTGCTGATTTCTTGCCCCGATCAACGGGGACTGGTGGCGAAATTTGCCAATTTCATCTATTCTAATGGTGGTAATATTATCCATGCAGATCAACATACAGATTTTGCTGCTGGGTTATTCCTTACCCGCATTGAATGGCAATTAGAGGGGTTCAATTTGCCGCGAGAGTTTATTGCACCTGCATTTAATGCGATCGCCCAACCTTTAGGCGCTAAGTGGGAAATACGTTTTTCTGATACAGTACCACGCATTGCTATTTGGGTAAGTCGCCAAGACCATTGTCTATTTGACTTAATTTGGCGACAACGCGCTAAAGAATTTATTGCTGAAATTCCTTTAATTATTAGTAACCATTCTAATTTAAAGGTAGTTGCAGAGCAATTTAATATTGACTTCCAGCACATTCCCATTAATAAAGATAATAAATCAGAACAAGAAGCTCAACAACTAGAATTACTCCGCCAGTACAAAATAGATTTAGTTGTATTGGCGAAATATATGCAGATTGTTAGTGCAGATTTTATTAGTCAATTTCCGCAAATTATTAATATACATCATTCATTTTTACCAGCTTTTATCGGAGCAAACCCTTATCATCGAGCTTTTGAACGTGGTGTAAAAATTATTGGTGCAACGGCTCATTATGCCACTGCTGATTTAGATGCAGGCCCAATTATTGAACAGGATGTGGTGCGAGTTAGTCACCGTGATGAAGTGGATGATTTGGTGAGAAAAGGCAAGGATTTAGAGAGAGTTGTATTAGCAAGAGCGGTGCGATCGCACTTGCAAAATCGTGTATTAGTATATGGTAATAGAACAGTAGTCTTTGAGTGATGTCAATTATCTATCTCCCAATCTTCAATCAGCAAGTTATTAACTCGTTTAAATTCTCTGGTGTTATGGGTAACAAGGGTTAAGTTATTTGTCAGTGCGATCGCGGCAATTTGTCAATCATAAGCTCCAATTGGAGTGCCTAATGCTTCTAGCTGAGATGGAATCATTCCAAATGTCATTGCTGCGAGCTCGTCAAACGGTAATGATATAAATTGAGCTAAAAATTCTTGCTGTAAGGTAAGATTACGTTCTGGATTAGCACTTTTGATTGCGCCATAAAATAGTTCAGCTTTGACGATTGAGCAAACGGCAATATCTTTAGTAGCAGTGGTTTCTAGTTTCTGTTTTAAGGTGAAATTTTTACCACGCATATAGATAATGCAAGTGTTAGTATCTAGCAGAAATTTCACAGGATGGGTTCGCGTTCTTGTTGTTGTCCTTGAGGATGGCGAAAGAATGTTTCATCTTGGATACATCCATAGAATTTAGTCAGGGGATATTCTGGGCTTTCGATTTGGGTTTCTGGTTGTAGGGACTCAATGAGGGTTTTTAGTAATGTCCAGCTTCGGCTAAGGTCGAGTTCTTCAGTGAGTTGAGCTAGGGAGGATTGACGGAAGAATTCTGAGAGTTTGGTGGGTTGGTTTGGGTGGGTGTTGTGTGTGGTCACGCTTTGGGCAAGGAATTGGATAATATACAGTTTATCGTTGGGGGAAAGCTGAAGGAGTTGTTGTTCGAGTTCTGGGATAGCCATGATGGGGTTTAAGTGGAGGATAATTTTATTTTACTTTCACTCTTCAGGGATTAATTTAGTTTGACTCGTTTTTTACCTGTTAATAGTTATTGCATTAACCCGCCTTTTTGTTGTTTGTAGCCTGTGAGTTGTTTTTGTAGGGTTGAGATTTCAGAATCGGCTCTTGAAAGGATAGAGGCGATTTTTTGTTGTTCATTTGATAATTATTAACAAGTGGTAATACTTCAGATCAAATTGTTTTCTATATTGCTAATAACCATTTTTGAGAATAACTCAAAATATATTGAGAAGCTTCTTTAGTCTTATTTATAAAGATTTCAGCCTGCCAATGCTGCTCACATGAAGTATGACCTACTAATCACACTTTTGACATAACTTTGCAATATCTTTGTCATTTAGATAGGTTTTACTTAACCTTACGTCAATGTTAATGTAAGTAATTTTGATGAATGAAACCTCTATAGGCTGGCTCAGTATGCTTGTACGGCTCATAGAGAGTCTCATTCGTTTTTCACCTTGTCGAAATATGCCTTTATAAGGAGTGATAAATGCTAGCCAGATTTTCGCGTGTTTTCAACGATAGTCCCAGAAACGTTAGACGTAAAGTTATCAACATCTATGCGTTCTTGATTAGCGTGAATATTTTGGTCTGGATAGTTGCCCTCATTGCATTTCACAGCTACCCCCTTCTGCTTGGCACTGCCGTATTAGCTTATAGCTTTGGTCTACGTCATGCTGTAGATGCCGATCACATCGCCGCGATTGACAATGTTACCCGTAAATTGATGCAGGAGAACAAACGACCTGTTTCTGTTGGGTTTTTCTTCTCTCTAGGTCATTCCACCGTTGTAATTGTCGCCTCTGTTGCGATCGCTTTAACCACTACAACCATCCATAATAACTTTCCCAGTTTTGAAAAGGTTGGAGGGCTAATTAGCAGTACCGTTTCTGCACTTTTCCTACTAGCAATTGCAGCAATCAATATCGTGGTGCTGTGGGATGTTTATAAGACCTTCCAAACCGTCAAGCGAGGAGGAATCTATGACGAGCAATCCTTAGATGAATTTTTGAACCAACGCGGGCTACTTGGTCGCATCTTCCGTCCTTTATTTCGGTTGATAGATAGTAGCTGGCAAATGTTTCCTTTAGGTTTCCTTTTTGGCTTAGGCTTCGACACGGCCACAGAGGTAGCACTGCTGGGGATTTCTGCGAATCAAGCAGCTAAAGGTCTGCCTATCTGGTCGATCCTATTATTTCCAGCTTTGTTCACCGCAGGTATGTCCCTAGTTGACACCACTGACGGCATTTTAATGCTTGGTGCTTATGGCTGGGCTTACGTCAAACCAATCCGCAAGCTCTACTACAACATGACCATCACCCTTGTTTCTGTACTAGTTGCTGTAATCATTGGCGGAATTGAGGCTCTGAACATTATTGGCGATCAGTTACAGCTGAAAAGTCCGTTTTGGGATTTCATTAGTCAACTAGGTGATAACTTTGGCACAATTGGTTACTTAATCATTGCCATTTTTGTATTAAGTTGGTTACTTTCAACCATCATTTATAAAGTCAATAAATATGATGAGTTGGAAGTTACTAGCGCTACAACCGTTAAAAACAAGAGGAATAGGCATTGAGCCTATAAGTAAGTCGGCACGATAAAACCAAGGTATGTTGAGTTTTCTAAAAACCCTGGAACTATTAATTTATAAGCTCTTTGCTAGGTTTACATTTTGTTACATAGATTAATTTTTTAACGCCGACTTACTTATGTGCAACATTAAAGTTGTGCATTATGACAGCTTTTATAGGAATAAATGCTTATAATAGAGCAAATAAACCAATATATTAGTTCAATTTTTGAAAGCAAAATTAAATCATTCTCTGCTGTAATGGCACAAGCGATCGCACTTTACGAAAATCTCCTAGAACAGCAGGAAAAAGCTCACAACGAAACTCTAGAACAACGTGAGGCCCAAAAGATGTGGATTTACCAACAGCGCCAAGAACTTGAACAGGTACAGAATGGGCTGGAAACCATTCTCAGTAAATGCGCCCTTTTTTAATCCCCTTCCTTACAGAAAAAAAATAGTTATTTCAAGAATGGCTAAAATGCTGTAAGAAACGATCGCAGTTTGTTATAGTCGCCAGTTTAATAATGTCATTTACAGATAAACGTCCTCTGGGTTGGTTGTTGCAGCAGTTTCAACTCCAGCCAGGTAAGCCCGCCATTGCCTCTGGATTGCGTAGCCTTTTTATACTGGGTGTCCCGATTGGAATTGGAATCATTACAAATCATGCTGCTGAAAGTGCGATCGCCACTATGGCAGCTTGGTTCGTTGGCATGGTAAATGTTGACGGAGCCTACCGTCAGCGAGCGACTGCGATGATCGCAGCTACGATTGGGGTAACTTTAATGTTCCTAATCGCAAGTCTAGTTAGCAGTCATCTCTGGTTAGCTATCCCAACCACCTTCTTGGTAATATTTATCACAGGTTTAGCTAGCCTCTATGGCAACGTGGCTGCATCTGTCAGCTTGATTACTTCGATTATGTTTGTGATTGCGCTGGCTAAATTCGCTTCATTTTCTAATTTGTCTACTCTTATTCAACACTGTGGGCTATGTCTGGCTGGTGGAACATGGACAACTGTATTGTCATTAGGACTGTGGGTGGTGCGTCCTGATGTGCCTGCAATGCAGATAGTCGCTAACTGTTATCTGTCATTAAGCAATTTTGTGGACTTGGCAAGCCAGAGAGCATTAAATCCAAAAAATCATCAGCAGTGGGAACAGCGATTTTTGCAAGCTCAGGATACAGTTATTCAAAACTTAACATCTGCCCGTAGCGTCTGGACAACTATCTGGACTAGGCAAAAAGGAGCGAACCTGCGGGGAAATCAGTTACTGGTATTAATCGAGGATATAAATCAAATTGTCAATTCTGTTATAGCACTGATCGAACTATTAGCGATCGCATCCGAACATCAACTATTTTCTCGGTTAGAGAAAGAAATTCAGCAAGTTATACAACAGTCGGCAATTGCTCTGCAAATGTTATCACAAGCGATCGCCAAAGGAAAAAACTCACCTCACCTGGGGGATCTCGATCGCAGTCTTGAAGCACTAGAACACCAAAGGCAAGTTCTGCGTTCTCAAATCCTCAATCAAACCATCAATTCTCAGACAGATAACTATTCCGCTCTCCTCAACCTTGGCAAGATTACAGCCAGTTTGACAAAGTTGGCAGAGCAAATTCATACTGATGCAGAGATTGTTACAGATATAAGCCTGGGAAAACAGGGCAACAGCAATGCCCAGCGAGATATTTCTCCCCCAGCCCAAGCAGAGCGTTCTACAATTATTGATACACTGCGAAATAATTTCACTTTTGATTCAGTCCTGTTTCGTCATGCGTTGCGCCTCGCACTAATAACAACCCTTGCAGAATTACTTGCCTCACTATTGCAATTACCTAGAGGCTACTGGATAACGCTAACAGCTTTAGTTGCACTTAAACCCAACTTTGGTGGAACGTCACAGACAACAGTACAAAGAGTTGTTGGCACTATTTTGGGTGGAATTATCGGTATTGCTCTGGTTTTACTAGTTAAGAATTCATTAGCGAGTGCAGTTTGTTTCCTGCTGCTGGTATTTGTGGCGATGTCGGTGCGATCGTTAAGCTACAGCTTATTTATCATACTGCTGACTCCCGCCATCATCTTGCTACTCAATATTATTAGTGCAGGTGGCTGGAAGGTTGGAATATTGCGGATCTTCGATAGCTTGGCTGGAGGTGTTTTAGCACTGCTTGGTAGTTATTTGCTTTTCCCTCGTTGGGAACGACAGCAACTTCCTGCACAACTGGAAAAGACAATTCGAGCTAATCTTGCTTACTTTCAGCAAGTAATAGCTAACTATCTTCATCCAGAACATAATGCCTTTGCTGATTCTATCAACATGCTACGTCACCAAGCAGCACTAGAGAACGCCAACGCCAACGCCGCAGCTCAACGATTGTTCAGCGAACCTCGTCACATTCAGGGAGAAATCGAACCTGTAATGACGCTGATGATATACATTCGTGGCTTTTTTAGTTCGGTAACAACTTTGGCAGAACATCTGCGAGAATTTAGCGGGGAGTACCAATTTCCTGAACTCAAGCGACTTGCTGATACCATTGTCCAAGTTTTGGAAAACTTAGCAGATGCCCAAGGGCTGGGACAGCCACCTCAACCATTACCAGCCCTGGATAGCTATCTCGAAGCAATTCACAAACAAATTGAACAGTTACATACTGCCCGGTTATCAGAAATTGCTACCAATTTCAACACTTTAACTCCCACATTGCAAGCCGTTCAAGAACAAACTCCGCTCTCCACAGAACTGGATCGAATTGTTAATGAAATTAAAGTTATGCACTGTGTAATTGCTCGTCTGCAAGAATAATTGGTGTTACAAAACAGTGGGATGATTTGGGGCAAGCTCTTGAGGCAGGGCGGAATTTTAGAAGTTGCCAAATCATCCCATAAATATGCAACGCCGAATAATTTTGTTTAGGAAGCTGAAACCATTTTATTTAAGAGATGCCAAAGTCCGGTGTCCAATTATTCCGTCTGCTCTTAATCCTTTAGACTTCTGAAATTTCATCACCGCTGAACGTGTCTTGTTATCAAAAACACCATTCACACTTGCAGTATAGAATCCTTGCTGTTTTAACAAATTCTGAGCAGTTCTGACTCCTTCTCCTCTGCTACCTACTGTGAGTACAGTACTACGGTTTGCCATACTATTATGCTTGGCATTAACCCTGTGGACAGCATTAGCCTTTTTCATGGTGCTGCCAGCCTGGGTATTTTGAGCAACCTGGGTAGCAGTAGCCGTATTGTGGGTTTTATTATTGTTTAAAGAATAAGCTGGCGCAGCAGTAGCTAAAGCCAAGGCAGGGAGCAAAGCAAGTACTTTCCAATTCATCTGTTTTGTTCCTTCTAACTATGAGAATCTGGCAATTTTGATTAGAAGAGTCATCCAAATAAGGATTAGCTTATATCTTGCACCAGGCGATTAGAAATCGCGGCTACACAGGCTAAACCCACCTCCGTGGGTTAAAAACCTTTGATTTTCTCGCTTGTCCACGGAGGTGGACTTTGTTTGTATAGCCGCGATTTCTAATCGCCAGGGCTAGGTGCAAGATGTGAGTTAGTGCCTTATATTGATTCTCTTCGGTAGACTCTGGTGTGTGGGTTTAGTCTAGAGGGAGTCTATTTTTTAACCCAGAGCTATAGCATCACACGTTATATTGACAGAGCTATTGCAAAATTGTGACAAAAGCATGACTAATTTATTTAGAATTGTGTTGCATAAGGTCTTAGTCTTGATTTGTGAGAATTTGCCTAAAATCTTTAAATCACCGCTAAAAAAAATGGCGATCGCACTTGCAAAATCGTGTATTAGTATATGGTAATAGAACAGTAGTATGTAAATAATGCTCAAGCGACTGGAAGTCGCAGCTATACAAAAAAGTAATAAGTAGGTAGACGTAATTAAACATATAATAAACCTCACCCTCAATCCCTCTCCTTATTATTGTCGGGGGAAGCTGGAGGCAGGGTGAGGTTTTATATTTAATTTGACCCACTTACTTATTAAGAGCGATCGCTCAGTTTGCGAAAGCGAAGTTAAATAGTTAACAGCTTAGTAGTAAGAAGATATTATGACCACTGAGAATTTCATCATCCGTCCAATGAACAGGTCGGAAATGGATTTGGCGATTACTTGGGCAGCAACCGAAGGTTGGAATCCAGGAAAGTATGATGCTCAATCTTTTTATCAAACTGACGAGAGCGGTTTTTTCTTGGGTGAGTTGAATGGTGAGCCGGTGGGGTGCATTTCTGCTGTTGCTTACGATGCACACTTTGGCTTTCTAGGTTTTTACATTGTAAAACCCCAGTTTCGTGGGCAGGGGTTGGGTATGAAAATTTGGAAGACAGCAATAGACTATCTGGGTGCTGATCGTAACATTGGCTTGGATGGTGTAGTAGCTCAACAAGATAACTACAAAAAGTCTGGTTTCCAAATTGCTTATAACCATATTCGTTATGAAGGCGTGGGTGGCGGTGTTGTACCTGCTGGGATCGTGGATTTGAAAACAGTGCCTTTTGAAGAGTTGGTGGCTTACGATCGCCAACTTTTTCCTTCTAAGCGATCGCTGTTTCTGCGACATTGGATTGAACAACCAGAAAGTACTGCTTTCGGGTTTATCAAAAATGGATCTCTTGCGGGTTACGGAGTTATCCGACCTGCCCATACAGGTTTTAGGGTTGGGCCACTATTTGCTAATGATGAACAGATTGCTGAAGTATTATTTCAAGCCTTGCTTGCACAAAATCCTCATGCTTCAGTGTTTTTTGATGTGCCGGATACAAATCTACAAGCGATTAACCTAGTTCAACGTTACCAATTGCAACCAGTCTCTCAAACTGCTCGGATGTACACTAAAGAAATTCCTAATTTACCTATTTATCGCATCTTTGCTGTGACAAGTTTAGAACTAGGTTAGAGACGGACAAACAACGTCTTTACCTAATATACAATCCCACTTAGGACTTACGCAAAAACCCTCTTAAGTAGGATGGCATAAATATTGAAATTAGTTAAAAGTTCAATTATTAACAAGGGCTGCGATCGCAGCTACCAATTTCACAGGATCGGCTGGTTTAGCGATATGGAGTTGAAATCCGGCTGTAAAAACCTGTTTTTGTGTCGTTTCTGCGGCGTAAGCACTTAGAGCGATCGCTGGAATTTGCCCACCTAAATTAGCGGGCATTGCGCGTAACTTTCTGATTAAAGTGTAACCGTCAACATCTGGCATCCCTAAATCGCTTAACAGCAAATCTGGCTTTGACTCCATAATTGCAGTCAGGGCTTCATTGGCTGATGCTGCGATCGTCACTATTGCTCCCTGCTGTTCTAATAAAAAGGCCAGAAACTCACGGGTATCAGCATTATCATCTACAACTAACAAACGTATTCCTTCTAGTGGAGTATAAAGCATACCAGATGGATCGGAATCGCCTGATACATTGTGATTTTCACTTCCTAACTCCAGATGTTGAAACATGGGTAAGCAAACTGTAAACGTCGCACCAAGTCCTTCTCCAGCGCTTTCTGCCAAAACTGTACCGCCATGTAACTCTACAAGTTGGCGCACAATCGCTAAACCAAGCCCTAGTCCACCAAAACTTCGGGTTGTACGACTATCTGCCTGACGAAAATACTCAAATACGTGTGGCAGAAAGTCAGAAGTAATACCTTTACCCGTGTCACTAACTCTCAGTTGTACCTCAGAATTAATCTCTTCTAGGTAGACTTCAACCTGTCCACCCGATGGTGTGAATTTAACAGCGTTAGACAGCAAATTCCAAATAATTTGTTGAATACGACTACTATCACCCTTTACGTATCCAATTTTTCTATCCAAATAAAGATTAATTTGAATGGCCTTTGCTTCTGCTGCCAATTGCACTGTCTCTAAGGCAGCTTCAATAGTAAAAACAAGATTAACAATTTCTAAATTAAGTGCTAGCTTGCCTTGCAGAATGCGAGAGATATCCAACAAATCTTCAATCAACTGAGCCTGTAATTCAGCATTTCGTTCGATTGTCTCAATGGCACGCACAGTAGTAGCTTCGTTTAATGAGCGATTCTTTAGTAGCTTTGCCCAGCCCAAAATTGGATTAAGAGGAGAACGAAGTTCATGAGAAACAATTGCTAAAAATTCATCTTTAATTCGGTTTGCTGTCTCAGCAGCTTCTTTCGCCTGTTGGCGTTCTTCTGCTATTTCTAAAGCCTGATCGCGCAGGATTTTATATTCCTGAACTCGGAAGGTTAAATCTGTCAAATCTTCAATTGAAAAGAGAGCATAAAATTTATCTCCATCCAATGCAGACACAGCAGTAACAGTTGTGTGCTGAATGCGGTATTTATCTTTGGATATAGGTACTGGAATAATATATTTATGCAGTTGAGAAGAAAAAATTGTCGGAAGCCCGCCTTGAAAAATTTGCTGCAATCGGTTAGCATAACGAGGTTGATTAAGATGAGGATAATATTCATGAATAGAATTTCCCAACATCTTATTTCTCGGAATTTTTGTCCATTCCTCTAAGCAGCAGTTCCAAAAGATAACAATATAATCTGACTGTAGAACAAAAGCTCCCAAAGGAATTTTATCTAAAAGGCTAAATTTTTCCTGAGCTTGTTCAATTATATTCATTGGATTATCAAATTTTAATACTTTTGTCAACGATTTTAGCTACTATTTTATTATTTTATTATTTCTATTTCCTCCTTAATTGCATTGATGAGCGCATCAAAAGTCCCTACCAGAAAGATTAAAATAATATCTCCAATAATTTCTAAGCGTTCAATTGTGAAACTGGCTTGTGCGAGTAATATTTTTGAATCACTCTCGTATGCAGATAATAATAAATTTTCAAGTGTATCTTCTAAATAAACCGGCAGTGTGTAGTTTAGATGCTTTTTTAGCACATTACTAAGTGAACCCATTACGCCATTTATAACAATGTTACCAATTTCGCTCAGGGTGCCAATTTTCACCGCATCTAGATCAGGCGAACCTGGCTTTTCACCTGTAAGCACTGCAACCAATGTTGATGCGCTATCAGTTGGAAAAATTAAGCTAGCAGTGCCATAAAAAGAGCCTGTAAAGCGTAGTTTTACAGATGCCAAACTATCATCATGAAATCGTTTTATTAATTCTTGATATGCTTCGTTAGGAGTTAAGATTTTAACAACCGGAATTTTCAGACGAATGTGAGAATCTACCATTTCATTAAGTAGACTTGCTGCTCGACCGACTCCAATATTAATTAACTCTTGCAGGGCATCCAGTTCTTCTGCGGTCACATTCATGAAAACTTATTCCTTGGTATTAAGAACTTCCTGGACTGCCTTTCGCAATTCAGTTTCTTTTGGCGGTTTATTAATAAAGTTAACTGCCCCCAGGTTATAGCTTTGATTGCGTGCGCCTTCTTGGATATCCGCAGAAATGATAATGGTCGGGATTTTTAATTCTTTATCTTGCATAGCTTTCAGAAATTCAAAGCCATTCATATCTGGCATGAGAAGATCCACCAACACACAATTTGGCTGATGCTTGTAAACCATTTCTAATCCCTCACGCCCATTAGTTGCTTCGATAATTTCATAACCATCGATTTGCAGAAACTTACGAATCATTCTGCGAGAAAAAGCTGCATCATCGATAATCAAAACCATTGCCATCAACTTTGTCCTTTTGTGCTTTAGCTTAATAATTATTGATTTAGGTTAATCAGCATACATTATTAATTAAAATGGATAAATTAAAAAATAAATATGATTTTACAATTATCAATAATAATTTCGGAAAAATTATCAAAATCGATAGAAATCATAATGCTGTGAAGCTAATTTTTTTAATGGAAACTTGGAAGATTTATTAAGTATTTGAAATTCGATTTAATTTCAGTTTTTCTTTCGGTTGCCAATGCAAAATCGTTGTGTGATAGATATAGGTTAGAGGCTGAATTTTTCGCAAGCTTATGCCATTAAGATACATCTTGAGGCATAGCTGCTTGACATGGTTTGAGTAGCACCAAGGTTGTTAGGATTCGATAAACTGACGTTAGCCAAGCGGGGCGGAACCCACGTCGGATTGTTTGCCCTTGTAAAAAAATTGGGGAGCATCCCAATATCTTTTCCCTCACCCCCAGCCCCTCTCCCTTCAGGTGGGAGAGGGGAGACAGAATTCTAGTTCCCCGAATCCCATATGAAGGGAGAAGGGGTTAGGGGATGAGGGCAAACACAAAGTTTTTGCACCTGACGGGATGCTCCCTTAAAATTGTCTGTATTGACGACCATCCTTATTGAAATTTTGAGTTGAATAGCAACGATAACATTGCCTATCTTTTGAATATATCATTAAGGCAAAATTATGTCTTCAGCCTGAGAAAATAGAAACATCTCTCTTTAGATAGAGATTGTTGAAGTTAAATATTAAAATAGTATTAAAATAAGAAGATACAAATTTTTACTTTATTAACCAATGGAGTTAAATGAAATAGACGATGATATAGAAGCATTTCTCGTTGAAAGCTATGAGAACTTGAATCAAATTGAAGGCGATATTATTGAGCTAGAAAAAACATCTGGTAATGGAGAAGCATTAGTTCGCATTTATCGCTCACTGCATACGCTTAAAGGGAATTGCGGTTTTTTACCGTTTCCTAATTTGGAATCACTTGCTCATGCTGGAGAGAATTTGCTCTCGTGTCTACGCGATCGCCAACTAGCAATCACCCCTGAGATTATTAGTACTTTACTCCAAACAGTTGATAGCATTCGGCAAATCCTGTCTCAAATTCAAGCTACAAAGGATGAGGGCGATGTCTACGACGGGCTGCGCCTACGCAATTATTCAGCACTGATCGTGGCTCTAACCCAATTGTCAAAAACTAAACAGACTCCAAAAGTCTCTCAATCGCCTATTAATACACAAACGCCACAAATAGATGCAGCATATAGTGATGTTCAATCTGTCAATAACGAACTCACAGAAATATCAACTCCGATAACATCAGAATCTGCTTATATCCGAGTCAACGTTAATCTGCTAGATCAGATGATTAACCTAGTGGGTGAACTCGTTTTAGCCCGGAACCAGGTAATCGGATTTAGTACAAAATTTAAAGATAATAGTTTTGCTGCTACCTGTCAGCACCTTAGTTTACTTACAGCCGAGTTGCAAGAAGGGGTGATGAAAACTCGGCTGCAACCAATTAGTTCTATTTGGCAAAAGTTCCCTCGCGTCACCCGTGATTTAGCGATCGCTTCCGGTAAAGAAGTTGAAGTGGAGATGGAGGGAGCAGATACCGAACTAGACAAAAGTATTATTGAAACAATTAAAGACCCATTAACGCACTTATTACGCAATTGCATCGATCATGGAATTGAATTACCAGACGAACGGGTTGCTTGTGGAAAGCCAAGCGTAGGAAGGCTATTTCTCAGAGCCTATCACGAAAGCGGCAAAGTCAATATTGAAATTGGCGATGATGGTCGCGGTCTAAATTTAGAACAGATCAAAGGGCGATCGCAACAACTTGGTTTAGTAAACGCTGTGCAGGCTGCAACCATGAGCGAGTCAGAAGCGATGAACTTAATTTTTTTATCCGGCTTCTCCACAGCTGAACAGGTAACTTACCTTTCCGGGCGAGGGGTTGGGATGGATATTGTCAAGAGTAATATTGAGAAAATTAACGGAACGGTTGAAATTTACAGCCAACATGGACAAGGAACGACTTTTAAAATCAAAATTCCGTTGACATTGGCAATTATTCCAGCATTGATTGTCAGCAGTGGGGGCGATCGCTATGCTATTCCCCAAGGGAGTTTACTAGAACTAGTACGCCTAGAAACATTCAATAGTATTGAGATATTATACGATGTGCCTGTGTATCGCTTGCGGGGTAATCTTGTCCCCTTGATTTACCTCAATGAAGTATTGCACCAGGATAGTGTCAGCAATTTAGAAACACTCAGTCTGGTAATTGTGCAAGTTGATAATTATCGCTTTGGACTGGTGGTAGACACAATCGGAGACATTCAAGATATTGTAGTTAAACCTTTGGGAAGACAGTTAAAGGCGCTATCCCTATTTGCAGGAGCTACCGTTTTAGGGGATGGCACAGTAGCATTAATAATTGATGTTGTTGCTTTGGCAAACCGAACTGGTATAACCGCCAAACAAAAGCAGTTGTTAAGCGAAAATGCTGCAAATAGCCAAGAGCAACCAGACTCACGCCAAACAATTTTACTGTTTGAGGGACCCCAAGGCGCACGCATGGGTATTCCACTGGCGATCGCATTTCGGCTCGAAGAAATTCTTGCTTCTGCGGTGGAAAAAGTGGGTAATCAGGATGTCTTACAGTTTAATGGTCAAATTCTACCGCTAATTGATCTTTATAAGATATTTGGCGATCGCTTTAACGATCCGGCTTTAGCAACAGTTGCAGAAACGCTCCAGATAATTATTGTCTCTCCATACTCAGAACTCAATGTTGGGCTAGTGGTCGATCGGATTCTTGATATTGTGGAAGAACCACTAACCATTAAAGGTATTCGTAGTAGACCTGGTGTGCTTTTCTGTGCTGTAATTCAAGGAAAAATCACAGAAATTATTGACATTGAGACTGTAATTCGGATTGCTAACCCTCATTTGCTGCAACTAGCGACTCATGGCTGAACAACAAATTTGCACATTTTTTCTCAAAGGAGTTTACTTTGGCTTTGACGTGCAACACGTTCAAGAAGTGATTCGTCCACAAGCAACGACTCGTGTACCTTTGGCAGCACCAGATATCTGTGGGTTGATTAATTTACGTGGACAAATTATTACTGTTATCGATTTGCAGCGTCGATTAGAGATGAAGGAACCCCAGACACAATTAACTACAAAACTTGGAGATGATCCGCAGGGATTTAATATCATTGTGTGTTGCGATCGGGAAGTAGTCAGTCTGCTCGTTGATGATGTGGGAGATGTTTTAGAGTTCGCACAAAACACCTTTCAACCCCCACCTGCAACGTTAAAAGGTAGAATGCGTCAGATGCTAGCAGGAGCTTACCCGCTCCCAGAGGGATTTCTGTTAGTTCTAGATGCCGAGAAAATTCTAGATGTTAATTTAACAAACCAGATTATCAAATAATTCAGGAGCGCTTTGCAATGACTACAAATCGGGCTGGAAAAACAGCCAATTCAAAATCTACCTCGGTGGATAGTGCAGATTCTCAACCAACTGATGAAAGTGTAATAAAAGTGCAATTGCAAGCGTTACTAATAGCACTTAAGGCAGCAAAAAACGGTGATTTTACCGTTCGTTTAACTGATGAAAATAATGAACTGGGTGAAATTACCTCAGTATTTAATGAATTGGTGAGTTTAAATCAAAATTTTGCTAGTGAAGTTAATCGCTTGGCATCCGAGATTGGTATCGAAGGGAAGCTTGGTTCTCAAGGCGTTGTCAAAGGAGCAGGTGGGAGTTGGAAAGAATCGCTCGAAAACTTGAATCAGATGTCTACAAATTTAAGAGAGCAGATAAAAGGTATTAATGAGGTCAGCCTTGCCGTCGCTCAAGGAAATTTATCCAAGCAAATCGAGGCAAGTAATGCAGGAGAGTTTAAGGAGCTTACGGATAATGCAAATCAGATGATTAGCAGCCTAAAGTCTTCAATTAGACAGATGACAGAGGTGGCAACAGCAGTTGCCTCTTCCGCAGAAGAACTAACCACAGTCAGTAAAGAAATGAGTGAGAATGCCGAACAAACAGCCGAACAGGCCATTTCTGCATCTGCCTCAGCTGAACAAGTAAGTCAGAATACCAATACAGTTGTGACTGCCGTGGAAGAGATGAATGCTAGCATTCGAGAAATTGCTAAGACTGTTACCGAAGGAGCTAAGGTGACGAGTGAGGCAGTTAAAACGGCTGAACGCACGAACGAGACAATTAACAAACTCGGTCAAAGCAGTATCGAAATTGGCAAAGTTATTAAAGTGATTACCGCGATCGCAGGGCAAACAAATCTGCTAGCACTCAATGCTACCATTGAGGCAGCGAGAGCCGGGGATGCCGGTAGAGGATTTGCCGTAGTCGCCAACGAGGTGAAAGAATTAGCCAAACAAACGGCAAATGCGACTGAAGATATAAGCTTGCGAATTGAAGCAATTCAGACAGATACAAAAAGCGCCGTTCAAGCCATCACTCAAATTACTAATATTATCAATCAAATCAACGACTTCCAAAGCACGATCGCCAGTGCTATTGAGCAACAAACCGCAACTACAAATGAAATTGGTCGAAATATGGCTGAGGCAGCCAAAGGTACATTAGATATTGCCAAAAATATTGGAATTGTCGCACTCAATACTCAAAGTACGACTACTGGAACTAGTAATACATTAGAGGCAGCTACAGAACTATCTCGAATGGCAGTAGATTTGCAGAAAGTCGTTAATCAGTTTAAGTATTAAGTAGGAGGCAGTCTTGAAGCACAGGTGTCAACTTAACGTAAAAGTCATGTCCCACAAGGAACTGAAGTTCCTTGCTAATAGCAAAAGTCATCTTAAGATGACTAAATATACCTAAAAATCTTTAGTCTACTTTAGTAGACTTTAGCTGAAAGCCAAAGAATTTTAGTTCCAGGCGGGTGAGTCAGCCAAAGTTAAGTTTAGGACTTACGCAAAAAGCAGTGAAAGCCTTGATTTACCGTAGGGGCAATTCATGAATTGCCCCTACATTTCGTACTTGATGCGTAAGTCCTAAAGTTATTTCTAGGCTTTTGTTGACACCAGTAGTCCGAAGAAGTGGCAGGGGAAGAGAGGAGATATATTTTAGAATGCAACAATGAACCTCTGAACTCCGTTAATGAACCTCTGAACTCCCTTAATGAACCTCTGAACTCCATTAATGAACCTCTGAACTCCATTAATGAACCTCTGAACTCCATTAATGAACCTCTGAACTCCGTTAATCAACCTCTGAACTCCGTTAATCAACCTCTGAACTCCATTAATGAACCTCTGAACTCCGTTAATCAACCTCTGAACTCCATTAATGAACCTCTGAACTCCGTTAATGAACCTCTGAACTCCGTTAATGAACCTCTGAACTCCATTAATGAACCTCTGAACTCCATTAATGAACCTCTGATACTTGTAAACAAGCATAAAAACTTCCCCAATCCCCTGCCCCCATTTCCCAATGCCCAAAATCCGGGTACTAATTGTTGATGACGCTGTAGTAGTGCGGAGTCGATTAAGTAAAATTTTGTCTAGCGATCCCGAACTGGAGGTGGTAGGAGTCGCGGCTAATGGCCGCATTGCCCTTGCCAAAATTTCTCATGTTAATCCCGATGTGATTATCCTGGATATTGAGATGCCGGTGATGGATGGTTTGCAAACCCTGTCCGCTATTCGACAAATATATCCACGCTTACCAGTGATTATGTATAGTAGCTTCACACGCAGTGGAGCGATCGCAACGCTGGAAGCTCTTTCTTTAGGTGCTTCAGACTATGCCACAAAACCTAGTAACTTAGGAAATGTAGAGGCAGCAACCCAACATATTCGGGATGATTTAATTCCTAAAATTAAGGTATTTGGTACATTTTTCACACCCAGCATAATTACCCATCCAGTTATTTTTCCTGTTCGTAGCAGCTTACAGCAGGTGGAGGTTGTGGCAATTGGGGTTTCTACCGGAGGGCCAAATGCTCTGGCTGTAGTGCTTAAGGAGTTTCCAGCAGATTTATCAGTGCCGATTTTGATTGTGCAACACATGCCGCCAATGTTTACGAAACTACTAGCTGAACAATTAGCTTCCAAGTGTCAAATCCCAGTAGACGAAGCGGTTTCTGGACAGATACTAAAACCGGGACATGCGTGGATTGCGCCAGGAGATTTCCATCTAATTGTGCAGCGCGACAATACTGAGGTTCGACTTCTTACCCATCAAGCATCTCCCGAAAATTCTTGTCGTCCTTCAGTCGATGTGTTGTTGCGATCGGTTGCACAGGTTTATGGGGCTGGGGCGATCGCAGTTATCCTCACAGGTATGGGGCAAGATGGGTTACATGGTTGTCATTGCATACACGAGGCGGGTGGACAGGTACTTGCACAAGATAAAGCTACTAGCGTAGTGTGGGGAATGCCTAGTTTTGTCGTTAATGCTGGACTGGCCAATAAAATTCTTCCACTTAATGAGATCGCAAATGAAATTATGCACAGAATTCGTTTCAATCAAGTTCCTCTTTATGACCTGTAATTACACAGATTATGGGTATAAGCACCATTGATTTTGAGTATCTTCGGGAATTAGTTAATCATCATTCAGCCGTTGTGTTGTTTGGTGATAAAAGCTATTTAGCAGAGTTACATTTGCAGCCAATTATCGAATCGGCAGGATTCGCTTCTATCCCTGATTTGGTTACTTACTTGCGAACTCACCCCTTTAATAGTCTTCACGTCCAGACAATCGAGGCGCTAGTTACTAACGAAACCTCATTCTTCCGTGATAGCCACCCTTTTAAAGCACTGAAAGAATACGTGCTACCAGAGTTAATTAAACAACGATCAATTGAGCGATCGCTCAATATTTGGTGTGCAGCCTGCTCTAATGGACAAGAACCTTATAGTATCGCCATATTAATTAATGAACATTTTCCCATGCTTAGTAATTGGGCTGTAAAATTAATTGCAACTGATTTTTCTACTAAGGTTTTAGCGCGTGCTTGCGAAGGGCATTATAACCACCTTGAAATGAATCGTGGACTATCTAAAAATATACGCGATCGCTACTTTCAAAAGCTAGATACTGACTGGCAAATAAATCAACAAATCCGCCAGATGGTTGATTTTCGTCAGTTAAATCTTTTGCAATCTTGGTCATCTCTGCCGCAATTTGACGTTATATTTTTACGCAATGTTTTAATCTACTTTGATGTTGTTACCAAAAAAACCTTGCTAAAAAACATCAAGCAGCAATTAAGGCCAGATGGCTACTTGTTTCTGGGTAGTGGTGAAACGACTATTAGCCTAGATGAATCATTCAAGCGGGTTTTATTTGACAAGGCTATCTGCTATCGATTAGACAATCCTGAAGTTAAAATTGCCGATTGAGATAAAAGGAGTTAAAAAATATACTTTATTTAACTCCAGTTCCCTATTTACTTTTAGGTTTTTCATCTAAAAATTTCAGCAGCATTTTTACATATCCCCAAACTCTCCTTTCAACAACTGTACTTAAATATCAAAATAGCGTGTAATAACCTGATAATCAAGGGGAATAAAAAACCTCCTACTTTTCCCACCTTTCTTACTTTTTATCCTATATTTTTCCTAACATTATTCCTCTAATTTCTTCAGAGCATCAGGCTTGTGAGCAGCTTGTTTTCCTGTGCGATCGCTTTCAACTAAGTACTCAGGTTTATCTTCACTTGCAGCAATATGGTGTTCTTTAATATCTGTAGGTGAAGTGAGTTTCTTTATTACCTTGCCAGTTGTCTTACCTTGTGAAGTGTTCCATTCAACCCGATCGCCATTTTTGAATTGTTCAGCCACATTCATCTCCTACTTAATGTTTTATACCTACTAAAGCGGTTCCCAATATCGCCAGGTGTAGGGGCATAGCAGTGCCATGCCCCTACCGATGTACCTCACATAAACGAGAACCGCTATAACGTCACATTATGTCTGCGACTGGAAAAACAGCCATCATTCTAGTGATAGAGAAAACATCCCTTATTAAGCCAGTAATTTAATTAGGTGTGAGATGAAATTAGGCGATCGCTACAACCACATTGATACAAAAGCTCTGCAATCGCCTGATAATGAAGAGAGATTAAGCAGATTATCAAAAAACTCTCAATGAGCCAGACTAACCTAAATTTAGTTGCAATATCTATTTTTCTGATGACCCTATCGGTACTGCTGGGGCCATTCTTGAATTTATCGCCCGCAGTACCGGCGCTTGCTACCTTCGCTATTTTGGGAATAGCCACTTTTGACAGCTTTAGTTTGCAAGGCAAGGGTGGTACTATCTTTTTAGATTGGATTGCTGGATTTTCAAGTGAACACCGCGATCGCATCATCCATCACGAAGCAGGGCATTTTTTGGTTGCTTACTTGTTAGGTATTCCCGTTACCGGCTACACCCTCAGCGCTTGGGAAGCCTGGAAACAGGGTCAACCTGGGCAAGGCGGCGTTAGCTTTGATGATGGCGAATTAGCATCTCAACTAGAAGTGGGTAAAATCAGTTCTCAAATGCTAGACCGCTACTGCACTGTTTGGATGGCGGGTATTGCTGCTGAAACCCTAGTTTTTAATCATGCTGAGGGGGGATCTGATGATAAAAACAAGCTGATAGGAGTCTTGACAATTTTGGGATTTCCTGAATCAGTTTATCAGCAAAAATTGCGGTTTCATACCCTCCAAGCAAAAACCCTACTGGAAGAAAATCAGTCTCGCTACGAGACTTTAGTTAATGCCATGCGACAACGCACTTCGGTAGAAGATTGTCATGCTGAGTTAGGAGTAAGAGGGGAGTAGGGAGCAAAGGGCAGGGGGACAAGGAAAATAACCTATGCCTAATGAATAATGATTAATGAATAATTTTAAGAAGAAACAGCTTTTAGATGTGGGACATGACATAAATAGTTCGAGGCAATAACTCGATTACGTCCAGCAGTTTTAGCTTGTAGCAAGCATTGATCCGCACGGTGCAACAGACTTACTCCTTCATCATCATCCTCAGCTTCCAAAGAGGCTGTGCCTAGACTAATGGTGATATTAATTGTCAGTTTATTGCTGAGTGAAAATGGTTCGTCGCTGACTACCCGATTGAGACGACGGGCGACGACTACTGCTTCCTCATCGTTGCTGTTAGCCAGAAGAATCACAAATTCTTCGCCACCATAGCGAAATGCTGTGTCTTGAGAGCGCAGATTGTGTTGCAGACGCTTACATAGTAGCTGCAAGATGCGATCGCCAACTAAATGCCCGTGAGTATCGTTAACTTTTTTGAAATGATCTACATCCAGAATAATCAAACTCATGCAAGTTTTTTGACTTCTAGCTTTTTTAATTTGCCTGGGTAAGTCCCATTCTAAAGCACGACGATTATTTAATTCTGTCAAGGAATCAGCTAAGGCGATCGCTGATAACATATCATTTCTCCGAATCAATTCTCGGTATTTTTGTGTTTTTCGGAAGCCAACAGTCAATTGAGCAAGTATTAGTCCATGATTGGCAGTCAATTCTGTAAAGCTATAATCTCTTTTTTCAGCAATAAAATACCAAATATAAGCATCGGCTCCTTGTTTTAATGCCGTAGCACTCATCTCTAATTCCCTGTGCCAACCCTTATTTCTATCAGTAAGCTGCTGGCGACGATCCTCGAAGAGAATACAGTATATCCAGGATAGTTTTGTCTGATCATTCAACCAACTGCAAAGTTCTATACTGCCATCCAGACTAGCCTGCACAAGTATTATATCGGGGAGCATCATTTGAATCCGCGACACTGCTTGATTAAGATTGTCTATAATTTCTACACTAAAAGCAGTCGCATAACGGATTTGATCTGGAAGCGTAGCAATAAAGTTATTTTTTCCAAAGATCATAATAGACATATTCATTGCTTTATTTTTTGCCTTATTTAACTTTTAAACAGATTAACTTTTTAATACTTACTGCTATTTTTAGCTAATACCAAATATGATTTTTTATCTTGAGTTCTATTTGCTAATATATTAACTATTTTGTCGCCGAATATAGATTTTTACAATTTTAATCTCCTTTTCAGACTTTATTTTTACTACTACCGTTTCTGAAACCTCCTCTGCTGACAACTAATGTCTTCTTTACAGAATATTTTTTAAACAGTAAAAATACTGAATATTAATTGGGCGTGTAAAAAATATTTCTGTAATATCCTAAGTGTTATTTTCCTTTAATTACCCAAATAAAAAGTTGGTAAGAACTGTCACATTAGGCAGCGAAATTTTTTCCTAAGGAGAAAAATAACTAAGTAATAAAAATTTTCATTTAGTTATAGAACAACACAGTTCAGTTAAGCCTAAAACTCAACTTCTACGTAGGTTGAATCGAGGAACGTAAACCCAAAGGGGTTTAAGGCAGGGTAACCCAACACTTCCGTGATGTTTAACACCAATGTTCTACCCAACCTACAATTTTCTTAAGTGAACCGTATTGATAAAAGCCAAAACTTTTAAATTCAATGAAAAATGTTATTAACCAAACAGAGATTAAGCATTTTTATTTAAAAAATAGGCTTTTATTAAGTATCAAGGTAGAGATTGAATTGCAAAAAAACGTGAATCAAATAGACGGCAAAAGTTACCGAAAAGCTATAACCCTCAAGACCATAACCAGCAGTAACAATTACCTGTTTGATCGACTCTTCAGAAACTGCGGATTCTACCGTAATTTTAGCATTAACATCGATATCCACCTTCGCTTTAGATTCCATAACGGGGATGGATTTAGTAATTATTTCTGTACATCCCTCACAAGCAATATTTGATACTTTCAGTTTTAGTTGCATTTACTACCCTGGTATAGGATTTTTAAAGTATTTCTTAAAGATTAATTTTTAAGATTAAAATGCGCTATTTACCACGGGTGTAGCTGCGGCACATCCTGCTAGAGTCGGGTTATGTTGTAAAAGTGTCCTAATCACTGCATTTTGCTCACCGATTGGCACAATTGGCTGGCAGTAATATGAAACAAAATGCAAGAATATATAAAGCTATTTATGAAAATACACTTACCTAGTGCCGCTATGCATAATTCGTAATTCGTAATTCGTAATTCGTAATTCGTAATTCGTAATTCGTAATTACCTGTTTGCGAGGGTTTCAGACATTTAAAATGGTGAGACAGCGCGGGAACAGGGGGTTTCCCCCATGAGCGACTGCGTTCGCGTAGCGTTTTTGAAGGAGATACCCGAAGGGGTGGCTTATTTCCCCCCTGATGCACTAGTGCCGCTACGCCCAAGTCTAAAGTCTAAAGTTAAAAATACCTATGTCTTCAAATCCCCAGTCCCTAAGCGGTAACGAAATTCGCAACATATTTCTCGACTTCTTTGCCCAACGGAATCACCAAATTCTCCCAAGTGCCTCCCTCGTGCCAGAAGACCCAACCGTGCTGCTGACGATCGCGGGGATGCTACCATTTAAGCCGATATTCTTGGGGCAGCGCACACCAGAATTTAAACGGGCTACAACTTCGCAAAAGTGTATCCGTACCAACGATATCGAAAATGTCGGACGCACTAAACGGCATCACACGTTTTTTGAGATGCTGGGTAATTTCAGCTTTGGTGATTATTTTAAAGAACAAGCGATCGCTTGGGGTTGGGAAATCTCTACACAAGTCTTTGGCTTTTCCCCTGAAAATCTTGTCGTCAGCGTTTTTGAAGATGATGATGAAGCCTTTGGAATTTGGCGCGATCAAATCGGTGTGCCGGTAGCGAGAATTAAACGCTTGGGCGAAGACGATAACTTTTGGGTATCTGGGCCTACTGGCCCTTGTGGCCCTTGTTCAGAAATTTATTACGACTTCCACCCAGAACGCGGTGACGAAAATATAGATTTAGAAGATGATTCCCGGTTCATCGAGTTTTACAACCTGGTGTTCATGCAATATAACCGGGATGCTTCCGGCAATTTAACGCCACTGCAAAACAAGAACATCGACACCGGCATGGGTTTGGAGAGAATGGCGCAAATTCTCCAAAAAGTCCCCAATAACTACGAAACTGACCTGATTTTCCCAATTATTCAAACAGCAGCCGAAATTGCTGGCATTGATTACCACAAAAGTGATGAAAAAACCAAAGTTTCCTTAAAAGTTATTGGCGATCACGTTCGTTCTGTTGTCCACATGATTGCTGATGAAATTCGCGCTTCCAACGTGGGACGGGGTTATGTGCTGCGGCGGTTAATTCGGCGGGTGGTACGTCATGGGCGATTAATTGGGATTTCTGGAGAATTTACTACCCAAGTTGCCGAAACTGCGATCGCTCTTTCTGAATCAGCTTACCCCAATGTGCGCCAACGGGAAGCAGCAATTAAAGCTGAGTTGGAACGGGAAGAATCGAATTTCCTCAGAACTCTGGATAGAGGCGAAAAACTCCTAGAAGAAATTATCCAAGAGGTGAAACAGCGAGGGGAAACTCAAATTAGCGGTGAAAGTGCATTTACTCTTTACGATACGCACGGTTTCCCCCTTGAACTTACTCAAGAAATTGCTGAGGAAAATAACCTGACGGTTGATGTTGATGGATTCCAGAAGGAAATGGAAATCCAACAAGAAGGAAGTAGAGGCGCATATCAAAGCATCGATTTAACTGTACAAGGTTCCCTCGACAAATTAGCAGAACACATCCAAGTCACCGAATTTTTAGGCTATACCCAACCTGCAACGACGGCGAAAGTCGAAGCGATATTAGTAGAACGTGTTTCTCAAGAGGAAGCAGAAGCGGGAACAGAAGTGCAAATTGTTCTTGACAAAACGCCATTTTATGCTGAATCTGGGGGACAAATTGGCGATCGCGGTTATATCTCTGGTGATGGTATTGTAGTTCGGGTGGAAGATGTGAAGAAAGAATCTGATTTCTTTGTTCACTTCGGACGCATTGAACGTGGTACACTACGCGTAGGCGATAATGTTACAGCCCAAATTGATCCGGCTTGTCGCCGTCGCGCCCAAGCTAACCATACCGCAACGCACCTGTTGCAAGCGGCTTTGAAAAAAATTGTTGACGATAGCATATCTCAAGCTGGTTCTTTAGTGTCATTTGACAGGTTGCGCTTTGACTTCAACTGTCCCCGCGCGTTGACAGCAGAAGAAGTGCAACAAATTGAAGAACAGGTGAACACTTGGATTGCCGAAGCACATGCAGCGAAGATAGAAGTATTACCTTTAGCCGAGGCAAAAGCTAGGGGTGCTGTTGCTATGTTCGGCGAAAAATACGGCGAGGAAGTGCGTGTAATTGACTTTCCTAGCGTATCAATGGAACTATGCGGTGGGACTCATGTGAGTAATACGGCTGAAATTGGCGTATTTAAAATTATTTCTGAAGCTGGCGTGGCTTCTGGGGTGCGGCGGATTGAAGCTGTTTCAGGGCCTGCAATACTAGATTATCTCAATCTGCGGGATAAAGTAGTTAAAGATTTGAGCGATCGCTTTAAAGTGAAACCCGAAGAAGTACCAGAGAGAATCACAAGTCTGCAAAGCGAACTGAGAAATAGCCAAAAAGAATTGGAAACCTTGAAAGGACAGTTAGCGATCGCAAAATCTGACAGCTTGCTGCAAACAGCCGAAACTGTAGGCGATTCTAAAATTATTGTCGCTCAATTAGAAGATGTTGATCCAGAATCTTTGAAAACCGCAGCCGAACGCTTACTGCAAAAAATCGGTAACGGTGCAGTGGTGCTAGGTTCTGTTCCCGAAGAAGGGAAAGTTAGTATAGTTGCAGCTTTTAGTGCAGAAGTGAACAAAAAAGGTTTGCAAGCTGGTAAATTTGTAGGTGCGATCGCTAAAATTTGCGGTGGCGGTGGCGGTGGAAGACCGAACTTAGCCCAAGCAGGCGGACGGGATGCGAGTAAATTACCAGAAGCCTTGGAACAAGCCGAAAGTGAGTTAAAGTCCGCGTTGGGTTAACTATCTTCTGCTTCAACGAGAGAGACAAGTGTAGCGCACCAAGCGAATTGATGCGTTACGCCTCATCCGTGTCAACTTAACGCAAAACTCATGTCCCACAAGGAACTGAAGTTCCTTCTCTTATAGCTAAAGTCATCTAAAGATGACTAAATAATCCAAAAAATCTTTATACCAATTCTGTATGAAGATGCGCCATATATGAGGAACGAACCGCAAAGGTCGCAAAGGACACAAAGAAAGAAACAAATAAGAAGTCAATAAAATTTAGCGCAGCCTCACAAAGAAATGGTATTAGTCTACTTTAGTAGACTTTAGCTATTAGCCAAAGAACTTTAGTTCCAGGCGGGTGAGTCAAGCCGAAAGTTTTACTATTTCTAGCTTCAGTTGACACCAATGGTTACGGCTTCGGCTAACACACCCTAAATTTTAGGTTATGAAGATTATTGTTGCTCATCTTCTACGTAGTTATCATTAGGAGATATTACCCAACCAAATAGAGGTAGTTGTGGTTACCACTAATCGCCCTAAAGATGGGTTGCGGGTTAGATTTCAACCTCGGTGAAATATTTTATGGCTTCCCAAATAGACATACATTTAGCTAACGGAGTTTTGCAACGCTTACAAAATATGAAAAATTTTGTCGGTGAAAATCTTAACTCTTTAAGTAACTCAGCACAACAAGTTGAGGAGTCTTTGAAAGCAACAGCAACTACAACGACTGATAAAGCAATTGATACAGTTACAACAAGTTTAGAGGAAACTTGGCAATCTGCTGAAAAATTTAAAAGTACAACATCAGGCGCAGTTAAAGATGCGATGACATCTTCTGTAAGTGATTGGCTGACACAACACCCGATATTTTTTAGGTTAGTTCAAATACTCGGTTGGGCCGCTAATCATCCAATTATTAGTATAGTGATTTTGCTGTTTGCGATCGCTCTCATCTGGAGCATCATCAAAACAATTGTCCGCTTGATAGAAACAGCTAGTTGGTCAATACTGCAAGTTCCGTTAAAATTGTTTCAGGCTTTAATTAAAGTTAGCTTTCTATCCTTAACTAAAGTTGGGAGTTTTGCTGTTCAACGAATGACAGCTACTAAAACAATTGATAATCTGCCAGCTTTGTTACCTGAAAATTTTCAACCAAGTAAGCAACAAAGATTAGCAGAAATATCTTATCGATTAGAAGTAATTCAAAAAGAACAACATGAGCTTTTACAAGAAGCCGCAGATTTGATTGCTTCCGACACAGTTGATATAGAAATATCAAAAATCAAACAGCTAAAAAGCGTTGAATCACATCTTGGCTGAGTTCGGCTGTAAAATCGGAGGCGACAATGCCACCTTTTTGCATAGCGTAATAAGTAATGTAACGAAAAGTAAAATCTCTGTATTTGGCTCGTAGTTGCGCTTTAGCGCTAAAGCGCAACTACGAGCCACTACGTCTATACGTAGCATAAGTTTGAGTCGGGGTTTAAATCCCCGTCTAAAAATGTCTAAAATGTTTGAATGCGTGAATGCGTAAATTGATGCAGTTTCTTTAACCCAATTCTCGAATTGTAGATACATCACATATAGTCTATTATTGTGGCACATTTGAATGTGGCACAAGCAACTGAAATTTCACTGTAATTTTTTCATTAGAATATGTATATATCATTACTAATGTAACAGCCTGTTGGAGGGCTACTATGAAATACTGTCGCCCCCGACTTAAGTTTAGCAGTGGCTGGTTGTTGGCTATATTTACCGCCATCACAGCTACACCTGTAATAGCACAGACAGCAAATTTTGGTACTTTCACCCTGTCAAACAACTCCGATTTAGCACAAGGAATAGTGCAGGGGTTTACAGGTGGTTCTTACTCATTGTCTGCCATAAGTAACCGTGATCGCGATCAAAAAGCCTGTATCGGTTTTGCCGATCCCAATCCAGATCATATTATGGTTTTGAAAAAGGACTTTCCCCAGATGACAATACAAGTTGATAGCAACGGCAACGATACCACTTTACTGATCCAAGGGCCAGACCAAACTACGATTCGTTGCGGCGATGATACTGGTAAAAGTAAAGATGCTAGCGTTAGCGATCGCAACTGGAAAAGTGGCACCTATAGGATTTGGGTAGGTACATTTAATCCTGGGGTCAAGCGCGATTACACTCTGAAAGTAGAGCAGCAGTGAAGTGGGGAGCAGAGGGCAGGGGAAGAGTAAAAACTCCAAACTCCTAACTCCAAACTCCAAACTCCTAACTCCAAACTCCTAACTCCAAACTCCTAACTCCAAACTCCTAACTCCAAACTCCTAACTCCAAACTCCAAACTCCAAACTCCTAACTCCAAACTCCAAACTCCTAACTCCTAACTCCAAACTCCTAACTCCAAACTCCTAACTCCTAACTCCAAACTCCTAACTCCTAACTTCCAACTTCCAACTTCCAACTTCCAACTTCCAACTCCTAACTCACCACTGTTTTGCCCAACGCCCAATTCCCAATTTTGAGGTATAACGTCTGAGAGGATAATATGGGAGAGTAGCTTGTTGTGCTTTCCGAGGGTGCTATCTCGTGCTATCTATACTGCGTGCTGACTTTCATATCATATTTGAACGTGACCCAGCTGCTCGTAACTGGTTGGAAGTTTTATTTTGTTACCCTGGTTTGCAAGCCTTGCTATTCCATAGGCTGGCTCACTGGCTGTATACTGTTGGTCTTCCCTTTATTCCCCGTCTGATTTCTCACTTGGCTCGGTTTTTGACTGGAATTGAAATCCACCCTGGTGCAGTAATTGGAAAAAGTGTGTTTATTGACCACGGGATGGGTGTGGTAATTGGTGAAACTGCGATCGTGGGAGACTATGCCCTAATTTATCAAGGTGTCACCCTTGGAGGTACTGGTAAAGAATGTGGCAAGCGCCATCCCACTGTGGGTGAAAATGTCGTACTTGGAGCTGGAGCGAAGGTGCTGGGCAATATCCAAGTTGGAAATAATGTCCGTATTGGCGCTGGGTCTGTTGTTTTAAGGGATGTTCCTTCTGACTGTACAGTAGTGGGTATACCTGGGCGTATTATATATCGTTCTGGAGTCCGGGTTGCACCTCTTGAACACAATAATTTACCAGATTCGGAAGCCGAAGTGATTCGTGCTTTAGTAGACCGGATTGAGGCGCTGGAAGAACAAATACAAACTTTTGGGCGCACCAAGTCTTCTGAAAAAACTCCTGTATTGGTAGGTTGTGTAGCTTTTAACCAAGCGGATTTTTCACAAAATGCTCCTGTGTGTAGTCTTAAAGATAAGTCAATACAGCAGTTTCTAGATGGTGCGGGTATTTAAATTAAGTTAGGAGTTAGGAGTTAGGAGTGAGGAGTTTGGAGTTTGGAGTTTGGAGTTAGGAGTTATCCTGTGGCGGAAGTTTACCTAGCTTTCTTCCTCATCCCCCTGCCCCCTGCCCCCACTCGCTTTTCAAAAAATTAAGGGTTAATTTCTTCACAAAACCATTCTTGATTCTCATCGCGGCGATAAAACCTTCTATTTTGTGGTTCACCGCGTAATTCTAAGTGGTCTAGTTGCACTGGGTCGAGTAGCAGTAGGCAAAAATTAGGCAATGGCTGCATTGGGTCGGGTGCTGCTGGTGCAAAATCTTCTGGGTTTTCAACTCTAGGTTTACCAGGATGGGGCCAAGCAAACTGTAAACGTGCAGCATCACTGAGTTCTTGCCAAATGGTAATGCGGGCTGGCTGTAAATCCTGGTGAGAATCATCACTGCTGACGAGAGTCAAACAGCCAGAGATGCGGAATTGTTCGCGTGTATTGGGAAAGTACCAGCAAACTTCTGCCCAAGGTTGTTGCTGTATCTGGTCGGCTTTAGCGCTACGAGTATCTGTAATAAATTTTAGCTGGTTTGTATCTTCCAAAAAACCGCGAAAGACTAGGGTACGATTAGCGGGGCGACCGTTTGCCTGTACTGTTGCTAGTTGGAGGTAACGGGCATAAACAAGGCTGCGGTTTCCATCGAGTGCATGAGCGATCGCACTTCGCCAAGGAGCAAGAGTCATTATAAAGTTCCGTACCTAAGTATTGAGTATACTACTGTTAAACCGCTTCTATCTTGAAACCTGTAGTTCTTCGGTGATGAAAAGGATTTGCCCTCATCCCCCAACCTATCCCCAAAATCTGGGATTCGGGGAGCCAGAATTTCAAAGTCCCTCTCCCAGATATGGGAGAGGGATTTAGGGTGAGGGCAAAAACTACGGTTCTCAACTTAGATGAGGTTTAAGAAAACAAAAACACAATTTTTCTATATAATATAATATTTAATAAATGGTTACAATTCCAATAATAGATTTAACTGCCTTTACCAATGGCAACACAATAAATCGGCAAACTATTATCAAAATCCATCAAGCTTGCCATGAAATTGGCTTCATGTATTTACAGAATGCAGGAATATCAAAAGACTTAATAAGGCAAGTATTCAGTTACAGTAAATCTTTCTTCAATTTACCCTTAGAAGTTAAGCAAAACCAAGCTTGGAGTGATGAGTTTAATAATACAGGATACGTCAGTCTTGAGAGAGAACGTCTTGATCCCAACAAACCAGGCGATTTGAAAGAGGCGTTTAATGTAAACAAACAAGCGGCTATAAGGATAGATGCTTCTATTCTTGCCTTTTATGATAGTTGCACAGAACTTGCTAACACAGTGTTACAAGCTTATGCTTTGGCGTTGGAATTGCCAGAAGATTTTTTTATCACAAGACACAATCAACAAAATCATACCTTGCGCTTACTCCATTATCCCCCATTGCAGACACCACCCAAACCCGGACAGGTGCGGGCTGGTGAGCATTCCGATTATGGCAGTATTACTTTACTTTTCCAAGATGACATGGGCGGGTTGGAAGTACAGACGACATCTGGAAATTGGATTGCCGCGCCTGCGATCGCTGATACTGTGGTAGTTAATACTGGCGATTTGATGCAACGGTGGACAAATGATATGTTTTGCTCAACTAAGCATCGAGTAACGATTAAGAGCGATCGCAGTCTGAACCAGTCCCGTTATTCTATCGCTTTTTTCTGTCATCCTAATGATCATACAGAAATAGCTTGTCTGCAAAGTTGCCAGAAAGAACAATCGCCTATTTATCCGCCTATCCTGGCAAAAGAATATCTTTTAAGTCGTTTACAAGCAACTTATGGTAATTCGTAATTCGTAATTCGTAAAATATGAAAACCTATGACTGGATTGTGGTTGGCGGTGGAATTGCGGGTGCTGCACTGGCATACGAATTAGTAAAAACAGGTTTTGCTGTACTTTTGGTGGAGCAATATGAAACACCACAGAATGCAACTCGTTATAGTTATGGTGGACTTGCTTATTGGTCGGGTACTACACCACTAACTCGTGTATTGTGCGAAGAAGCGATCGCGCGTTACCATATACTATCTCAAGAGTTAGACGCTGATATCCAATTTCGGGAATTAGATTTATTACTTACTATTTCAGCCGCTAATGACCCAGAAGCAACGGCTGCATCATATAATCATTTTGCCATTCCACCTCGTTTACTGAGTGTCCAAGAAGCTTGTGAGTTGGAACCACTGCTAAATCGAGAGGCGATATCTGGGGCTTTAACTGTCAAACACGGTCATATTCACCCAGAAAAAACAGCACAAGCCTACATCAAAGCCTTTCTGCGGGCTGGGGGGGAAATGCAGATTACCCAAGTATTGCAAGTACTGCAAGATGGTGTAAAAACAACTACTGGAACTTTCCATAGTGCGAACGTTGTCATCTGTGCGGGTGGACTCAGCCGCCAGCTACTAAAATCTGCTGGTATTCCCGTCAAACTGTATTTTACCCATGCAGAAATTATTGAAACCCCACCTGTAGATTTGCAGTTACGCACCTTAGTTATGCCAGCTAATCTGCAACGATTTCAACTAGAAGCTGAATCTACTCAAGTTGATGAATTGTGGAATCAACCAGGTAATGAGCCAGTAGCGCCAATTTTAGATGCGGGTGCGATTCAGTTTCAAGATGGTAGCTTTCGCATCGGTCAAATTAGCCGTGTTCTCACAGATCCTTATGCCAATGTAAACTCAAAGACGAGTGAAGAATGGTTGCGAAAAAGTGTTGGTGAAGTTTTACCAGCTTTGGAAAATTTACTAGGAACTTGGCATGATTGCTTGGTGGCATTTAGTAGCGATCGCCTCCCCTTGATTGGTACTATTCCAGGATTTGAGAGCATTCATTTATTTTCTGGTTTTAGCAATCCTTTGGTAATTATACCACCTTTGGCAAAGCGTTTTGCTAATTTTGCATCTGGCAATAAAGATGAGATTTAAGAAAGTGCAGAATGTCAAATAATTTTTAACCTTCTGCACTTGAGCTTTTATGAAAATCTCACGAATTATTGAGTTTGAAGAAAACGCCACCTTTGAGCGATCGCGCCTCAGTTCCATAACTACTGACTGTGAGCGATCGCAGATTATTAAAAAACGGTTTCCCTAAAACTTCTACTAGCTTGAGAACCGGTACTTGACGCTCTAAGAAATTTTGGCTCTTTGTCCAATCAAGATATATATAGCCTTGATTTGGTAAGGGAATCGCAGCAATACTATCTTTGAAATTGCGATTGTCAATTAAAGAATTATCCTTGGTTGTGAGAATTTCATCCATCGTTTCTAAGTCAGATGTGAAAATTTCGTAATTTCCTAAAGTTGTATGCAATCCTCGCACTTTTGTTTCAATACTAAAAGATGTTCCCTCTTTAACATCGCTTTTTTTTGTAGCCGTAGTTAACTCTGTCCAAGCAGAGATTTTTTGCTTAGACAGAGTTAGGGGATTAATGCTGAGTCCATTTGATGAGGCGATCGCATCTAATCGAGCAACACCTTTATCCACACTCTCAGATTTTTCCACCGCAAAAATCCAATGAGGGATTGTTTGCTCTTTCGTAGGTAACAATGCTATGGCATATTCTCCTTGTACCCAGCTAAAAATATCCTCTGGTAAGTTTATACCCCAGCTTTTTTGAACATCCGTAAAAGGTTTTGCTAACCGAGAAACCACATCTTCTTCAGAACCATATATAGTAGCTGTTGCTTGTCTCCAGAGTTTGGCTAAATCACTGTTAGCCAAATTACTTAAATTTGAGCCAGCAATTGCCAAACCTGCGGACGCTGGAACATATTGCAATGCTCCTACAGGTTTAGATAGTGGTGAAGATGGGGAAACAATTTCCGATGAAGTTAAAAAAGAGGTTTCTGCTAGCAAACCTTTGGGGTTCAACGCCAGGGAAATAATTTCGCTGTCGTAGGTTTGTTCTGGCAATTCTAAACCTTGCCATTTTGCTACGATGGGAAGATTCAAGAAAGCTACAGCTAAACCCTTTTTAGGAAGTTGTTTTGTCGCTTTTTGATATTCGGGGGAGCTAGTCAAATTTAGATCGGGCGCTTGAACATTATTGATAGCATCTCGCAACACTTTCGGATCGTTTGCAAACAATACGAAGCCTTCGCCGACAACAGCACCAGCTAGATAATTTTGGATTTTGGATTTTGGATTTTGGATTTTCTCTTCTGTACTTACTTCATTGTCAGAAATCAGTTTTACACCTTTGTATTGTTCAACAGCTAAGTTTGCTCCAGCTAAGGCTCGTTTAGAAAACAACAACTCGACAAACTCGCGGCTTTTCTGTGGTTGCTTGGTTGCTAGTGCCAATAGATACCCTAGCTGCTGTCCGTTTTCTCGGTCGCGATCGATATCTAAGGTGGTGATAGCTAGTGTAATTTCGTCACCTAACCAGGGTTGAACGTCTTGTTTGTAATCTATGCCACTTTTGGCAAATAAACTGGTTTTGAGTTTAGATAGTTCTCCTTCACCCTCCAACGCCTGCAAACGGTCAGGATTCACCAGTAATGAAACCATTGCTGGGGAAAGTTTCGACACGAATATGGCTGCACTAGGCTGTCGGGTAGAAGCAATTAGGTTCGCCGGACTTTTGGCGAAAAACCAGTAAAAGCTAGCGATCGCAATTACTAGCAGTGCGATCGCACCAGCTACGATAAAACTAATAAATGAGCGTTGCCTATTCACATTAAACCTTTAAAAAGACGGTTTACAGCCATTTAAGCAGAAAGCCTACCAGAATCTATCAGCCGAGATTTAAATGCATCTCAAAATCTCGAAAAATATGCACGGATGGCTAAACCGTGTCTGGACGTTAAGGGATAATTGCTCCCATGCTCCCGTTGAAACGTCAAGTAATGTCTAGCTTTGTCTGGACTTTATGTAGCAGAATGGATACTCATGCAAAGGCAGAGATTTTCTGTCACCATAAATAAGATTAGGACTGTTTATAGGGAATTTTTTAGTTAACCCATGAACCAGATTAGTGTACAAGAACTGGCACAACGTCTTTCTTCTGGTGATGTAAGTATTCAGCTAGTAGATGTACGCGAACCACAAGAATTGGAAATTGCTAGCATTGAGGGCTTTGTCAACCTACCCTTAAGTCAATTTGTCGAATGGGGAGATAAAGTTCCTAACCTCTTCAATCCCCAAGCTGAAACCCTTGTATTATGCCACCATGGCATCCGCTCTGCCCAAATGTGCCAGTGGTTAATTGCTCAAGGTTTTACAAATGTGCAAAATATTTCCGGTGGTATTGATGCTTATTCCGTCTTAGTAGACCATTCAATTCCCCAGTATTAGCCAGGACTTACGCAAAAACTCTCTCAAACTCTTATTCCTCTGTGTCACGCCAGTTGCTTCTCCCAAGGGGAGACGCGCAAGGGACAAGTCTCTTAACCCGCAAGGGCGCACTGGCTTCTCTGCGTCCTCTGCGGTTCGTTTTTTGGTCATTTTGCGTAAGTCCTATTAGCTTGTGTTTAGGTGCATTACTCAGATGGAAGTTATTCTTCCATCTTGCTTTTGCTATGCTGAAAATAGCAACATATAAATTTAGCCGCTTGCTAGGAAAGCTTGTAACTTTCTTTACTAGCTAATATTTGCGAAACTTTTCCACCCCAATTTTAGCTGCGATCGCCGCAAAAATACGTATACAACAATACTTTTATAAGTGTAGAATTATGCAAAAATAAACCAGAAAAGGATGTTCTAAATTCAAACTTTCAGCTTTAGCTGTAAAGATCCGTTAAAAGAATGATCTCCGTAAACCTTAATATTAACGATCGCAATATTATAGTATAATTTGTTATCTTAATAAATTATTAATATTCTTAGTTTTCAATCAAATCCAGAAATTTTTCCAGACATTGATTAAAATTTGCCGCCAAGCATTACATACCCTATGGAAGTCCAGTTAACAAATCGACAACAGCATATACTTTGGGCAACGGTACGTCACTACATTGCTACGGCAGAGCCTGTTGGTTCAAAAGCTTTGGTCGAGGAGTACGACCTGGGTGTAAGTTCAGCCACAATTCGCAATGTGATGGGCGTTTTAGAAAAGTCCGGGTTACTCTACCAACCACACGCCTCTGCTGGACGTGTACCTTCAGATTCAGGCTATCGCATTTATGTTGACCAGCTAATTACACCTTCCGAAACTTTAGGACGAGAAGTAGAAGTGGCATTGCAAAAGCGCCTCCAGTGGGAAGATTGGAGTTTAGAAACTCTACTACAAGGAGCCGCACAAATTTTAGCAACCTTAAGTGGTTGCATTAGCTTGATTACTATGCCGCAAACTACCACAGCACTATTGCGACATCTGCAATTAGTGCAAATTGAAGCGGGACGGATCATGTTAATTGTTGTTACCGATAGTTATGAGACACATTCCAAGTTGATGGATTTGTCACCAATACCAGAGGAAACACAACGAGATTCAGAGGTAATCGATCGCGAGTTACAAATTGTTTCTAACTTTTTGAATACCCACTTGCGGGGGCGAAGCCTGTTGGAATTAGCCAACCTCAACTGGAGCGAATTAGATCAAGAATTCCAACGCTATGGGGATTTTTTGAAACATTCAGTTGCCGAATTGACTCGTCGCACTCATGCGCCGACTGCAACCCAAATTATGGTTCGGGGTGTGTCAGAAGTTTTGCGCCAGCCAGAATTTTCTCAATTACAGCAGGTACAAACAATTATCCACCTGCTGGAAGAAGAACAAGACCAACTATGGCGATTAATATTTGAAGAACCAGAGCTTGAGGATGTGGGTAAGTCAAAGGTAACAGTTCGTATTGGCGCAGAAAACCTTCTAGAACCGATACGCACCTGCACCTTGATTTCTTCTACCTATCGCCGAGGTTCAATACCAGTAGGAAGTGTGGGAGTTTTAGGGCCAACGCGTCTAGATTATGAAAGTGCGATCGCAGTAGTAGCATCTGCTGCTGATTATCTCTCAGAATCTTTCAGTTATTTCAATCCTTAACAGAGACAACCTGCTACAGGTTTAGACAAAAGAACCATACCATAGCAGGTAGATAACCTGAATTGATAGTGGCAAAATCAATAATTAATACTTTTTAACTCTTTCATGGTTAGAAAAATTGCCTTTGGCCTGCTGTGGCTGGGATTCACTACCTATGCTTTTTTCCTCGCTCCTCCTGAGCAACCTGGTACATTCGAGTTAATTAAAAACCTTTCTACTGGCCAGTGGCAAGGAATTAACCCGTTAGTTATAGCACTATTCAACCTGATGGGCATCTGGCCTATTATTTACAGCGCAGTAATATTTATTGATGGTAGAGGGCAAAAAATACCTGCTTGGCTATTTGCTACTGCCTCTTTCGGAGTCGGGGCCTTTGCCTTGTTACCCTACTTAGCCTTTAGGGAACCAAATAAGAAGTTTGTCGGTAAAAAGAATGCCTTGCTCAAACTGCTAGATTCTCGTGTGACTGGGGTTGTCTTAACTGTAGCCACGGTTATTCTAGTTGCCTATGGTTTAAAAGAAGGAGATTGGAGCAATTTTGTGCAACAGTGGCAAACTAACCGCTTCATCAATGTAATGAGTTTAGATTTCTATTTACTTTCCCTATTATTTCCAGCTTTGCTAGGGAATGATATGGCGCGTCGTGGTTGGAAAAATCCACAGATGTTCTGGTTCATAGCGTTGATACCGCTATTCGGGCCATTGATTTATTTGTGTGTGCGTCCACCTTTACCAGAAGTGGATGTAGAGGCAATACCCAGTCAGCAACCAGCTGCAAATTAAAGCAAAAAATACGAATTATAAATTAGTAATTATATTAAATGCACATTATCTAAAAATCATGAATAGAAAAGTTGCATTGTGGTTACTATGGGTTGGATTTATCGTTTATATTTTACTGTTAGCACCGCCACTGCATTTACAGGAAACCCTAATCCTGCTAAAAAATATATTTACTCTTCAGTGGGTTGCCATAAATCCAATTATCCTTTCTTTGTTTTCTCTAGTGGGCATCTGGCTACTAATTTACAGTGCTTTGTTGTTCATTGATGGCAGAATGCAACGGATTCATTTTTGGCCTTTTGCCTTAGCATCAGTAGGTTCAGGAGTGCTTGGCCTATTACCATATTTGGCTTTTCGTGAACCAAATCAAGAATTTTCTGGACAAAAGGATGCTTTATTACGGCTGCTGGATTCTCGTTTTTTTGGGATTATTTTGAGTTTAAGCACCGTTGGCTTACTTGCCTATGCATTTATCTTAGGTGACTGGGGAGATTTTGTGCAGCAGTTTCAAGGCGATCGCTTTATTAATGGCATGAGCTTGGCATTTTGCCTTTTTTGTCTTTTATTCCCCACGATCCTTGGTGATGATATCGCTCGTCGCCACTGGAATAATCCCCAAGTGTTTTGGGCGGTGGGGTTTGGCTTGCTACTAGGGCCACTTGTTTATCTTTGCTTGCGCCCGCCCCTACCATCAACTATTCGTGAAGAATCGTTGATACCTAATCGATAATAGCAGGACTTACGCACTCAGATCCTAAAAGGATTTACCCTCATCCCCCAACCCCGAATCCCAGATTTGGGATTCGGGGAGCCAGAATTTCAAACTCCCTCTCAAGCATTTGGGAGAGGGATTTAGGGAGAGGGTGAAAACTACGGTTCTCAACTTAGATAAGGTTTATATAAAATTTATGTAAAGTTTAAGTGTTATTAAGCGCAAAAATTTCTGGATTAATATATTAATGAAACTTATCTATCCGACAATCTATTTCTTTATTAAAAAAGATATTTTTTGCCAAAAAATCTGATATAAAAACTTAACTAAAAAAATCTCACAGAATATACCAAAAAATCAGTATGTTAAAACAATAATTAATTAAAATTTACATAATTCTTTGAATATATTATCAACCACACTGATTGAAAATTTAAAGTTTCGATAAAGTAGTTAATGTAATGTCGTACTTCATTATAATTAAATAATTACAGCGTTGGGTCAAAAAAGTTTGGAAAAAGAACCAAAATATTTGACCTAATTATTTACCATTTGGGTCATCAATTAAAGGATTTTCAAAAAAGAAATTATCTAATTTTTTAGACAAGGCGTCTCGCTCACCCGCAAGCAAAGGCGGGCTTTTCGGGTCGGATCACAATAAATAGCTGGATATTTTTTTCTTTAAAAGTTATTGACCAAATAATTAGTGGTTTTTAATTTAGATTACCCAAATGGTAAGTAATCTACATTGAACTGATCAATAGTTCTTTAACTAACGCTGAACTTACGTATTAGTGAGAAATTCAGGAGAAATCACATGGCATTTATTTTCGGCAAAGCAACTGCTGACAATCTCTTTGGGACTTCAGGAAATGACACGATAGTTGGTTGGGCTAGTGGTGGTAATGCCAATAGTACCTCCGGTAACGACACTTTGAATGGTGCAAATGGTAATGATTCCCTCGCAGGTGGGACGGCAAACGACAGTCTAAGTGGTGGAAATGGTAATGACACACTTGATGGTGGCACAGGAAACGACATTCTAATAGGTGGAAATGGCAATGACACCTTTATAGGCAGTCAGGGGAACGATAGCATTAATGGCGGAGATGGCTTTGATATCGCAGATTACAGTCAATTAGATCAAGTCATTATTTTATCAGGTGTTGGAACTATTGAAAAACCTGGCGGAATTGGGCAAGACCAACTCTTTAGAGTAGAAAAAGTTATTGCTAATCCTAATGTTGCCAACAACACCATAGATGCATCCAAATCTTTGCCTGGGGTATTTATCACTGTTAACCTGCAAACTCAAAATTTAGCTGCCAATAACGTTCCTGGATTGGGAACATTGTCATTTACAGCAGTCAACTTTGATAATGTCATCGGCACAAATGCAAATGACAACATTTTTGGTGACAGCCAAAATAACCGATTATCCGGTAATAATGGCAATGACACACTTGAGGGGGGCTTGGGTATTGATACTTTGAATGGGGGAGCAGGCGACGACACTTACGCCGTTGACACTACTCTTGATACCATTATAGAGGCTGCTAATTCAGGCACAGATACCGTTCGGTCTTCTGTCTCCTACACACTAGGCGCCAATGTGGAAAACCTGAGGCTGAGGGAAGGTGGCGACATCAGCGGGACAGGTAATAGTCTTAGCAACTTCATTTTTGGTAATACTTCTAACAACATTTTGAATGGCGGAGCAGGCGATGATACTCTAGATGGTAATAATGGCAATGATATCCTCAATGGTGGCGACGGCAATGATAGTCTACAGGGGGGACCCGGCAATGAGGTACTTAATGGCGGGTCTGGAGACGACATCCTCATCGGTGTTTTCCCTGATAGTCCGCTTCCACCTGGAATAGGGGAAACTGATAACTTCACAGGTGGGCCTGGGGCAGATATATTTATCCTTGGTGACGCTGCAAATGTTTTCTACGACGATAACAACACCACGAGTCCTGGTTTTGGAGACTTGGCTACTATTACTGACTTCAACCCTAGTGAAGATATAATTCAACTCAACGGAAGTCCAGAGGACTACACTTTGCAATCTGTTGGAAGCAACACACGAATCTTCTTAGACAAACCGCCAGGAGAGCAAAATGAAATCATAGGTATTCTGCAAGGTGTAGTAGGTCTGACACTTGATAGTAACAGCTTCACTTTTCTATGAGCAAGAAAATGCTAGAGCAAGCTGCTTCTGTAGGAGAGGTTACGCGAACGTCAACGCATCTACGCTCGTAATTGTTTCTAGCGTTCGATGTCAAAAAGACCTATCACCTGTACTCGGATCAGTGTAGGTAGTTCACGTTGCATATTTATATCATGTAGTGGCTTGGGGCTAGGGTATTAGGTATTGAGTATTGCAGTTAGGGGAAAGGTGACAGGTGATAGGGAATAATTTGTACCCAGTCACCAGTCCCCAGTCCCCAGTTGCTAGTTAGGCATCATCTAAAGCTGCAATTCCAGGCAATACCTTGCCTTCAAGCAACTCTAAGCTAGCGCCGCCGCCGGTAGAGATGTGGCTCATTTGGTCGGCTAAACCAACCTTTTCTACAGCCGCTACTGAGTCACCGCCGCCGATAATGGTGGTTGTGCCAGTTTTACCAATTTCGGCAAGGGTATGAGCGATCGCTTCGGTACCTTGAGCAAACTTATCAAACTCAAACACACCCATTGGCCCGTTCCAAATTACCGTTTTGGTATCTGCAAGGCTCTCTTGGAAAAATTTCACTGAGTCTGGCCCAATATCCAAACCCATCCAACCATCGGGGATATTCTCAATGCTAACGGTTTGAGAATTGGCATCAGGGGCAAAGTTATCTGCTAATACCACATCTGTAGGAAGTAATAAAGCAACGCCCCGTTCTTTAGCCTTAGCTTCCAAAGACTTCGCTAGTTCTAGCTTATCTTCTTCTACCAAAGACTTACCGACATTTAAACCACGGGCTTTGTAGAAGGTGAAAATCATCCCACCACCGATGATCAGTTTGTCGCACTTCTCCAGCAACGTTTCAATCACGCCAATTTTGCTAGAAACTTTGGAACCGCCAATAATTGCTGCCAAAGGACGTTGGGGATTTTCAATCGCATTTTGCAGATATTGCAATTCCTTCTCAACCAAATATCCAGCCACAGAAGGACTCAGAAATTTAGTCACACCTTCAGTAGAAGCATGGGCGCGGTGTGCAGTACCAAAAGCATCATTTACATAAAAATCAGCATTAGCTGCTAATTTTTTCGCAAATTCTGAGTCGTTTTTCTCTTCTTCTGGGTAAAAACGGACATTCTCTAACAACAGCACTTGGCCATTTTGCAGCGCACCAACTTTAGCTGCAACTTCATCGCCAATGGAGTCATCAGTTTTAACGACTTCTTGCCCCAGTAACTCCGACAGACGCTTGGCAACGGGAGTTAGGCGTAATTTGTCATCAACACCTTTAGGACGGCCAAAATGGCTGGCGAGAATGACCTTAGCACCCTTCTGCGTCAAATCTCTGATGGTTGGCAAAGCTGCACGAATACGAGTATCGTCGGTAATGTTGCCTTGATCGTCCACAGGCACGTTAAAGTCAACCCGCACTAAAGCACGTTTCCCAGAAATATCAGCCGAAGATAAACTTGCTAAACTTTTTTTGGACACACCAAACTCTCCTGATTGCCTTTTTGTTATTGTTTTGAAAGTAGAACCATCAAGATTTTACCGGAGTCAGGGGTACCCAAGTGACAGAGATATTTAAGACAGTACTATTTCCTATCGATCAAAGCCGGGAAACGCGGGAAGCTGCTGATGTAGTTACCAATGTAGTCAAAAAGTACAGCAGTCGCTTGGTGCTGCTGTCTGTGGTAGAAGAACCGCCAAAAGATGCGCCCAGTACAGATGATCCGATGGTGTCACCAGAGGTAGTTGCCAAGCTGCTAGAAAACGCTCAATCTTTATTTTCTGGGCAAGGAATTCAATCCGAAATCCTGGAAAGGCGAGGTAAACCAGCTTTTACTATCTGCGATGTCGCTGATGAAATCGGGGCTGATTTAATCATTATGGGCTGTCGGGGGCTAGGCTTGACTGAAGAGGGAGCGGATGATAGTGTTACTACTCGCGTGATTAATCTTTCCCCTTGCCCAGTGCTGATTGTACCCTAGCCAGTGCTAAATGCCCAGAAGCTAGTACCGCAAGGCACGCATTCAGGCATAATTCTATTCCGAGTTCTTGCGCTAATAGCTTAACTGTTTGCTTCCTCACCCGCCTAGAACTAAAGTTCTTTGGCTTTTAGCTCAAGTCTACTGAAGTAGACTAATGATTTTTAGGTCTATTTAGTCATCAAGAGATGACTTTTGCTATTAGCAAGCCACTTCAGTTCCATGCAGGACATGACTTTACGTTAAGTTGTCAGACATCGGATTCCTATAAAAATACTCTACTGATTTATTTCCCTCAGTAGAGTATATAAATGTATATGTATCTTATGCCTCTAAGCACTATTTTATTCGAGAGTAAATCTTTATACCACAGTGTAAATGCTGAGTGTTTTGAACGGCACGCGACTTGTGACAGAATAATTCGTAATTCGTAATTCGTAAATTAATTAATAATTAATTCATTGAGGGTACAGAGCAACTAATTAAAATTTATGAAAAAGAAAAAAAGTGAAGCATCTTTACTAAGCGAGCAAGCTATTTCGGCATAGAATAATTACGAATTACGAAGGCACAAAGCGTGCCGGAGGCTCTATTATCAATTACGAATTATTGTGACGGGTGTGGAGACGAAATACAGTCATACATTCACTTTTACTAAATCCACATCCGCAAGCCAGATAATTCTACTTTGAGCGGATGCCATTTCTGACAAAGTTGGGGAACGCCATTCTACTGCATAAAGCCAATTGTTTTTCAGGCTAAAAATCCCTTGAATAATCCGACGTGATGGTTCTTCACTAAAATCAACTTCCACCACATCCCCCAAATGAAAAGCTGGTGTAGGAACTGTGGTTTTTTCTACTAAGTTTGTTCCATAAAATTCTTCTTGAGGCAAGTAGAGTATTTCACGACAGCAGACAATGGCATAAATCCATTCCTCTCTCTCCCATTGGACACCACAGCAGTAGCCTGATATATCAGAGTTTGATAAGAAAACTTTTTCTAGGATTTGAACTGCTAATGGTGGCATGTCTTTTCCCCACGGTACAGAACTATGCCAACAAGATTCTAAAGTGACAATTTGATTAATCATGCAAAGTAATCTCTTTTTTATACATAAACTACTTTGCACTTGTGTAATCCGGATATAATTTCAAAATCTAGTCAAGAAGAGGAAAAGGGGCAGGGGGAGGGCGGAAATACCCATAAATAAATTTATTGGCTCTGAAACCCTTTTTGCAGCTTGCTTTGAGCGGATCTTTACCTGGTTGGCAGCTTTTGCTGCACTTCTCTGGGTATGGGCGATCGCGTGCTTGACTAGTCTAGCGATCGCAGCGCTTTGCTCCCATGATTACCCAAAGCAAATGTTCTGGCTCGATAGGTTTATAATAGAGGGTCTTTTTTAACTAGTTCCGTGGGTTTAAGTCCCCCGGTTCTAAAAATAAGCAAGTAATGCGATTGGGGTTAAATGCCCATTATAAAACAAAATTGATGAATTACGAATTACGAATTACGAATTACGAATTATTTAACGTGACTCTTTTACCCCCTTTATGGAACGGAAAACTACTTTTAAAGAATCACGAGGCCGGGGTGTGGGTATCATTACTAAATCCAAATCTTGCCCTGGTACAAGTTCCCATTCATAACCACGCAATAGCAGAGCAGCAAATATTTTCATCTCTAATTTAGCAAATTCCTTACCTAAACATTCTCTTATCCCACCCCCAAAAGGAACGTAACCAAAAGGTTTAGATTTATCCTCAGCCCTCTCTATAGCAAACCTTTGCGGCTCAAAAATCTCAGGATTTTTATATATACTCTGATCTTGATGGGTTTTACCTATCTGATACAATACAGACCAACCTTGGGGAATACGATATCCATTAAAATCACAAGTTTGGATAACCGAACGAAAACCGCCACCAACTGGGGGAATAATTCGCAAAACTTCTTTGAGTATTTGGTCTAGGTAAGTCATTTGTTTAAGATGTTCAGATTTTAGCTCACCTGCACAACTTATTTGTTGTTGTTCTCTTTTAGCGGCTGCTAAAATTTCTGGATTTTGCGCTAACAGCAAACATAGAGAAGATAGTGCAGAAGTTAAGGTTTCATGCCCAGCAAATAATAAAGTCAGAATTTGGTCTTTTATTTCTTCTATACTTAAATTATTATCCTCTTCATCTCTGGAATCTAGCAATAAACCTAACGCATCTTGATGATTATTTCCTTGTTTTTGACGCTGTAAAATAATCTCTTCAATTTTTGCTAATAACTTTTCTCGGCATGTTAATGCTTTTCCAAATTTAGTCCAAGGTAACTGAATAGGGAGAGTAAATAATCCGGCACACCATTCTTCAAATACTTCAGTAAAATGGGTATCATTAGTAGTGTCTGTTCCTACTAATAATTTACAAGCTATATCAAAAGTATATTGTCTTAGCTCAGGATACCAAGTCAATTGATTTAATTTTTCCCATTTTTGGAAGTAGCGATCGCTAATTTCTGACATCGCTGGTAGATAACTTGCCAAAGCTCTCGGTTGAAATGCTTGTGATAATAATTTGCGTCTTGTTTGATGGATGCTCCCTGTTTGTGTTGATAAAGAAGCAGAGCCGAGTAATATTGCAACGCTATCTGGCCATTTAATTGCAAAATTCTGGTTTTCTTGGCTAAATAAATAATGATTAGCTTCTGCTCCCACCATCATAATAGTTGGCGAACCAAATAGATTAGTTTTAAAAATGTTGCCGTACTTCTGTTGTCGTTTGGTCGCAAAATCAGGGTCACGCAAAAAGCTAATTGTCTCCCCAATCAACGGTAAGCCTAAGCTTCCCGGAGGCAAAGGGAGTTGATTTTGAGTCAGAATATCTTGGTTTTCTGATTGTTTTTTTTGGATTTTCATGGGTTTAACCATCCAGCCTTGGCATCTACAAGATTTGTCTGTATTCTTGCTAGATAGTAGCTTATTGCATCCAATAATCGAAGCGATCGCCAATTAAAAAAGAGGTGAAAGGATATACACCTCTTCCTGATTCCATGAAGAACCCAAAGCACAGTCTACTGATGAGGAATCCCAAGCACAGTTGACTGGGGAGCAGCGCCCAAGAAGACGATATCCTCAACATTTAAGACATTAAGGGTGAACTCATCACGTTTAATGGTGTAATTGTTGGAGCTACCTAGAATGGTGTAATCACTTTTGATATCAGGCAGAATTAGCTTGTCCCATCCGCTGCCACCATCAATCGTGGCATTACCGTAACCAACATCAAATGTGTCGGCTCCAGATCCACCCTTAATCACAACATCGGCAATCGCGCCCCCCTGGTCTGAAATGGGATTACCGTTATCATCAATTCGACGGGCTTTGAAGTAATCGTTACCATTTCCGCCATCAATTGTGCCACCTTGAATACCAATCTTAGCGCCATACCCAGTAAGGGTATCATCTCCTGCCCCTCCACAGATAATGCCATTAGTATTAAGAATACCTGTGCCTAGACTAATACCAGTACCGATGATGGTATCGTTGCCATCGCCTAAACTGATGGTGCCACTGTTAATAATGCCTATACCTACACCGGGGCCAAGCTCCCCATAAAGAATCTTGCCAGTTCCTTTACCGCCAGTGCCTGTGCCAGAGATGAAGTCGTTTCCTTGCCCTCCGCTGATCGTGCTACCCTCGCTGTTGGAGATGCCTATACCCCTATTTGCATTGACTGAGTTAGCAGGGTCTAGATGTGCATCATTGCCCTTGCCGATACCAGTAATAAAATCGTTTCCTTTCCCTCCACTAATCACGCTACCACCACTGTTAAAGATGCCTGTACCTTCTCCTGTATAAGCAAATCCACCAGTTGCAGTCCCGGAGATAGAATCGTTCCCTTCTCCTCCATTAATATTGCTACCTTTAGTGTTAGAGATTCCTGTACTAGGCCCGTAACGAACTCCAATTCCAGTTCCACTGATTTCGTCGTCCCCAAATCCTCCATCAATGCGGCTATGCTGAGTATTATTGATGCCTGTAGCAGAGTTAAAGTCTTCATTCAAATCATCGCCTCCCTTTCCGGTTGCGAAGATCGAATCTTTTCCATCTCCTCCATTAATGTAGCCGCCCTGAGTGTTAGAGATACCTATACCAGGTCGAGTGTAACCTCGATAGCCCGTACCGCCAGTCCCAGTGCCAGAGATAGTATCGTCTCCCGTCCCTGCATTGATGATGCCACTATTAGCAATGCCTGTGCCTGTGCCGCCAGATGTGGAGTAATCATTTCCGCCAGTCCCACCAGTCCCAGTGCCAGAGATAGTATCGTCTCCCGTCCCTGCATTGATGATGCCACTATTAGCAATGCCTGTGCCGGTAATATTAAAGTCGTCGCCGCCTGTGCCACTACCCAGGGTAGTGTCGTTACCTCCTTGAGTATCAATGACTCCGTTTTTTAGAACCTCAATTCCAATTGCTGGGAATGCATTATCTTCTTGGCCTACCACTAGATCCGAACCAGAAGTGCCTACGATCGCAGGAGAAGAAACAATTAGTCTGGGCATAATATAACTTTCCTCAATTGAGTGTGATAGAGCTTTAAACCCTGAAAGTCTTGCTTTCACTCAGAATTCACAGAGAACTCTAAGATTAGGCTTTATTCGATCAGAAAGTCATAACTAGAAAGTTTCCTATTTTCAAGTGTTGGTTAACGAATTATTTGTTATGGCCCCAACAACCTCTAAGAGTGTTAATGACGAGAAATAATCTGTTATTCAACACTTGAAAATAGGGAACATCTGACAACCTGATATTACTTACGTAGCGAAAATTTACTTAGATGTCTATCTTTCAAAAATATCTTTGCATAATCTTCATATTATTTGCTGATAAATGTATATAAACCTGATCTAAGTTGAGAACCGTAGTTTTTGCCCTCACCCTAAATCCCTCTCCCATATATGGGAGAGGGACTTTGAAATTCTGGCTTCTCTTCTCGCATATATGGGGGATAGGTTGGGGGATGAGGGCAAATCCTTTTGAAAAGAGTTGAACTACAGGTTTCAAGATAGACGTGGTTTATAAATACTGAACTTTGTTTATTCTTTATATTTTGCTCTCATTTGTATTTAAAATGACAAATAAAGAAGTCTGAGCGCCGGAAGTCGATGCTCAGAACTTTAAAGACAAACGTTGCGTGTAAATATGCAATGTTTATTTGCCTACTTAAAAGCGATAGTTGCGATCGCGCACCCACATACTAAGGGGGACTGCCTTACCCTGTGGATCAACTTTCGCCTTCACCACAATGGGCGGTACTTGTCCTCTACGGGCGCGTTGGGCTTGCAAATCGTTGGTAATCTGCTGCCGTTGGTTTTCTTTGATGTAATATGTTTCTAAGCCGTAGTTGACAGAACCATCTTGATAAACACCTTTTAAGGCGACTTGGTTGGCTCTTAGAGTTGTGGGGCGATCGCTACTCACTCGCAACGGCCTCCAAGCTCTAGGAACACCGCGACCAGAAGATAGTTGCTCTTGCAAAGTCACGTAGATGTTGGTTCCTTCAGGCAATCTTCTGCCACTTCCACGACCTTTGCTAACTAATGTTTGCCAACCAGGTAATCTGCTCAAATTTGCGGTGCGGGATATGTTGTAATCTAAGTCTAAAGTGTTACCTTCTAGCACATTGTTAGGGTCTACAGGTACGGTTTGCAAAATCACCGTCTTACCTGTCACATCTGTATAAAGCGCTTGGGCTGGTACTGCCATAATTAGCCCTGTTTGCAGCGCCAGGGGAGCTAGTAACCGCCAAAAAGGTAAGGGCTTATTCGATTTTTGTTCACTAGCAATCAAGTAATCCCGAAAAGTCACCTTATTAGAGAACTCGGCTTCGGGAGACAAGGTTTTATTTTTAGATTCAGAAGAACTATTAGTCATGAGCGTAGTCCTAAAAAGCAGAGGAATTGAAGAGGTCAAAAGTAACGAGATTAGGACTGACGCAGAGAAACTTTAAAAACTTTGACGCACAGAGATTTTAGAATAAGTTAGGAGTTAGGAGTTAGGAGTTAGGAGTTAGGAGTTAGGAGTTAGGAGTTAGGAGTTAGGAGTTAGGAGTTAGGAGTACAAGAAAAAATCATCCATTTTTAAACTCCATCACTTTATGATTGGGCTTTTCCTAACTTCGGAATTCTGACTCCTGAATTCTTTCATCCTTTACACTACTTTTTACTTGCACTAGAGCCACCAGGTAGGCGGCGTTCAAACCAGAGTCCAGCGCTTATTAAAGCAGAACCGCACAAAACAAAGACTAGCGATTTGAAAAGTAAATCGGTATCGTACTCTTGCACGCGACTGATAATTTGCAGTGTTACTAACAACATACCGCCCCAAAAGGATCTTCTGTTGTTTAATTTCAATCCTTCTTGAATTAGTCCCCAGGCTAATGTTGCTAGAAGTACATTGAAAATAAAAACACCAAGTTCATCAATGCGACTGATAGTTTGATGCCAAAAAGGTACTAGGGTAATAAAGGCAAGAAAGGTACTAATGACAGCAGTCGTGAAAATTACTTCGCGGCGCGGTGGGTTATTTCTTTGACGCAGTAGAAACAACCATTGCAATACCGCCAAGCCACTGAGAATCCCCAAATCGATAATCGGCAGAGACTGGAATAAGTTTGTCACATTCGTAGGCTGATTATAACTATAATTTGGAGATTCCCAGACCCAACGAAAAGACAAGATATAAAACACAATGCCGAAGCTTACCAACGCTAAATTACGGGCTAGATATTGAAACAACCTGTAATTTATGCTTGGAAATAGCAAGTCATCATAACTCCAGAATAATGCAGGTGGGAGTGCAAAGGCAAAAGATGCCACCCAAGGGGCTATATCAGCATAATTCAGCAGTGGCAGAGGATTAAGGTTGGCTTGTAAGGAACTAGCAAAGAGAAAGGCTGCTAGACCAAAAATCCAACGCGATCGACAGAAGTAGGCTAAGGGTACAAATACTAGCCATGCCAACAAAGGCATGTGCTGCACCACTAGGCGCGACCAAGTGGGATCGCCTGAAGCATACCACAAGTCTTCTAGTCCCGTCCAATAGCCGATTTCCACCAGGATAATTGACAGAATTCCTAAAGAATTTAAGCACAAACTGAAGGCCATCACCACAACACCCAACCCCCAAGCGAGAAACAGTTGGGAAGCTGAACCGGCAATATTGAACATCTGGCCCATCAGCAGTAAATTTGCACCGAAAATAAAGGCGCTTAAAATTAGCAACGCCTCTCCCAGTAAACGTTTGCTTTTTTGTGGCTTCTTTCCTTCAGGTGTTATCCAATTGTAAAAACCAGTGATTGCGATCGCAAAAAACAAACTTATCAGTAAAATAAACTTGACTTCTCGCGATCCTCCCTGCCAGTTTCCTGCTACAAAGGTAATTATGCCTAAGCATAAAAGTATGCCCCCTATACCAATTGCGATCGCTTTATTGCGATCGCGTGCAGTAGCTTCCAGGTTCTTAAATTGATAACGTTCTGCTATCTGCTCATACAGCGAAGAACTAATTAATCCTTCATCCCTCCATAATTGTGCTTCTTTGCGTAATTTATGCGGAAAACTATCTAATAACATGACCTTCTCCGGTGCAGTGGGGTAGCTTGGCCATTGCATTCCCAATGGCGGTCATTATATTTTGAGTATGAAGCCAAAACCCTTAATTACATTGTTCTTGTGTAACAGTTTTATTTTGATTTGCATACAAGCTAATTTATAATTCGTAATTTGTAATTTGTAATTAATAATCTACATGGAAAAACCTTCTAATTTATTACTTAAAGTCTCGCGGCGTTTGTTCACTAATCTAGATGAACAAGAAAAATTCATTGAGGCTTTAATGAATCCTCAGCCTTTTTTACCGAGTATTCTCTGGTGTAAAGAAAAGCCAGAATTTTCGCCTTTGGCAGTGGAAACACCAACTTATTGGCAACCACAATTTATAGACCGTTTATGTTTGGGAGAAAAACCCGGTCAGCATCCCTTGCATCAACAAGGATATTTCTATTGTTTAGATTTCTCTTCGGTGTTTGCAGCTACTACTTTGTTAGCTATTCCTCAACCAATAAGTTTAGTATTTGATATGTGTGCCGCACCAGGAGGTAAAAGTATTTTCGCTTGGAAAGCTTTACAACCTGATTTACTCATCAGTAATGAAGTCATTAGCAAACGTCTGGGAATGCTAATTTCTAATTTGAAGCGTTGCCAGATTAGCCCTAGTGCAGTAGTTAATAGAGATTCGAGTATATTTGCCGAAATGTTTCCCTGCTCTAGCAATCTAGTAATAGTAGATGCTCCTTGTACTGGCCAATCTTTACTAGCTAAAGGTGAAAAAGCTCCCGGATGTTTTCACCCAACTGCTATTAATAAGAGTGCAAATAGACAAAAACGTATTATAGCCAACTCTGCTAAACTTGTTTCACCACAAGGCTATCTTGCTTATATGACTTGCACATATTCACCCGAAGAAAATGAGCAAGTTTGTGAATGGTTTTTGGAACGCTTTACCGAGTTTCAGGCAATAGAAATTAGTGATTTAGCTAAATATCAGTCACATTTAACTAAAATGCCTTGTTATCGGATATTTCCTCAGGATATGTTAGGTGCTGGTGCGTTTACAATACTGTTTAAAAATACTAACGAGGATGAAAACGAGGGTAAAGAAGTAGATTTAAATACAATAGCTTCGCTGTATATCTACCAAAACTTGAAAAAGTAAAGTTAGTTACAAGTAAGTGGGTCAAATTAAATATAAAACCTCACCCTGCCTCCGGCTTCCCTCTCCTTAGTAAGGAGAGGGATTGAGGGTGAGGTTTGATCTTATATTTAATATTTTCATAATCTGAAGTTAACTAAAATCTATGCGGTATCAGCTACCGACTTTTTAAAATAAACATTGTACAAAAAAGTTAGGCCGTAAAGGATGCAAATTACATGAGTCGAAAAATCAGCAAAGTCTTTAAACAGTCTGGGGTGATTCCTTATAGAGTGAACAATGGCAAAATTGAGATATTGCTAATCACAACCCGTAACTTTCAACACTGGGTAATTCCGAAAGGAGATATTCCTAATGGCATGAGTCCGCCCGCTTCAGCAGCTAAAGAGGCTTGGGAAGAAGCAGGGGTGATTGGACAGGTAGATACCAAGGAACTCGGTAGTTACAAGTACCGCAAAGGAGGTAAAGTTTACCGAGTCAAGATGTATTTGTTACCAGTTGAGATGCTAAGTGAAGATTATCCTTTGATTAGTACAATAGTGAACCTATCAGAGGCTTTGATTCAATTTATGCTTTTTCTGGGTCTTTGAGTAAATTACAAAATATTTACTAGGGTTGAGTGTCAACAGATCGCACTGGAGTAACTCTAACTTTGCTTGTACAAGGCTTGATTTGTTCTGTCAGTGTAAAATGCTCGTAAGCATTAGGAGGCGTGATTTCAATTTTACTAGATATTGGGCATTGTTCCTTTGGGGAACTGACATGGTTATATGCTATCTGAAATGAGGCTTGTTTTCCAGGAACTAGAGTTACTTGTTGTCGAGGTTGCTTACTCGAAAAATAATTGTCCCTGGAGCGAATAACTTTAATTTCCTGTAAAGGCTGATCTTTTGCATCCAGTAGTGCCAATCCCGGATAACCGTTGAGGGTGCAAGGGGATGAGGCGTTATTGGTGAAGGCGTAGGTAAGTGCAACATTCCCAACGCCAGCATCTTCTGAGACTCGGCGCACTGACAATTGGCTAGTTTCACAGCGCGTCGGATTTGTAGCAATAGTGGCTTCAGGGGTAGAATTGTCTGTAGTTTTTTCAGTCGGTGTAGGTGTTGAAGTCAACACAGTTGCTTTCGTTGCTTGCTCAGTGCTTGCTGACAAGGCTTGCGGCTGTTTTGTAACAGAGGAAGAACCGATACAGCCAGTTGTCACCGCAGTTAGGAGCAATAACATACTGCTTTCCACAATTGAAATTCGCATATTTTTTTTGTAGTGAACTACTTATACTGATGCTTTATTTACAGTGTAAGTTTCCAAATTCACAAGGGTTAACATCAGGGCTATTTCATTCTAAAATGTGAAGTTTTCAAAATCCCTCTCCCAGACTTGGGAGAGGGATTTAGGGTGAGGGCAAAAACTACGGTTCTCAACTTAAATCGCGTTTAAATTCTTATTTTTCTGAAAAAGATTCCTAAAAACTGCCGTAAAAATAGAATGAAATAGCCCTGGGTTAACATTGCTGTGTATACAGCATGTTTAGTGTAGGTGTGAGTGGGGTTAAGTATGCTGGGATCACTATTAATAATGATGGAGCCTGTCTGGATTGCTGGGTATGTATTGCAAGATGCAAGAGGCAAATTATGGAAGATTCAATAAAGTTTATCAATCGTCGAAAGTTGCTTAAGAGATACGCAGATGGCGAGAGAGACTTTGCTGGGATTAGAATCAGTTCGTCGGGGCTGGATGGAGAAGATTTACGGGAAATTGACTTGAGCGGAGCCGATTTGATAGGTGTTGATTTGAGTGGCTCCAACCCCCTCCCCGCTTTTCGAGCTACCGTGTATACACAAGTCGTCCTCTACCCATATTTTTGTCAGAGTGAAACTGTCACACTTACCGATATCCCGCCCAGAACTGAAGTTCAGGGCTGATAGCTGAAGTCCACTAAGCGTGGACTGAATCGATCAATTTATACCATTTCTTTGTGAGGCTGCGCCAAACCCTCTTAACTTCTTCTTTCTTTCTTTCTTTCTTTCTTTGTGTTCTTTGCGGACTTTGCGGTTCGTTTTTCTTTCTTGTACTTAAATATGGTTTAGCGCATCTTCATACAGAATTGGTATTAGTCCACTTGAGTGGACTTCAGCTATGAGACTCGGAATTCATTCCGAGGCGGAATAGAAATACAGTGCGAGATTATTAATAAAGATATCGCTGGGGTAAGACTTGTGTATACACCGTAGGATCTTCGACAGGGGGCTATCATGTACTTTATATAATTGAGAAACGCTATAGAAATCTAAATATTCAACCGAATTTAATATTATCTGTTGCTTCAATCAAAGCACTGCAAATTCCTGGTTCACTCATCGAATGTCCGGCATCAGGAACTACTATAAATTGTGCTTCTGGCCAAGCTCGATGTAATTCCCAAGCTGATATCATTGGACAGACTACATCATAGCGTCCCTGAACAATTACAGCTGGAATATGGCGGATACGGTCTACATTTATAAGTAATTGATCTTCAGTTTCCAAAAATCCCTTATTCATAAAGTAATGGCATTCAATCCGTGCGAAAGCGGAAGCAAATTCACTCTCGCCAAACTTTTGCATGAGTTCTGGGTCTAAGAAAAGTCTACTGGTACTACCTTCCCAAATTGACCAAGCACGCGCTGCTGTTAATTGAATTTCTAAATCTGGATTGGTCAAGCGTTTGTAATATGCTGCAATTAGATCGTCACGTTCATCTATGGGAATTGGTTTGAGATATTCTTCCCAAGCATCAGGAAAAATATAGCTAGCACCCTCTTGGTAAAACCATCGCAACTCTTTTTGCCTCAGCATAAAGATACCACGCAGAATTAATCCCGCGCAGCGAGAGGGATGGGTTTGACTGTAGGCTAATGATAAAGTGCTACCCCAACTACCACCGAAGACCACCCACTTTTGTATACCTAAATGTTGGCGCAGTTTTTCGATATCACTGACTAAATCCCAAGTGGTGTTTTCTCGTAATTCTGCATGGGGCGTACTTTGACCACAACCGCGCTGGTCAAACATGACTAACCGCCATTTTTCTGGATGGAAATATTGCCGATAAAAAGCTGGACATCCACCACCAGGCCCCCCATGCAGCAAAACGATGGGTTGACCTTGGGGGTTCCCTGACTCTTCAAAATGAATGGTATGAAGGTCAGAAACCTTTAAACTACCTTCTAAGTAAGGCTCGATCGCTGGGTAAAGTTCTCGCATTTTGGATATTTTATCACTAATGTTGTGATTGCGATCGCTATGGCAAGAAGTCAGGCGGAGACAGACTAAATGAACCGCCAGAAAAACCGATAAATGAAGCCTGGGAGTTTCTCATCCGCAAGATTTCGGCTTTTCTGGCTGTAATGAAATAGTAGGTTTATTTCCGCGCCCCCTGTACTAGCTGTGCATCCTACAATTTGCGTAAACCTTTAGAAGGTGAAGGTAGTTCTCAGTGTACCAATGATTGCATCATCGTTGTTGCCAGGAAGTTGGCCAGGATTGGTTAACCAAATTACCCCAGGAGTAATAGAAATGTTGTCACTCACACGATACTTATAGAAACCTTCAAAGTGATATGGTTTATCACCAGTATTACCTCCAACATAAGGTTCAATACCTGCGAAAATTCCTAAAACGTTGCCCTTCTTACCTAAGTCTGGCAGAGCTATTCCAGCTCCATAACTCCAAACTTGACTATCATCATTAGCACCAGAGCCTCTGATGTCGGTATAAAGTGCAAAGCCACTAATCGACAGTTTGTCACTCGGTTTGAAAGCAGCCTCTAAACCGTAGGAATTACTTGAATATGCGTTGCCAGCAGCTACCAAGTTAGCTTGTGCAGTACCGTCTATACCAGTTGTTGTACTCGCAGAGCCGGCATCGAATAAAACAGTGCCACCATTATGATAACCGTGGACGTAAGTTGCAGCTAAGGTGACGCGATCGCCTACTTTTAAGTTCAACTGTCCAAGAGCAGCATAGTTACCGTCCAATAAACCCGTATTTAGTCCAGGGTTATTTGCTTGAGATGCCAAGTAACCCAAGGTTAATGAAGGCTGGAAGCCACCGCCACCATTACCAAAGGCTAAGTTAACCCCCGCACCAGCACCGCCACCAATCCGATAGATTGGGCTTTCGGAGGCAAAGGTAGACAAAGCACCGTTACCGCCATCATAATCCTCAAAGTATGGGTTGACGGTAGGAACGTAATCGCTCTGAATACCTCCACTACCAGCTATGTAAATTTGGGAGTTGCCAACAGGGAAGTAATATGCTAGCCAGTCTATATAAACACTGTTGTTGGTGGAAGGGGACACGTTAAAGGTTTGAGTCCCTTCAAATGTGCCATTTCGTAAAGCTAAGGGATTTGCATTACCAGCTGCAAGCCTAGTATGTAAAGTATCTTGACCTGTGAAGCTGGTTTGCAAGTCTAAACGCACCCTGTCTTGGAAAACAGTATTGTTGTTGTCGTTCTTGCCAAAGTTATCGGTGACAGCAAAAATAGCTTCACCCACCAATTTTGTAGTAGTAGAAAACTGATGTGCTTCTAGTTCAGCAGTCCGTGCTTCTACAGCATCTACTCGGCCACGCAGAGTTGTTAGTTCTGTCGAAAATTCCTCTTGCAAACGTTGGAGGGTTGCTAAATCCTGTTTTCTCACCAAATCAGCCGTTGCTGTGGCAATCAGTTCATTAACCCTATCTAAACAAGAATTCAAACCTGCGGCAAATTCATAACGAGTCAATGCTCGGTTACCACGGTAAGTGCTGTTTGGGTATCCAGCAATACAACCGTAGCGTTCAACTAGGGATTGTAAAGCTTGGAATGCCCAGTCAGTAGGTTGTACATCAGAAAACTGAGAAACTGATGTGACTTGAGACAGTGAATTCTGGTTATTGCCTTCGCTACTGTAGCCGTTAACCTCTTCTAAAACCTTATTATCATCAGTCTTTGCCTGAGCAAGCAATTGCTGATTTTTTGGTTGCTTTGTTTGGATGAATATTGAAGCACTAGAAGCTAGTGGCGTTTCTGTCTGAGCAACTTTTGCCTTTATACCTTCATAAGAGGCTGGTACTTTAGTAGCCATAGCCTTAGCGGAAACTAACACCGTCACTCCTAAAACTACTGGACTTAGTACCAGAGTTTTCCACAATAAATTAGACATTTTTTTATTTTCCTTTCCCAAAAAAGGCCCGAAATGATTGGCTTCAAGAAAAAGAGAACAAGCAGTTATTCTACTTGTTGGAAATTTTATCAGATTGCAGTAACTTTAAGATATGCCTGATAAAATTGTTACGGATAAAGAATCTTAACTAATGCCACAGCTTGAAGCCCTGGGTAAATCTAGTCAAGAGTTTATGGTTGAATCTGGCTCAAATTATTGCCATTTCTGGATTTTAGCTTCTTGTTTTTGACTCTGATTTGTGGTAAATCCTTTTTATCTTTGTAAAAATAACAGATTTCAACTAGAGTTGGCCAGATTTCTAGAGAACCGTGAAATTGGCTAATCACATCATCGATAATTCTGGAAACGTTTTGCTGAAAAAAGTCGGGTTCAAATCCATAAAATACTCTCGATAAGTTCTCAGCAAACAATTGGAGTGACTGCTTACGTTCTTCATTCTGGGTAGACATTGAGGCTTTGACTACCTGCTTGTGGATAGCAGAGATTTTTTCTAAGATTTCCTCAGAGTCTTGCAACGTAACTTCCCCAGAATAATCAAACTTGATTCCCAGGTCATCAAGATGATAAACACTGTTTTTAATTTTCTTTTTCAACAGGCTGCATATTTCCTCATTAAAGAGTTCACTAGCCAGAGGATTACGCATGTAGTTATTTCTAATATGGTTCTGGACAGCATCAACGTGTGCAGCCACAATTCCCTCTTGCTGTATCCAAATTCTGTAGATATAATCTTCAAATCTGAGGCGAGTTGGAAAAAATGGTGGTAAACCTAGCTGATTATCATATCCAGCGACTCCACAATCCATTCTCCAGTTTTTGTTAGTAATAACAGGTCTAAAGTTGGTAAGAATATAAAAATCATTTAGGTCATTTGGACTTATTTGGTTTTCATCATTGAGATACATGTGAATAAAATCAAGTGTATCGATATCATTAGTTCCGGTGCGAAAAGTCTGGGCTATCTTAACTATGGCATTATTCAATACTCTCCCCTGTTGTAATACGAGGCTGTTTTCCCGAAAGTAACCCTTGGTTGTATTAGTTTCTAAGTCCATTGCTGTATCAAGAACCAATTCTCCAGCCTCGAAGTTTTCTGGTACATGGCTAGCTTTTTGACCTAGAACATCACTAAAAGCTGTGAGTAAGTCAAAAGATTTATGGATGTAGCCGCCTTGTTGGTTGGACTTGATTAATTTTCCTCGACATATTTCATCGCCTGACAAAGATTCTGGACTAGTTTCAATTAATGCATCTGGTCGCATATCGTCATCTGCACTAACCATTAAATGTCCAAGGGTATACATTAGTGTGAAGTTGCGATTTCCGCCATAACTAGGTCTAAATAAGTTTTTTACTAGTGATTCTAGCTTGCGATCGCGCAGTCTTTCGTTTAAAAATGTAATAAATTGCTCTTTCTGTTGGGGTCCAACATAAAACACGTCATTGACTGTCTTAGTCTGCTCTAAAAGTGGGTAATATTTTTCGTGGTTGACAATGCTAGAATCATCAAAAACGATAATTTTTAAAGCATGACCATTTGCCCAGAAATTCTCATCATACTTTTCTATGGTCTGTGCTACATCTCTCAGTCGATGAGTGGGAATAACAAATATCGTCTCTTTTTGTTTCATAAAATTTGTTTAGGTTTCTCGAAGTTTCAAAAGTTCAAATTACCAATAGCTGCATTGTTGTTATTTCGTTATCAGTTAAACAACTTAAGTTGATAGTTTACTACCAATTTTTAGCTTAATTTGTACTCCTTTTTAACTTGTTTCAGAGTGCCTGAAGTTGACCGAAAACTTATTCATTAGATAGTTTCCCGCCGACTTATACCAATTATGTATGGAGATCCACTAAACCATATTTTAAGTACAAGGAAGAAAAACGTAGACGCTGCATCGGCTTGCCGCAGGCTACCGCAAAGGACACAAAGAAAGAAGTTAAAATGACTGTAGTAAGCTACTCTGAAGGTAGAAAAAGCTATTTAGGCTTGTAGTCAGAGCAATTGAGTGCTTCTTTAGTTAAAGGAGCAAAAGGCTGTACTGCACATTTTAGATAATGGTTGTTGTTAAAAAAATGGCAGCTTTTACAGGGATGTTGCTCTAAATGTTTAATGCCTACTATTTCGCCTTTATCTTGTGTCGTCTTTTGTACCGCATCTTGTAACGCTTTGGAGGCGGATGAAATGAAAAACACGAAAGTTGCCCAAACAATCATGAAGGAAATATGAGCCAAAACTACTGCTAAAAAGGGGATATCTCCGTGGTGTGGTTTTATGTAATGATCTGTTGTATTCGCCAGTTTAGCTTCAATAAGAGTGGATTGATTAACACTCTTTTGGGCGGATACATAAAATCGTAATAACTCCCAATTATCCATATTAAAAACCTTTATTTAGTCGAACTCAGATTCAGCAAAGGACATCTAAATTAAACGTTTTTAACTGCTATTAATTGGGATTAAAACACCAATCAGACTTGGTTTTAAAGCTTTTTTGTTTTTTAACATAAAAGATTTTTTAACTCTAATGTTATTGTGCAATAAATTACACGAAAAACATATATATTAAAAATATACTTTTCATATATACAAATTGTTTAGGTAAAAAGCATATATTTATTTACTAGCTAAATTTCCATATATTTAGAGATATATTTTTGATATATATATAACGGTTACTACTCGCGTAAAATACACTAAATTCCTTAATTGACAAGCTTATCAGTCTTATCCGTGTACCTGATTCGACACAGAAACGCTATAGCAATCATATTTAATTTTGAAATACTCAAATTACCGACTTATTAGAGAAGTCAGTAATCTTATTATTCACAAATTATTTAGGATTTACAGCAGATTTCATCTGAGGTATAAAAATACCCCACTCGCGCACCCTCTACCCACACACATTTTTGTCAGACTGAAACTGTTATACTCACCGACATCCCGCCCGGAACTAAAGTTCAGGGCTGATAGCTGAAGTCTACTCAAGTGGACTAAATAATCAATTCAGTCCACTTGAGTGGACTTCAGCTATCCCGCCTCGGAATTCATTCCGAGGCGGGATAGAAACGCAATGCGAGATTTACAATAAACCCCGTCTTTAACAAAGGTTGGGGGTGGGGTTCTGTACCTACTCAACTGAGAACCACTGAAAATTTTGTATAGTTGCCTTTGATTATAATAATCATTGTCATAACAAAACGTTATTAAAAATAATTCGGAAGACACATATTTAACTCGCAGGCTTAAGTTACATTTAATCTATTGTTAATCTTTGACTTGATGTAGCTATTGGCTAATTGGGTAAATGACTAAAAATCTCAGTAATCGTGAAAAATTAAATATTTTTGCGAAAATATCTTCTAATTTAATCTCTACACAACAAAGCAACGCTGTTAATCAGAGTACAAGTAAAGCGATCGCACAGCCATCAGGTGCTTTGCAAATAGTTCATCTAACTACCGGGCGCGTGCGACTCCGTACCACTGACAGTAGTCTTAACTCGCTCCTAGACAACATAGCCCAAGATTTACGGTCTATAGAAGGAGTCAGGGAAGTTGCGGTGAATGAACAAACGGGTAGTTTGGTAGTTAATTTTGATGAAGATAAGCTCTCATTAGGGCAAATTTTGGCGCTAAAATCTGATATTGAGATCCAACCGCAGGCTTCGTCTGATTCACCTAGCAAGACCGATCCCTTTGCAGCTTGGAAATCTGCTTCATTTTGGAAAGAGCAGGGTATTTCCTTAATTCCGATGATGACAGGTTTGGCGGTAACAGGAGGGTTAGGAATTCATGGCTGGGTATCGATTCCAGTTTATATGATTGCGGCAGATGCAACCCGTGGTGTCATTGGTTATCTTGGCTCTCAAGTTCCGACATCAGAAAAAAACGAAGATAATTATACCAGTTCGGCGATAAAAAGCGAGATATCCGAATCTACTATCCAACAAGAAAATAGCAAGGTGGTAGCACCTGCAAAGATTGACTACAGTGTAGTTCATCAAATTCCGGGACGGATTCGGTTGAATGTACCAAAAATTGCCCAAGATCGAGCTTATGGGCGGCGGCTTGAGAGAATAGTGAAAACTGATGCTCAAGTTACAAGTGTACGTGTGAATTTGGATGCAGCATCGATGGCGATCGCTTATCAGTCTCGTGAAATTCCATTATCTTATTGGGTGAGTTTGATGGAATTAGCGTTGGAGATAAATCCACCAACAGTAGGGATCGCAACGGCTAACCAACCCCTAGAAGAAGTTAGTCAGACGAATGAAATTACAGACGCGACAACGGTAAATCATCCTACTCAGGTTGCTCAGACGAATGAAATTACAGACGCAACAACGGCAAATCATCCTACTCCAGAGTTATCGAGTCTGTGGACTAACCTAAAATCGCCTGCGATGTGTTTATCGTTAGGGTTTATGGCAAACTTCCCTTTATAAACGTAATTCTGAAAGTCGCTGGCTGACAAACTTAGCTTATCTACAGCGATAAGTTAGCCAACGAGTCCAGAAGATCGCAAATAAGCAAACTTTTGATAGCTAATCAATCTCGCAGGATTGGTGGCTAATTTGCTCTCTTTACCCCAGCAAAGAGCCTGATTTTCATCGAAGTGTAACAATTTTGGATTAAAGAAAAGTAATGGCAAAAGTAGCACTGCAACTACCATCACCCCCAAAATCTCAATTTACTGTCTTGGAAGGGAATGGAAAAGCTTCTTTAATTGACACTAATGGACACTCTCAAGGAGGGTTACCCAACGTTACCTACAGCGTTGTGCATACAACTCCGGGAAGACTGCGGTTTCGCGTACCTCGCTTACGCTGCGATGCAGATTATACCAAGCGTCTGGAAGTATTGTTAACAGCAGATGCGCTGGTGAAGAATGTCCGTGTCAAGCCTGCGGCAATGTCAGTTGCAGTTACTTATAAATCTGATAAAATTTCCGATGCGAAGATGCGATCGCACCTTGACGATTTGATTCAGGCTGCAAGTGTTGTAGTCGTTCTCAAAAACTCTTCATCTTTAACAGAAACCGAAAAAGAGGTATCTTGGCCAGGTTTACAACTCTCTGCCGTTGCGACTACTTTAGCAGTGTTGGCGGGGCCGTTAGGATTACCGATCCCACCTTTGATAGTAGCGCTTCCGATCGCCATTGCTACTTTACCCGTTATCCAACGAGCCTGGTCAGGTATTAGGGTAGAGCGAAAATTGAATATTGACTTTTTGGATTTGATGGCGATCGCTATTACTACCTTCCAAGGGCAATTTCTCACACCATCGCTGATGCTCGGTTTAATTGAAGTGGGTGAAAATATCCGCGATCGCACGGCTCGTTCTTCTGCTCAACAAACTCTAGATTTACTTAGTTCTCTAGGACAATTTGTCTGGGTAGAACGCAATGGCGACAAACAACAAATTCCCATTCAAGATGTGCAGCGTGGGGATACAGTGATTGTTTACCCTGGCGAACAAGTGCCAGTTGATGGCAGCATTTTGCGAGGTAAAGCCCTGCTAGATGAGCAGAAACTAACTGGCGAATCGATGCCGGTGCTGAAAAAAACGGGACAACCAGTTTTTGCTTCAACGCTGGTACGGGAAGGACGAATTTATATTCTCACAGAACGCATAGGGAATGATACCCGCGCCGGACAGAGCATTAAGTTAATGCAAGAAGCACCCGTCCACGATACCCGGATAGAGAATTCTGCCACGAAATTTGCTCAAAAAGCTGTTGTGCCAACTTTGCTACTTGGTGGGGCAGTATTTGCCGCAACCCGCAACCCTTCACGGGCAGCCAGTGTTTTAACTCTAGACTTTGCTACAGGGATTCGAGTATCAGTCCCAACAACAGTTTTGGCAGCATTAACTTATGCTGCACGACGGGGGATTCTTATCCGTAGCGGTCGGGCGTTAGAACAACTAGCAGAAGTTGATACCATAGTTTTTGATAAAACCGGGACGCTGACTAAGGGAGAAGTCGATGTTGTCAGTGTGGAAAGTCTCAATCCCGCAACCTCAAAATTGCGAGTGTTGGAATTGGCAGCAGCCGCCGAACAACGTTTAACTCATCCAGTCGCAGAGGCAATTGTGCGCTATGCCCAAGCAGAGCAAGTGGAAATTTTGCCGCGTAGCAAGTGGGATTATCAACTAGGTTTGGGTGTGCAAGCTCTGATTGATGGAGAGACAGTTTATGTGGGGAGCGATCGCTTTTTGCGCTCCAGTGGCGTTGATATGGCAGCGTTAAATGGTCAGCAAAAATCAGCAGATTCAGCGATTTATGTAGCTAGCAACGGTCAACTTCAAGGTATTATTAAATATAGTGACCTTCTCCGTCCCGAAAGCCGGGAAGTCATTAAAGCACTTTCGACAGTCGAAGGTGTAGAAATTCACATGCTAACCGGCGATAATAAGCGAACTGCTACAGCTGTAGCTGCTGAACTTGGTATTTTGCCAACGCATACTCACGCCGAAGCTTTTCCAGAACAAAAGGCAACAGTTGTCCGCCAACTGCACGAACAAGGTAAGACAGTTGCATTTGTAGGTGATGGGATCAACGATTCGCCAGCTTTAGCCTACGCTGATGTTTCCGTATCCTTTGCCAACAGTTCTGAGATAGCCCGCGAGACAGCAGACTTAGTGTTGATGCAGAATGACTTGCATGGTTTATTAGAAGCGATCGCGATCGCTCGTCAAGCCAAGCAATTGATTCGACAAAACACAGCACTTGTTGCCCTTCCTAATTTAGCAGCAATGGCGATCGCCGTTATCTTTGGTCTTAACCCCTTAGCCGCAACAGTAGTCAACAATGGCTCAACCGTAGTTGCTGGAGTCAACGGTTTGCGTCCAATTCTGAAAAATCGTCAACATAAAGCTCTACCATCGGCAAGATGATCCAACTATGCCGCCAAGAGTATCTTAAAAAGCTTTCCCAGATTTCTTAATTAATAGGAGAAAATTGAACATGGCACCTAAAATTAGTGATTTTGTTGAAGATGCAGGCGCTCCCGGTATTATAGCCGGAATTGGTGCAGTCCTCTTAGCACCTGTTTTATTGCCTATTTTTGCTGGAGTTGGTAAACCCTTAGTCAAGTCAGTCATCAAAGGCGGAATTGGTCTTTATGAAAGAAGCAAAGGAACAATTGCAGAAATGGGCGAAACCTGGGAAGACATGGTAGCCGAAGCCAGAGCAGAACTTGCTGAAGAAAAAGAAACCCCCGTGTTTGAAGCCACTGCCACCAATGCGGATAATATCGCCGATAATGGTGTGTAATTTCATCTGCCTATTTGCAAGTTAAATTCTTCCTCATCGGCGACTTCCAATTACCAAAATCTCAAATTTAGTAAGGTGCGTTAGGTAGAACACCGTAACGCACCATACGAAAATAGAACAATATTATGTTCGCCAAATTACCCATAATAAAAGAACCCCTCCCCGGAGGTCTACAGTGTACACACAAGTGCAATTTACGCTTAAATATCATAACCCCTGAGATACCTCACCCTGGTTTTACTACGTAAAATCTGTCCCTCTCCTTACTAACGAGAGGGATGTCCGATAGGACTCTTTGAGGTTTTGAAGGACTTTTGGGTAATCAGATAACTTGTATGTACACGGTATCCCCGCAGGGGGGGTGGGGGTTCTCCGGGTTTAATAAATAATCAAGCCGACATAATATAATTTATATTTTGGAACTGCCTAATGCAAGATAGCGCAAAACTTTGTCGCTCCTCTGTGATCTCTGCGGTTCGTTTTTCATTAATTTTGCACTCATTCCTGTAGACAACAAACCCACAACAAATAATCCACTAAGTAAGTGGGCGCAAATAATCATCATTGGCTCGTAGTTGCGCTTTAGCGCATCTTTATCCGGATGCTACGAGCCAAATACAGAGATTTTACTTTTCGTTACATAGTTTGGTTTTATCTTGCCTACCTACTTATCACACAAATCAAAAAGGTGGTTGCATGTTGACAAATGGTTATAGGACTTACAATAAAATGCCGGAAATTATAGACAAACCCACTTTCAAAACATCACCAAAACCGATATCTACAAAAGTTGTAAGTTCGACCCCCGGTAGATTGCGGTTGAGAGTAGCTCATTCCCATCGTCAACCAGAAAAGATGCAACGCATCGCCAAAGCTTTGTCAGCAAATTCTCACATTAATCAAGTTAAGACAAATGTCCATCATGGTAGTATTGTTATCAATCACGATGGTAAAGATGGCAGTCTAGAAAATGTGCTAGCAACACTTAAAGATTTAGGGATAATTTTTGCCGATGTTACCGAAGGGAACACCGAAGCAGCAGCCGGAGTATCATCTGCGGTTATTGACTTAAACCAGCGCGTCAAACAGTCAACACATGGTGCTTTTGATCTGCGGATTCTTTTCCCTTTGGGATTAGCTAGTCTTTCACTGCGGCAATTACTTAATAAAGGATTGCAGTTAGAAATTATTCCTTGGTATGTTTTAGCATGGTATGCTTTTGATAGCTTTATTAAATTGCATGGAACTAGCCAAAAACAATCACCAAACGAGTAACTAAAAAGCTTAATTAATCTGCCAAATCTTGATAGTTTTATCAGAACTACCGCTAGCAAGAAATTGACCATTCCGGCTAATCGCAATAGAATTTACTGCCTCTGAGTGTTCTGTGATAGTTTGCAGTAATTCTCCCGTTTGCAAATGCCAAATTTTGATAGTTTTGTCTGCACTACCGCTAAAGAGAATTTCTCCATCAGGACTAACAGCTAAGGATTTTACCTCTTCTAAATGTCCAGTCAAGGTGTGTAGGACTTTACCTGTAACTAGATGCCAAATTTTGATAGTTTTGTCTGTGCTACCGCTAAAGAGAATTTCTCCATCAGGACTAATGATTACTGATTTCACCCCACCTAAATGTCCGTTGAGAGTGCGTAATGGATCGCCTGTGCGGGGATTCCACAGCCTAATTTTGTTGTCAGAACTACCACTAGCGAGGATTGTACCATCGGGGCTGATAGCAGCAGCATGAACTGGTGATGAATGCCAAAGGGTACAAATGCGTTGGCATAGCCCGCCGCAGGTATCGCCTTTATGCAAATTCCAAATTTTGATTTTATTGCTACCACTGGCAAGAATTTGTCCATCAGGACTGATGGCGATGCAGTTAACCGGTTTTTGATGTCCTAACAGAGTGTGGATTAGTTTGCCAGAATTGAGATTGTATACTCGTACATTACTTTTAGGGTGTTGGCAACTACCAACAGCGAGATAATCTTCATTAGGACTAATTGCAACAGAGGATATTTCGCCTAAATCTTCTATGAGAGTGCGAATAAGTTTACCGGTTTTAAGATTCCATACTTTGATGGTTTTATCTGCACACCCGCTAACTAAACTCTCAGAATCAGGACTAATAACAACAGATGTCACTTTTTCTGAATGTCCAGTTAGGGTATGACTGAGAACGATATGTTGTAGTGTAACTTGGTGTTTGAGGTTGGCGACGCAATTTAAAATTTCCTCAACATCAGCAAGACTTTGAGTATCACCAACTGCAACAAAATATTCTCTTAAGTTTTTTACATATTCCTCATCTTTGATGCTGACGGCTGATTGCATTGCCTGAAGCGGGTTAGTAGAATGTTGTAGTGATATTTGGCGTAGTTGCAACCATGTATTCACAGAATAATCAAGCTGTTCATTTGCCCAAGAGCGTAGTTTACCACCGTAGGCATTGCTTAAATGAGATAAACTCTGAGCTAATTGCAAAGCCAATTCTGGAATCCAGTAACAACGCTCATTTTCTAGAGCTTGGTAAACTTGTTTATAACCGGAGGCGATAACCTGTACTGATTGTAAATCAAAAGTATCTGACAGCAAACTCGGCAGCAACTCTGGTAGTAGTGGAGGTACACCATGATTAACCAGGTGATAAACATCGGCTACCCAACCTGCAACCAAACAGTGATAAGTAATCAAAACCTGACAGAGGTTTTCAAAGTCTTGACGGTTGACTTGATATTGTAAAGATAACTTACTAATATCAATTCCTTTCTCATTCCATTTTTCTAGCTTTTCTAAAATTGCCAAATTAACAACATTCTCTTTTCCAATGTGATTAATTTCCTCGGTTTCTTCTCCCAATGCCAGGAGTTCATCTCTAATTTTTTTCCATTCTAACGCCCGTTTTTTAGCAGACTCTTGGAGAATTTCTCGATAAGGTAAACGAGCAATTGTTTTATAATAATAATTACCTTGTCCTAAACCCCAGTAAGCAATCCGAAAATTTAAATAATCGCCATCATTTTCTGACTCTAAAATCAAAATAGGCTCTGTTTTCAACATTCCAAACAGAGCCTTAATACTTGATTCACTGTGAAAACGTTTACTATCCCAAGCTCCTGCCAATAATTCTGTTGGTCTAATTTGACTGTGTAAAGAGTAATGCTTGTTAAGAAAATCTCGTAATCCTTCAGCCAACATTAACTCAATTTGGGGAATTGTTTCATCTCTATTATCGTTAAATTGGTCAAAATGTACTTGAGGAGGAGCGATAAAAATTTTTAGTGGAGTGCGCCCATAGTTGGTGGAGTCTAAAATTTGTGAAGGATATAATCTTAAAGGCCAGCTATCAAGAATTTTATTGACTTCTGGCAACTTGAGCGCCGTTTCTCGCTCTTGGGCGGCTATTCTTAATTGCGTTTGTTGATTGTCGGCTACTAATTGCTGTTGGAAAATTCTTTCTTGTTCAAAGTCTTCAACATAACTGCTTTTTTTATTTGAAGGATTTAGAACTTTGAGTATTTCGGGAATTACTTCAATCGGTTCATATTTACTCAGAGCTAAATCTTGACTTCTCTTTTGTACTAGCTCTGCAACTACAGGTGCAAACTCTAGTACCAGTTGAATTAGTAACCTTAACCCTTGCTGCATAAACACATACCTAGAAAGTGAATAAAATAAATAAGCAAGGCTTGCATGAAATCAGGGTGATACTCCCATCTAGTAATTTCATACATACTCTTGATCTTACTACTTGAGAATATAGTAAGTAAGTGGGTCAAATTAAATATAAAACCTCACCTTCAATCCCTCTCCTTACTAAGAAGAGGGAAGCCGGAGGCAGGGTGAGGTTTTTTCTTATCGTAATACACTAAAATGCTTATATGTCAATAAGTCTATGTCATGATTCCTGGTTAAAAATAAGTAGCACTGAAATAACTCGGATTTCTCATAAGTCATGAAGATATCTCTTCTTTAGTAGTGTGTGAAGCTAACAATGCTTGTATTAAATAACGAACCGCAGAGGCACAGAGAACTTCTCTGGGGAGCATCCCGTCAGGTGCAAAAACCTTGATAGCCCTCATCCCCTAGCCCCTTCTCCCATCTTTGGGAGAAGGGGAACTGGAATTATGTCTCCTCTCTCCCATATTTGGGAGAGGGGCTGGGGTGAGGGAAAAGATTTAAGCTCTCATTGGGATGCTCCCCAGAGAACACAGAGAGAAAGATTCTAAAACTTGGTTTACTAAACATTGTTGACTTAATAGACTACTAGTTTTCAGTCAAAGCATTTTATTATCAATAACAAATGGGTAATTCTCACTTTCGTAAACTTACTAATCAAAACCATTGGGTTCAAGCAATACATACTGCTGTTAAAGGAAGAGTTAGATATAAGGTAAATGGACTTTATCATTCAGAAGCTCTTAAAAAATATCTGGAGTCGAGATTATTAAAGGAGGAAATAATATTACGAGCTAGTGCTAATAGTTATACAGGGAATGTTCTTGTTATCTTTCAGCCAGATAAGAGTTTAAATACCATCGCACTCCTCATTCAAGACATCCTCTTAGATTATCGGCAAAAAGGCAGTAAATCACTTGCTTCTACCGCAGTCATTAAAGACAGTAGCTTGCATTCGTTTGATACTAAAGAAAATACTGCTGAGGTTGGAGGTAATAATCGAAACATATCTGATTCAGCCGTACTGCCTCAAATATCTATGCAGCGACAATTACACCAAACAGGTAGTCAATTTATTCCGGTATTGGGGGCTGTTGGCGTTCTGGTATGCGCCACTGGGCTGTTGTACGCATATAATCTTGACGAAGCCATTTTGCTATTGATCCAGAAGTTGCATACACCACTGCGCGATCGCATCATGCTTGGTATCACTTTTATGGGCGATCCACTAGTAATACTGCTATATTCTTTGGGGCTGGCGATTAGTCCGTTATTTTATAATCGTCGCCGAGAAGCAACTATCTTGGGCATCGCTGGAGTTGGTGCAATCTTGCTAAATTGTTTAATGAAACTATTATTTGGTAGAGCGCGTCCGGCACTGTGGAAGCATATTATTAAAGTAGGTCAACACAGTTTTCCTAGTGGCCATGCAATGGTTTCAATAGTGATTTACGGTTTTACGGGCTATATTCTCGCAAAGCAGTTTCCTAAATCGCGCTTTTGGATTTATGGCTTGACTATTGTTTTAATTGCTGCGATCGGTTTCAGTCGGCTTTATCTTGGTGTACATTGGTTAAGTGATGTTACAGCTGGCTACGGGGCAGGTTTAGTGTGGTTGATTGCCTGTATTATTAGCTTAGAGGATGTTTGAAAAGTATTGGGCGAATAGAATTCGCTACTACACTAGCATTGTCCACCTCCGTGGACTAATACACTCATCAAGGATTCTTAACCCACGGAGGTGGGTTAAGTCTCGTGTAGACGCGGTTTCCAACCGCCAGGGTTAGTAATAAATTAGACTTTTCAAACATCCTCTTAGAATTGCAACAAAAATATCGCTCACTGTCAGCAGCTTGATCTGTAGGTTCTTCCCCGGCGTTGCATAATGACGGATAAGTATAAGCAGCTAAACCAGAGAAACTCCGGTTTTCAAAACATTCCCAACTTATTTTTACTATCTTACAACTGTTTCCAGAGTGCTTCTATTTGACTAAAAGCTATTTCTGGAGATATTTTTCCGCCAGTTTCTAAACTAGTGATGTAGCTAATTTTTTGAGCAAATTCTTGCAGGTTGGCATTAAATACTATGTTGTTTGGCTGAAATTTACCGTGGTAGCGATCGCGGGGATAAAGAAAGCTATTTTTATCTTCATAATTGGGCTGTACCATTAATTTACTCCTAGCAAAAAAACCTGATTAGCTATTAGGTAGTTGATTGCAACGTTCTGATATAATCCCATTTGGTAATACTGTTTCGCAGAGATTCACAGAATTAAGACCCTGGATGTTGTTGTTTTTTGAAGATTTGATGAGATTTGCATGACTAAGATTGGCATTTCTCAAATCAGTTCCTTCTAGGTTAGATGCTTCTAAATTTGCTTTTTGTAAATTAGTATCAGTTAGCAATGTATTCTTGAGATTGGCTCCTGTTAAATCGGCTCCTTGCAAATTTGCGTCCCGAATATCTGCCCACTCTAAATTTGCATACCGGAGATTAGCATTTTTGAGGTTAGCTCCCTGAAGATTTGCCGATTGCAAATCAATTCCTTGTAAGTTTTTCCCTGAGAAATTCACTTTCGATAAATTACAACTAAAACATTTTCTTGTTTCTTGAAGCTGTTGAATCATACTCTGTCGAAACAAATTATTACATTGGCTAACCAATGAGGGAGTAAGGACAAATGCCATCGTAATCAGGGGTCGTAAAAAGAAATTCATAAGTCTATAAGTGAGGAATAAAAGATTATCAAAATGATGTAAATTTGTTATTTTCTGATGGCGATTTGGAAGGCTTCGGCAACAGGACCCAGAACTAAAAGAGGAAAAAATGTCAAAGCTCCCAGAATCAAAATTGTGGCAGCAGTGACACCAGTAAATAGTTTAGTATCTGTATTTAGGGTTGCGCTGGAAGGCGGTACAGGTTGCTTGGAGGACAGGCTATCTGCTAGTAACAACAAAACAACGATGGGAATAAACCGTCCCATCCAAAGGGTAAATGCTGTTGTCAGGTTCCACCACAAAGCTGTCGGGGCGGGTTGGGTGTCTGCCAAACCTTCAAAACCGGAACCGTTACCCGCCGCCGCCGATGCATACTCATAAATCACCTGCGTAAAACCATGAAAGCCAGGATTGCTCATACCTGCAAGTTGCTCTGGAAAAGCTATGGCAATAGCACCTGGCAGGAAAATCAATAGCGGGTGGATGAGAATAATTATACTTGCCAGGGTAATTTCCCGTTTCTCGATTTTTCGTCCCAAAAACTCTGGCGTTCGCCCCACAATTAAGCCAGTCAGGAACACTGCCAAAAACATGTACACTACCAAAGAAGCGGCTCCAGTACCCATTGCTCCCCAGATTACTTGCAAAAACAGGTTGAGCAAAGCACAAAATCCCCCGGTTGGCATCAGCGAGTCGAACATGCCGTTAGCAGAACCAGTCATGGTTGCTGTTGTGGTGATGGCAAATAAGGCAGTTTCCGCCCAGCCCAACCGGACTTCTTTACCCTCCAAATTGGGCTGCTGACTACCCAACAAGAGATTCACGGCGGGATTACCCTGATACTCCCCGACGGCAGTTACGCCAATTAAGACTACAAAAATGGCGAATACCATCCAGAACAGGAGGCGAGTCTGTTTTAACTTACCGATGAAGATACCGTAGGTGTGGAGTAATGCCGTGGGAATCAGCAACATTAACACCACTTCCAGCAAATTCGTGCCGCCATTGGGATTTTCAAAAGGATGAGCAGAGTTGCCACCAAAGAAGGCTCCACCGTTCTCACCCAGCATTTTCATGCTTTCAAAGTGGGCAATCGGGCCACGAGCGATCGCCTGAGTTGCTCCCTCTAAGGTGGTAAGATTTACAGGCCCGGCAAGGGTTTGGGGTACACCACCCAGGATTAATAATACCGTACTGACAATAGCCAAGGGTAATAATACTCGCGTAATCGAGCGAGTCAAATCGACATAAAAGTTGCCCAAAGGTCTACCTGTTAAGCCGCGAATGAAGGCAATTCCCACCGCTAATCCGGTAGCAGGCGCAACAAACATTAAGAAGCCTAAAGCTGTTATCTGGCTCAGGTAGGACATTGTGCTTTCTGGCACATAATGTTGCAAATCGGCAGCAACTAAGAAAGAAATGGTGGTGTGTAATGCTGTATCCCAAGTGGGTATTCCTAAATTGGTGGGATTCAATGGTAGTAAGCTTTGAAACATCAGCAGTAGTAGCGCTAAAACTGCCATTGCTGTATTGCTGAGTAAAATAGCGATCGCATATTCTCTTCCAGTCATGTTATTTTCCGGTTCAATATCCATGAGGAGATAAATTAACCGCTCCAATGGGTTCATCACTGGATCGAGCCAGGTTTTGTGCATGAAGAAGACTTCAGCTAGGTAGTGTCCTAGTGTTGGTACTGACATTACCACTAAGAACAGGGTGAGGAAGATTTGCACAAAACCTTGGATCATAATTGGAAAGTGGGGGATAAAGCGATCGCTTTATGATAGCGAGAAAATCACCTATTTAGGGCTGTAGTCAGAGCAATTGAGTGCTTGTATGGTTAGGGCAGTGGTAGGATGTACTGCACATTTTAGAAAATAATTATTGTTAAAAAATTCGCAGTTTTCACAGGGGTGTTGGTGTAAATCTTTGATACTTCCTATTTCGTCTTTATCTTGTGTCGCATTTTCTGGGGGGTCTTCTATTGCTTTGCAGACAGATAAAACGATAAAAACGATAATTCCCCAAACAATCATGAAGGAAATATGAGCCAAAAACACTGCTACAAAAGGAATGTCTCCTCCGTGTGGTTTTGTGTCATGTCTAATAATATGTGGAATTAAAATTTGTTGGTGCATCTGAGTCATCTGAATTAACAGATTGGCTGGCTATTGATCTAGCTTCTAGTAAGCAACTGTTGAGGGAATAGTAAACAGAATGAATTTTCTTCAGAGTCACTTTGAGAGCCGGAACCATCATTGGATGGGTTGCTATTGCTAAAATGTAGTCTTCAGAAAAAATACTAGGATTATCTGTTGCGGAAATTACTTGATTGTTTCTTAAAATACCTAAAAAGATGCATTGATCGGGTAATTTAATTTCAGTTAAATGAATACCGCAATAAACGCTATTGGCTTGAATTAAAACGCCAAATAGGCTTGGTTCTAAAACTTGTTCGCTTTTTAACACAAAATTTTTTTTAACTATAATAATATTGTGCAGTATTTTACAGACAAAATAAGATTTCTTTAGATAGATTTTGAATATATATGATTTATTAAGTAGATAAAACATGTGTTTATTTATTAGCTAAATAAGCATATATTTAGAGATATAGATTTGATATATAAGTAGGTAGACGTAATTAAATATAAAACCTCACCCTGCCTCCGGCTTGCCTCTCCAAAGTATCGGAGAGGGATTGAGGGCAGGGCTATTTCATTCTATTTTTATGGCAGTTTTTAGGAATCTTTTTCAGAAAAATAAGAATTTAAACGCGATTTAAGTTGAGAACCGTAGTTTTTGCCCTCACCCTAAATCCCTCTCCCACATCTTTGAGAGGGACTTTGAAAACGTCACATTTTAGAATGAAATAGCCCTGGGATTGAGGGTAAGGTTTGATCTTATATTTAATTATGCCTACCTACTTATAATTTACTAATTTAGTAAGGTACAGCTTAACCTTACCCCGCCAAAGCTACGCTTTGTCTCCCCTCTCCAAAGCATCGGAGAGGGGTTGGGGGTGAGGTTTTGATCTGATTGATGTACCTCATGCACCTGGGACACGCTATATGTCTCCCCTCTCCCGGAATCGGGAGAGGGGCTGGGGGTGAGGGAAAAGATTTAAGCCAAAATTGAGATGCTCCCGTAAATAACAAAATTCCCGACTTTATTAAATAAATCGGGAATCTAAGCCTTTTGATTTTAAGTAATCATTAAAAATTAATTCTGAATCGGAGGCGTAGCAATAATCAGGAACATCCCTTTTTCGCTATTTCCTATGCCTTAATCTTATCCAGAGCTAAATTCAGCTTCAACACATTAACTCCAGGTTCACCAAAGATGCCGAGAAAGCGACCATCGGTATTTTGAGAAATCAAAGGTTGCAGTTGATTCGGCTGAACTCCTCGCGCCTTGGCTACGCGTCCAATTTGCGCGATCGCAGCTTCAGGAGTAATGTGAGGATCAAGGCTAGAACCAGAGGTGTAGACTAAATCACCAGTCGGCTCCACACCTGCTTTTTTCAGACGAGTGAAGTCACCTTCAATCTTTTTGGTGGGGTCTGGATCATCTTTACCTTTGATGCGTTCCATTAATGCGGGATTACTGGGAGCCAAGTTACTAGCGCCAGAAACTCCGGTTTTCAAAACTCCCCCATCATCTTTTTTGGGATCAGCGGTGCTGTAACTGGTGGTACTGGGACGGCTGTTAAAATAGCGATCGCTAGTAAAAGGTTGACCAATCAAAGCAGAACCCACAACTTGGCCTGCGCTATTTTTCAGTAGACTGCCGTTTGCTTGAAACGGAAACACAATCTGCCCAATAGCAATCATCGCAAAAGGATAAATAATCGCTCCAATAACCCAGAGTACCAGGGTAGAACGAACGGCTCTACCGGCTTCGCGTGCAAAACTCATTAGAATTTCTCCGGTACAAACATTACAAAAAATAGATAGATAGAAAGCCCCAGTGTCACTAGTCCTAACAGCCCCAATCCCCAAGATTGACTGCGAGAAAGTTGTTCACCAGTAGCTGCATAGACTAGAGGTGCAACCACTAGATTGAAACACATCGCCAGAAATAAATACAGTGGCAGCTTTTGTCTACGCCATTGACACCAGATTTCAGTTATTTCTTCTAATACTTGGGATAGAGCTAACGCGCGTCGGATCTGAACGGGTTTCATAGTAAATTAAGACAAAGGTAGGATAATATCTATCAGTTTGATGGCAATGAACGGAGCAACGATGCCGCCAAGACCATAGATTAAAATGTTACGACGTAGCAGTTGATCTGCTGTTAAAGGTAAAAACTTCACCCCTTTGAGTGCTAACGGAATTAATGCCGGAATAATCAGGGCGTTGTAAATCAGCGCCGAGATAATCGCAGATTGGGCGCTCTTTAATCCCATAATATTAAGTGCGCCGATTCCAGCAGCTGCAAAGATAGTCGGAATGATCGCAAAATACTTGGCAATATCGTTAGCGATGGAAAATGTTGTCAAGGCTCCACGAGTAATTAGCAACTGTTTACCTATGGTTACTAAGTCAATTAGCTTCGTGGGGTCAGAGTCTAAGTCCACCATGTTAGCAGCTTCTTTGGCAGCTTGCGTCCCAGAGTTCATTGCCACACCCACATTTGCTTGAGCCAAGGCAGGTGCATCATTAGTACCATCTCCGGTCATTGCCACCAGTTTACCCTGAGATTGTTCGGAGCGAATCACCTCAATTTTGTCTTCTGGAGTCGCTTCGGCAATAAAATCATCCACTCCAGCTTCTTCAGCAATTACCGAAGCAGTAATTCGGTTGTCACCTGTGAGCATAACGGTGCGAACACCCATCCGCCGGAGTTGGTCAAATCGTTCTCGCAAACCAGGTTTGACAATATCTTTGAGGTAGATGACACCATAAATTTTGTCATCTTGGCAAACAGCTAAAGGTGTCCCGCCTAACCGGGAAACTCGCTCATAAGCTGCGTCTATATCATCAGGAACTTGGCCGCCACGAGAACGGACAAATCCCTTAATGGCCTCTACCGCTCCTTTACGAATTTGTTTGCCATCGGGTAGATTCGTGCCACTCATCCGGGTTTTGGCGGTAAATTCCACACCCTCGGCTTTGTCGATACTGAAGTCTACCGCAGCCTGAGACCTTTCTGCTAAAACTACAATTGACTTACCCTCTGGTGTTTCATCAAACAAGCTAGCAGCTAGGGAGACTTGCGCCACCTCTTCTATTGAATGATTATCCAGAGGAATAAACTCATCAGCCATCCGGTTTCCCAAGGTGATAGTCCCTGTCTTATCCAGCACCAAGGTGTTGATGTCGCCGCAAGCTTCTACGGCTCTACCAGAGGTTGCAATGACGTTAAACTGGGCAACTCTATCCATCCCTGCAATACCGATCGCACTGAGTAAACCACCGATAGTTGTGGGAATCAAAGCTACCAGTAGCGATATTAAAATCGCAACACTAGCACCCGCCCGCAAACTGTTTGCCGCCTCAACGCCAAAGGCTGTGCTGATAAAACTAGCGATGTAGCCAACAAATGGGGGCAGAGTTGACACCACAATCAGGAATACTTGCGTTAGCACTGCCAACAATACCGTCAAAGCAATCTCGTTGGGAGTCTTGGTGCGTTGTGCGCCTTCTACCAGGGCAATCATGCGATCGATAAAGCCTTGACCCGGATCGGCACTAATCCGAATTGTCAACTCGTCTGAAAGTAGGCGTGTACCGCCTGTTACCGAACTAGCAATATCTGTACCTGGTTGCTTCAATACCGGGGCAGATTCTCCAGTGATTGCAGACTCATCCACCGAGCCGATGCCTTTAATTACATCCCCATCGGCGGGAATCATATTATTTGCAACTACCTGAACCAAATCGCCCCGGCGCAGTTCCGTAGAATTGACTTGTTGTATCGAACCATCAGGGAGGATTTTATTAGCGATCGTATCCGATCGCGTCGAGCGCAGTGAATCAGCTTGGGCTTTACCACGTCCCTCAGCCACAGCTTCGGCAAAGTTGGCAAAAACGAGTGTAAAAAAGAGAATAAAGGTAATCAACCCGTTTAACAGGCGTTGTTGATTGATATCTGCCTGAATTGTGCCAAACAGATTTGGGTTCAGGGTAACCAGGAAGGTGACAATTGTCCCTACCCAAACAACAAACATAACTGGGTTTCTAACAGTAATTCGCGGATCGAGCTTGACAAATGACTCACGAATTGCTCTCTGGTAAAGTCCCTTTAAATCAGCTTTGGGGGTGTGCTTGCGCGAGTCACGAGTTCCAGATGGAATACGGGGCGGACGAGAATCAGTTTTAGTTGGCATACATTAAATAATTCGTAATTCGTAATTCGTAATTCGTAATTCGTAATTCGTAATTCGTAATTACGTTTTGTGACGAAGAGAAGTTTGTGGGGACGGTTTCCGTCCACAAAACTTCGGGGGATTTAGTTGAGGCATTCAATTCGCTCTGCCTGTAGAGACAGGGGACTTAAACCCCCAAAGTTCGTTAAATATTGGGCATGGGGCATGGGGCATGGGGCATTAGTTATTCTTTTAGGACTTACGCAAAATTACCAAAAAACGAACCGCAGAGGACGCAGAGAACACAGAGGAATAAGAGTTTGAGAGAGTTTTTGCGTAAGTCCTGTCTTTCTTTCCTCATCTCCCCCACTCCCCACTCCCCACTCCCTAGCCGATGCCTTTGGAGATAAAAAAGGCTTCACCGATAGGCCCTAATGCTAATACTGGGAAGAATGTGAGTGCGCCTAAGATTAAAATTACACCTGCGGTGACACCTGTAAATAGTCCGGTATCAGTTCGCAATGTACCAGTCGTGTAAGGAACAGCTTGCTTGCGGGACATGCTATCCGCTAATAACAGCAGACCGATGATTGGGATATAGCGTCCGGCTAAAAGGCTGAAGCAGGTACTCAGGTTCCACCAGAGGGCGGTTGCGGTAGTTTTGGTACCTGTAGCGATCGCTAACGGTGAAGGTTGTGAATCTCCTAAACCTTCAAACCCAGAACCGTTGTTAGCAGCAGCTGAGGCATATTCGTAGATCACCTGAGAAAAGCCGTGAAAGCCGGGATTGCTAATCCCTGCCAGTTGGTCAGGAAAAGCTAAAGCGATCGCCCCGGGAATCAAAATGGCGATCGGGTGAACCAGCAAAATCAGGAAGCTAGCAAGAACAACCTCCCGCTTTTCTATCTTGCGTCCCAGAAATTCTGGGGTGCGTCCCACCATCAAACCTGTGACGAATACCGCCAGGATACTATAGGCGAACAAGTAAGCTGTTCCCGTACCCTGTCCACCCCACATGATTTGGAGAAACATATTAGACAGAAAAATAAAACCGCCGGCGGGCATAAAGGAATCGTGGAAACTGTTGACAGCGCCGCACATTGTGCCGGTTGTACTTACCGCAAATAATGCCGATTGCGCCCAACCAAATCTGACTTCTTTACCCTCTAGGTTCGCTTGCTGACTGCCCAAAAGCGTGTTTACAGCCGGATTACCGTTGTATTCCCCAATGGCGGTGACAATCAGAAATCCGAGAAAAATTACACCGACCATGCCGTAGAGTAACCAGGCTTGTTTGAGGTTATTTGCAAACATCCCATAGGTATAAATCAGAGACGTGGGAATTGAAAGCATTGCCACGATCTGAATTAAGTTAGAAAATGCGTTGGGATTTTCAAAGGGGTGGGCTGAGTTGATGGCGAAAAAGCCGCCGCCATTCTCGCCTAGCTGTTTGATGATTTCAAAGTGGGCAACCGGCCCAAGAGCGATCGCCTGACTAATGTTAGGGTCTTCTAAGGTGGGAAACACTGCTGGCCCGGCCAAGGTTTCTGGCACACCAAGGGCAATAAAAACAATGCCGCCGATAATACTAATCGGCAGCAAAATTCGGGTAATCGATCTAATCAAGTCTACGTAGAAGTTGCCTAACGATCTACCAGTCAACCCGCGAATAAAGGCGATCGCTACTGCTATGCCCGTTGCCGCTGAGGTAAACATGTGGTAGCCCAGCCCTAACATTTGACTACCGTAACTTAAGTAGGTTTCACCAGAATAATGCTGCTGGTTGGTATTGGTAATGAAAGAAATCGTCGTGTGTACTATCGTGTCCCAAGTTGGGGCGGCTATCTTGGTCGGGTTAAGCGGTAGCCATCCCTGATTGGCGATCAACAAGAAAATCAGCAACCCCATGACTACATTGCTGTACAGGATTGCTCGCGCATACTGCCAACCCGTCATATTATCTTGGATTTGAACGCCAACCAAAGAGTAAAGCACTCGCTCAACCGGATTCAAAATCGGGTCTAGAAAAGTTCTTTGCTCTAGGAATACACGCCCCATGTAACGCCCAAAAAAGGGAGTAATTGCTACTACAATTAGTAACGTTAATCCAATTTGAATCCATCCTTCTAGCATTGAATTATTTAAACTCCGACATAAATAAATTTCAGATTAGTATAAAATATATTCTTGCTATGAATTAGAAAGAATATAGAAAGGTATTGACATTATGATGAACTCACCTATAATTATTTGCTTCCTCAATCAATCATGAAGCTTTTTGTCAGAGAACACAAGGTATAAATTAATATTTAAACTTGTCTCTCTTAGGAATATATTTTTATATATATAAAATATTCACAGCGTTTATATCGATATATATCTGCAAATATAGAAAGACAGCTAAATCCTAAACAAACAGCTATTTAGCACTCAAACAGGAGCATCCCATTTTGCCCAATAGCCTACCTGATTTTTCACCTCATGACAAAAGAGTGCAAGGTGACACCTCATTAGCTCTCAGGGATGGGGCGATCTAAAGCTAGTTGGGTTCACAGGGGTGACAAACAAAAGAGCATCCCGTCAGGTGCAAAAACCTTGATAGCCCTTATCCCCTAACCCCGAATCCCAAATCTGGGATTCGGGGAGCCAGAATTTCAAACTCCCTCTCAAGCATTTGGGAGAGGGATTTAGGGAGAGGGTGAAAACTACGGTTCTCAACTTAAATAAGGTTTATGTCTCCCCTCTCCCAAATTTGGGAGAGGGGCTGGGGGTGAGGGAAAAGATTTAAAGTTAAGAATGGGTTAACCTATAGACTAACATTGAGGCTACAAGCCTAGCATCGTAGACATTTACAAAAACCTACTTATAGCGGTTCTCGTTTATGTGAGGTACATCGGTAGGGCTTGTCTAAGACTTGCCCGTACACCTGGCGATATAATGCTGTACCGCATCTGAATGGGAACCGCTATATAGCCCTACTTAATCATTCGTAAAAAGTTAGATCCCCGACAACTTTTACGAAGTCGGGGATCTAGACACCGCGAATTTTCACAAATTAGATAGGATAGAGTCAGAACTTTAATTCATAACTCATAACTGATTTTGGCGACAAATTCCAAATGCAGAAGTGTAGGCGTGTAAGAAAGTTCTGCCGCCAACAGGGCCGATTTCCCCACCACAGAAAAAACCACCTACAGGAATATCGCTGACGTAGCGCCGAAATAATTCAGAATCGAAATTGGGTTTACCATAGAGTCCTTCACCTCGCCCCAGACAGGCAAACATTAAGGCAGCTACAGCAGAGGGTTCAGAGTCTCGTTGGGTTTGATAACTTTGCAGGAGTAATTCTAGGTCTTCAGCAGAGGCTTGGGCATCGCGGAGGTGGAATTGCAGCCTTTGTCCTGGACGAACGCGATCGCCTATTGCGATCGCCCCAGCTGTTGGATCGACCCCAAGAATACCACGAATTAAAAAGTCTCCCTGTTGCAAAGCCAGCTTAAATTCATCCATCGCCACACCAACAAACAGAGAGTGCTGTGCTAAAATCCGTTCGTGTTCGCTCAGACTAGCAATCAAATCTCGCAACACCACTAAAGGCACTTGCTCATCTAACTCTAGAATAATATTGCGATCGGCTTTTGTAACTTGCAATGGTTTGCCAATCGGTCGGCATCCTTGGGCTACAATCGTTTCCAAAACAATATTGCCAGTCAAAGCTATACCAACAGTTCCCTCACGATACAAATTTTGGCATTCCCCGCCCTCAGTATCATTACAAAAAAGGGCAACACGACCACCCATACCCCCACCGCTAGCCTGTCCCCCCACAATCACCGATCCTGGATAAGCAAAATCCAACCCCTGCAATAAATCGTTGATTCCAGAAGCGAAAGAACTAGACAGCAAAATGAACTGGGGTGTCGGTGATGTTGGCACACCGATCAAATCAACCCAAGCATCTGGTGAACTGTCTAAATCAGGTAATTCTTCAGCAACAACATGAAAAACTTGAACTTTCACCCCTGGAAGGTGTGCTAAAGTCAAGCTAATAGCTGGTTCAGCTTCTAATTCTTGGATTTCTCCGTTAGTCGTCCCAATCACACCTCCACCACTACAGCCAATTAGCACAGGCACAGAAAGTTTCTCAGCTAACAAAGGTAACAATCGGGAATACTCACTCGTAAAAGCAGACGAAATGAATACCAGTCCTAGATCCGCAGGTGCTGTTAACGATGAGACAGCTCGTTCCACCACATCTGTAACAGCTGCTTCCAAAGAATGACGGGTTGATAGGGCGTTTGCCCACTGCATTTGGTCTGCCATGAGTTTTGAGCTTCTTTCTCTTTTTGGGCTAGTAGGTTTTGATTTTTGATTTTGGGAAGAATTGCATCCAACAAAAATTAATGCCAGCCTTTTGTCTCCTCCATCCCAAGAAGCTGGGGAAATCATTCCCTAATAGATGCATCTAAATATATTGTATGATTGTTTATCTATCCTACTGATTCCACAAAATCTTAAAAAATAAAGATGAATGCATTGATAAATGCGCCAGTTTACTGTATGGATTATAAATCAATAGGCTAAAGTACTAACTTATGAGCTGAATGGTTAGAATGGTTAGTAATCAAGCTAAAATCTGCCATTTCTGAAGTTTTTCTATACTAGTATTAACAACACACAACGAGACTAAAGCAATGACCAACATCCAAGAAACAGCAAAAAGCGATATTCAAGAGAAAATCCAAGAAGAAGTGGAGCAAGCGCGTACTGTTTGTGACGTTAGCGGTAGCGCCTCACCAGAGTGTGCTGCTGCTTGGGATGCAGTAGAAGAATTGCAAGCCGAAGCTTCCCACAAGCGCCAAAGCAAGCCAAAAAATTCTCTCGAACAGTATTGTGATGACAACCCAGATGCAATTGAATGCCGGGTTTACGACGACTAGAAATTTAGAAAAGTAAATTTTATCTTCGTTTGGTAAACAAGCAACCAAAATTTACTTACTCAAATCTTGCACTCTCACCTCACTCCTGAGTAAAATCTTCCTCTCCCTCTTTCATCATTTGCCCCAACAGGCAAATAATTGGTGAAATATCTGGAGTTACAGATATATCAGGGTTAAAATTTGAGAGTTTTTTTATCTAAGAGGAAACTGTTTACACCCCAAAAAATTGGGGTTTTGTCCGAGAGTGTTGAGTATATAGTCGGTGGGTGGATTTTACAACTCTTCCTGACGCTACTTACAAATAGGTGCAAAATCTGAGATTAGCAGCTTTGAGTTGCTTGTTTTTTGCCAAATAGAGAGATTGAGGAAAGTTAATTAAACAATTTACCATTTAATTAATACCTTTTCCAAAAATCTTTGCAACAAATGAATTGAGCGTAGGGGCGTACATCTGTATGCCCCTACAAACGTATTTATAGGATAAATTCGGTGAAATGGTATAAGTTGGGTAGCCACTTGCTTGTACAAAGAAGTTAGAGCGCAATCTTGAGGCTAGACTTTGTGCTTTGATTAAACTGTTATGTAATATAGATAGACTATTAGCTAGCTAAGTAAGTGGGTCAAATTAAATATAAAACCTCACCCTCTATCCGGCTTCCCTCTCTGAACTCACGGAGAGGGATTGAGGGTGAGGTTTTATCTTATATTTAATTATGCCTACTTACTTAATAGCTTACAGGCAGGGCTATTTCATTCTCATCTAGTCCGCCTCAGAATGAATTCACCAGGCGTATAGCGAAACTCGTCTAAAGACGACTGAGACTCATGTTATAGTCCCTTTTAACAGACTTTTGCTAAAAGCCAAAGAACTTTAGTTATGGGCAGTTTATGTCTAAAACGAAATAGCCCTAGCTTACAGGTTTATTAGTTATGGATACTTGTTTTTGGTTAAAAATGTTTTATTTATCGTTTGAGAAAAATTATGGACTATAACGTTTGGTTTCGCCCTTTCATCTGGATGGATTACCGACTAGCAGTATTATTCCTGGTAATTATTCCGCTAATTCTTCTGATTTGGGCATTTGTGCAAAAAGCAGAAAGCATACAACGCTTATTGGCTATATACTGGCGAGTATCAAGCCTGGTAGCAATCACGATTTACTTAATGATTGCCCAGTATCCAGTTAGCTTTATCTCTGGGTTGATAGCTGAGATTTTGATCCCGATTTCGCTGTGGTTCTGGGTGGATATCAACGATGAAATTGAGTATCAAAGCAGTGGTGCTTTGAAATTTATTTTTACTTCTTGGCGCTGGGCGACAACTGTTTATTGTATTTTGGGTGCAGTAGCTTTTATCCCTTTTTTGGGTTGTGCTTTTTCTAGCAATGTGCTTAAAACTTCCTATTGTCGGGTCTGGTTTGAGGCTCCGTTGCTATTCAAAGAATATTTTCATGCTAATAGCAAGGCTGAGTTTTTAGGTTTTCTCGGCATAGCTAGTTTAGTAATTTATGTGCTTTACTTAAGCTACTTTGTTTTGATTAAGCTGGGCAAGCAGGGACGCTCGGCTACACCACAGTAAGCATTACTCTTAAAAAAATGGATTCCATTGGCAAGCGACTGGAACAATACACCGCTAAACGTCCCCAAGAAGTTCTAATTGTAACGGTGGAAATTGCTGATGAGCAAGATACAATTGCTATTTTCAAAGGCTTTTCCAGTTCTTTGATGCGTCCTACAGCATTTGATGCAGATGTACCAGTTTTACCAGATGGGGCAAACATCCTCAACATTGACCGAGTAGCTAGTCCTTACAATCCTGAAGCACCCCGTTATATTCAACAAGGAATTTCTTCCGAAGCTATGGAAGCTGTATTATCAGAAGTAGGTGTTTGACTAATTACTAATTCGTAATTCGTAATTTTGGTGTAATTAACTAAAATGCTCAGGAAGAAGAATTAAATAACATACAATTTATGTTCCTAGCTTACCTCACCCTCAATCCCTCTCCGATATATTGGAGAGGGAAGCTAGATAATTGATGAAGTGTTGCATTTTATTTAATCCACGTTCCTTACTGCTGCTCAAGTAGCAAGTTTGTATCGTATTAGCTATCAATTGACGTATATCATGCTTCAGCCCATATACCTCATTTGCGTTGATAATCGGACTCGTAATATATACATCCTTGCTGGGTATGACGAAGAGATTGAATTCCAAATTTTACCCAACAGAGAGTTGTCTGATGAGCCGAATTAATTACGATTCAATGTCTGATGTTGAATTGAAACAGTATTTTCTCAAGCATCGGGGAGATCAAGCTGCTTTTCAAGCATACTTGGACAGGATTAATCAGCGTCCGCGTAGGATTGTCGCAAGCCCCAACGATCCCGATTTTGATGAGAAGGTTCAAGCAGCGATTCGCCAAAAGCTAGAAGCAGCAAGAAGCATTAGTCAGCAGACTAACACTGCGTTGGAGCCGACTGACCAAGAGTGATCTGTGACAGCTAGAATCGATGTTTGAAGGTGGTCGAAACTATTATCTTGACTAATTTATGAATTACCACAACATTATTACGATTGAACCTGGAAAACGCAGTGGTAAACCCTGTATCCGGGGAATGCGAATCACTGTTTATGATATTTTGGAGTATCTTGCTGCTGGAATGACTGAAGCAGAAATCCTAGAGGATTTTTCTGAATTAACTTCTGAAGATATCAAAGCGTGTCTAGCTTTTGCTGCTGATCGTGAGAAGAAGTTATTTGTGGTATCCCTGTGAAACTGCTTCTAGACGAAAATCTGTCTGATCGGATTATTTTACGGATTATAGATTTGTATCCTGATTCAGTACACGTTAAAACTTTAGGGTTAATCAACACGGACGATGTGGTTATCTGGGAGTACGCTAAAGTACACGATTTTGTAATTGCTTCCAAAGATTCTGATTTTCATCAGCGCAGTCTTCTCTATGGTCATCCACCCAAATTTATCTATCTCCGTATTGGCAACAGCCCGACTTCTAAAATTGTCCAAATCCTGCGTGATAACTTTGGTATAATCAGCAAGTTTACAGATAGCGAAGTGGAAAGTATTTTGGTGTTAGCGTAGGTTGAAAATACGGCAGAACAATGCGATCGCACCGGGAGTATTATTATTGTGGATATTATGCCGAATTGGGCAGTTATAGTTATTCTTCGGTTGGGCGATTAAACTTAAGTAGAATCAAGCGTTAGCACGGAAAACTGCCTGCGATCGCCTCGAAGCCTGTCACCCAGACGCTCAAATCTGGATTGTCCGCATTGGTTCTCGCTATGTTCGTCGATTCGGCGGACGCACGAAAAGAGCCGCACGATCGCCGGAATCGTCAACGCGGATTTTGAACCTCAGATATGATTTAGACATGGAGTTTGAGTGGGATAAATCAAAAGCAACAGCTAACCTAACAAAACACGGTGTCAGCTTTGAAGAAGCTAAGACCGTTTTTGATAATGTACTGGCAGTTATTTTTGATGATGAAGCTCACTCAGTGGGTGAGAAGCGAGAGATTATTATTGGACACTCCCGAAACAATCGCTTGCTATTAATTTCTTTCACCGAACGTGATAATGCCATTCGCATTATCAGTGCCCGTTTAGCCACTCGAAGGGAGCGTGAAGATTATGAACAAAACGCCTTTTGAAGAGTCATACAATTCAGATGACGAGCTTCTAGCTGAGTACCACTTTGATTATAAAAAGGCGAAGTCCAACCGCTTCGCCGCTCAAAGTAGAAGAAAGCAACTGCTAAAAGTTGTGGTTCTAGATGAAGATGTAGCTGAAGTTTTTACAACACCAGAATCAGTCAATAAGGTGCTAAGGGCAATAATTGAGTCAATGCCACAAGTTACAGACGGCGACACAGCCTAACAACCCCAATGCAGCCGACGGATGAAGGACTCTGGTGCTGAGTTCAAGCTTGCTTACATCCCCTGAACAGGAACGTTACCCTGAAGCAAGCAAGCTACAGATAGGTCTAAATTGCCATCTAAAACTGTCTTTTTTTTGAAGAATTATTTTAACTTTTAAATTTAAAAAATGTCCCGTTCTGGATACACACTTCCCGTCTTTGCCTGCGCTGCTGCTGTTGCAGCTTTACACTGGTTACGCGATCGCCAACCCCTAACTTTAGCATCTATAGATTTGATTGAACCCGCTCAAATCGCACAAATCCCCATTGAACAAGTAGCAGGATTATCTGAGAATACAGCTTTAGCGATCGCCCGCAGCGATCCTGGTGATAATCTCGACCTGACTAAAGATACACCGATTTGGGCATTGGTAGAATGGCGAGAAGAGGGTGATGATGCTGTAATTATTAAAGGTGGCGAAGGAATTGGTAGGCAATTAAATGCTGACGACAAGCCGGCTATTTATGCTTATGCTCAAAGGCTCTTAAAAGAAAATTTGCAACGCATGCTAGCACCGGGGGAAAAAATCACGGTGACGATTATTTTACCCGAAGGGCGATCGCTTGCTGTTCGGACTTCAAATTCTGCTTTTGGTGTGGTTGAAGGACTTTCCCTTTTAGGGACAACTGGCATTTCTCAACCCTTGAGTACACCAGATCAACTTGCAGTTTTTCGGGCTCAGTTAGAAAATAAAGCCAGTCGTTTTGAGAGTTTAGTATTCTGTATCGGCGAAAATGGCCTAGATTTGGCGCGGAAACTAGGGATTAATCCTGAACAATTGGTCAAAACTGCTAACTGGCTTGGCCCAATGTTAGTAGAAGCTGATGTGCTGGGCGTGAAAGAAATCTTATTATTTGGCTATCACGGTAAGCTGATGAAACTGGCTGGAGGGATTTTTCACACGCATCACTACTTGGCTGATGGACGGCGGGAAATTTTGGCAGCCCACTGTGCGATCGCAGGTTTAAAATCACCAGATATCCAAGCTGTGTTTAACAGTGCAACCGCCGAAGCCGCACTAACATATCTAAAATTCCTAGATGCTGCAACTGGTAGTGATTGGGTAAATCAAGTTTACAGTGCGATCGCCAAAACTATCGATGTACGTTCTCAAGAATACATCCAAAACCATAAGCAAAGCAGCACAGGAAATACAATAATTGGCTCTGTTCTCTTTGAGCGCGATCGCAAAATTATCGTGAAGAGTAAAACTGCTGGTCTGTTGATGGAAAAATTATGTTAATTTATTATGAATAATCGTAAACAATTCAAATAAATAATCTTCTAAGTAACCACTCTCGAGTACATTTATCGTTTTAATACCATCTCCGACTCAGGAACTCGACAAACGCACATAACCTTGCCTTTGTAAAGGTTCTCTATATCATTATCAGCCTACCCAGGCTGAATAATAGCATCACCATAGACCACAAAGCATCTACCCTTAACAGACATAACACTCCCGTCATGAATACAGCGGTGATACCAACAGAACAAGCGCCCCAAACATTAGAAAATTTTGGGAGACTTGATCGCCAATTGATTGTAATTCTAGACTTCGGCTCTCAATATTCTGAGTTGATTGCCCGTCGCATCCGCGAGACTCAAGTATACTCTGAAGTTTTGTCTTATCGCACTACTTCTGCACATTTGCGCCAACTCAATCCTAAAGGAATCATTCTCTCCGGTGGGCCGAGTTCGGTTTATGGCGATAAGGCTCCCCATTGTGACCCAGAAATCTGGAATTTGGGAATACCCGTTTTGGGTGTTTGCTATGGAATGCAGTTGATGGTAAATCAACTCGGTGGGGAAGTGGCAAAGGCTGACCGAGGTGAGTACGGCAAAGCCTCATTATATATTGATGATCCCACAGATTTGCTCACTAATGTCGAAGATGGCACTACGATGTGGATGAGTCATGGAGACTCAGTTACCCAAATGCCATCAGGGTTTGAATTGCTGGCGCATACAGAAAATACTCCCTGTGCTGCGATCGCTGACCACGAAAGGAAACTTTACGGCGTTCAGTTTCATCCAGAGGTAGTGCATTCTGTTGGTGGAATAGCATTAATCCGTAATTTTGTCTACCACATCTGCGATTGCGAACCCACTTGGACAACAGCAGCTTTTGTCGAAGAGGCAATTCGGGAAATTCGCGCCAGAGTTGGTGAAAAGCGGGTGCTGTTGGCGTTGTCTGGTGGGGTGGATTCTTCTACCTTGGCCTTCTTGCTGTATAAAGCGATTGGTGACCAATTAACTTGTGTATTTATTGATCAAGGCTTTATGCGAAAGTATGAGCCAGAGCGATTAGTAAAGCTGTTTCAAGAGCAATTTCACATTCCTGTAGAGTATGTTAATGCCCGCGATCGCTTTTTAGCTAGAGTTGCCGATATCACAGATCCTGAAGAAAAACGCCGCCGCATCGGACACGAATTTATTGCTGTATTTGAGGAAACATCCAAGCGCCTTGGTCACTTTGACTACCTGGCTCAAGGAACTCTTTATCCAGATGTGATCGAATCTGCTGACACCAACGTTGATACCCAAACTGGTGAACGGGTAGCGGTGAAAATTAAAAGTCATCACAATGTTGGCGGTTTGCCCAAAGACCTAAGATTTAAATTGGTGGAACCACTGCGGAAACTATTTAAAGATGAAGTCCGCAAAGTAGGGCGTTCTATTGGTTTACCAGAAGAAATTGTCCAACGACAACCTTTTCCTGGTCCTGGTTTGGCAATTCGCATTCTGGGAGAAGTCACATCTGAGCGGTTAAACATTTTGCGCGATGCAGATTTGATTGTCCGGCAAGAAATTAACCAACGCGGCATGTATCATGATTTTTGGCAAGCGTTTGCTGTATTGCTGCCAATTCGTAGTGTTGGCGTTATGGGGGATCAACGCACTTACGCTTACCCAATTGTTTTGCGGATTGTTACTAGTGAAGATGGCATGACTGCTGATTGGGCAAGAGTCCCTTACGATGTACTGGAAGTGATTTCTACTCGGATTGTGAATGAGGTGAAAGGGGTGAATCGGGTGGTTTATGACATCACCTCTAAGCCGCCTGGAACCATTGAATGGGAGTAACCAAGTTTTGAGTTGACTTACGAAATGTAGGGGCAATTCATGAATTGCCCCTAAGATAAATCAAGGCTTTCAGTGCTTTTTTTTTTGCGTAAGTCCTAGTATTGACTCTTTAACTTTTTGGGAATTCTCAAGCTTGTTTGGATTCACCCAACGATTAACAAATTCGTGATTATGTTTGTAAACCTTGATTTGCACTTGCTTGGAACTTAACTTGACTACTTCGGCGGGAATTCTTTGGACATCGCTAGAATCCGCACGAGGCTTGTAAAGCCAAATGACTTTTTGCCCTACTTGAAAGTAGTCAGCATTACTAGTTAAAGAAGGCGCTTTTTCTGCCCAAGAGGGGAAAGCAATTGCTAAGTTGATCAAAAGTACTAAGACCACTAAACTGATTTGAAAAAGTTTCATGATCATTGCACTTGTCTTCGGTCTGGTAGGATAATCAATCTGCTGTTCTAGCATTTAATTATTATTCTCCTTGGTTTTATCAAAGTTTCTTTGGGTAATTTAGTTAGCATTAGTTTGCTTCTTGCGCCATTTAAAATGGTATGTTTATTTAAGCGATCGCTCTACTAGAGATTTGCAAAGTTAATTACTCAGCCAAAGGCTTATATTAATCCCAAGCCAAGTTGATATTTGTTCAAAGTACAGATATCTGCTGATTTCAGCATAAAGCGGCTTATGCAATAAAAGCAAATAGTCTTATTTGTTAAAAGGATAAATTAAATTTATTATAAAACCTGTGATCTCTGGCTTGAGATCGCAATTATGATTCAGTTTGCAATACCCTTGGGTTAAGGAGAATCGTAGGTCGGTTTGAGGAACTAAACCCAACCTACGCAAGCCGGGGAGAGGTCAAAAGGGAAATATTGCTAGCTCAGTTTCGGGGTCAAAAAAGTGAATTTTCTCTGTAGTCAGAGATAACCATAGTTGCTCCCCAACTTGTACAAATCGGTCTGGTGGTATTCGCACTTGTAAGTAATTGGTAGTGACTTTTTGAGATTCCGGTTCGGCAATTTTAACAGCGAGAAAGGAATCGTTGCCGAGATTTTCTACCAAATCTACTTGCACTGGTAGATTTTTCGTAGCAGGCATACTTAAATTCAAGTGTTCTGGGCGAATGCCTAAAATTAGAGTTTTCCGATCGTATTTTTGTAGAGCTTTTCCCCAAACTTCTGGGAGGGTGAAACGAAACTGGGAATGAGTAATCAACTGTGGGGCATGAAATTCTACAGGAATAAAATTCATCGGTGGTGAACCAATGAACTCTGCGACAAAAAGGTTAGCAGGGCGGTTGTAAAGTTCTAAGGGAGAAGCAACTTGCTGAATTTTACCCTCAGACATAATCGCAATGCGATCGCCCATTGTCATCGCTTCTGTTTGATCGTGAGTAACGTAAATTGTCGTTGTCCCCAGTTGGCGCTGCAATTTGACAATTTGAGCGCGGGTTTCTGCCCGCAGTTTGGCATCTAAGTTAGAAAGCGGCTCATCCATTAAGAATACTTGGGGGTCACGCGCGATCGCTCGTCCCAATGCAACCCGTTGTCTTTGTCCTCCAGATAGCTGTTTAGGTAAGCGATTCAGCAATGTTTCGATTTGCAACAATTGGGCAACACTACGCACCTGTTCATCCACCGCGCGTTCTTTCTCAGAAATGTAGCGCAGTCCTTTAGGTAAATTTCTGGTCGCACCCACGAAGAGATTTTCTGCCCACGTCGGAAGATGAGGGGATGAGGGGGATGAGGGAGTAATTTTTTCCTCTGCTTTCCCAAAGCGGCGGCGTAGCCCAAAGGCGATGTTGTCGTACACCGTCATGTGGGGATAGAGGGCGTAATTTTGAAATACCATTGCGATGTCGCGTTCTTTGGGTGGTAGGTCATTGATTAAGCGATCGCCTATCCAGATATTACCGCCAGTCATCACTTCTAAACCAGCGATTAAGCGTAGCAGGGTACTTTTACCACAACCAGAAGGGCCAACCAGCACCATAAACTCGCCATCTGCGATCGTCAGGTTAATCCGTCGCAAGACATTAACACTTCCCGCACGTTCTTGCGCTACATCAGTTTTATCCTCAGACATGAGGGAAGATTGGGTTTGTGAATTTACACCCTCCCCTTTCCGCGCGGAAAAACTTTTATAAACGTTTTCTAAAATAACTTGGGACACAATTAATTATTTGGGAATTGGGAATTGGGAATTGGATTGAAAAAGGGACAAGTGACAAATGATAGTTTAGCGCTCATCATAATACAGGTTCTATCTAAATACGAAAAGTTAAAAAAACAGCTTGCAGTATAAAAAGCAAACTACACTAAATTTTAGGACTGCCAACAAATAATTACGAATTACGAATTACGAATTACGAATTATCAAGAGGTATTGTTATGACTACCGATGTACCTAAAAATCTTTCCCAAGATCCAAGCGTTAACCCTGTCCATGACATTGTAGACGAACAAACTACAGATTGTTGCATTGTGGGTGGGGGGCCAGCAGGAGCAGTTTTGGCGCTGTTGTTAGCGCGTCAAGGCATTTCGGTGATGCTGTTGGAAGCGCACAAAGACTTTGATCGCGACTTTCGTGGCGATACAATTCATCCGTCGGTGATGGAAATTATGGAAGAATTGGGACTTAGCGATCGCTTGCTAAAACTCCCCCATGCCAAAATGCGCCAAATTAGGTTTAAAACTGCTCAAGATACTGTCACGTTGGCAGATTTTAGTCATTTGAAAACCCATTACCCCTACATTACGATGCTTCCCCAGGTAAAATTCCTGGAGTTCATCACCCAAGAAGCACAAAAATATCCTAATTTCCATCTGGTAATGGGTGCGAATGTGCAGGAATTAATTACGGAAAATGGCGTGATTCAAGGTGTCCGCTATCGGGGAGGCGGTGGTTGGCATGAAATCCGGGCAATAGTGACAGTAGGTGCAGATGGTCGCCACTCACGTTTACGCCACCTGGGTGAGTTTGAATCCATCGAAACCTCGCCGCCAATGGATGTCCTCTGGCTGCGCCTACCGCGTCAGCCAGAAGACTCTGAAGGGGGAATGGCGCGTTTTGGTCAAGGTAAAATCATTGCCATGCTTGACCGTGGTGATGAGTGGCAAGTTGCCTATGTCATCCCCAAGGGAGGCTATCAACAACTGCGGGCTGCTGGTTTGGAGGAATTTAAAAAATCTGTTGTGGAAGTAGTGCCAGAATTCCAACAACGCATCCAAAATTTACATGATTGGTCACAAATAGCTTTTCTCTCAGTGGAGTCCAGCCGCGTCAAACGCTGGTATCGTCAAGGTTTGTTACTCATTGGTGATGCTGCCCATATAATGTCCCCCGTCGGTGGAGTTGGCATTAACTACGCAATTCAAGATGCTGTAGTCGCAGCGAATGTACTCAGCAAACCACTTAAAAACGGACAAGTACAACTTAGCCATCTAGCAAAAGTACAGCGTCAACGCGAGTTACCCACACGCATCATTCAGGCGTTTCAAACTTTTATCCAAAAGCGGGTATTTGCCCCAGTTCTCACATCCAATCGCACCTTTGTACCACCTGCATTTTTGCGCTTACCCATCTTGGGCGACCTTCCAGCCAGGTTGATCGCCTTGGGTGTTTTTCCAGTTCACGTCAAGACTTAATTTTCTATTTAATCAATTAGTAGTACAATTATACTACTCCAGACAGAATTCAATGCTCATTTAGTCAGGCGAGGGTGGCGGGCGGCATATTTAATGCTGTTCAAAGCGATCGCTTGGCTTTTATGCTAGAAATAACTAAAAATTAAAAATGGATGCAGAAAATTTGTTCAAACATTATTAAAAAATGCTCCCCGATTAAACCTATCTAGATATTAATTGGCACTACATAGAAAAACCTTTTCTTTTGGAATCAGTACTTTTTGCAGTCAGGAGTAATTTTAATGAACAACTGCGTTTTGATGGCGGAAATTATTAACGAGCCGCAACTGCGCTATACAGCCGATAATCTGGGAGTTACGGAAATGCTGGTGCAGTTTCCCAATTCCCAGAAACCAGAAGATCCGCCAGCCACGCTGAAGGTTGTCGGCTGGGGGAATTTAGCGACAGAAATTCAGCAAAACTACCACCAAGGCGATCGCGTCATCATAGTAGGACGTTTAAGCATGAATACTGTTGAACGTCAAGAAGGTTTTAAAGAAAAACGCGCTGAATTGACAGTCCAACAAATTCAATCTGTTGGAGGTAGTTTTAATACCGATCCATTACCATCTGCGATCGTAACTCCATCATTCACTGAAACTGCTCCACGACAGCCATCAGCATCTCGTCCTCCACAGAAAGACGTTCCTAGTTACGAGTCACCGCGTCCAGCGCCTACCCCGGCTACAAATCCTGTTGGTGTTGCTCCCCAAGCGACAAGTTACGAACCCGTACCCCAACCCACAAATTATGAGCGAACCACTTATCCAGCAGTGAAAGCGGAAGAACCAGATCCAGATGATATTCCGTTCTAAGAGGTTGAATGAACAAGTCTAATTTATTACTAGCCTTGGCGGTTAGAAACCGCGGCTACACAGACAAAACCTGCCGACCCAGGTTAAAAACCCTTGATGAGTGTATTAGTCCACGGAGGTGGACGAGAGTTTGTGTAGTAGCGTAAAGCCTTCGGCATAGCTTCGCTTACCGCGTCAGCGTGCCAGAGGCTCTATTTTATTCGCCCAAAACTTGTTCATTCATCCTCTAAAGTTGGTGTGTATTCAATTTGCTTACATACTTAGCAAAAAGCATAGGACTTACGCAAAATGACCAAAAAACGAACCGCAGAGGACGCAGAGAAGCCAGTGCGTTGGGCGGGTTCCCCGACTTGAAGCAACTGGCGCGACACAGAGGAATAAGAGTTTGAGAGAGTTTTTGCGTAAGTCCTGAACCAATTCCTGTAATAGTGACGACGGGCTGTCCTCGGTTGATAGTAGTTGGATAAACATTGACCAGAAAAACACCATTCTTATTATCGGTGTTAGTAGGCAACACATAATGCCCGATACTGCCTACAATCTTAATCGAGCAAGCACCTTGTACACTGCATTGACTCTCAGGAAGACTGACTTGGTAATCCCACGTCCCGTCTAAGTTATTGGCATTATTGTTGCCGATAGCTTGAGCAATGGTGCTGACAGTTGGAGCAGTGGTAAGCTGTTCCACATTTAACTTGCATATACTGGGCGCTCGTGTCGCCCACCCCACAAGAAATGTACAATTTCAAATTATGCAAAATAGATGTGGTTTAGTTTAGCAACTGCTGACTCAGAGGTAGCTCTGAAACAAATTACGCCCGAAAGCAGAGCAATTGTGATAGAAACAAAGAAATTACGTGTTTGCATGAAAAGTTGCTTCTCTAAAAATACTTTTGTCACGCAGTCCAATATCTTTAGAACTGCTCCTTATTTCCATCATCGGAATGAAGTATTTTTATGCAAATCTCCCGATCTTTTTTATTAGTGCAGTTATAAGCCGGGGTATAAGAATTATTGGAATAAAAAACAGGGTTTAGCTTAAAAGTCTTATTAAATAAGGATTTTTGCCAAGTAACCGCTTAACGATAAAACAGGGTTTCAGGGAGGGAAAATTTTCTTTGTTTTGTTCGTGGTGGCAACTTTCTGTGGGTAATGCTGTTATGTAAAGACTGGAACTTTGAAAAGCGAGGATACCATGAGCCGATCGCAATTTGCACAAATCACAAGCAGTTCTATGTATATTGTGGAAGTATGCGATGTCAGAAAAATTGCCAAAGAGGGTAAAAACCGAATTTATCCACATAATATATCAAAACTGTTAAAATCCAAATAATTTTAAGTTAATATTTCTACCCAACTCCTATGAGAGAAACTGTCCTAGAGGTTCGCAATCTCCAAGTTGAATTTCCCGGTGATGGCAATACTGTCAGAGCTTTGGATGGTATTTCCTTTGGGTTGCATCGAGGTGAAACTCTAGGAATAGTAGGAGAATCGGGGAGTGGTAAATCAGTGACAGCCCTAGCTGTGATGGGTTTGTTGCAAAGTCCTGGGATAGTGACTGGCGGTGAAATCTGGTTTCGTCCTCAAGAGAATGCCAATGCCATCGATTTGGTAAAATTGCCTCCTGAGCAAATGCAGCTACACCGGGGTGGCGACATCGCCATGATTTTTCAAGAACCGATGAGTTCGCTTAATCCGGTTTATAACATCGGGTTTCAGCTAACAGAAGCGATTATGCGGCATCAAAATGTCTCAGCAGCCCAAGCACGACAAATTGCGATCGCAGGTCTACAAGAGGTTAAACTTCTACCTAGCGATGAGGAAATCCAACAGCAGTATATCGATTGGCATCCAACCAACAGCAAGTCATCGAAACCAGATGGGCCAAAGTTGGCACAGTTGGTTAAAGAACACAAAGAAGCCATGCTGGAACGCTACCCACACGAACTTTCTGGGGGTCAGCTGCAACGGGTAATGATTGCAATGGCAATTTCTTGCAACCCATTAATCTTAATTGCCGATGAACCAACCACAGCTTTGGATGTGACGGTGCAAGCGACTATTTTAGACTTGTTGCGAGAATTGCAACAAAGCCGTGACATGGCAATGATTTTCATCACGCACGATTTGGGGCTAATTTCAGAAATTGCTGACCAAGTAGCGGTGATGTATAAAGGTAAAGTTGTCGAATCTGATACTTCTCGGCAAATTTTCAGCAGTCCCCAGCATCCATATACTAAAGGTTTGATAGCTTGTCGTCCCTCACTTGACCGCCGTCCCCAAAAATTACTCACCGTTTCTGACTACATGAGTGCAGAAGAGACAGCAACGGGAGAAGTAGTAATTCAGCCGAAAGAACCCCCACAACCCACAGAAGTTACCACAGAAGAGATTGCTGCAAGATTGGCAAACTTCAATCAATTGGAACCCCTGCTGCAAATCCGCAACCTAAAAGTTGGTTTTCCAGTGCGCGGGGTGTTTGGTGGGACAAAACGCTACAATATGGCAGTTAATGGCGTTTCTTTTGATGTCAAACCAGGAGAAACACTAGGTTTAGTAGGAGAATCTGGTTGCGGTAAAACCACTCTTGGCAGAACGTTGCTGCGATTAATTGAACCGATGAGTGGTGAGATTATCTTTGAGAAACAAGATATTACTAGCCTCAAAGGTGAACCGTTGCAGAAACTGCGGCGGGAAATGCAAATAGTCTTCCAAAATCCTTTTAGTTCTCTCGATCCACGGATGAAGATTGGGGATGCGGTGATGGAACCATTGTTAATTCACGGTGTGGGTAAGACAAAGCAACAACGACGAGTGCGAGTAGTCGAACTTTTAGAACGGGTGGGATTGAGTGCAGATGCAATTAACCGCTATCCTCATCAGTTTTCTGGTGGTCAACGCCAACGGATTTGTATAGCTCGTTCTTTGGCGTTAAATCCTAAGTTTATCATCTGCGATGAATCAGTTTCAGCGCTGGATGTTTCAGTACAGGCGCAGGTATTAAATCTTCTTAAAGAGTTACAGTCAGACTTTCAGCTTACCTATATCTTTATTTCTCACGATTTAAGTGTAGTGAAATTTATGAGCGATCGCATTTTAGTCATGAATCGCGGTCAAATTGTTGAAGAAGGCACAGCCGAAAGCATTTATCAAGAACCCAAAGAGGAATATACGCAAAAATTAATTGCTGCGATTCCTACTGGTAGTGCTGAACGCGTGCGAAATCGGCATCTGAAGGCTTTATAGAAACAGAATTCAGCATCAATTCTGTACAAGTGGCGCATAGCAAAGGGGTAGCGAGTCTGCAAACATCTGAATAAACGGCATTTTTACAATCCCACTAAATATGCATATTTAGCCCGCCTCAGAATGAATTCACCTCTCTTATAGCACTCATTAGTCTAAAGACTACTGAGAAAAGGTTATAGTCCGTTTTAACGGACAATTAAAAGCCTGTGATATCATGTCCGCTTGATTACTTACTAAATCCGAAGAACCCCACCCCGCCAAAGCTACGCTTTGTCTCCCCTCCCCGCTTGCGGGGAGGGGATTAAGGGGTGGGGTTCTTTTATTATGGGTAATTTGGCGGACTTGATATGAATTCTGACTTCTGAATTATTTTTCAACAAATATTTATGCAAACAAAATTAATTACATCTACAAGTCCAGACTGAGTTTTCAAATTAGTAAAAATAAAAGGTTTATCGCCGCGCATTTTTTTAGCATCTCGTTCCATCACACTTAAATCGGCACCGACATAGGGTGCTAAATCAATTTTGTTAATCACCAACAAATCAGATTTAGTAATACCGGGGCCACCCTTGCGGGGAATTTTATCACCAGCCGCAACATCGATGACGTAAATTGTTAAATCCACCAATTCTGGACTAAAGGTAGCAGCTAAATTATCACCGCCACTTTCCAAAAATACCAAATCTAAATTGATAAAACGTTCTTCTAACTGTTCAATTGCTGCCAAATTCATCGAAGCATCTTCACGGATAGCAGTGTGAGGACAACCGCCAGTCTCTACACCCAAAATGCGATCGCTAGCCAACGCCTGAGAACGCACTAAAAACTGAGCATCTTCCTGAGTATAAATATCATTTGTCACCACCGCAATCTGATACTGTTCACGCAATCCCTTACACAAAGCATCTACCAAAGCCGTCTTCCCCGAACCTACTGGACCAGCAACCCCCACTCGAAATGCATTCATTGTCATTTGTCCTAAGCTGTTATGTATACATGTTGCACAATCAGGGCTGGCTTTTCGTCCCACCCCACAACCAGGGCTATTTCATTCTATTTTTACGGCAGTTTTTAGGAATCTTTTTCAGAAAAATAAGAATTTAAACGCGATTTAAGTTGAGAACCGTAGTTT
>NZ_JBALFF010000080.1:0-240283 GCF_036916975.1 Nostoc sp.
CTCCAAACTCCAAACTCCAAACTCCAAACTCCAAACTCCAAACTCCAAACTCCAAACTCCAAACTCCAAACTCCAAACTCCAAACTCCAAACTCTACTTCGTCCCTAACCCCACAGCACCAGCATAAACGGCGCGATCGCCTAGTTCATCTTCAATTCGCAGCAAGCGATTATATTTTGCTACGCGTTCGCTGCGACACAGGGAACCTGTTTTAATTTGACCGGCACGGGTTGCTACGGCTAAATCAGCGATCGTTGTGTCTTCTGTTTCACCAGAACGATGGCTAATTACTGAACGGATACCGTTACGAGTTGCTAAATCAATTGTTTCTAAGGTTTCGGTCAGAGAACCAATTTGGTTGAGTTTAATCAAAATGGCATTAGCGGCTTTTTCCTCAATGCCTCTTTGCAAGCGAGTAGCGTTAGTCACAAACAAATCATCACCTACTAATTGCACCCGCGAACCTAATTTCTGAGTGAGCAATTGCCAACTTTGCCAATCTTCTTCGTGTAAACCATCTTCAATTGATACAATAGGGTATTGGTCAACCAATTGTCCTAAATAATCAATAAACTCAGATGGGGCGTGAGGTTTACCATCGTAAACATACTGACCATTCTTGTAAAATTCGCTAGCTGCCACATCCAACGCCAAAGCTACTTCTTCCCCTGGCTTGTAACCAGCTTTCTTAATGGCAGCAACTAGCAATTCCAAAGCCACCTGATTAGATTCTAGGTTCGGAGCAAAACCGCCTTCATCGCCTACACCAGTCAGCAAACCCTTTTCATCCAATACCTGACTGAGGGTAGCAAAAACCTCTGCACCCCAGCGCAAGGCTTCCCGAAAAGAAGTTGCGCCAATTGGGACAATCATAAACTCTTGAAAATCCACGTTATTTGATGCGTGTGCGCCACCGTTAATCACGTTCATTAACGGCACTGGGAGCAAATTCGCTAAAGGTCCACCCAAATAGCGATACAGAGGAATTGCTAAAGACTCAGCCCCAGCTTTAGCTGCTGCTAGGGAAACTCCCAAAATCGCATTAGCCCCCAAATTGGATTTGTTAGCAGAACCATCTATAGCGATCATTGTCCGGTCTAGCAGTTCTTGGTTGAGGGCATCCAAGCCTAACAATTTTGGTGCAAGTGCTTCTTTGACGTTTTGTACTGCTTTGAGTACGCCTTTGCCCCCATAACGGCTTTTATCGCCATCACGCAGTTCGTGAGCCTCAAAAGTGCCAGTAGAGGCACCACTGGGAACCTGTGCTAGTCCTACCACGCCGTTGGCTAAATGCACTTCGGCTTCAATTGTCGGTCTACCGCGTGAATCAAGAATTTCACGGGCTGCGATCGCTTCAATTGCAGTATCTAGAAATTTACTCATCTGTACTTTATCCTTTGTGTGTTACACATCCAGTCAATCTGCCTAACCCAATCGCTAGCTTATGCTGTTAAGAGACTTTATTGGCTGAGATTAAAGAAGATTTCCATTATAGAGATCGGGATCAATGCCAAAAATCGGTAAAAGAATGTTTATCCTGTCTTTTTCCTTGATGGCATTTCTACCTTCAGATTTTGAGCTAGGTAAAATATTGGCAGAGAATAACACTAAATCAATTACAGAGAAAAGGTCAATATGCAATTACTACACACAATGCTACGGGTGGGGAACCTTGAAGAATCCTTAAAGTTTTACTGTGAAGTTCTAGGAATGAAATTACTGCGCCGAAAAGATTATCCAGGAGGAGAATTTACCCTAGCTTTTGTTGGCTATGGTGAGGAAAGCGACAACTCGGTGATAGAACTAACCTACAATTGGGGGGTAGAAAAATACGAATTGGGTAATGCTTATGGTCACATTGCCCTTGGCGTTGATGATATTTACGCTACGTGTGAGGAAATCCGCAATCAGGGCGGTAAAGTCGTGCGCGAACCAGGACCGATGAAACATGGTTCGACAGTAATTGCTTTTGTAGAAGATCCAGATGGGTATAAAATTGAACTGATTCAACTGGGAACTCAAGGGTCAGCAGTCAAACAGGAATCACAAGAGCAACTTGTGAGTCAGTAATTCTTATAATTAGGAATTGTGGCATTGGCCAACATCCCGCCCAGAGCTTAAGTTCTGGGCTGATAAGTAAGTGGGCGCAAATAATCATCACTGGTTCGTAGTTGCGCTTTAGCGCTAAAGCGCAACTACGAGCCAAATACAGAGATTTTACTTTTCGTTACATAGTTTGGTTTTATCTTGTCTACCTACTTAGCTGAAGTCCACGCTTTGTGGACTGAAATTTTCCCTAACACAAATTTAGCCATTGACATCGCTTAAAATTTTATATTTAGTCCTCTTGAGAGGACTTTAGCTATAAACAAGAGGAATTTATTCCCAGGCGGGTTAACAACGAAGCGGAAGATTTATTTGATGTTAGTTAATGATAAACCTTAAAAAGGAGCGAATTAAGCCACCCAGTAAAACCTTATCAAAGACAATATAGCTGTAGGGAAATTTACACCGATGTCTTGAAAAGTTGAGCTACATAGGGGGAGATTGCTTTTTACTGCACATTGGCATCTCATGCACGTAAACCCAGACGTGCGAGACTTTTCCCTTTTTAGGCGGGTTAAGGACTTCCAAGAAATAAATTACTCAAATAAACGAACCACAGAGGCACAGAGAACACAGAGGAATAAGGAGGAGAGAGCTTTTTGCCAGTTTTTGGGTATTTTTTTATTTGGAAGTCCCTTAGGGAAACTTCTGTGCGTAAATTTTATTAGTATTACCCCCATACTGTCGTTGATGAGCAACACTAATAGCGACGCCAAATAGCCCATCGGAGATATTGCTCCAATATTACCATTTGGTAAAGTCCGTTCATAATAGTGTTTTCGTTTTAAATTAGAAAATAGGTAATGGATTAAACTATCACCAATTACCAATCCAAAATTGCCACTGGAGATACACGCGGATATACACCGATAATGTTTGGATAATTAGGGACTAGGGAAGAGTTTTCCAATATCTAGTTCCCAATCCCCAATCCCTAAACTAAAAATCAAAATTCCAAAATTATAAAGATGCAACCTACAGATCCAAATAAATTTACTGATAAAGCCTGGGAAGGAATTGTTAAATCTCAGGATATAGTCCGTGCTTATCAACAACAGCAACTAGATGTTGAACATTTAATTATTGCCCTGTTAGAAGAACCTACTAGTCTAGCAATACGTATCCTGGCTCGATCTGAGGTCGATCCAATCCGCTTGCAGCAGCAGCTAGAAGCCTTTACCCAACGTCAGCCGAAAGTTGGTAAAAGCGATCAACTTTACCTTAGCCGCAATTTAGATATTTTACTAGACCGAGCCGAGGAAGCTAGAGCCAGGATGAAAGATTCCTACATTTCGGTGGAACACATACTTTTGGCCTTTGCTGAAGACGATCGCATTGGCCGAAAGATACTCAAAGGCTTTGGTGCGGATGCAGCTAAACTAGAAGCTACTATCAAAGCCGTTCGCGGTAGCCAAAAGGTAACAGATCAAACCCCAGAATCGCGCTATGAAGCCTTACAAAAATTTGGCAGAGATTTGACAGAACAGGCAAAAGCTGGAAAACTTGACCCAGTGATTGGGCGGGATGACGAAATTCGGCGGGTAATTCAAGTATTGTCTCGTCGGAGCAAAAATAACCCTGTATTGATTGGTGAACCTGGGGTAGGTAAAACTGCGATCGCTGAAGCTTTAGCACAGCGAATGGTAAACGGTGACGTTCCCGAATCTCTAAAAAACCGCAAGTTGATCTCGTTAGATATCGGCAGTTTAATTGCTGGAGCAAAATTACGAGGTGAATTTGAAGAACGCCTAAAAGCAGTTCTCAAAGAAGTTACTGAATCTAACGGTGACATTGTTCTGTTTATTGACGAACTGCACACCGTAGTCGGCGCAGGCTCTACTCAACAAGGAGCAATGGATGCCGGAAATCTGCTCAAACCAATGCTGGCGCGGGGAGAACTGCGTTGTATTGGCGCTACTACCCTCGACGAATTCCGCAAACACATTGAGAAAGACGCTGCCCTAGAACGCCGCTTTCAGCAAGTATTTGTCGATCAGCCAAGTGTGGAAAATACTATTTCCATTCTGCGGGGGTTAAAAGAACGTTATGAAGTGCATCACAACGTTAAAATTTCTGATTCGGCTTTGGTAGCAGCAGCAACACTATCAGCACGTTATATTAGCGATCGCTTCTTACCAGATAAAGCTATTGATTTGGTGGATGAAGCAGCAGCACAGTTGAAAATGGAAATTACCTCCAAACCAGCCGAATTGGAAACCATCGATCGCCGCCTCATGCAGTTAGAAATGGAAAAGCTGTCATTAGCTGGCGAAGAAAAGGGTATCCCCCAAACTAAAGAACGTTTGCAGCGAATTGAGCAAGAAATTGCCGATTTAACCGAAAAGCAGCAAATATTTAATGAGCAATGGCAAGGTGAAAAGCAGATATTGGAGGCGATAAGCGCCTTAAAGAAAGAAGAAGATGCGCTGCGAGTGCAAATTGAACAGGCGGAACGTGCTTATGACCTAAATAAAGCTGCTCAATTGAAGTATGGCAAATTGGAGGGAGTGCAGCACGAGCGCGAAGCCAAAGAAGCCAGCCTTTTAGAAATTCAAAACCAAGGTTCCACCTTACTGCGAGAACAAGTCACTGAAGCCGATATTGCCGAAATCGTCGCCAAATGGACAGGAATCCCCGTCAATCGCCTATTGGAATCAGAACGGCAAAAATTACTACAACTAGAAAGTCATTTACATCAACGAGTCATTGGGCAAGAAGAGGCTGTAGAAGCAGTAGCAGCCGCAATTCGCCGCGCCCGTGCGGGGATGAAAGATCCCTCTCGTCCCATTGGTTCATTTTTGTTTATGGGTCCTACAGGTGTGGGTAAAACCGAACTCGCCCGTGCTTTAGCTCAGTTTCTCTTTGATTCTGATGATGCATTGGTGCGCTTAGATATGTCTGAGTATATGGAAAAACACTCAGTTTCTCGGTTAGTGGGAGCGCCTCCAGGATACGTAGGCTATGAAGAAGGTGGTCAGCTTTCCGAGGCGGTTCGCCGCCGTCCTTATTCAGTGGTGCTGTTGGATGAAGTGGAAAAGGCGCACCCCGATGTGTTCAATATTTTATTGCAGGTGTTAGATGATGGGAGAGTTACTGACTCTCAGGGGAGGACGGTAGATTTTCGTAACAGCGTTATTGTCATGACCAGTAACATAGGTAGCGAACATATCTTAGATGTATCTGGTGATGATTCTAAGTATGAAACAATGCGGAAACGGGTAATGGAAAACTTGCGATCGCATTTCCGCCCAGAATTTCTCAACCGCGTCGATGACATTATTCTCTTCCATACCCTCAGTCGCACGGAAATGCGGCATATCATCCGTATTCAACTCAAGCGGGTAGAAAATCTCCTGCGCGAGCAAAAAATCTTCTTTGAGATATCCCAATCTGCTTGCGATCATCTTGTCGAATCAGGCTACGATCCAGTTTACGGTGCCCGTCCACTCAAACGGGCAATTCAGCGAGAAGTAGAAAACCCCCTTGCTACCAAGTTATTGGAAAATACTTTTATTTCTGGAGACACGATTATCATTGATAAAAATGAAAACGGTCTGTCTTTTAGCAAAAAAGGGCTGGTGAAAACATCAATCTCGCAAAATACCGTCAAGTTGGTTGAGTCAGCACCAGAATCGTAAAAGTTAATACACCTCAATCAGCCACAAATAAAACTAGATCGCCCTATTTTTTCATTCGTCAGGTGAGAATGGGTGATCTAGTTAAGCTAAAAAACAAATAAGCTTGCATAACCCTTATTAAATATAACTCTTGTGGGGTGGGCAGGAAAGCCCGCCCAGTATAAGTTGCGGATTTAGTAGACATATATAACAAATTGCAACAGTAGTTTATACAGCATTTATGCTTGATAGTAGTGAAATCCGAATAAAATAAAGAGGCATTCCTGACCTCAAAATCATTGAGAATCGCCGAAAATTGATCTTCAGAATTATTTCTGCAACTAAAACAGGCGGATAACCATGCTAGAACAAGGTACTATCAGTATTCATACTGAGAATATTTTCCCGATCATTAAGAAATCGCTTTACTCAGATCACCAAATCTTCTTGCGGGAACTGGTATCCAACGCTGTAGACGCCATCCAAAAGCTGAAAATGGTATCCCGCGCCGGAGACTACGCTGGAGATATCGGTGAACCAGAAATTGAAATTGCCATTGACAAAGATAAGAAAACCCTATCTATCTCCGATAACGGTATCGGGATGACCGCAGATGAAGTTAAGAAATATATCAATCAGGTTGCCTTCTCTAGTGCTGAAGAATTTATTCATAAGTATGAAGGCAAATCAGATCAACCGATAATTGGCCACTTCGGTCTTGGTTTTTACTCTTCCTTCATGGTGGCGCAAAAGGTGGAGATTGATACACTGTCATACCAAGAAGGAGCGCAGGCGGTTCACTGGACTTGCGATGGTTCGCCAGCTTTCACCCTAGAAGAATCGCCCCGGACAACTCGCGGTACTACTATTACTCTCACCCTGCAAGGAGAAGAGGAAGAATTTTTAGAATCAGCACGAATTAAGAATCTTGTCAAGACCTACTGCGACTTCTTACCAGTACCAATTAAACTCGACGGTGAAGTAGTAAATAAGCAAAAAGCACCGTGGCGAGAGTCTCCGAGTAATCTGAGTCAAGAAGATTATTTAGAGTTTTACCGCTACCTGTATCCTTTTCAGGAAGAACCTTTGTTGTGGGTACATTTAAATACAGACTATCCCTTTATCATCAACGGGATTCTGTATTTTCCTAAAATGAGGCCGGATGTAGATGTTACTAAAGGGCAAATCAAGCTATTTTGCAATCAAGTTTTTGTTAGCGACAACTGCGAAGAAATTATCCCGCAATTTCTGACTCCAATGCGGGGTGTGATTGATAGTACCGATATTCCTTTAAACGTATCGCGTAGTGCATTACAAGGCGATCGCACCGTGCGGAGAATTGGTGATTACATTGCCAAAAAAGTAGGCGATCGCCTCAAAGAACTTTTCCGCGACAACCGCGAACAATACATTAGCGCCTGGAAGGATCTTGGTACTTTTGTGAAATTTGGCGTTCTCAACGACGAGAAATTCAAAAAACAAATCGAAGATATCATCGTCTTCCGCACCACCGCCAAGCTGACAGAAAAAGTTGCTGCCCCAACTCCAGTCGTTGAAGTACAATCTTCAGACGGGGATGCTTGGCAAGATGTGACTCCTTCACCCAGTTCTGACTCAGCACCCAGCGCTCCTTACACCACGCTCAAAGAGTATCTAGAACGTAACAAAGAACGCAACGAAAACCGGGTTTTCTACAGCACTGATGAAGCAACCCAAGCTACATACATAGAACTGCACAAAAATCAAGGCTTGGAAGTCCTATTTATGGACTCCTTCATCGACACCCACTTTATCAACTTCTTAGAGCGGGAATATCAGGATGTCAAGTTTACGCGGGTGGATTCTGAATTAGATAATACCCTGCTAGAACAAGACAAAGCTACGGAAATTGTTGATCCTAAGACGAATAAAACTCGCAGTGAGACGATCAAAGAGTTATTTGAGAAATCTCTCAACAAACCCAAACTCAATATCCGCACCGAAGCGTTGAAATCAGACGATCCTCATGGTACACCACCTGCGATCGTGCTTTTACCAGAGATTCTCCGGCGGATGCGGGAAATGAACGCTATGATGCAGCAGCAGTCAGCAGAGTTTCCCGAAGATCACGTTTTGCTAGTGAATACTGCTCACCCGTTGATTCAAAATCTGGCAAATATTAACCAAGGTAGTATTATTCAAGGTGACGGTCAATCGCCTACCGATCAGTTAGTCAACTTGATTTGTCAACACGTCTACGATTTAGCGCTGATGTCTCAAAAAGGATTTGACGCTGAGGGAATGAAATCCTTCGTCGAGCGATCTAATGAGGTACTTACCAAGCTGACGGAACAAGCTAGTAAGTAAGAATAGTCAGGAGTTAGGAGTTAGGAGTTAGGAGTTAGGAGTTAGGAGTTAGGAGTTGGGAGTTGGGAGTTAGGAGTTAGGAGTTAGGAGTTAAGAGTTAGGAGTTAGGAGTTAGGAGTTATTATTCTCTCCTGCCCCCTGCCCCCTGCCCCCTCATCCCCTTTCCCACTTCTGTTGTCTAAGACCTAAAATGGAAAGGCTGTATTAAAATAACAATCTGGAGATACTTGCTATGTCCCGTCGCTGTGAACTAACTGGTAAGAAGGCAAATAACGCCTTTGCTGTTTCCCACTCCCATCGCCGTACTAAACGCCTTCAGCACGTTAATCTGCAAAACAAGCGTGTTTGGTGGGAAGGCGGAAATCGCTGGGTGAAGTTAAAGCTGTCTACCAAAGCAATCAAAACCCTACAAATTAATGGGTTAGAAGCAATGGCAAAAGAAGCTGGTATTAACCTGAATCATTACTAATTGACATTCCCACGGCTCGAAGCCGTGGGATTATTGGTTCACCGAGCCGACTTGTCTTAACCTATTGCCAGATCCAAATATAGGTTGAGGTTAGCCAACTCTGTACCCCAAATTAATTACGAATTACGAATTACGAATTACGAATTACGAATTATTCAGTGATTGCTGTTCTATCTGCTTTTGTACCCAAAGACGAAAAGCCTTGAGCGTTGCATTTCTACCTGCTGTTGGACTTTGCTCCAGATATTGGGGAATGGTTTCAATTAGTTGAAATTTAGGAAAATTTAGGCTTTGCTGAGACTCTACATAATGCCCGTCTTGCAGAACATTCATTTGGAGCTTTCCTTTATCAAAACGCCAAAGCTCAGGTACTTTTAAAGCTTCATAGATATTAGGATGAGTGCGAGAAGTAATATCAATTTCTAGAGCTAAATCTGGAGGGGGATCTACTGTTAAATCTAGCCGCTTTTTGCCGCGAATCTTGGCTTCATTTTTTATATAGAAACACTGATCAGGTTCTATACCTTGAGCCATTACTTGATTTTTGAAAGTGGTAGAACCAAGACATCTAAACTCAATATCTAACTCTTCCAGAAGGGCTTTGACTAAATCACCAATAATTTCTTTATCATATTCATGTTCTGGCAGTGGTGCCATAATCTCTAGTATTCCCCTGTCATAAGCAATTCGTGCAGCACGATGCTCTCCTAAATCTTCTAGAATTGTTTCCAATTCCTGCCAGGTTACATCTTGCAGTAGCACTCTTTGTCCTGGTGGAACATGGATGCGCTTTAATTCCAACAACATCATCTTCACTCCCAGTAGCTCAAACTTAAATTTAGCTTACTCTAGTTAATGCGAGAATTGTTTGTTGCTTCATCACTAAATTGTCGGATGCTTGGATATGCACTAGTTTGTCGTCGAATCTCGCTTGCTTAATAAACCCCTTTATTGAAGTGTATGGGGCGATCGCTCCTAAAAAAGCGCAGTTTTAAAAAAAAAACCTCTGAAAACTCCAGAGGTTTTGGTTCCTGATTTAGTTTCTACTGCTTACTACAATTTGTCCTCAGTCATTTCCCGATAACGAAGGAAATTATTTGATTTGAGTAGTTACTTTGTTTTAATTCTTCGCCTGTGGCTGCGAACCAGGAATCGTTATATCTATTGGTATCACCTTTGCTGCTAACTGCGTCAGTGGCGGTTGAATGGCGGTTTGATTCCCCACGACTAAAGTCACTAGCTTTTCTGGCTTGAGGTATTCTCGTGCGACTCGTTGCACATCAGCAGCTGTGGTGGCGGCGACGGCTTTTTGATAGCGAAAAAGAAAATCAGCAGGATAGCCGTAATATTCGTATCGCATCAATCGTGATAAGGTTTGGCCAGGGTCTTGAAAGTTAAATACAAAGGAGTTGAGTGTAGACTCTTTGGCAAAAGCGAGTTCTTTTGCTGTAACTCTTTGAGTTTGGATGCGTTTGATTTCATCTTGTAAGGCTTTGACAAACTGGACGGTAGCATCCGATCGCGTTTGTCCACCAGCAATAAACATGCCAGGATAGTCGTAACGAGGACTCCACTCGCCATAAACAGAGTAAGCTAAACCTTGACGCGATCGCACTTCATTAAATAAGCGTCCACCAAATCCATTTAACACTCCATTCAATACATCCAGCGCCGGATAATCAGGATTGTCAAACCGTCCACCTAGATGTCCGAGAAGCACACTACTTTGCGTTAGTTGTGGCTGATTGACAAAAAAGACTCCCCCTGTATTGGCTGGCGAAACATTTGGTAATTTGGGTTTAGCAATACCTGGGTTGCGGTTCCAGTCGCCAAAGTTAGCTTGAATGAGCGATCGCATTTTTTTGGTGTCAAAATCCCCGACAATCCCTAAAATCATATTATTGGGGTGGAAATATTGCTGATAAAAGTTGAGCAAATCCTCACGCTCAACTTGATCTACCGTTGCATACTCTATCGTGCGAGAGTATGGACTATCTTTCCCATAGATCAATTTCTTAAATTCTCGACTAGCAATACTATCTGGATTGTCATTGCGACGCGCAATGCCACCCTTAGCCTGTGTCTTCGCCAAGTCTAGCTTTTCTTGAGCGAATAGTGGCGATCGCAACACCTCGGCAAACAGCCCAAACACCGTTTCTAAATCTTCACTCAATGCGTCAAAGCTAGCACCACCAGAAGCTTCACCAATACTGGTTTCCACAGATGCCGCGCGTTGTTCTAATATCTCGTTGAGTTCATCAGCCGAATGCTTCTTAGTTCCTCCAGTTCGCATCACCGCGCCTGTAAAACCAGCTAAACCAACTTTCTGTTGTGGTTCCAAGCGATTTCCTGTCCGTACAAACGCCGTCCCATTCACCAACGGTAACTCGTGATTCTCCATCAAATAGACAACCAAGCCGTTTTGGAGAACAAATCGCTCATACTTGGGTAACTTAATCTCAGGTAGCGCTGGCAACTGCAATTCAGTATAATACTTTGCCTCAGCCGTCGCCGCCAGAGAAAAATTACAAGTTAAAAGTAAACACGCAAATACACCAACCAAAGCATAAATAAGCCCCTTCATATTTCGGATTTTGAATTTTGTTAGCGCAGCGTAAGCCTTCGGCATGGCTTCGCTTAGAGCGAGTCCGCGTCTCTTGCGCGTCTCGTAGAGAGCGTCATTTTGAATTTTGAATTTTTTACCCTTCACCTTGTACCTCTTCATATCTCTACTTTGCGCCCTTTGCGGTTTGTTTCTCTTAAGCTTCTTTCGACAACAACTTCCCAATCGTGCGATTTTTCGGCGTAAACGTCTCTTTTGCCACCCGCACAATATCAGCCGTTGTCACCGCCGAAATATCATCCAACTGCTTAAACAAATTCCGCCAAGAGCCAGTTTTTACCTCATATTCCAACAATTGTTGAGCCATCCCCATATTTGAATCGAGGGTGCGTAACAAACTCGCCCGTGCTTGGGTTTTCACCCGTTCCAAATCAACCGTCGCTACAGGCTCAGTTTTTAATTTGTCAATTTCTTGGCGCAAAGCCACCGCCAACTCATCAACCGTATGACCAGGAGCCGTGAGAGCATAAAATAACATCAGGTTTGGGTACTTCTCTCCAGGAAAACCGCTAAAACCTTGGGCATTAAGCGCCAAACGTTGCTTTTCTACCAAAGATTTATACAACCGCGACGTGCGCCCATCACTTAATAAACTGCCAATGATTTCATAGACTGCATTATCTGGATGGGTAATTGCCGGACGATGATAACCTTCTAAATACCAGGGTTGAGAAGGTAGCTTTAAAGTAACTTCTCGTGTTTGTTGTTGTGACGGTTCCACCGGGATTTGTTCGACAGCTTTGGTTTTTGCCAGATAGCGGCCAAAATAAGTTTGCGCCAGTTTTTTCACCTCAGCCGCGTTAACATCTCCGACAATGGCAATGGTTAAATTACTTGGTACGTAGTGAGTATCAAAAAACTTTTGGACATCTTCTGGTGTCAGATTGCGGATATCTTCGTCATAACCAATCACCGGACGTCTGTAGGGATGGACTTTGTAAGCAGTATCAATAAATTTCTCCAACATCAGTCCAATGGGTGAATTTTCCACCCGCATCCGTCGCTCCTCTAAAATTACATTTTTCTCTTTATAAAACTCACGACGAATTACAGGATCGAGAAATCGTTCCGACTCTAGCGACATCCAAAGTTCTAACTTATTGGCAGGAAAGCTGTACAAATAACGGGTAGCTTCAGTTGAAGTATTGGCATTTAAACCCACACCTCCGGCTTGTTCGACAATTTGCCCCAATTCGTTTTGCTTAACAAGCTTACCTGCTTGCGCTTCCACTTGCTTAAACTCAGCTTCTAACTGAGCAACCTGATCTTTTTTACCATCGGCTTTCGCTGTTTTAATTTGTCCATCCAATCGTTCTAAGGTTTCTAATAGAGGTTTTTCTGCCTTGTAGTCTTTTGTACCAATGCGCGTTGTGCCTTTAAACGCCAAATGTTCCAGAAAGTGAGCTACACCAGTTTTGCCATCTGGCTCATCCACACCACCGACATTGGCATAAGTTAGAAAAGAAACTACAGGCGCTTGATGTCGTTCCAAGACAATGAATTTTAGACCATTGTCGAGGCGAAACTCCGTTAACTGCTTGATAACTCGATTCAGATAAGGTTGGATCGAACTTTCAACTGATGGAGTTTGAGTTTTTGTCGGTTGCAGCACTCTTTCGGGAGGGGGTGCCGTCTGAGTTTGAGCCAGAGCAATTTCTGGTAGCAATCCCCACCAGAAAACGATCAAAGCCAACAAAGCGATAAACAACCGCCGCAATATGACAGATACTTTATCTGACCAATCCAAAATCCCCAATCTAAAATTTAAAATTGACCGAATGATCTGGTTCATAAGCGCAAATTAAGATAAAGTTACACTACCTAAAAAACTAAGTACTTAGCAGAAAGACATTAATCTTGTATTAAGCTTGTTAGGCTTTTTTACTTGACGTTAGACAATAATGCTACAAATACTATTCCGCAAATCTCACCATAACTATTATGCGAGTTTTTAATTCTTCCCCACCCTCAGAGGCTCAGACGCGCACCCGGATTTTACAGGCGGCACAACGGTTGTTCGCTGCTCAGGGATTTGACGGCACAACCACCCGCGATTTAGCACAGGCGGCAAGTGTAGCAGAAGGGACTCTATTTCGTCATTTTCCTAATAAAAAGGCAATTTTGGTGGAAGTAGCGACGAGTGGATGGGTGGAGATTCTCACAGATTTGCTGACAGAATTAAGTGAAATGGGCAGTTATAAAGCCGTAGCTCAGGTGATGCGTCGCCGGATGTGGAACTTCCAAAAAAATGCCGATTTAATGCGCGTTTGTTTTATGGAAGTGCAGTTTCACCCCGACTTGCGCGATCGCATTCAATTAGAAGTGATTAGCAAAATGTCAGATGTGGGCGAAGCATTCTTTCAAACAGCGATGGATAAAGGCATTTATCGCCAAATGGACCCCAAACTGGTAGCCAAAGTTTTCTTAGGAATGTTTGCGATCGCAGGTTTTTCCAACAACACCATCATAGAACCTGACGCTTCCCCCCAACAAATGCAAGAAATGGCAGAAGGACTCGCTGATATCTTCCTTAATGGTGTTTTAGCCAAGGAGTTATAAGTTAGGAGTTAGGAGTTAGGAGTGAGGAGTGAGGAGTGAGGAGTTATAAGTGAGGAGTTATAAGTTAGGAGGGAGGAGTTAGGAGTTATGAATTATGAATTATGAGTTTTAACTCCAAACTCCAAACTCCCAACTCCTAACTCCTAACTCCCAACTCCTAACTCCCAACTCCTAACTCCCAACTCCAAACTCCAAACTCCCAACTCCTAACTCCTAACTCCCAACTCCCAACTCCCAACTCCCAACTCCCAACTCCAAACTCCAAACTCCAAACTCCAAACTCCCAACTCCCAACTCCCAACTCCTAACTCCTAACTCCTAACTCCTAACTCCTAACTCCTAACTCCTAACTCCTAACTCCTAACTTTTAACTAATGATTGCTTTCGCTTGCTGACTCCACTGTTGAACTAATTCAATCGCTGGACACAAATCTCGTCGCTGCATTGTTGCTACCTGCAAGCGCATGATTTGTTGGTGCAATCTGTGAGTGGGAGTCTGAGCTAATTGTGCTACAGAAGCAATACCTGCATGGAGCAATAAACCACAATATTGTATACCTACGCTAGGAATACGCGCCAAGTCAGCTAAAGCCATCCATTTATTTACATACTGAAGATGAATCTGTAATTTATTTGCTAAGGCTACTCTTTTCTCTAGAGTTTTCCCTTGTTTTATTAGCGCTACTGTGCTAGGAATTCCACAATTGTGCAGTTGAGATTGTTCCTCGTGGCTTAGTCCAGGTAATTGCTCAATTGGCCAGTCACGAGATGCGATCAGATTTCGACTATTTGTATTTTTAGCAGACATTTTTGAAATTAAAATATAGGCTTATTTAGATATTGTGACAGTAACAAGACGCGATCATATAGATACATTTCTAGGGGAGTGTCCTTATTCCATTGGCCAAATTCTTGATGCTGAGTTTTTACCGAATGCGATTGATTTGTAATATAGCGGTTTATGTGGTAATTAACTCGCCTCGCATCACAGTTACCGCTTGTCCGCCCAGAAAGACGCGATCGCCTCCGTCATAATATACCTTCACCACCCCACCGCGACTGGATGCCTGATAAGCTAAAAATTGATTTTTATGCAAGCGATCGCGCCAAAATGCAGCAAGACAACAATGGGCTGAACCAGTCACCGGATCTTCATTAATACCTACCTCTGGTGCAAAGAAGCGAGAGACAAAATCATAATCTGAATCAGAATTAGTCAAACTAGTAACTATAACTTTACCAATTGGTAAGGTTTTTAGTAATTGAAAATTAGGCTGCATTTGCCGCACTAAATCTTCCGATTCTAATTCCACTAAATAACCTAGTGAATTCTCCAAGACAAATCTATATGGTACACCCAAAGCAATCTTGAGTTCTGGAGGCTTGATGATTACTCGTGAGTGATTCACAGGAAAATCTAACTCAATCCAATCACCTTGCAACTTAGCAATTAGCACTCCACTTTGGGTATAAAAACGTGCAACTTCATCGGGTGATAAATGTCCCTCTGACCAAAGTACATGGGCGCTAGCTAAAGTTGCGTGACCACAAAGCGGTACTTCTACCGTGGGCGTAAACCAACGCAGGTTGAAGCCATCATCCTGTCTAACTAAAAAAGCCGTCTCAGATAAATTCATCTCCTGCGCTACATTCTGCATCCATCGTTCGTCTTGGGGAATAGGCAAAACACAGACAGCAGCAGGATTACCTGCAAAAAGTGTATTGGTAAAAGCATCAACTTGAGTAATGGTTTGTCCCATTAAAGTCACCTTGAAAATTAGACAGGATTATATTTATCAGGAGTATATAGGAATCGTAAGGGAGTTTGAAATTCTGGCTCCCCGAATCCAAAATTTGGGATTCGGGGTTGGGGGATGAGGGCAAATCCTTTTTATCATGGAAGAACTATAGGTTTCAAGATAGACGTGGTTTATATAAGATATTTATGCCATATACAGTACCTGATAAATTAGGAATACAATCTCTAAAACTGGGGTCAATGTCAAAGCAAAACGGAAACATGACCAGAAAAATTTTCAGAAGCATCTTTGCTGCTGTCAACTTGGCGCTAATTTCTGGAGGATTAATTAGTTGTGGTGTTAAAGTACCGCAGCCATCTGCTCCAGATGAGCAACAAAAACCACTCCTACAGCCTAAGCAACAGCCTAAGCAGGTAAAGCAGAATGACAAAGATAGCGATCGCAAGGATAATAAACACGATGACGATAACGACTAAATAAAGGCAAAGCTATAATCTTTACCCTTCTTTTTGAGTTTCTATTTATGCTGATCCAACAAACTTCTACTTCCCTAATCGATACTTTACGCCACCGTCGGCAACAACTAGCCAACCTGATTGATTTTCCCGTAATTCTGTGGTCAGGTAGCAACAGTCCGCGCAACTTTGCTGCAAATCCCTTTCCGTTTCGCGCTAGCAGTCATTTCCTCTATTTTGCCGGACTGCCATTATCAAATGCAGCAATTCGCCTAAAAGCGGGTAAGCTAGAACTATTCTTCGACGATCCATCACCCAGCAGCGCCCTTTGGCATGGAGAAATGCCAACGCGCGAGGAAATAGCCGAGAATATTGGGGCGGATGTGGCAAGGCCAATGGCAGAATTAGGGTCTTGGGTAGAAGATGCCGCCACACTTGCTGTACAAAATGCAGCTACTTGGACGCAACAATCGCAGCTATTAAATAGATGGATTTTACCACAAAGTCCTCCCGAAGGAATTGATTTGAAGTTAGCTAAAGCGATCGCTTCTCTCCGCCTCACTCACGATCAAGCTGCATTAACCGAGTTGCGAAAAGCTGCTGCTGTTACTGTTGAGGCGCACAAAGCTGGTATGGCAACAACACCAAAAGCCAAGCTAGAAGCAGAAGTTCGGGCAGCGATGGAAGGGGTAATTATTGCCCACAATATGACTACCTCCTATAACAGTATTGTCACCGTTCACGGTGAAGTTTTGCATAACGAACACTATCACCATCCCCTACAACCAGGTGATTTATTACTTGCCGATGTTGGCGCTGAAACTGAGATGGGTTGGGCTGGTGATGTCACTCGAACGTGGCCAGTTTCCGGTAAATTTTCATCTACCCAAAGAGATATTTATAATGTTGTGCTGGCAGCCCATGATGCTTGCATTGCCAAAATACAGCCTGGTGTAGAGTATGGGGAGATTCATCTACTAGCTGCCACAGCGATCGCTGAAGGTTTAGTAGAGTTAGGCATTTTACAAGGAAACCCTGAAGATTTAGTAGAAATGGATGCCCACGCGGTGTTTTTCCCTCATGGTATCGGTCATCTACTGGGTTTAGATGTTCATGATATGGAAGATTTGGGTGATTTAGCAGGGTATGAAGAGGGACGTTCTAGGAGCGATCGCTTTGGCTTAGGCTACCTTCGTTTAAATCGTCCTTTGCGTCTAGGAATGTTAGTCACAATTGAACCTGGTTTTTATCAAGTACCAGCAATTTTAAATGATGCGAATGTTCACTCAAAATATCAGAATGTGGTGAATTGGCAGCGTTTATCTGAATTTGCTGATGTGCGCGGAATCCGCATCGAAGATGATGTTTTAGTTACCGCAGAAGGTAGCGAAGTTTTAACAGCCGGATTACCGAATGATGCCGAGACGATAGAAAATTTAGTAGGTTGTTAAATAATTCGTAATTCGTAATTCGTAATTCGTAATTCGTAATTCGTAATTAATCTGTGCAACAGCTTACCTTATGAGAAACAAAACCATAGGATTACTACTGGGCGGAGTTATTGTCAGCTTCGGACTATTACCATTATTAGCTCAAGCACAGCAGGCGGTTTCTGATACCCAAGTTGCGGCGATGGTAGAAGCATTGCGACAAGCTGCACCGCAGACAAAAAACCCCAACGATGGATATTACAGCGAATGGCAAGTTAAACCAGAAACCCTCAAAGCAGGGCTATTTCATTCTAAAATGTGACGTTTTCAAAGTTCCTCTCCCAGACTTGGGAGAGGGATTTAGGGTGAGGGCAAAAACTACGGTTCTCAACTTAAATCGCGTTTAAATTCTTATTTTTCTGAAAAAGATTCCTAAAAACTGCCGTAAAAATAGAATGAAATAGCCCTGCCCTCAAAGGCTGGACAAAAACTTGTCTCAAACGAGAACTGACACCGACGCAGTTTGAAAATAGCCCTGCGATCGCTCGCCAAGTTGTATCATGTATCACGCGCCGTGAGTTAACCAATCAGTTTCGCGCCACCAACAATAATGAAATTGCATCTGTGCGTGGTGCAGCTTGTTGGTGGATGACTGGTAGCTATACAGGTTGTGACAAAGGCTTCACTGCTGAGTATGTACAAAAAGTTGTCCGCTTTTATCAACAACAACGTTCAAAACCAACAGCAACTCAATCATAAAAATTTTGATATTAAATTTGGCTTTTCACCCATTGGCGAAATTCTTTAACTAATTCCAAATAATCTTTTTCTCCCACCTGCTCTAAAAAATTAGAAATCTCTGTTAATGGCAGATTGGGAAATGCTAAACTCCGTTCAACAGATATATATTTCTGATTTTGTAAAATGTTAATACTAAAATCATTACCATCATATCGCCAGATTTCAGGCACACCCATATCAGCATAGACTTCAAAGCGATTTTTAGAGCTGCTAGTAATATCAATTTCCACTACCAAATCTGGTGGTCGGTCTTGCGTTAAATCTATTCTTTTTTTGCCTCTGATTACATTAATATTTTCAATGTAAAAGCATTTGTCTGGTTCTGCACCACTAAGTTGGGGAAGTTTAAAAGTAGTAGAACCAAGGCAGTCAATTCTCACTTCTAGTTCTTCTGCTAGAGTTTCGACAAATCGACCCACAATTTCTTTGTATCTTTCATGTTCAGGTGAAGGAACCATAATTTCTAAAGTACCTCGATTGTAAGTAAGCCGGAGGCGGCGACTAGTACTAAGTTCAGTGAGCAAGTTTTCATAAGTTTGCCAACTGATACCCGATAGGTGGACGATTTCTGTGGATTGAAGCAGTGTGTTGCTAGTCATAGCTATCTAAGAGTATTTGAGAAGTTTTTGGGTGCTAAGGAATAATAGTAATTTTGTAATTTTGAATTACGTTTAGCTCATTAATTTCAATCAATCTTACTTCTAACCCAGTTGCGAAAATCACTCACCAACTCTAGATAATCTTTTTCTTCAACCTGCTGTAAAAAATCAGCAATTTCTGTTAGAGGCAAATTAGTAAACGCTAAACTTTGGTCAACAGCTATATATTTGTCATCACGTAAGATATTTATACTAAAAATAGTACCATCATAACGCCAAATCTCTGGTACACCCATATCAGCATAGACTTGAAAACGATTTTTGGAACTGCTGGTAATATCAATTTCCACTACCAAATCTGGCGGCGGATCTTGTTGCAAATTAATTCTTTTTTTGCCCTTAATGAACTTGACATTTTTAATGTAAAAGCATTCATCTGGTTCTGCACCACTCAGTTCTAGAAGTTTGAAAGTAGTAGAACCAAGGGGCTGAATCTTAACTTCTAACTCTTCCGCTAGAGTTTCGACAAATCGACCCACAATTTTTTTATAACTTTCATGTTCAGGTGAAGGAACCATGATTTCTAAAGTACCTCGATTGTAAGTAAGCCGGAGGCGGCGACTAGCACTAAGTTCAGTTAGCAAGTTTTCATAGGTTTGCCAACTGATACCCGATAGGTGGATGATTTCTGTGGGTTGAAGCAGTGTGTTGCTAGTCATAGCGATATGTGATGTAGGTTCTCGCTGTACAATAGCCATTCTTAGCCTGATTGTAGTTTAAGCTCAATCTTCTATAGGACTTATGCAAACAGGCAGTAAAATCCTTGATTTTCCGTAGGGGCAATTCATGAATTGCCCTTACATTTGGTATCTGATGCGTAAGTCCTATTCTATAAAGGTAGCTATCTGGTTGCTACAGTCGCGGTGAAAAATACTAAGCTGGTAAATAGCACGTTTAAAATTTAGCGGAAATTCGCGGTCGCATTCATCGGCGGTTTAGAATTCTCCATTGGCGAACTACCTGTAATTACATTATGTTTGATGCATTATCTGACCGTTTAGAATCCGCCTGGAAAAAACTGCGGGGACAGGACAAAATTTCTCAATCCAACATTCAAGATGCATTGCGCGAAGTGCGCCGCGCCTTGTTGGAAGCAGATGTCAATCTCCAGGTAGTCAAAGATTTTATTAGCGAAGTCGAAGCCAAGGCACAGGGAGCCGAGGTGATTACCGGCGTGCGACCTGATCAACAGTTCATCAAAATTGTTCACGATGAACTAGTACAGGTGATGGGAGAAGAGAATGTTCCCATCGCATCAGCCCAGGAACAGCCTACTATTATTCTCATGGCTGGGTTGCAAGGTACTGGTAAAACCACAGCTACGGCTAAGTTAGCCTTACATCTGAGAAAATTAGATCGTAGCTGTTTGTTAGTGGCGACAGACGTATATCGCCCAGCCGCGATCGACCAGTTGGTGACCTTGGGTAAGCAAATTGACGTACCAGTATTTGAACTAGGAAGCGACGCAGATCCCGTAGAAATTGCAAGACAAGGTGTAGAACGCGCTAGGGCAGAAGGTGTAAACACAGTAATTATTGATACTGCTGGTCGTCTGCAAATTGACGAAGACATGATGGCAGAATTAGCCCGGATCAAAGCAACTGTCCAACCCCATGAAACTTTGTTGGTGGTGGACGCGATGACTGGTCAAGAGGCAGCTAATCTTACCCGCACCTTCCATGAGCAGATCGGAATTACTGGGGCGATTCTCACCAAGATGGATGGTGATAGCCGTGGCGGTGCAGCCCTTTCAGTGCGAAAGATTTCGGGAGCGCCGATTAAGTTTGTGGGCGTGGGTGAGAAAGTCGAGGCACTGCAACCGTTTTATCCCGATCGCATGGCATCCCGAATTTTGGGAATGGGCGATGTTCTCACCCTGGTAGAAAAAGCCCAGGAAGAGTTTGACTTAGCAGACGCTGAGAAAATGCAGGAGAAAATTTTGTCAGCAAAGTTTGACTTTACTGACTTTCTCAAGCAGTTGCGGATGCTAAAGAATATGGGTTCTCTGGGAGGCTTCATCAAGATGATTCCAGGGATGAACAAGCTCTCAGACGATCAGCTAAAGCAGGGAGAAACCCAGCTGAAACGCTGTGAGGCGATGATTAACTCCATGACTCGCCAAGAACGCCACGACCCCGATTTATTAGCCAGTTCTCCCAGTCGGCGACGGCGGATTGCTTCTGGCTCAGGTTATAGAGAGTCAGATGTGACTAAACTGGTGGGTGATTTCCAAAAAATGCGATCGCTCATGCAGCAAATGAGCCAAGGTGGCTTCTCTGGAATGCCGGGAATGTTCGGCGGTGGCGGCATGGGCAACGCCTTCGCAGGTGCGGGCAATCGTCCCGCAGCCCCCGGATGGCGAGGTTATGGTGGTGACGCCACAGGCACGAAAAAGAAAAAACCCAAAGATAAAAAGAAAAAAGGCTTCGGTAATCTTTAGTTATTGGGCATTGCTAATGACAAATGACTAATGACTAATGACTAATAGCACCAAATGCTAGACGAGTGCTAAAATTAGCATTTCGGCATACTTACCAATTAGGAGAATGATTCTTCAACCATGATCAAACTGCGCTTAAAGCGATTCGGTAAAAAGCGGGAAGCAAGTTACCGCATTATCGCCATTAACAACCTCGCTCGCCGCGATGGTCGTCCCCTAGAAGAGTTGGGATTCTACAACCCCAGAACCGATGAAGTGCGACTAGACGTTCCCGGCATCGTCAAGCGACTACAACAAGGCGCTCAACCCAGTGACACCGTCCGTCGCATTTTAGTAAAAGCCAATGTTTTTGAACAGGTCAGTGCCACACCTACAGCCGCATCATAATTCGGGAACAATATCCCCAACAGCTAGTCCCAACTATGTTGGGCTGGTTCGGTTTTTAGTGCAGCCGTTTTTGGAATCTCCAGAGACTTTAAGCGTCGATTGTGAAATTTCTCAAGCCCTCAACCGGGCTTGGATTCGCATCGCTTTTGAAAGCACGGATAAAGGGAAAGTGTTTGGTCGAGGGGGACGCAATATTCAGGCGATTCGTACAGTAATTGCCGCAGCCGCAGCCGCATCTGGGCAATCAGTATACCTGGATATTTACGGCAGCACTACGCCAGACCGCGAAGGTATGTCTTTTGATGAAGAGACAGAAGAGCGATCGCCACCGCCGACTAGGAGAGAACCGCGTGGAAATGATGGGCCTAAACCCATTGTTAAACCCCGCCTCCGCTAGTTTAAAACTAGAGAGCAAGTCTGAGCGGTTGTGGTTACCTCCGCTCAGAATTTTTGTAAAGATGGAAAGTGGCAAAAAGATTTTTGGATCTTTTTTTGAACTCTTCACCAGTAGGGGCGTACAGCTTTATGCCCCTACGACGATTCATTTGTTGCAAAAATTTTTCCAAAATGTAATTAATAAAAACGTAATTTCGCCAAGGGCGAGAAAATATTAAGCTTTGTCAAACACAGATCCTCACGAATTAAGAAATCCTATGGCAGGTGCCTTAACAATTCAGCTGCCCAATATTGCCAGTGCGATCGCTCTTGCAGGAGATGGAGAAGAAAATCTCAAAATGCTATCTCGGCAAACAGGAGCAACTTTAGTGCTACGCGGACAGGAATTACTGATTTCTGGTAGCGTTGGGGAAATTGATCTGGCTTCTCGATTAGTGCGATCGCTTGAAGACCTCTGGATTAAAGGCAATACTATTTCCAGTGCCGATATTTTAACAGCCCATCAAGCCATAGATAGCGATCGGCAAGGGGAACTGCAAGATTTACAGCGAAATGTCCTCGCCAAAAGTCGCCGGGGTGAAGAAATCCGTGCCAAAACCTTCCGCCAACGTCAATATATCGACGCACTCCGTAGGCGCGATCTCACTTTTGGTATTGGCCCTGCTGGTACCGGCAAGACTTATCTCGCTGTTGTTGTCGCCGTGCAAGCACTTCTTGCTAACCAGTTTGAAAAGCTAATTTTAACTCGCCCTGCCGTCGAAGCTGGTGAAAAACTTGGTTTTTTACCTGGAGACTTACAGCAGAAAGTTAATCCCTATCTTCGCCCACTTTACGATGCTATTTATGATTTCATCGACCCCGAAAAAATACCTAGCTTAATGGAACGCGGTGTAATTGAAGTCGCACCACTTGCCTATATGCGGGGACGCACCCTCAATAACGCCTTTGTAATTGTCGATGAAGCGCAAAATACTACACCCGCTCAAATGAAAATGGTTTTGACTCGTTTGGGTTTCCGTTCGCGGATGGTGATTACAGGCGACATGACACAAACTGATTTGCCACTTCACCAACAATCGGGTTTAGGAGTAGCTTTACAAATTTTAAAACCCGTTGAAGGCATTGCCTTTTGCGAATTTTCCCAAAAAGATGTAGTGCGCCATCCTTTAGTTCAGCGCATTGTCGCTGCTTATGAACAATACGAAAAATAGTCATTGGTCATTAGTCAAAAAACTAATCAATGACGAAGGACGAAGGACAAAGCGCAAAGTCGGAGCGGAGGTTTCCTCCGATCATAACTTTGTAAGAGGGGACAAATAACAAAGGATAACAATTTATGAGTACTACTTTGAAAGAATTTTTAGCAGCTTGTGAGACTTTAGGAACTTTGCGTTTAATTGTTACTAGTAGCGCTGCTGTATTAGAAGCACGGGGCAAAATTGAAAAGCTATTTTATGCAGAATTGCCTAAAGGTAAATATGCTAATATGCACACCGAAGGTTTTGAATTTCACTTGAATATGGACAAAATTACTCAAATAAAATTTGAAACAGGTGAAGCGAAGAGGGGGAATTTTACAACCTATGCTATTCGATTTTTAGATGATAAACAAGAACCTGCTTTAAGCATCTTTTTGCAATGGGGTAAACCTGGCGAATATGAACCCGGACAGGTAGAAGCTTGGCAGACTCTAAAAGATAAGTATGGTGAAGTTTGGCAACCTTTAGCAGCAGAAATTTAATACAGCTAAACTGATAGGGGTGGAGGAAATCGGATATCTGCACTGAACTGCTCCACATTAACGCTGCGATGAATCGGTAAAACATATTCTAAATTTTCGTGGGGGCGGGGAATAATATGATAAGAAATCACCTCGCCGCCGTGAACTCGCAGCACTGCCTTTAGTCCTGCTGTCATCGCCACATTCACCTCGCCTATAACCCCCCGAATTAACACAGTAATTCGTCCCAAATCAGTATTTTCATAACTAACAAGAGTGACGCGGGCAGCTTTACACATGGCATCTCCCACTTCCACTGCTGTGGGAACGCCATAAACTTCAATCATGCCTAGTGCCAATGTCATGCCATCACCATACAAAAAAATAAAACTCTATGATTACCTTGTCACTAATACCATTTATTGGTGAGGCTGCGCTAATATTATCAGTGAGTTGACTCGTCCGATTCCAAATCTAGGGCTGATAAGATGGAGCGGTACTGTGACATCTATTAACTTAGGTGTTAAGTAGGTAGGCATAATTAAATATAAGATCAAACCTCACCCTCAATCCCTCTCCAAAATATCGGAGAGGGAAGCCGGAGGCAGGGTGAGGTTTTATACTTAATTTGACAGATTAATTTTTAATCAATAAATAATAAACGTTAAATATAAAATTGCTAATGTTTTTTATAAAAGCGATTTGGAGTTTTTGCTTAATTGCTTTTTTCCTGCTATGGAGTGGAGAAGCTGAAGCCGGAGAGTTATATGAACGGTTAGCAAATTTTCCTCAATGGGAAAAATTAACTTCAGTACAACCGGCTTCGGGTGATTTGGTTTACCCTGAATGGATGGCTGGTACTTGGCAAGTTACAAGTACTTTGGTAGATTTAGCTGCACCTTTAGCACCAGATATCATAACGCCAGGATTTGAAGGTAATCGCCGGCAATTAAATCAGCCTGTGAGTTTTGTAGTAAGATTTGTCAAACAGCAACCATCTATTAATAGGTTAAAAATATTACCTCAGATAGATAAAAAATCCCCAATTTTAGTAGCAGATAGAGCGTTTAATAGCTTGAATTTGGCAAGAGCTTATTTAGGGGATGAAGCAGTGTTATTAGTCAAAGTAGATCCAGATTCACCTAATCGTCAGATTACGTTCTTGCGTAGCAGTCGCCAACTAGTTTCTATTGTGACTGCACGGGCTACAGAAACTACCCATCAGGGTAAATTCATCACTACAGAAGTGTTTCAACAACTATTCAAAGGCGGTTCACGCCCCTATTTAAACTCTGTAGAATCTACCACCGCTTATCATAAACTTGCAACAGCTAATCCGGCGATTGAAGCAGATCAAGTTACTGCTGTCTATCTTTCACCCCAAGATCCAGATTACTTTAAAGCTGGTTCTCGACCAGTTGCTCTCTATCGCTATCGCCTAGAATTTATCCCCGCACAAATGCCTACTACTCCAAAGGAGTGATTTAAATCTATAGCCCTTGACTAACCTTGTAATACTCTTGTAGTATATAAATTCCAAGTTTACGATCGCGCTCTTGGACGGTGTGCATCATGGCCAAATTTCAAGATATTGTCAATTACTTCGCTCTGACTGGAAGCTAAGTGTTTTTAGTATTGCAGCATCCGGCATTTACGAAATTATTGATTTGGTTGTCCCTTATGCGATTGGGCAGATTTTAAACGTTTTGTCTGCTCAACCATTGGATAAACCACTTCAAAGTGCGATCGCAACTTTTTCAGAGATTACGAATTACCCAGCTAATAAAACTCTAACTTTGGGTGTATTAGTAGGTTTAATTTTCGTTGTCACCGTAGTGAGAGCGCCGACACAACCTTGGTTAACCCATTGGTTTCATTGGGGTATAACCTTAAGGTTGCGTCGTCAAAAAGCCCAAATGGCTATAGAAAAAATTCTTACTCTTCCACTAGAATTTTATGATGAAAATAACCCTGGACGCATTGCCGGAAGAATAGCTAGAGGTATTTCTAACCACACTTTTACTTACCCCGAAATTGCCGGACAATTGATTCCTAAACTAATTCGTGTGTTGGGAATTTTTGTATTTATCTTGATGATTGAGTGGCGAATTGCGATTTTATATCTAATTTCCTTTGTGTTTATTCTTAGCTTTACTTTGAAATATTTAAGGCGACTGATTTGGCACGAAACTATTCTAGATAAATATGGAGAGGATACGGAAAGTCGCAATTCTGAACTAATCACCAACATCAAAACGGTAAAAGCATTTGCTACAGAAGCTAAAGAACTGAAACGGCAAAATCAACGTTTAGATCGTGAACTAATACTGGTTGAGTATCGCATCCACAAAGGTTATGTAAAACTGGCTACTTGGCAAAGGACTATAATTCAATTGTGCGTGTTTGCTATCCTGGGTTTGACTTTAGCCGCAACAGTAGACGGAAGAATTTCTCTGGGTCACTTTGTCATGACCTTAACTCTTTCTAGCATGGCTTATGCTGAATTAGAACCTATTAGCAATTTGGCAGAAGTTTTTGCGCGTCGTTATTCTCCTATGCTGCGGTTTCACGAATTTTTGCAACAGCCAACTGCATCTGATTCAGCTAGCCTTTTAGAAGAGAGCAACCAGACAGAATCACCTTATAAATTTACTGGAAAAGTTGAGTTGTCACACGTCAGTTTTGGATATGATGCCAACCGTAAAGTTTTACAAGATATTAACTTGTTGATTGAACCATACCAAACAGTGGCATTAGTGGGGCGTTCCGGTTCTGGTAAGTCTACTTTAGTGAAATTGCTGTTGCGATATTTTGAACCTCAAGAAGGGCAAATTCTGATTGATGGTCAAGATATTCGCACTTTAGATGTAGGTAAGTATAGACGAAGATTAGCGATCGTTCACCAAGAAGTAGACGTTTTCAACGGTACTATATTGGATAACCTCACCTACGGCAGACCAAATGCTACTTTGGAGCAGGTTCAAGAAGCCTGTAAAATTGCCAGAGTCGATGAAGTAGTGGAGCATTTACCCAAAGGTTATTATACCGTCGTGGGAGAACGCGGTGTCAGGTTATCTGGAGGACAAAGACAACGTTTAGGAATTGCTAGGGCGTTGTTAGTGGAACCAGACGTACTGATTTTTGATGAAGCAACCTCTAGTTTAGATTATGAGTCTGAGCGTTCAATTCAGCTAGCGATGCGATCGATTCAGGGTACTTGCACCACCATTGTTATTGCTCACCGTTTAAGTACAGTGCGAGAAGCCGATAAAATTGTAGTTCTAGAGCAAGGAAAGATTGTAGAAGTGGGTAGCCACGATGAACTTTTGCGTCACGAGGGTATTTACCGCCGCTTGCACTCCCTGCAAGAAACAGGAGAACTTCTGAGTTAGACGAGATACGGATTTTGAATTTTGGATTTTGGATTGACTCCACGAATCAATCTGCTTGATTAAATCGACCTTATTGTGTTGTCATACCATTTCTTTGTGAGGCTGCGCTAAACCCTTTTAACTTCTTTCTTTCTTTCTTTCTTTCTTTCTTTCTTTGTGTCCTTTGCGTCCTTTGCGGTTCGTTTTTCTTTCTTCTTTCTTGTACTTAAATATGGTTTAGCGAATCTTCATACAGAATCGGTATCAATAGGGTCGATTTTTTTGGGAGCATCCGAATGAGAGCTTAAATCTTTTCCCTCACCCCCAGCCCCTCTCCCTTCAGGTGGGAGAGGGGAGACATAATTCTAGTTCCCCGAATCCCATGTTTGGGATTCGGGGTTAGGGGATGAGGGCAAACACAAAGTTTTTGCACCTGACGGGATGCTCCCATTTTTTTTAATTGTTCCCAATAGTATTTGGTACAAAAATCGAAATTCTGAGCCACCAGTCATGATGTATACAATATGTGATAATAGATTTTAAGTAAAAATCATTGTCTAGTGAATTATGCCTGCTCAGTAAATCGAAGTTTTCTAATAACAAAAAACTAAGATTTACTCTTATCTGCTTCTTTTTGCGCCGCCTCACTGTATTTCTTATATAGTTGAGTACGAATCTTGGCTTCCTGATAACGGCTGTGGTTTTGTGGTACCGTCCCCATTAAATCTGAAGCCCGTTGCCACTTAGCGGCTATCTCTAACCACTGAGTTGAGACTGTGGCTGTTTTACCAGATGCAGAAGCTTGATTGGCAATTCGCACGGCTGTGGCGAATTGGTCATCAGACGAGTCAGAAAGGTTATTCTTAGCAGGACTAAGGGGTGTTTTAACTTTTCTATCGCTCGGATTTTCTGGAGTTAAAAATTTAGAAGTTTGTAATTGCATTAGGTTTATCAGGTTATTACCTAACTGGGCATAAACAACCCAACTAAGTAATAACAGTGAACATAAACCAGCCGCAGCTAATATCTTTTTTCTATGCTTATTTTTATGTTTTTCTTTGTTAATAAGTACTAAAGGACGAGAGACTTGAGTTTTAGGAAAATTTGGCTTTGCTAGTTCAGCTTGAGCTTCTGTGAAATCTGTAATTAATTGCTTTACAATATTAGGTTGAATTAACGTAATTTCTTGTGACCAAAGCAATTGGTTGTCGCGATCGCTATCTATTTCCTTTAACCAGAGTAATTGTTGTTCCCGAACAATCCGACTGTTGATATTGACTCGCCGAATATAACGCGGGGCGATGGAATCAAGAATTTGCTGGATTTGTTCTACGAGGGGAGATTGCTCAAGTTGCTCTATCTTAGCCGCCTCGCACAGAAGTTGTAAGACACCATCAGAAAAAATGGCTCTAGTTCTGACACCAGACTTGGCTAGTTTTTCGTTCAATAGCTGAATAATCGCAGCAACGCTACCTTGGTGAGCTTGCCAAACGATATCATTTATCCGGTCTACCACCTTAAATTTAGTGATAGTTCTTCCACCCTGACTGATTAACGTATTCATTAATTTAGGGACTCTTTTCTACTGACCTTGATCTTGTTTTCGATTTTACGAGTAAAAAGATGAGTTGCCAAATAAAATCATAAATATATAGCCTCACTTTTCGGTTCGGCAAGGACGCTCGATCGCACTAACTCACTTGGATGATCTCACGCCTTGATAGCGTGGGATTCTTGAAATTAAACTGCGCTTTTAGGATAACGCCCATGCTGGCGGATGCGCTACCTGTTCATAGTACATTAATGATGCCTTTTTGCGTAGGCGTAGCCCGCCATAGGCATCGCCTTTATCAGGTTTAGGTAGGAGAATGGCGTGTCAAGCCGTCAGATATTGTTCACAAACTAAACAAAATTGCTGTATCGGGAGACTTTTGTGAGGAATTATCGGTTTTTTTGCCTTTTTGTCATAATGGCAACACTAACTAGCACTGCGATCGCTACATTAGAAGATATATAAATCAAAATCATTGTTGATTTTTATCCGTTCGTAGTTCACACAAAACCATGAGTGCAAGTACCATTATTTCCGACAATCCCTTACTCCAAGGCACTGGTTTACCTGCCTTTGCAGAGATTAAACCAGAACGAGTAGTACCAGCCTTCAATCAGTTGTTGGCAGAACTCGATCAGCAACTAGCCAGCTTAGAGGCTAATTTAGAGCCTACTTGGAGTGGTTTAATAGAACCCTTAGAAAAGCTGACAGAACGGCTTACCTGGAGTTGGGGGGTGGTGAATCATTTAATGGGTGTTAAAAATAGCCCAAAACTGCGCGAAGCTCATGAAATCGTCCAGCCACTAGTTGTACAGTTTATTAACAAGCTGGGTCAAAGCAAACCTATCTATAATGCTTTTAAAGCACTCCGTGCTAGTGATAGTTGGGCAACTTTAGAATTAGCCCAACAGCGCATTGTAGAAGCCGCCATTCGAGATGCAGAACTTTCTGGTGTTGGCTTAGAAGGAGAGGCTAGAGAGCGTTTCAACGCCATCCAAATGGAGTTAGCAGAACTTTCTACCAAATTCTCTAACCATGTACTTGATGCCACTAAAGCCTTCAGCTTAACCCTAACAACACAAGCGGAAATTGACGGTTTACCACCAAGCTTAGTGAGTTTAGCAGCCCAAGCTGCTCGTGCAGCTGGCGAAACTAATGCCACACCAGAAAATGGCCCCTGGCGGATTACTTTAGACTTCCCCAGCTATGGCCCTTTCATGCAGCACAGCACCCGTCGAGATTTGCGCGAAAAGCTCTACAAAGCTCATATCACCCGCGCTTCTGCTGGCGATTTGGATAACAAGCCCTTAATTGAGCGCATTTTAAAGTTGCGCCAAGAACTCGCAGATATACTAGGCTTTAAAAGTTTTGCCCAATTGAGCCTAGCGAGTAAAATGGCTCCTAACGTTGAGGCAGTCAACGCCCTATTAGAAGAACTACGCCGCGCTAGTTATGATGCTGCTGTCAAAGACTTGGCAGAACTCAAAGCTTTTGCAGCAGCACAGAAAGCAGCAGAAGCTGAAGATTTACAACATTGGGATATCAGCTTTTGGGCAGAACGCCAACGAGAAGCAAAGTTTGCCTTTACCTCTGAAGAATTGCGTCCCTACTTTCCTCTTCCCCAAGTGTTAGACGGCTTATTTGGACTAGTCAAGCGGCTATTTGGCGTCAGTGTCACCTCTGCCGATGGTCAAGCGCCAGTATGGCATGAAGATGTCCGTTATTTCCAAATTGCTGATGAAACTGGTTCTCCCATAGCCTACTTCTACTTAGACCCTTACAGCCGTCCAGCAGAAAAACGCGGCGGTGCTTGGATGGATGTGTGCATCAATCGAGCCAAAATCACTGAAAATGGTGTCACTGCCATCCGCTTACCTGTAGCTTATTTGGTGTGTAATCAAAGTCCTCCCGTAGATGGTAAACCTAGTTTGATGACTTTTTATGAAGTAGAGACTTTGTTCCACGAGTTTGGTCATGGATTGCACCACATGCTCACCAAGGTTGACTATACCGGAGCCGCAGGCATCAATAACGTGGAGTGGGATGCAGTGGAATTACCTAGTCAGTTTATGGAAAACTGGTGTTATGAGCGACCCACTTTCTTTGGAATGGCGAAGCATTACCAAACTGGTGAAGCCCTACCGGAGCATTATTATCAAAAGCTGCTAGCGGCACGTAATTATATGAGTGGTACTGCCACGTTGCGGCAAATTCACCTGAGCAGTCTTGATTTAGAACTACACTACCGCTATCGCCCTGGTAGTAATGAAACTCCCTCAGATGTGCGTCATCGGATAGCCAAGACTACTAGCGTTTTACCGCCACTTCCAGAAGATGCAATTTTATGTGCTTTTGGACATATTTTTGAAGGTGGTTATGCAGCAGGCTATTACAGTTACAAGTGGGCTGAGGTACTAAGTGCTGATGCTTTTGCCGCTTTTGAAGAAGCTGGGCTAGAAGATGAAGAGGCTATAAAAGCTACAGGTCGCCGTTATCGAGATACGGTGCTAGCACTTGGTGGTGGTCAGCATCCAATGGAGGTGTTTAAAACTTTCCGGGGTCGTCAACCAAGTACGATCGCTTTGCTCAGGCACAATGGTTTAGTCAGTGCTGCTGTAAACTAAACTGACAATTCAGGCAAAATTCTGGTTAGGTAAAAAAGCTAACCATTAACCTAACTCTCCTAATCCCTTTCCCGATGCTCTAAGGCTACGGTGTACACACAAGTCTTGTCGCAGCCATATCTTTATAGGGATAAACCCCGTCTTTAACAAAGTTTGGGGGTTTAACTAGTTCCGTGGGTTTAAGTCCCCCGGTTCTAAAACCGGTAAGTAATGCGATTGGGGTTAAATCCCCCGAAGTTTTGTGGACGGAAACCGTCCCCACAAACTTCTCTTCATTACAAAACTTAATTACGAATTACGAATTATTTTAATTCCCCACCAAGACAGGCAGCACGTTTTGTGTCGGGGTTAAATCCCCGTTACAAAACGTAATTGCGAATGGGCGAAAAAGCGAATTGGTTTAAAGACGGGGTATTCGTTGTAAATCTCGTACTGCGTTTCTATCCCGCCTCGGAATTTATTCCGAGTCTCATAGCTGAAGTCCACTTAAGTGGACTCAACGAACAATTTAGTCCACTTAAGTGGACTTCAGCTATTAGCCTTGCACTTGAGTGCGAGGCGGGATGTCGGTGAGTGTGACAGTTTAACTCTGGCAAAAATGTGAAAGAGTTGAAACGTATGTGGACAGCACTTCTGTCTACACCGTAGCCTACAAAAAGAGAGAAATAGAAGTGAGGTTTTCCAGATGACCTGAATTGTCAGGTTAACTAAACAATTATTTTATTTCTCAATAATCAAAAAAATAGCGCCAACCTATAATTAAGGCAGCGCTATTTTTCGGATTTAATTTGGGAGCATCCCATTTTTGCCAAAAGACACAGGATTGCTACAAAAACTCTGTACAAACCTCTTTTATTTGCGTCCTTTGCGGTTCGTTATTTCATTCTTCACCTAAGTACAAATATTCTATAAAAATAAACTTGCACATTAGGGATGCTGCCTTTCATTCACAATAGTTAGATTTATTTTGTAAATTCCCCTCACTTCTTATGTGCATTGTTGCTTTTATACAGCACTGCGACGATTTAATAAGTTCCACAGGAAAACTGCAATAATTGCACCAAGAACTGCTAACCCAATACCAGGAATACTAAGAGTAGGGGCTGCTAAAGTTAACGTTCCTGTACTGAAGAATACGCCTAAGCTACCGCCAATAAAAGCACCGATGATTCCTAGTAAGATTGTTCCTAGAATTCCGCCACCTTGATGTCCGGGGTAGATAGCCTTAGCGATCGCACCAGCAATTAGACCTAAAACAATCCAAGCAAGAATATTCATTGTTATTAATTCGGTAAACGTTTTTTACTCACAAATACATATTATCAATCTTGATTTTTCGTTCCATCTACCATCAGAATTAATCATTAATAACCATAAGGAAGAGTTTAATTACAACTCTTTTTAATATGTACCACCATTAAGCTAGATAATCAATTAAAAAAAAGCTCCTAGCAGGTCTTCAACTAGGAGCTTATTTATCAAACTATTGCTTGGTAATTGCAGTATATGCGTTTTTAATTAGCTCTCTCTTCTACTAAAAGAATTAAGCTGAGTTTTTAAAGACTGTCTCTAAAGTAATGTAAAGGAAGCAAAATTAGGCGATGTATAGGACGAGCGTAAGTAGGTCGGCGAGAAAAAACTAACCTATGTAACTAAAAGTAAAATCTCTATATTTGGCTCAGGGCTATTTCATTCTAGATATAAACCGCCCAGAACTGAAGTTCTTTGACTTTTAGCTAAAGTCCGTTAAAACGGACTATAACCTTTTTTCAGTCGTCTAAAGACGACTTTCGCTATACGCCTGGTGAATTTATTCTGAGGCGGGCTAGATGAGAATGAAATAGCCCTGATATTTGGCTCGTAGTTGCGCCCTCTTGCGCTTTAGCCCAACTACAAACCAGTGATGATTATTTGCGCCGACTTACTTAGTCAATGACTCGATGGCTGAAAAATGGAAACACTCGGCGATAAAACCAATGCATACTTAGAAAAATTAGACTCACTAAAGTTAGCAACATCACCCCTAAAATCGTTCCGTATGCCTTAGTCCGCCACCAAAATCCGTTTATTTGTACTGCACCTAGTCCGACAAGCTTCCACAGGCTGCCTATTTCCATGCTTTTGGAATCATCAATGGTAATTGGTGAATATCCTGCTGTATTTTGTCGTGCAATGGTCATTTTAATTACTCCTTTAGTTTCAAAAACTCAGGTATTTAGTTTAATTTACGGTAAACCGATAAGATTAGTGTTGTTTATAATATCTCATAACATTGATATAAGAAGCAAGTTTAAGAGCCGATCGCAGTTACTATGTCACGCTTGTATTGGGGAATAGGGACTGGTGAATGGGAAAATTTGCTTGTATTAGCCCAATCCCTAATCCCTAATCCCCCATCCCTAATTCCCAGTCAAAATGCCTAATCAAATTTGGTTATCACAATTGCAAAAACATCGAGCGATCGCAGTCATCCGCGCCTCTAAAATCGAAGTGGGACGCGAAATGGCAATGGCTGTAGCATCGGGGGGAATGCAGTTAATTGAGATTACCTGGAATAGCTCGCGGGCTGGAGAATTAATTACTCGACTACGTTCAGAATTACCAGCCTGTACTATTGGCACTGGTACGCTATTCAACGTGCAACAGTTAGAAGAAGCGATCGCATCTGGGGCGCAATTTCTTTTTACACCCCACGTTAATCCCGCAATGATTCAAGCAGCACAAGAAAAAAATGTACCGATCATCCCAGGAGCTATGACTCCTACAGAAATTGTTACCGCCTGGAGCCAGGGCGCTAGTTGTGTAAAAGTGTTTCCCGTGCAAGCAGTGGGAGGGGTAGATTATATTAAAAGTTTGCAAGGGCCACTAGGTGAGATTCCCTTAATTCCGACTGGCGGCGTGACTTTAGAAAATGCCAAAGAATTTTTACAAGCCGGAGCGATCGCTGTCGGTTTGAGCGGGGAATTATTTCCCAAAAAGCTTGTCACAGAGGGGAATTGGCAAGCGATCGCATCTGGGGCAAGAAAGCTGATACAACAGTTAAGTTAACTTAGAATCAAATATCAAAAGTTCACGTCTATTAAAGTAATAGATAGGGAAACAAAACTGAAAACTGATAAGTTTCTCAAAACCCCATGATTTGAGTGTGAGTGTATCTAAAATGAAAAAACTGTATCCTGACTGGGTGCGTCACTTAAAAATACTCCTTACTGGTACAGCACTGTCCTTAAGTGTTTTTACTACTACTGGAACGAGTCAAGTTTGGGCGAATACTAAAGAGCAAGTAATTGCCCAAACAATCCAGACATTACAACAATCAGATCAGCGGTGGATTCAAATTGATCTTTCAAAGCAACGATTAATAGCTTGGGAAGGTGACAGAGTAGTTTATGGGAGTGCTATTTCCTCTGGCAAAAAAGGCACTCCCACTCTTATTGGTACTTTTAAAATTCAATCCAAGTTCAAAACTACGCGGATGCAGGGAGAAAACTACGATGTTCCCAACGTTCCTTATGTGATGTTTTATCAAGGTAGTTATGGTATTCACGGTGCTTACTGGCATAAAAGGTTTGGCACTCCAGTTAGCCACGGCTGTATAAATCTCGCACCTAAACATGCTAAATGGCTATTTGAGTGGGCATCGGTAGGGACACCAGTAGTTATCCAGAAATAGTAGGTGCAAGCAAAATTGAGTTACAGCTGCTGTATCACAAAATTAGGCTTAAGCATCCTGAACAGAAATTGCATATTGAGATAGTAAAGCATGAGCGGCTTGACGATGTTTTTCTACCAAATGAGGCGGAGAAATAACTTGGGCGCTGTGCATATACCGATAAACCCAAAGACTAAACTCATCAATAGAGCGAGGCGGCAGGGTAATTTGATAATCTACATAGTTAAGATTACCAGTAGTTTCATTTTTTGAACCAGGAATAATTTTTTGCTTGAGGTGACGTAGTTCTCCTTCTTGAATGAAAGCTGTAACTGGAGGAAAAAAACGCACTTTTAATGTCAAAAATTCTAACTGTCCTTGTAGCTCTAACTGCTGCTCTGGAGGTTGACCTAAATACAAACCCCAGCCATTTTGTAGCAGTTCATAAGCTTTGTTAAGACTATTTTTTTGTGCTTCTAAACCTCTACCTAATCCATTATTCAAGACTTGGCAGTAATTTTTAAAGCGGTTTAGCCGTCCAATTGCTAAATGTCCATTTTCGGAGTGTTCATAAAGCAGATACCAAGCAATATCATGATAAATTAACTGCAAAGGAACTACCTGTAAAAGTCCAATCCGACTATTGCCATAGAGATCACTAGCACGAGAAATTTCTATCGTCTGTCCTTGACTAATGGCTGTTTCTAGTAGTGGTAACAGGTGAAATAATGTATTACGGTTCTCTCCCTGTGCAGCCATTTCTTCTGGGTCTGTATAAACTATGGCGCGGTTGAGATGCTGTCTGACAGGGTAAAAAAACTTACCCTGTAGTTCCATGTCTAATCCCCGTAATCTTTTGCTAAGTGTTTCACAAATTCGCCTTAACTGCGGATCTCCTTGAAATTTGGCTTGGGATGCCAAAGCATTAAAGGCTACTTTTAATTCTGTCTGAGACATGGCACCAGTACCCAAATAATATCCCCAACGATACATTCGGCGTTCTAAAATGCCATAGCTGCGCAAAGTTTCTAAATCTTTTCGCAGGGTGGGTATAGCAGGATAATCTTCTGGTAATTCTATTCTAGACTTGAGAGCTAATTGTTGTAGGGATATTTGCACTTGAGTAAGTGCATCGTGTTGTTTGTCATGATTGGTGTTGATTAAATCGGGACTACCTATACCTGGATTCTTCAACAAAGTTGTAATTAGCAACATCAGGCGTTCAAAGGATAGGCGTTCTGTGTATGGGTGAGATATGGATTTTTTGGGCATGAAAAATTAGAAAATATTACTAGTGTGAGTAATAATATAGCCTACTACCTTTATCTACAACAGTTATAGCCTGATTTTGGTTGCAGAATAAATTATTTTCTTTTGCTGGCTTCTTGCTTATTTAGGGGATAAGGTAGTTAGTAATGATACGGCATATTTATCTCTGAATAAGTCATATTTTTAACTATGTATATTTCTCGTCGCGGTGCTAAATTACGTAATGCTTTGGTATCTATTTTTAATGGAAGCGTTACTCTCGTGATTTTGCTAATTGCTCCTTTGGGTTTAATGGCAGTTATTATTAATACTGTGTTAGTAACTTTCGCTACTTATGTTGTTTCTAATGTCGCAGATAGAGTAATTACAGCGCTGGAACCTGAACAGAACGCAGAGTTAACAGGTTCGTCTAGGCAAAAAAATCGTCATTTAGGGAAATCTGCTCTCCAACGATGGTGGCGGTAACAACCTAACTTTCTAAATCCCTCGATAAATTGGGAGACTTTGAGAGGTTTTTGCCCCCCTTAAAAAAAGTGGGATGCTTCCGATCAAAAGCCTGTGGGAAAATTTAAAAAGACTTGTCTGTAAGTAAGTGGGCGCAAATAATCATCACTGGCTCGTAGTTGCGCTTTAGCGCTAAAGCTTTAGTCCTCTCTTGGAGACGCTACGCGAACAAATGAGGGCTGGAGCCGCTCACTACGAACTAATTTCAAGGTTTTTTACATTAGTTAATATAGTTTTAATTATTCTCACCGACTTACTTAGGGCTATTTTATTCTATACATAAACCGCCCAGAACTAAAGTTCTAGGCTGATAGCTAAAGTCCGTTAAAACGGACTAAGCTAAACCACATCTAGTTTGCATAATTTGAAATTTTACATTTCTTGTGGGGTGGGCAACACGAGCGCCCAATATATGCAAGTTAAATGTGGAACAGCTTATAACATGAGTCTCAGTCATCAAAAGATAAATGAGTGCTATAAGAGAGGTGAATTCATTCTGAGGTGGGCTAGATGAGAATGAAATAGCCCTAACTTAGGCGCTCTAAAAGGTTATTTGAAAAGCCTAATTGATTATTCGCCTAATACTATAACAACAAATTCATAATTTATAATTCTATGCGGACTCTCTACGTTTGTGGGCAAAATTGTTATGTATGTTTGCAGCAGGAGACTTTGGTGGTTAAGCAAGGAGACACTATTTATGGTGAAGTGCAGTTACCTTTATTAGAACAAGTTCTGATTTTTGGTAAGTCGCAAGTTAGTACCCAAGCAATTCGTGCTTGTCTATGGCGAGATATTCCCATTACTTATTTATCGCGTATGGGTTTCTGCTATGGCAGAATTTTACCCATCGCTAGGGGATATCGCCAATTATCTCGCTATCAGCAGCAATTATCACCTGTAGAAAAGTTAATTTCTGCCCGTGCGATTGTACAAGCAAAGTTAAAAAATAGTCGGGTGTTGATGCGACGACAGCGAAAAAGGCTAGAATCTCAGATTATAGAAAATGTGCTACAAAGTCTTGATTATTTGGCTAACCAAGCGGCGGAGGCTGATTGTGTTGAAAGATTGATGGGGTTTGAAGGTGCTGGTGCTGCACAGTATTTTTCTGCTTTTGCTGAATGTTTGACTAATAAAGATTTTGTGTTTACTGCGCGTAGCCGTCGTCCTCCAGGAAATCCGGTAAATGCAATGTTGAGTTTTGGCTATCAGGTTCTTTGGAACCATTTATTAGCATTGATTGAAATTCAAGGACTTGATCCTTATTATGCTTGTTTGCATCAAGCACATGATGGTCATGCGGCGCTAGCTTCTGATTTAATTGAAGAATTTCGCGCCCCAATTGTAGATTCTTTGGTGTTGTGGCTAGTTAATAGTAAGGTGATGAATGCTGAAAAAGATTTTGATTATCGTGATGGTGGATGTTATTTAAATGATTCTGGACGGCGAAAGTATCTTCAAGCTTTTTTACAAAGAATGGAGGAAGAAATTCAAACCGATTCTGGGGAGAAACAACCGAAATGGGATTTGTTGACGCAGCAGGTTAAGGCATATAAGCAGTTTGTTTATAACCCTAGCTTAGTTTATCAGCCTTATCAGATTCGTTAGTTTATATGTTTTTGTACGTGGTGGCTTATGATATTCCTTGTGACAAACGCCGTAAAAAAGTATCGAATTTATTAGAAGGTTATGGTCAACGAGTTCAATATTCGGTGTTTGAATGTCGTTTGTCTACTGATAAATATAACGAACTGCGTCGTCGGCTTAAGAAAATAGTTAAGTTGGCTGAAGATAGTTTAAGATTTTATCCTCTGTCACGTCATACTTTAGAACAGGTGGAATGTTGGGGGGTGGGGCCGCCTGTTACAGAACTTCCAGGTTCGGTAATTATTTAGCTTGTTTGCGAGGGGGTCTGGAAATCGCGGAAATGCTGATTGTATCGTTAACCCCCTCGCCGCCTTATATTGTAAGGGTTTCAAGGATTTTTTTTACTGATGTTTTTGATTTGGCTGTCTCAAATTCTGACCCCCTCGCAAACCGCCTCTGGACTCTTTGCTGGATAAGGGTTTAAAATCTAGGGGTCTCCACTCGCTGGAGAAACTAATTGAATGGAAACATTAAAGCGGAAAGTATAGGATACGCCAGTTTTCAGTCTCCACTCGCTGGAGAAACTAATTGAATGGAAACAAGTAGCTAATCGGATTTATCGCGAGGTGTTTAATGTCTCCACTCGCTGGAGAAACTAATTGAATGGAAACTTGTAGGGGTCAGCTTTTGCCCAGCAGCGCTCTATCAATTGCCAAATGTAATACGTAGACAGCAAGAGCAGCAAGAGTGACATACTCCCACACAAAAAAGCCCTATAAGCAGGGCTTTTTTGTTACAGCAACTACGTATAAATAATTCAAAGAGTCAAGCAAAAAATAAAAAAATATTTATATTACTGCAAGTTGACTGACTTAAAACTTTACCAGCAGAGGATTCAGCGAAAAATTGTTGCCAGTCATCAATATTAAATTTTACTGGACGATCGCCTATACAACTTTATACAATCTAAACCGGACACTATCAAAGGAAACAAACCTGTGTCGGAAGCATATTGGCAAGCAAAAATCTGGGGATTACTTCATGACCCTGTGCTAAAAGCGCTACACAATAATAGTGGACGTGGTGAAAATAGCTTCTGGCAAGACCTAGAAGTTATGCAAGACTGGCGGGACAAGAATTCTAATCCAGAGACATCTGGACGCAAAATTTTAGAACACATCCACCAAGCTGATTATATTGCCTCAGCAAGCGATCGCGGTGCTATTGGTAGTGTAACCGCAAGTATCAATTATGCTCCGGGTAACAACCGAGAACAAGGTCTAGAAATATCTCACCTGCTATCTGGAGAAAAACGTAATTTTAAAATTAAGCAGCATTCAGAAATGCTGGCGACAAATCGGAAAAATTACTTAACCTCAATAGAACAAAAGTTACTAAAAGCCATACCACAAGAGTTGAAAACTAACCCAGAAAAAATTAAGGGTTTATTTTGGTGGCTGTGGCGTTGTTTACCAGCAGCTACTTGTAGTGAATTTCATGATGAATCTTTGATGCTGATGCCGGCTGAAACCCGCTTACCAGATAGTTCTATTTGGAGTCATGGTAGTATTACATCAGCATTGGCTGGCGCTTTAGCCGGATATGACCTAACAAGCACAGAGATTAAAAACTGGCCAGCCAACAAAACTTTATCTCATCCTTATTTAGCCAGCTTCACCTTTACGCCTGTACAAGAACTAATTAAAGCTAGCCGCAAAATGCGAGACTTTTGGGCAGGTTCTTGGTTATTGCACTATCTCTCTGCTAAAGTCTGTTGGCAACTTGCCCAAAAATACGGCCCCGACTGCTTTCTTTATCCCAGCCTCTACCAACAACCATTAATTGACTATTGGTTATTAAAAGAATTTCCTGAATTTCATAACTGGATAGAAAAACCTGAAGCTAATTCACTTTTAACGGCGGGATTTCCGAATGTATTGGTGTTAGTGCTACCAAAAGATAAAGTCCAAGCTGCGATGCAACTAGCCAAACAAACACTTTTACAAGAGTGGGCGAAAATTGGTGATTTGGTTTTTGATGAATTACAAACTCAGCGTCATTGGATGCCAGATTTGCAAGCAAACAGCAGCACTTGGAAAGGTTGGTTAGAATCTCAATGGCAATTTTATTGGACAGCTTTACCCATAGGCACTGAAGGAAAACTTCTCAAAAACGCGGCTATTCCTAAAGAACGAGAGATAGAATTTTTAGAGTGGCTAAATGCTCAAAATAAAGCTTATATAACTAACCAAAAGCAAAACCTATTTCAAGACAATGAAATAAATTTTCTCCGAGAAGCATATCAACAACGTTGGGAAAAACAAAAACGAAAATTCAGCGTTAATGTTGGTTCTTGGTGGGCATCGATTTTTGACGCTAATCGATATGCTTTAGCAGCAGTTAAAAACGCCCGTAATTGGGAACTACCTACAGCTTTTGGCCCGCGTTCTACCATTTCTGGTATTGGCCCAGTGGTGCATCCCGGTGACGATTGGATAAGTGAAGGAGAAACGAAAAAGTATTGGGAAGAGAACGCAGGTTTATTTGATGGTAGAGAACAGTTAAATGCAACTGAAACTGTTAAGCGTGTCTTAGAGAAGGTTTTGGATAAGTTGCTGGATATTAAAAATGAAGATGCGATCGCAGCTTCTTATCCAGATTTAACTGCGGGTGTGGCAGGATATCTTAAAGTGCATGAAAAAGATATTAACCATGAATTGCAATTTGAAGAAGTTTGTCAAGCAATCATCGGAAAATTCTATTGGGCTAAGGATGTCATCAAAGATATGAAACACAAATGGGGTATTCCTTGGATGGATAAGAATAATCTACCCCAAAGGTTTCATCCGCGATTACTAAATGCTGGCTGGTTAGTGGAAGATGCCGAAAGTCCAGAATTGAAAAGCTTACAAGAAAAATTAAAAATAGCAACCGATGGGGATAAAGAAATAATCCGCCGAGATGTTTCGGATATTAAAAGAACATATCGTCAGGAAATTCAAAGAATTATTGATAGATTTTATCCTAGCAATAACCCTGCTGATTGGTATGTATTAGCGGCGGGTGATGGTGATGATATGAGTAAATGGTTGCAGGGGATAAAACTAGAAAAATATCGAGATTATATTCCTTCACAGTTATCAGTATCTTTAGAAAGCTTTCAGAACTTTTTAGAAGTCAAAAAACGCATGGGGCCATCAACACATAACGCCCTCAGTCGTGCTTTGTTAGATTTTTCTAATCAATTAGTACCTTATTTAACAGAACAGCGTTATGCTGGACGCTTGATTTATGCAGGTGGAGATGATGTTTTAGCCTACACCAATCTTTGGGAATGGGATAACTGGTTATGGGATATCCGCGAATGTTTTAAAGGAGATAAAGATCCTCAAGGTGAATTTGACAACAACGGCGATTATTGGACTGCTTTAGAAACACATACAAAAATAGCGAAAAGACCATTATTTACGATGGGGAAAAATGCAAGTATTAGCTTTGGTATCGTTATTGTGCATCATTCAGTACCACTAGCGATCGCTTTAGAAAACCTCTGGGAAGCTGAAAAGAAAGCCAAAGAACACAAATCTGGTGACGGTACAGTAAAAGACGCTGTACAAGTGCGGGTGTTATATGGTAACGGTAATACCTTAAAATCTACTGCCAAATTTGATGTTTTCCATCAGTGGCAGAAATTAATTATAGACAAAGAATTAGACAGTGCGATATTTGAACAAGCCGGGAGTTTGTGGAGTCAACACCCAGCACCGAGTCAAGAGTCTATTTTACCTTGGACAAAAGCATTTTGCGATCGCCGTGACCAATTTCAAGGTGACGAACTAGCAAAAACACAGTTTCAGCAAAACTTAGCCGCATTTTTGGCTGCTGTTTGGCAAAACACCCCACAGTTAAATAGAGACTTGGAAGTGCAAAACTGGCTAAAACTCGCAGCTTTTACAATTCGTAACCGTCAAATCAAGCTGAGGGCTGGCGTGTAATGTTTTGGTATAGTTTAACTCCATTAGATGTGCTGTTATTGCGAGATGCGAAACCCTTTACACCAGGAGAAAGGGCTTGGGCGGGGAGTATATTTCCTCCTAATGGTCATGCGATCGCAGGGGCATTGCGAGGCTTATTATCAGCCAAGCAAGACTTCCGTTTAGTTGGGCCGTTTTTGTGTCGTTACACTGACACAGGCACAAAACTTTACTTACCTCGTCCGTTGGGATTTGTCAAATCAACGCCCCTAATACCTTTAGATTGGGACACTAATTCTCATTTACAACAAGCTTTGCGCGATCAACATCAACCGTCTCCTTTGGTAAAACCTGTAAATCAATCAAATGATGATGACGAAGATTCTGCTGATGGTGATATCAAATATGAATATCGTCAATATCTGCCTTATGAAGTGATTCAAGAGTATTTGCAAACTGGAGAAATAGCCCAAGAAAATTGGATTATGACAGATGGAAGTCATGAAGATCAACCTTGGACAATAGAGACGCGATCGCACAATGCAATTGAACAAGGAACAAAACAAGTTAAAGATGCCGATGGTTACTTTGTCGAAAATGCAATTCGTCTGTATCCTGAGTGGAGTTTAGCAATTGGAATAGACGAAAATATCGATACTCCAACCAGCTTACGATTAGGAGGAGAAGGACATTGGACAATTTTGCAGCGTTGTGATGAATTAGCCGAACAGTGGGCAAGTTTGCAACAACAATCACAAGCTAACTTTGCGCGTGGAGGTAAATCGATAGCTTACTTGGTGACACCAGGCGCTTTTGAACGCAAAGATAAATCTAAAGGGACACAAAAGGCAATTTGTCGTGCTTATCCTTGGGAATGGAAATTAGCCCATACTGTTAACGCTAATCAAACATCAGGATGTTTAGTCAGTGTTGCAACTGAAAAACCAGTGGCTATTAGTTGCCGTTTTCGAGAAAAAGTAGAGGCGAATAAAAGTATACCTGCGCCGCAAGTTTTTGCTGCACCTCCTGGTACTTTGTATTACCTCAATCAACCACAAATTTTATTTCAAGATAATGAACAAACCAAGGTAAACACTTGGAGAAAACTTGGTTATTCAGAATTACTGTGGATTAACTACAAATAAGAAGGTAATAATCATGATTAATTATATTTACCTGTATCTTCTAGCGCCATTACATACAGGTGGTACAACCCAAGAAGGTAATTTATTAGGAATTGCCCGTGAATCTCATACTAATTTACCTTACATTCCTTCAAGTACAATTCGTGGGAAAGTTCGGTCAACAGTTACAGATAAAGATACACAATATCAACTATTTGGCAATGACTTAAAAGATGGCAAACAATTAGAACAAGGTAATATTTGGATTGGTGATGCTTCTCTACTTTGGCTACCTGTACCTTCTTTAAGCCATAGTGTAGTTTGGATTAGTTGTCCTATGCTACTACAACGTTGGCAACGTTTACAAGGTAGTAATTTAACTATCCCTTCCGAATATAGTTGTAACTTTGCTAATGGTAAATCTGCTCTTTATCTAAAAGATGCAATTATCAAAGCTGATAAATTACAAGCCTGGGAGAAATGGGAGGAATTTATACCCAAATCATCAGCAACAAGTTCTCTAAATCGTTTATTAATTTTACCAGATAAACACTGCGCTACATTAATTCAAATGAGTTTATGGCGACAAGTAAAAATTAAACTCGATGAACACAAATCAGTAGACGGTGGTTTTCGCTATGAAGAAGCAATCCCCCCAGATACATTAATGTATTTACCTTGGGGAATCACATCTCAAGCTAATGGAACAGCGCAAAAATCATCCCAAGATTTTAATGATTTATTAGCCGCTAATGAAATCTTACAACTTGGTGGACAAGAAAGTTTAGGACGGGGATTTGTTCAGCAGTGGATGTAAATATTGAGTATTAAAGGAATTAATTAATATGACATTTGACCCCAGAACAATTGCAACACCAATTTATCAAGCTTTAAATGAATTGCGTACCCTCCCCAATCAAGATGACACTCGTTTGAAGCAACAAAAAGGACAATCGGTTGAACTTTACACTTATCTTTCTACTTGGGGAATGATGCGACTAAAAGCGGAACAAACAGCCTTAGCTGATAATATGAGAGGTAAAAAACAGGTAGTACAAAAGTTTTTTGAATGTTTGCAAGAACTATCAGGAATAGCAAATTTAGCTAATGAACAAGGTTTAGTAACTTTAAAAAATCTTGATACTGATGAATATTTAGGTTTAACAGGATTGGGACTAGCCTTAGCACAAGAGTTTAGTTTTTGGGCGACTGCTATTTATTCAGATATTCAGGGAGACTCAAATTAATGGTATTTGATAGACCTCAACCTAATCAACCTCAACCACCAGCAACCCCCAATTCAAATGTGAATAGACCCAGAAGAGTAATTACTGTTGGTGGTGGTGGTAATCATGGTGGAAATCGTGGCGGTAATAATCCTGGAAATGGCGGTAATCAGCCTCCTATACCCTCTCCGTGGTTAAACCCCAAAAATCCGCCTCAACCACACCCAGAGGCTAGTTTTGTCGAATATCTGCGGTGGATGCGATCGCCTGATGCTGAATACAAAGACCCCACCAAAGTACAAATATTGCAAATGGCCCAAGAGGGTGCAAACTACGCAAAGCGATTAGAAGTCCTCACCAAACGCACAGAATTAATCGCTAAAAATAGTTTTAAAGTTCAATGTCCCTGGAGAATTCGAGTCGGGGGACACCGAGGACCAGAGAGTATTTTATTACCCGCTTTTGATGCTTTAGGTATTCCTTATATTCCTTCTAGTACCTTGCGAGGTATCGCTAGAACCCAAGCTATTCGAGAAATAGTCACTCAACACCAAATAGATTGGAAACAAGCAGAAAAACAAATTGCACCTTGGTTTGGTTCATTGGATGCGAAAAATCAGTGCGATCGCTCAGGTAAAATAGTATTTTTAGATGCTTACCCTCTACCCAATCAAAATATATTGGCTGTAGACATGGCTAATAATATTTGGAAATGGGAAAGTAACATACCACAATATAGTCCCAATCCTAACCCATTTTTAAGCTTAGAAAAACCCATTTTTGTGATTGGCTTACGTTTAGCAAGTGGTTATCAAGATAATGAAATATTAGAAAAAGTTAAACAGTGGCTAGTTGCTGGATTACAATCTGGTTTAGGTTCTCAAGTTAATACTGGCTATGGTCAATTAAATCCCGCAGGTAAAGTTACTAATAAAAGTGAGTTCTTCCGCGTTGAATTTATATTACAAGGTCAGTTAATTCATGGACAGCAGAAGTTTAGAAATATTAATCAACCTTATAGAATAGATAACAATGGAAGGTTAAAATCAGATACAATCAATCATGCAGAAATCCGACCTGTTGCCTTTAAATCTATGCTACGTTATTGGTTTAGAACTTTTGCATTAGGAATTTTAGAATCAACCCAAGTTCAAACATGGGAAAATAAAATATTTGGAGGGATTAATCCAAGTAAAGAATATGGTTGGTTAATGCTCAGAGTTTTAGAAGGAAGAATTACTCAAAAAGAAGCTCAAAATAAAAATGATGATTATGGTGAACAACAAGGAATTTTAACACTAAATTACTCATCAGAATTACCAAAAGATAAACAAGATAATCTGCAAAAATTAGGTCAAAATCTCACTTGGTTAATGTTCCATTTAGGTGGTATTGGTCAAGGTGCAAGAAGACCTTGTTATTCTCGCCAAAATCGCCAATATGCTCCTTGGTGGCGTGGTTCTACTCTAATACCTGATAGTAAAGATTCATTTTGGAAATTGCCAAAAACTGCTAAAGAGTTCCAGAAATTATTTAAACAAAAATTAGAAGATTTTTATCAAGCATTACAAGCGTTAGGTGCGAATTTAAATTATCGCCAGCTAAGAAATTGTGGTACACCCAGAAATAACCAATGGACAGAAGCTATTGATGCTAACTGTCGAATAATTGTCTGTTCTGGAGAAGAAGATTTTGATAAACCCTATGCGTTAGCAGTCCTGCATAGTCAAGACTTGAAATTTAATGGTAATTATGACGGTAATCTTTGCGGAAAAGTAGGTAGAGAAGTGAAACCTTCCCCTATATGGATTGCAGACTTAGATAAATACCAAGTAGTAACAGTATTTGGTGCTAACGTAGACCCCCGCAAAAAATATTTAGAAACATTACAAAACTCGTTCCAAATTTTTCCGCTATGACAACAACAAATTACGTTAGCACTCTCATCATCACCGTTGGGACTCGACAAATAGGTTGGCGTTGCAAAGATGGTATAATTCGTTCTTTTGGTGCAGATGGTAATATTGGTTATCCTCCTCACGTTCCACAACTTTATCAAGAACTAGGAATAGAACGGGGTATACACCAAGAGGGAGATAAAACCTATCCTTGGAGTGGCAAAGATTTAGGACAACGCTATTATGAATACTGCAAAGAATGGCTAGATGGTGATTTCAATCAAGTTGAATTATTGTTAGATAAAACCGTCATTGAAGCAGGTATTAAACAAGGATTAAAACATATAATTCTCTGGGGAACTGACCAACCAGAAACAGTTTCGTGGGCTTTTCGTCGTCTTGATACTCTATGGATAGCCGAATTAATGGCAGGTAAAATTAAAAGTTTGTTTCCTGATATTAGAGTTGATATCCATGCACCAAAAATTAATGCTAATGATAGCGATGCTATTCGTCAAGAATTAGAACAATTAGTTTTAAAAGAAGCTGTAAATGCCTTTTACCCTATTAAAAATGAACAATTCGTACTATGGATACAAACTAAAGGTTGTACTCCTGTAATAGCATCAAATGTAGAAATTTGTGCTGCGGCTTTAGTGCGTCAATATCAAGTATTTAATGCTAGTCCTGATGAACCACCAGAATTTTTTACTAAATTAGAAAATGGGTTAGTAACTGCTAATCATTCCCAAAGTTTTAAACTAATTTCAATGGCAGAATATTTCTGGTCATTAGAACGTTTACGCATTAAGTCTGCTTGGGAAAGAGGCGATTTTTCAGAAGCACAAGTTTGGTTAGCAGTTCATCAACATCGTCATCCAGTTTTATATAAATTAGCTGGCTTTTTAGCAAGATATAGTAACTGGGAATCTAATGGTGATTTTTTCCGCAAGTTGGGAGAATGGTTAGGTTCTAATGATATCAGCGATATTGTTGATTCTGAGCAAATTCAAACTTGGAAAAGCCAACTCCAAAAAATGCAAGTAGACAAAATAATTAAACTTTGGGAATCTACAATAATTATAGAATTGAGTCTTTATCGAGAAAATTACACCGCCGCATTTATTCAGTTTATACAGCTTTTAGAACGATTACTATATGTTCAATCAGAATCACAAAATTGGATTGCTAAAGGTTGGATGTTGAATAAAAATAATGACCCATCACTAGTAGAGTTAATGCAAGGTTGGTGTCAATCTAAGAAATTTAATCAAAATAGCAAATGGTCTAAATTATTGAATGAAATTCGGCAAAACCGTAATCAAATTATTCATCAGGGTGAATCTATCACTTTGAGAAAAATTCGTTCTATCTGGGCTAATAATGATTTTCCTGTAACATTTCCAGAAACACCAGAAATCATTAACAACTTGATGATAGATGTATTCAAAGAAATTATTACACCTCCCAATTTTGATCAACTGCTGATGCGATCGCTTTATCAATGGGGGCTGAACCATCTTAAAGATGCTATTTAACGCTTGACTTAAAGATGCTGGTATCTATCATCACCAATTGTTCAGCCAGTCCTGTACTTACTCAAGTAGTTGAAAAAGTGCGTTCCTTTTTAAAAGCTAGCTAATTGAAAATAAAAATGTTGAGTTTTAGCGCTTATGACATCTTCTCAATAAGCTTATCAGTCATCTTAATTTGGTTTTTTCCTATATTACGTTTCAGTAAAAAAAGACCCGCATCATGTGCTTGTTGACCACCATCACTAAAGCAAGCATCCTCGATAATCACTGGTTCAATACCACGTTCAAAAGAATCAATTGCTGTCTTCAAAATACAGCTATCAGTTTCAACTCCACAAAGATATATTCGGCTGATTTGATTAAGAGAAATAAAGCTCGAAAAATTCTCCGTAAATGCAGAGTAATAAGGTTTATCAAAAATATTATTATTTATATATGGCTGAAGTTCATCAATAATGCTCGTTTCTGGTTCATGCATCAACCTTGACCAATTAATTAGTTTGACATAATTACTATCAGCAGTATTGATAAATCTTGTGAATTCAACTAGTTTACCAGCCGCTAAAAAATGCTCAATTAGTTTAGTTATAGTAGGAATAATATGTCTGCATTTCTCCGACATAAACCCGTTTTGCATATCTACTACAAGAAGTATTTCGCTCATTTGTGCGATAATTTATTAAAATGGTAGGTTTATTTACGCCGCGTTGTACTAGTGTAATATCAAATCTGGTAGCCATCTGAATGATTAAAAAACCGCTCCAGACGCAGAGGGCGCAGAGGGAGAGGAAAGAGCAATAATTCCTATACAAACGGATTTGATAACTAAGTGGGTCAAATTAAATATAAAACCTCACCCTCTATCCGGCTTCCCTCTCCAAAATATCGGAGAGGGATTGAGGGTGAGGTTTTTTCTTATAAGGCTAGCGATCGCTCTGTTATGGGCCGCGTAAGTAGGTAGGCAAGATAAAACCAAACTATGTAACGAAAAGTAAAATCTCTGTATTTGGCTCTTAGTTGCGCTTTAGCGCTAAAGCGCAACTACGAGCGAGTGATGATTATTTGCGCCCACTTACTTAGTTCATGGGAGCATCCCAATTTTGGCTTAAATCTTTTCCCTCTCCCCCAGCCCCTCTCCCTTCAGGTGGGAGAGGGGAGACATAATTCTAGTTCTATTTACTGGGCTTTTACTTGGTTCACTTCTAGGTATCATCCCTTCAGGTGGGAGAGGGGAGACATAATTCTAGTTCCCCCGTCTCGCGTTATATGGGAGAGGGGTTAGGGGATGAGGGCAAACACAAGGTTTTTGCACCTGACGGGATGCTCCCTAGTCCATCGCCTCCTTAATCGCCTTAATATCTCCAACAAGAGTGCTGTGGCAAATGGCTGTTGATATACAGCAGATTGCTGCCGATGTTTTTTTAATAAACGGTAAAAACTTACCTTACCAAACCACTTGCTTTTTTTTGAATTATTTTATACTTTCTTGATACTGGCTTAATAATTCTTGTTTTTAAAGGACTGGAACTTCATACTATAAAATAGACTTTACGTCTTCATTATTATTTGGAAAAACATATAAGTTTGCTTCATCATTTCTTAAATTAAAAATCCTTGTTCCTACTCATGTATTAACAGATTAAGTGATTGATATTAGAGAAGTAGTTGCTCAATCGAACTTGTCTAATATTATGAATAAAAAATGGGCTGTTAAACGACTTACAATCAATCTCACATCTAGTGAAGCAGAGAAACTGGAAAAATACTGCTCAATGACTGGCAGACCAGCAACTGATGTAATTCGGGAATTAATTCGCTCTGTGCCAACTGAAGAAACACAAAATGCCAATTAGCAATTCATCAAATGCTAAGTGAATCGCTCTTAATTGTGTTGGTATTAATGCTTATACTCCAGTTACCAACGCATTTTTAAAAAAGTTACTGCTAAGACCAAATTCAACACTAGTAATAGCTCAAAGCGATTCAGCGATAATTATGCGTATACAAAAGGCTGGCAAAGATTTTTAGCTGGCATTTAGTAAACCGTATATAAAACAAAGCCCTGGTAAAATCCAGGGCTTTTTAAATTGAAAACTCGATTCAGGTCATGTGGAAAAGCTAACGATTGACCTAACCCCCTTCCGTGTCAGGAAGGGGGAAAATTCAAAGTCTCTGACGCCATTTGACTGTTGGGCTTTGCCACAAGGGCGCAGTGGCTCCTCCTTGTAGGAGAGAGAAATAGAAGTGAAGTTTTCCAGATGACCTGAATTGTCAGCTTAAGGCAGGGTAACCCAACCTACAACGAGCATTTGTTGGGTTTCGTTCCTCAACCCAAGCGTATTGATTTAAAATAGTGTCGCAGCCATGACCACAGTTGATTTTTGAACTGAACAGGCTCTGGTGATGGTGAGTAAGTTGATGGTTTTGTTTGAGCAATATTATTCGTTGATAGTACACAAATAGTTAGTTCGCCATCTGTATAATATCCGTCACCTCCTCCGTTACGACCAACCCATGTGGCTCCTATACCTGTGACTTGATATAATTGGGCAATCTGTTTTGTCTTTTCAATACTTTTAATTACGTTATCTCTTTCTTCATCAATGTCTGCATTAATATGGTGAGTAATCTGTCCTGTGCGGTGGCTAAGTTCCACGCTTTGGTCAAATGTTGCTGAACCTAACCATAGGGGTCTACTATCAGCATTCAGGTTGTTTGATTGCCACAAGCGAATATGATGTCTAGTTTTGGCATTGTTTCCTATAGGTAGTTCAAAAGCTAAATCCTGTTTGCGTCCCCACAGATATAAATTACTTACAGGTGCAGTTGGGTAAGAATCTTTAAGGAGAACACTTTTAGCAATCCCAACACTTGAGCGTAAGGTGATCGGGTCTGCCGGATACCAACCTGCTGCCAGTAGCGTCTGCACCACTTCTGCTGTTGTACCGACAAATGCAATATTCAAAGGATCTCCAGAAATCCCTTCTGCCGTTTGCGTCATTTTTGGAGAATGTTCCAGCTTGGGGTTATGTTCGTAGTGACGCCATAGTGCTGGTAAAACCACATAACTCAGCAGTCCATATAAGCCGAATAAACCAACTAACGTTCCAAAAATATACCAAAACCAATGTCGATGTTTTGGGCGTGCGTGACTATTTGAGTTAGAGGCTTGTTGCATTTGAATCCGACGACCAAGCTATATTTCATTTTTCAATTAATCATTGCACTCTTCTCAACAATGTTTTTAAAGAACTTTGCAAGTGTTCATAGTTTTTGGCAAATATACTCTTGGAGGAGGAGCTATTCATCTTCTCAACAATGGCAAAAATTAATAATTCCTAGACTAGTCCCTAATACAAACACACACTTGACATCACATTGTAATGGTTTTGTCAATGTGAGATGCAATATTGAGTTTAGTAATCTACAGAATGAAGGCAGGGTCTACCTGCCTTTTACTAAAAATGTTCTCACAAAAAATGGTGCGGAATGGAGGTTCTAAGCTAATGAGGTAATGGAGCGATCGCTATAACTCCTGCCCAAACAGTAAGTGGTTGCCCGACCTGTTTATACAGCAAGCTTTCTAAAATCACACCATTATTGTTGGCTGTAAGAGTTTTATTCGGCTGACGCAGAGACTCATAAAAGCCGTTATACCAACCATCTTTAGAGTTAAGGTTTGCTTGGACGAAGTGAAATAACTGGCTGGTGTAAGTAGTATTATAAAGTACATGCCAGCCGATCGCCGCTTTGGCACTGAGGAATCGCAAATCGTTGTGCTGTTGTTGGGTATCTGTAATGGTTGCCCAAGGTTCTCCGTTGACAAACAAGCTGCTGTAAACAAAGTATGGGGGACGATCCAAGTTGTCTTCGGTAACAGCAGTTAATTGTTTTGTGGCTTCATAACGTGCTGCTTGAGCAGCTAAAATTCGATCGGCATAGGCTTTAGGCAAAGCTTGAAACCCAGTTTCGATGCCATCTAAAATATAGGGTTCGCTAAGAACGTAGTTATTCGCTCCAGAGTTTTTATAGTCCCGTTGGTCGTAAGGAATTCCCTGCCCGTAAAGGTCAACAAAGGCAGCATGGGATTGATAATCCAATGCTTGCTTAACATCCAACCCCCAAAGCTTTAAACCGTAGGCAGCATAGTTCTCATAGCCCAAGCGCCCTTCTTGGTTGTACTCTTCTTTGCCTTTAATAACAGCAGTACCGTACATTTGTCCATTTTTGGTCAAACGCTTGACTTGCCAATGTTTCCAAACGTCTGTGGAAAGCGATCGCAATTCTGGATACTTTGCCCCGACAATTTTCAGCCAGATTGCCATCCGCCCTAAATCAATAGCTGACCAACCAATTTCTTCGCGTTTTTCTAGTTGACCATAATTAACAGGTACGAGGGTTTTGGTATTGTAGACCTTGTTAGGTAGTTCTCCTTTGTATAAGGGGATAGATGCTAATGTCTTCAACATTTTGCTCATTTTGGCTTCAAATTCAGCCGCAGGAATGATATTGAGTTTTCTAGCACTGACCAAAGCTGCGATCGCTGCTGTCTGATCCCACATACTTACAGAGGCAAAGCCATCAACGGAATTTACCAAGCCAGTTTGATCATTCCAGTTGCGCTGGAAGTATGACCAAGCCTGACTAGCAGTTGTTGTTTCTTCTGAGGTGAGTTTTCCAACTCCAGGAGCAATGTATGGAATTACCGCAACTGTTAGTTGGTTCTTAGGAATGGGTTGACCTGGCAAAACTACAGATTTCGCATCAAGGCTGGCAACTATTTCAGCTTCTTTAGCACCAGAGAGGGGATGTTGGACTTTTTCCGGTTGTACCGAATGCCGTGAAGCAGTTTCGGAAAGTTGCTTAGACCAAACATTTAAAATTGCGATCGCTATTACAGCAGTAACTACTCCTCCTACAGAAGCTAGTATGGACAAGCTCTTAGGTGGCGGTTGAAAATCAGAACTCATGCAGATTAAAGCCTCATCTTCTAAGCAGTGTTGCTTGCGTAATTTCACCAAATACATTCTTCCCAATTTTTAAGTCCCGCTAACACTCTGCTTCTGCTTTGGGCAAGTTTTATCGTCGCTTATGTTGGCTACCTACACATTTTCATTTTTTTGGGCTTAAGCGAACCGTATTGTCCCCACCTCCCCTTAACTACTTGTGTTTAGCTAACCATCGCTGCATTCAGTAACTTTCCTTTGTCATGTCTTAACAAGCATATATTCTGGGCATCATAATCCCAAGCTCAATACATCAGCTAGTAGGCATAAAACTTTTTGGCAGCAAGTTTTTCATTTACAAGTACACTATCGACCTATGGCAGATAATTTTAGACCTTATTTCTTTGTTTCTCGATCTAGTTTCTACACCGAGTTGATTTTAGGATGCCTACAGATTCAATTGGGAGTCATCTGTAGCGTAGGTATTTGGACATTATCAGAAGCTAAGTTACAAGCTGCTCAAGCACATCAGACTTGGAAATCACCTTTAGAATTGACCGAGCGAGTCACCACAATAAATCCTGAGTTAGCAGACCGATACTCAAAACTTAGTACTTATAGAGATATCAAAGGAGGGGCTTTGGCTGTTGGCTTTGCTAAGGATGAACTGAACTTTGGTGACTTAAAATTGTCGATGCCGTCCCCCTATCGATTCAAGCCAAAACCTATTTTGATGGCGGCACCTGAAAACTTCAATCCTGATTTGCAATTACCGCCAGTCCTACCCGAACCACCCCAGAATTCTAGCCCACCAACAACTTCTACCGAATCAGGAAAGCGGAATACAGTTTTAGAAAGTATTGATACAGACTATCGCTATGACACAGATAACTTTGGCCAAACCAATTTATTCTTTGAACCAACGGTTAAGTTTCGATTGAATAATGGCAATAAAATATTTTTTAAGACAGGTTTTAACTTCTTTGAGGAACGCGGTGTTGAATCAATTACCAATTTTCCCGTACAAGTTGGATGGCAGGGAAAAATTGGGCAAGTGAGTCTGCAAACAGCAGCCGGAGTCGATGTGTTCAATCGTTTACCTACAGCTATCAATCTCAATGCTAAGGTCGAGGTTCCCATTTCGTCGCCGCAAGTTTCGTCATCCGGTCAATTGCTATCGGCAGTAATACTATCAGGTAATTTAGAACAAGGGCCTTATAAATCTAATGCCCGAACTTTAGACAATCAAATTACTGCTTGGCGATTTGGGCCTGATTTATACTGGCAGATTAACCGTAACACCAGCTTGTTTTCATCATTGCGTTTAGGCAGTTACAACGATGGTAATTCCGAGGTGCAGTCATTTAGTAGGCTAGAGCGCAAGTTTGGACAGTTTTCTCTGGCAGCTAACTTATTCAGTTGGAGTTTTGATCGCAATTTAGAACGCACAAGTGGCTATTTTTCCCCACCAGATTTCCTAGTTTACAACGCTGAGGTGGCTTGGGAAGGAAATATTGCTAATTTTTTACGCTGTCGCCTTGCTGCTAACTTAGGACGACAGCGACTTAAAGGAGAATCTGACAATGCTAATACCTATCAAACGCGCTGTACGGTAAAGGTTTCACCAAATATAGAGGCAGACCTCGGCTATAGCTTCAGTAATATCCAAAATCAAGAAACCAGTGGAAATGCCTATAGTAGTAATTCCTTGACAGGGCAGTTGCGGGTCAAATTTTAGTAGTCACTGATAAGGCTTAAGAATGAAAGTACCATTACCCGATAACGAAACACAGCGAATCGAATCTCTTTTGGAGTATAAAATCCTTGATACTCCAAAAGAAGCTGCCTTTGACGACCTTACGCGTTTAGCCTCATATATTTGTAAAACTCCCATTGCCTTAATCAGTTTAATTGATAGCGATCGCCAGTGGTTCAAGTCAAAAGTTGGTTTGGATGCGCTACAAACACCCCGAAATCTGGCATTCTGCGCCCATGCTATTATGCAACCTGAGGTTTTTGTTGTCCATGATGCAACAGTTGACGAAAGGTTTGCTGCAAACCCCCTAGTCACCTCTGACCCGAATGTTCGCTTTTATGCTGGTGTACCCCTGACGAACCCTGAAGGATATACGCTAGGAACACTTTGTGTAATTGACCATGTACCAAGAAACCTCTCTCCAGAACAAGTTGAAGCATTACGAATTCTAGGTCGCCAGGTAATCAAGCAACTAGAGATGCGGCGCACTTTAGCAAGTATGGTATTGGCGAGTGATACACGCAAACAGGCACAGAAGGCAAACAAACAATTTTTAAAAAAGATTGCTGGAGGGTTTGGGTTGGCGTCGGCAATTTTAGTCCTGATTGGCACGCTCTCGTATCATAGTACGGCAGTGTTGATTAATACAAGTAAAAATTTACTTAACACCCAAGTTACAATCAACAGTTTGCAAGAACTACTGTCTACCATAAAAGATGCTGAAACGGGACAACGCGGTTATATACTCACTAAAGAGGATGTGTATCTAAAACCATATCAAATAGCACTTGCCAAACTTGCTCCAGAAATTAAGAGGCTAAGAAAATTAGCAGCAGATGATTCTAAGCAACTGCATCAACTCAATACCCTTGAACCCCTGATTAGAGAAAAACTGGACGAACTGAAAAAGACTATCGACTTGCGCCAGAATATAGGGTTAGATGCGGCATTGGAGGTCATAAGGACAAATCAGGGAAATAATTTAATGAATGATATCCGCAATATCATTCGTGAGATGGAAAACAAAGAGAAGCAGAAGCTTGAGCAGGAGTTAAAAATCACAGAAATAAGTACTCACAATACGATTGTCAGACAGGCGATCGCTATTTGCCTAAGTTTTCTGATTTTGACTACAGTCTACTACTTTATTTATCGTGAGGGAAAAGAGCGGAAATTAACAGAGGAAACACTAAAACAAGAACGCAACTTTATCTCAGCAGTTGTTGATACAACCAGCGCTTTGGTAATAGTTCTTGACTCTAAAGGGCAAATCGTTCGCTTCAATCAAGCTTGTGAACAAACAACTGGTTACTCATTTGATGAAGTGAAAGGAAGGCATTTCTGGAACCTGTTTCTACTTCCTGAAGAGATGGAGCCGGTTAAAGCATTTTTTGAGCAGTTGGCATTTGGTGAAAGCCCTAAGGAATACGAAAACTATTGGGTAACTAAGGATGGCAGTCCGCGGCTGATTGCCTGGACAAACACTACCTTGCAAGACTATAAGGGCGACGTTGAATACATTATTGCCACAGGTATTGACATCAGCGATGTTTCCGAGGAGCTTCGTTTACGTAAACGAACCGAACAGCATCTCAAAGCAGAATATGCTACAACCCGCGTCTTAGCAGAGTCAACTTCAATCAACGAAGCTATGCCCCAAATTCTGCAAGGAATTTGCGAAAGTTTGGGATGGGATTTAAGTGAATTTTGGATAGTAGATCAGCAAATAAATCTACTGTCTTTGCTCAATACATGGTATAAATTTTCCGAGAGGATGCAAGAATTTGATATCTTAAGTCGGCAGACTACGTTTGCACCAGGAATTGGGCTGCCTGGTCGTGTCTGGGCTAGTGTTGAACCTGTTTGGATCGCTGATGTCGTTAAAGATCAGTATTTCGTCCGCTCTGAAATCGCGGCTCAAGCAGAACTGCACGGAGCTTTCGGTTTTCCAATCCGTAGTGGTAAAAAAATTCTCGGTGTCATTACCTGCTTTAGCCATGAAATCCAGCAACCTGATTTAGATTTGGCTACAGTCATGAATTCTATTGGTGAGCAAGTAGGGCAGTTTATTGAACGCAAGCAAGCAGAAGAAGAACTTCAACGCCAAAATTTGCGATCGCAACTATTTACTGAAATCACTCTCAAAATTCGTCAGTCTTTGCAAATCAAAGAAATTCTCCAAATCACTGTTACAGAGGTACAAAAAATTATCCATAGCGATCGAGTTTTGATTTATCAACCTTTGGCAGATGGCTTTGGAGCCACTATCGTTGAGGCAGTAGTTTCTGAGTGGCTGGCAATCAAAGATAAAGAGCTAGTCGATGCTTACTTTCAAACGGAATATACACAGCAATACTATCTACAACAGTATCGTCAAAAACGGAATCTGGAGCTTGCTGATTTGGATCTAGCCGAAGTCCAAAAAAACCAGATGGAATTACTGCAACAATTTGGGGTAAAGTCCAATTTGGTCATACCCATTCTTGTCAAAGAAGAACTCTGCGGTTTGCTGCTTGTCCATCAGTGCGGCAGTTCCCGCCAATGGTCTAGCTTTGAAACTCATCTTTTACGCCAAATAGCCGATCAAGTAGGTATTGCCTTAGCCCAAGCCCAAATGTTACACGCAGAAACTCAACAGCGACGAGAACTCGAAATTGCTCGTCATCAAGCTGAATTAGCTTCTAAAACCAAAAGTGCCTTTCTGGCGAACATGAGCCATGAAATCCGAACTCCAATGAATGCTGTGTTGGGCATGACAAGCTTAATGTTAGAAACTCCTTTAAACTTGGAACAACGGGATTTTATCGAAACAATTCGCATTAGTGGAGACGCTCTCTTAAGCCTAATTAACGAAATTTTGGATCTATCCAAACTTGAGGCTGGAGAAATGGCACTAGAAACTTTAGATTTTGATTTATCTACCTGTGTGGAAGAGGTGTTGGAATTATTGGCTCCCCCTGCCCATAATAAGAAATTAGAAATTGCCGCGTTAATTTATCCCAATGTCCCCACTTATCTACAAGGCGATGCTGGGCGATTGCGGCAAATTCTCATGAATCTGTTCAGCAATGCGATCAAGTTCACTAGTAATGGAGAGGTAGTATTAAGAGCAGAATTGCGATCGCAAAACTCGACTACAGCCAGCATTTATTTTGCCATCACAGATACTGGTCTTGGTATTAGCTCTGAAGATCAATGCAAATTGTTTACCCCATTTACCCAAGTAGATGCTTCCACCACCCGTAAATATGGCGGCACAGGTTTGGGATTAGCCATCTGCAAGCAACTGGTAAGCTTAATGGGAGGAGAAATTGGTGTGGAAAGCCAGTTGGGCAAAGGATCTAAGTTTTGGTTTGAAGTAACTTTTGCCAAACAACTTCACCCTATTTCCTCACAAAGCGAAGGCGGGCTTCCGACTAATCGGCGCTTGTTAGTAGTAGATGATAATACTACTAATCGCAAAATTATCTACCATCAAGCGACTCGTTGGGGAATGCAGGTAGATGAGGCTGCTTCGGCTGCTACTGCCCTCGAAGCTATTCAGGAGGCTGCCAAAGAGAAAAATTTATATGACGTTGCTGTAATTGATATGCAGATGCCAGAAATAGATGGCATGAGTTTGGGAGAACAAATTAAGGCAAATTCAGCGATCGCTAGTCTACCTTTGATTATGCTTACCTCTACTAATCAAAGGGATGAAATCCAACGAGCGCTAGAAATAGGATTTGCGGCTTATTTGGTTAAACCGATTAAAGCTTCCCGACTCCTCGATACCATCATGACTATTTTAGGAAGGCAGATGGAACAAGAGGAGTCAGAATTCAGCAGTCAGGAGTTAAAAGTCAAAAATTACGAAAATAACAGGAACTATCATTCTCGTGTCCCTGACTTTCCTAAACTTAGAATTCTCTTAGCTGAAGATAATTTGGTAAATCAGAAAGTTGCCCTCAAGCAACTCCAAAGCCTGGGTTATAGCGCTGATGTCGCTGGTAATGGCAAAGAAGCCTTGCAGCTATTAGAAAGAATTCCTTACGATTTAATTCTGATGGATTGCCAAATGCCAGTTCTCGACGGTTTAGAAGCCACAAAAGAAATTCATCGTTGGCAAGAAAGTAGCTTTGTCAGTGGTCGTCGTCCTGTAGTAATTGCGATGACCGCTAATGCCATGAAAGAAGATCAACAAATGTGCCTAGATGCCGGAATGGACGATTATCTCAGCAAGCCGGTAATCAAAGAAAAATTGGCTGCGGCGCTAGAGCGTTGGGGAGTTGTGATAGTCAAGGCAAAAGAAACAGATGTTTTGGAGCAGACGGGTTCTACAACAGATGTAGGTTTAGTTGACCTCCCAATTGATTGGAAACGTTTGCATCAACTCTCAGAAAACAATTCAGAATTTGAATTGGAACTATTACAAATATTTGTTGACGATATTCAACCTCGTTTAGAGGTAATTAAAATAGCGATCGCAACCTATGACTTTGAGCAACTAGCCCTCGAAGCCCATCAAATTAAAGGTACTAGTGCTAATATTGGAGCTACAACCATGCATCTAGCAGCAGAAAAACTAGAACAACTAGCAATCAATCAAGAGCGCCGAGGTAGTACTAACTTCATCTCAGAGTTAGAAGAGTTTGTTAAACTTATCCAAGAATTTTTAATCAAGACTCTTAATTCCTAACTCTTGGCTGCTGACTCTTGTTGTAACTTTAATAATATTTACTAATAAATAAACAGTAACGATGATCTACTGTCCGCTCATAACTCAACTTGTCGGCAATGGCGGACATGATTTTTAAACCACGACCGCGCTCTTGCTCATTCTTCTCAAATTCAGATGCATGTTGCAGTTGCTGCTCTAAGTTAAAGGGTTCACCTTGACACCAAATGCGAATTTCTATGTATTCATTTAATCGCACAGCTTCTATTTCAATAGGAGTTTCAATAGGTAAGTTTCTGTGAGCATGTTCTACAATATTAGTAAAGCCTTCCATCATCAAAGTTTGACATTCCCACCAAATTTTTTTATCGAGGATAGGTGGTTGATTAATCTGCTCGAACCAAGAAAAGACTTGAGGTGACGCTGTAAGGTCTGTGTTGACTTTTAGAGAAATTTTATTTTTCACTTGTTAACCAATAGAATATTTTGAGATGATCATATTCGGTAATTAATTTATTTAATTTGAGTAATTTCACTATACATTCTAAACTAAATTGCATATAACTTTAATTAAAGCAATTTCTGACTTTTCATCTTACTTAGCAAAATTTAATTTATGTTTAAAATTCTGGTGATTGATGATGACCCGATAGTGCGAACAGTACTCAAAAAAACACTCCAAAATCAGGGTTATGATATCAGTGTCGCCAAAAATGGCCAGGAAGGAATTACACAAGCACAATTACTATGTCCTGCTCTGATTATCTGTGACTGGATGATGTCTCAGCTAGATGGGTTAGAAGTGTGTCGTCGAATTAGGACAGATCCAGAATTAGCAACTACTTTTTTTATTCTATTGACTGCTAGAGGAGCCGCTCAAGGAGAGGTGGAAGATAGAGTTAAGGGACTTGACGCTGGAGCAGATGAGTTTATTTCTAAACCAATAGAGATGAATGAATTGAAAGCACGGGTAAGAGCAGGGTTAAGATTACACCAGCTAAATCAGGATTTACAAAGTCAAAAAAAAGCTTTGGAGACACTAAATCAAGATTTGCAAACCCAAAAGCAAATTTTAGAAGCAGAATTAGCTGAGGCCGCTGATTATGTGCGATCGCTTCTACCCTCACCACTTGTTGGAGCAGTAACTACAGAAAATCTGTTTATTCCCTCAGCACAGCTAGGGGGTGATTGCTTTGACCATCATTGGATCGACGAGGATAATTTGGCAATTTATTTGTTAGATGTATCAGGTCATGGGGTGGGTTCAGCCCTCCTATCTGTATCTGTGCTGAATGTTTTGCGATCGCAATCTCTTCCGAATACTAATTTTTGTCAACCCAGTGAAGTCTTAAAAGCCCTCAATCACGCCTTCCAAATGACGAAGCACGGTGATAAATACTTCACAATCTGGTATGGAGTTTATCACCGCCTTAAACGCCAACTCATTTATGCTAACGCCGGACATCCACCAGCTTTATTGTTATCTAATACCTCTACAACAAGTATCCAAGTTAAACAGCTAAGTTCTTTAGATTTACCAATTGGCTTTTTACCTGATGTCAAATTTGAGGATGCTGTTTTTGATATCGAAGAAAATAACACTTTATACATCTTTAGTGATGGTGTTTATGAAATTAATCAGTCAGACGGTAAAATTTGGGGTATTGATGCTTTTATTGACTTACTAACGAAATATAGCCAAAAAGATACCTGTAACCTAAATCAACTATTAGCAAATATTCTCACCTTAAACGATCACGATAATCTTGATGATGATTTATCTGTGGTAAAAGTTAACTTTGGCTAGGATAGTCAAATCTGCATCTTCAAATTTTGTCTTGTCTAGCTGATTACTGTGTTGCCAATACTTGACGATTGAATTCATCTTGGTCAGCAAAGGTTTGAAAAATTCTATCCATTTTAGTCAGTTCAAATAACATCCTGACTTGATCGCTTATAGAACAGACAAAAAGTTTTTTATTAGCAGTTCGCACCATTTGCATCGCTGATACTAAAGCACCTAAACCAGAACTATCGATAAACTTTACTTCTTTCATATCAATTAACAAAATATCGGCTCCATTTCCTAGAATACCGCTAATTTCCCGACGCAGTTCATTACCTCTAATCCCATCTAAAATTCCAGATAATTCTAGCACGCTTACACTCAAATTCATGGTTTTTTCCGATTATTTTGCTTGCGATTATGTATTTATATTTTGGCATCGACCTAAGCAAACTGCAATAGAGAAAGCAATACTTTTGTGCTTTATGTGCAATTAACCGTGTTTGATTGCTTGGTAGCTATTATTTGCTATTGCAGTAAAAAAGCTACCATCTACACATTGCCGCGAAACTTCAAAAGCTTCAAAATAACCATCTTTCTGTCCTAACTCTCTTGCCCAAAAACGAGATAAAACTAGTATGGCATCAAGTTGCATAAATGCCTTATTTAGCTCTGATTCATAACAATCGATAGCTGCAACTTTTTCTTCAATTACAGAGGTAATATCCACAAAAAAGTTAGGTTCAAAACCACGCAAAAAAACAGGTGGCGCTGAATACCATAGAGATATATTTTTTCGCGTAGCAACATTAGAAACTGCGATCGCACACACTTCATGATCTCTATGTCCATATTTTTCAGGTTGTGGTGCATGAGTAATAATCAGATCCGGTTGCCAACGCCTAATAGCTTCTTCAGTAACTTTAATTACTGCTTGTGTTGAGAAATTGCACTCCTCAAGTGCATAAAACTCGTAAGTTGCACCGATGATTTTACCAGCTGCATCTGCTTCTTGATGACGTGTACCCTTAATAGGTGAACTAGAATGATCGCCATCAGTCAAAATTAAGCAACGAACATTCCATCCTGCCTTGGACATCAGACTGAGAGTGCCAGCAGCAGGTAGAACTTCATCATCAGCATGAGCATAAATTGTTAAGACAGTCCGTTGAGCAAAATTATTTGAATCTAAATAAGTGTTCATCGCTGTTTTGTTTTTAAATTGAATTTACAACTCAGAAGTTATGGATTATTTATTATTTACCTCCTCTTATCCTGTTTTGTTTAGTAGTACAGATCGGCAGAAATAAACTTACCATTTCATTACAGCCAGAAAGCCCCAAATTAAAGTTTTTTACTTTTGACTTTTGCCCAGCGGCGCTAGCCTCTTAAACTTCTTTTGATGGTTGCCAAACAGATGCGCGGATGATAGCCCATAAAAGTAACAAGTTATAAATAGCCCATGCACCATTGAGTAGGTGAACCAAAGGATTATTTAAATGACCAATTGCAAAACGGTAAAGACTCCACAAGATTCCTAAAATAGTCAGGGCGAAGACAACCAACTGTGGCCAAACGAGCCGAAGATAAATCCCGGATTGACGTTGCTTAGGTGTCACTTGGAAATTGAGTTTTTGTCCTGTGAACACACTCCATACGGCTTGGATTAATAACGGGAATAAAGCGATCGCATATTGTTCTGAACGCCAAACTTCTCTAGCCTGAATGCCCCAAGTAGCTGCTATAAAAGTTAGACGGTTGATAATAAAAGCTGGAAAAAAGTGTATAGCAAAGTCTGCTCCGTAGGTTTTAACTGGAACTATGTCTGTAAAAAAATAGATAATTGGACAAGAAATAAAAACCAGAGTTGCAAAACCAGAGAAATAACTATACATCGTCTGAAAATATTGCAACCTCTGCCAAAACATTAGCCCTGATTTTGTCAGTGGATTTTCCCTGACTAGCACTTGAATAGTTCCTTGCGCCCAGCGTAGCCGTTGTTTAAGAGTAGAACTCAAGTCATCTGGTGCTAAACCTTCTGCCAAAAGTTCATTGTGATAAATTGATTTCCAGCCAGCACTATGCAGACGCATGGCTGTATTCATATCTTCGGTAATGCTATTACTCGATACCCCACCAACTAAATCAAATTCATCTAAACGTTTTTCATTTTTGGCAAATTCATCAGCAAAGTTTTGCAGTCCTACACTAACTAATACTTCACGCCTCAGTATCGCATTTGTACCTGTATAAAACGCAGCATTCATGCCATCTTTACCTTGTTGAAGTGGCCCATAAAATAAATTTGATCGATGTCCAAAAGGATCGCCTGGAGGAATATTGTAAAAATCCTGGCGAGTCTGTACAAAAGCAATTTGATTCTGGTCGTATTTTCCTGTTGAAAGATTATAGGTGTAGAAATAAGGCAGAACTCGCTTAAGAAAATTTGGCTTGGGAATGTGATCCGCATCTAGAGTAACAATAAAATCTCCTGCCGTTTCCCCAGAAAAAATTGCATAATTGATGTTGCCTGCTTTAGCATGATGCGCTACACCAGGCGTCTTGGGACGAGCAATGTAGCGAAACCGGGAGAGTTCCACCAGTTCTAGTTCTTTTTTGCGAATAGCTTCTTCTAAGGCTTTACGTTCGGTAGTTAAGCGATGGCTAATACTTTGATGCTCTGGAGGTAACCAAAGAATAAACTGTCGTAGACTTTGGACAAATTCGCTAGTAAACTGGTTCACCACCGATTCTGATGATTGCAACCATTGTTCAGCAGCTTGAGTATTAGGTGTCAGATTTTCTAGTTGCTTTAGGCGCTCCAACAAACTAGAGTGTTCTGCATCAATTTGATTCGCTTCTCGCTGTAGTTGCGCTGACTGCAAATCCTCGATACACAATCTTTCTGTCATCGCTCGCATATCAGCCGAGTTACCATCATCAAGGACATAAACCCGTAACTTTGTTGGCGGATAATCTATTGCTAGAGCAGCTTTGGCAGTTTCTTCTACAATTGTCGGCGGCTCGTTGTAGCAAGTGACAAACACATCCACTGTTGGCCAGTCGGATCTGGGTATAGGTGGGATCATCTGGTCGAGAGACTTAATCTGTCGCACCAAAGGACGCCACAACCCAATTACAAACATTACGCCACCAAAATAGCTATAAATCTCTGCTATCAGCAAAGGAATCGAGATCCACAGCGCATCAAAATTGATCGAATGGGTGATGCGCCATTGTAAATACCAGATGCCAAAAATTAAATTTATTTCTGCCAGGTAGCGAAACAACAGCGTTCTTTTTTTGAGTGATGAGCGACTGTTACCAGAAAAATTTGAGGAATTATCACTAATAGAAACTGAAGCCATGTTAGTACCAGTAATTAAATTAATTCGTAATTCGTAATTCGTAATTCTTAAATTTTGTTTTGTAATGAAGAGTGCTGTTGTGGGGACGGTTTCCGACTCGCATTACAACGTGCGGTTTAGCGCAAAGTGCGGTCTTGGGGTTTCCCCCGCCGCAGGATGCGCGGAGCGCACTACAGGAGCAACTTTGCATTCGCAGTCCCCAATCGCATTACTTGCTTTTTTATTGAATCGGGGGACTTAAACCCAGGTAACTCGTTAAAAAATTAAAAATTGATAATTAGAAATTAAAAATTATTTAAATTCTAATTTTTAATTTCCGAATGGTCAAGCACTAGTGGATATTTGCCTCTAGCTTGGTAAAGCAAACTTTCTAAAACGATCGCATTCGTATTAATGTCAACTGAAGCATTAACACCTAGTTTGGAATTTTCATATCGTCCTGAAAGATAGCCACGATTTTTATCGGCTAAATTTTGAGCAAAATCTCGCAGCTTTTTCGTGTAAGGCTGATCTGGCATGAGCGCAAACCAAGAGAATGCTGCTTTCGTACTGATAAACCGCAATTGGGGATAGGTTTTTCCCCCGGTGTTTACGGCTTGCCAAGGTTGACCATCGGCGTAGACACTGTAATACAGAAAGTAAGGAGGACGATCTAAGGAATCTTCATTTACAGCTGTTAAAATGCCAGTGCGTTTAAACCGTTGTTGTTGCACTTTAAAAAGATTTTGCACTTGAGTTTTAACAGCATCATTCCAACCCATTTCTAAACCCCAGAGTAAATAAGGGTCATTCGTCAGGTAGTTAGTAGCTCCAGAGTTTTTGAAATTACGCTCGTCGATTTGCAGTTTAATTCCATCTATTTCAACCGTTTTTACTGGTGGATTGGCAAGAGCATTTGAAGCTTGTATATTCCACAGCTTTAAACTCTGGGCAGCGTATTGCTCGTAGCCTAATCGCCCTTCCTGCACTTCGAGAAGTTTTCCTGCTCTGGGAATGGCACCATTTAACCAATCATCTTTGACAAGTTTTGATATATGCCAACGAGCGACAATGCGATTAATGCGGGAAGCGAAGGTGTCGGCTTTGGGCGAATCCCTATACTCTGGATAATGCGATCGCATAACATGCAATGCTAATAAAAATCGCGCCATATCCAAAGCTGACCAACCACTTGTACCCTTGGGATCGGGGGTATCATTGAGTTGGCGCATTTGGGCAGTACGCGTGCTATAAGCTTTGTTGGGTAAACCAGTTGCAGGTAGCGGTAGTTTTTCTAACGTCTGTAGCAATGTGTTCATCCGCTTTTGAAAAACATCTTGCGGCAATAACCCTAACTGGTAAGCCGCATGAATTGCTAGTAAGGCGCTACCTTGATCCCACCAAGTTGTCCACGGCAAGTTATCTGCCGAATTTACTAAACCTGTTTGAAGATTCCAGTTACGCTCAAAATACTTCCAAGCCCGCCCAGCAGCAATTTTATCCGCTTCTTGAGTCAAACGTGGAAAAGAAGTTGTTGGCGTTGGAGTAGCAGGTTTTGGTGGTAGTGGCGTGACTATAGGAGCAACCGGTTCTAAAACGGTTTGTGGCGTTGGTGTTTGGACATCAACATTAAAGTTATCAGGGGCAGCAATGAGCGTAGATGGAGTAGGAGAACATTGCCACATCACCGGACTCGGACAAATCAGAGGTTGTTGATTTGCCGTTGCGTACAAAACTGATTGCAAAATCATGATTTTGATGCCGCTTGTTGCCATTTATATCTTCTTTGCCAATTCAGCAGGTGATAAATATCCGAAAGCTGGATTATTTGTCGCGTCTTTATAACCAGCAGATTTACCGTTATTACTGTTAATTGCCCAATCACATTCCTTATTAATATTGAAATAAAGAATGGCTCTTACACCCATACCAGCTAACTGAGTGTAAGAGTCTCGTAACCATTGGTCTTTGCTACTCTTGGGCAAACCATTTTGCGTATTACTCGTACTAGCTGTTTGAGCAATAAAAATCGGCTTACTGCCAGCCATAACCTTCATCCGCTTGATATATGGTTCAAAAACTTCTTTTGGGCTACTCCAGTGTTTCCAAGAAGAATTACTACAATATCCCCAGTTGTATGAACTAAAGGCAACAACATCTACCGACTTGTCCCCAGGATAGTAGTTTTCAAAGCGATGTTCATTGTTTTCACTCCAACCATTAGGCGCAAATACCCAACGAATTGCCTGTGAAGATACACCAGCTTCTTTAAATATCTTTTGGATGCGTTGATAAGCTAACTTGAAGTTCTGTGGGTCTTGGCTGTATGCTTCTCCGGGAATGTTCATCTCTTGCAACGGAGCGATAAACGCAAAACGACCCTCGCCTTGTTTTGCCCAGTCAGAGTATGCTTTTGCGACTTTTTGCAGAGAACTATCTACGTCTCCCCTAGCAATCTGTGCGGCTGAACGAGTCGATTTGAGATTAAGAAAGCCTGTGTATCCGTTGTGCTTGAGTTGTTCTAAGGAAAATGGGATGTTGTAAGCAGGATTCGAGTCTTCGATATCAAAGAAAAATCCAGCAATAGAATGATGCTTACCAACCCATTGATCGATTTGACGCAATTGGCTGTCAATTGTACTTTGACTTCCGATGTAATCTGGGGTGTATAGTCCCAGTAGTACGGGAGGATTGGAAGTTGTTTGGTTTAATTTCTGGTTTTCGACTTGTTTTGAGGCATCAGCGATCGCCATTAAATTTTTACTCGCAAAGATGCTTCCTAGTAAAATTAGCATCATCAGCGCCAGTCGTACCTTGTTCATAGATTTGAAGGAATAACCAGGGATTTGGAATCGAGATGCAGTTACTAGTGCAAGCTAGTAACTGCATCATGTATAAGTATTCCCAAATACAACTGAATTAATAACAAACACAGCTTTGTAATTATGGAGGATAAACCCCTGCCCCCTGCATTCCAACTTATTCTGTGGTTTTCGTACCAGTTAATAACGGAGTATTTTTGCTACCTGAAACCCAGTAACTTCCAGAAGGATCAGAAATTAACCTGGTTTGTTGTGTGGCAGCAGTAGGTAAACCTCGCCCAGAATCTCCCTTCGTAACTTCTTGCCACCAAGGAGATTTCATGTTAATAGCCGGACGAATTAGGGGTTGGCGATTCATCAGGTCATACAGCAAGGATTGCAAAATCATACTGTTAGTGCTGCTGGTGAAACCGACTGCCGTTTTACCTGTGGCTTCATAGAAACCCTCATAAAATCCGGCTAATGGATTATATAAGTCAGTCGTTTTTTGCAGTAAGTCTTGACTGTACTTGTTTTGTGGAACCAGGGCATGATAGGCAAAAGCGACTGCTGTACTTACCACTCGTCCCTTTGGTACAATTTGCCCGTCATCTGCTAAAGCCACCCAAGATTCACCGCGCCCAGTAATTGTGCTGTGGACAGTGTAAGGTTTACGATCAATTAGAGTGGTGGCTGAGGCTGTGAGAGTTCCAGTCCGACGGTAACGTTCAGCTTGCGCCTGAAAAATTGGAACGAATAGCGATCGCATTTGTGGATCTAGTCCAAACTCCAGTGCATAGAGTAAGAATGGATTGCTAACTGTGTATTGGTTTTTAGAGTTAGTATCTCTTCGATGGCGTTGGATTGGGACTTTCACACCCTCTACTGAAGCTGTTTGATATTCACCCCCAACAGCAGAACCATCAACATTAAATCCCCATAATTGGAAAGCCCGAGCCGCATATTCTTCATAACCCAAGCGCGTTTCAGGGTTGACGCGGATAAGCGATCGCCCAACTTGTTCTTTAGCGGTTGTAGCACTGGAGAGAATACCCTCACGCACCACACGCAAGTATGACCAATCCAGCACAATTTTATCTACCGCAGCCGTGTATTGTGGATGACAAGTTTTTAAGTTGTAAAGCCCTGCCAGTATCCTGCCTAAATCTAAAGCTGACCAGCCGTTGCCTTCTGGAACTGGATTTCCACCATAATCTACTAATTGCAGCGATCGCGTATCATAACCCCGACCAGGCAATTCTTGCTCAAATAATGGTAACTTTGTGAAGGCTCCTAAAAGATGTCGGGTGCGCTGGTCAAATTTTTGAAGGGTAATTATATCGAGCGATCGCGCTGCATGGAGTGCTGCCAGATAATCTCCCAATCCCCAGAGGGTTGCACCTTTTAAATCACTGCGATCGTCTATTAGCCCACTGTTAGAGTGATAATTCAGTTGAAAGTATCGCCAGGCCGCTTCTGCATAATGCCGTTCAATTACTGACAGTGGTCGATCTAGTTTGAGATTAGATGATGAGTGGGGACTATCAACTGGTGGAATGGGTGCAACAGCCACTTCTGTAGGTTTAGTATCCCCAGGGGTTGCGGTAGGAGTCGTAACAGTAGAATTCGGTTGATTTGAAGGTGTTGCAGAAGAAGCATTTTCACTGGGCTTGCCAGTAGATACAGTTACAGAATCAGAAGTAATTAAAGGGTGATTTCCCTTAGCTTTGTAGTATAAAATCTCCAAAATCAGCCCATTAGTATTACCTGTCAAAGCTTTATTGGGTTGTTTTGATTCTTCATAGATACCAGCATAGTAACCATTATCATCAGGACTGCGGAGATCCTTGACAGCATCAAAAACTTTTTTAGCATAAGCATTATCTGGAAAAAGATAGCGCCAACCAAAAGCAGCTTTGGTGCTAATGCTACGAAACTGTGGATAAGGTTGATTAGTATCCGTGATTGTTGCCCAGTTTGCACCGTTGGCATAGACGGTGTTGTAGAGAAAATAAGGCGCTTGATCGATATTATCTTCTGTGACAGCAGTCAACTGACCTGTGGTATCATAACGCCGTTTTTGCACATCTAAAACTCTGGCAGCAAAATCAGCTAACTCACCTTGCAAGCCAAACTCAATCCCATCAAGAATATAAGACTCACTAACAACGTAATTATTAGCGTTGGTGCTTTTAAAGTCACGGGTATCAACGGGAATTTGCACACCATTAATTTCGACTAACTTAAATGGTTCTAAAGAAATAGCCTTGGGTGCAGAAAAACCCCAAAGTTGATAACCCCTAGCCCCGTATTCTTCATAGCCAAGTCGGCCTTCTTGCACCAGTAATGTTTTGTTGTCTGGAAGAACAGCAGCTCCATAAAGTTGTCCATCTTTGAGCGATCGCGCTACCTGCCACTTTGCTACAATTCCTTTGAGCCAATCATTATATTGTGGATGACAGGTACGGATAACATCAAACGCCGCAAGTATTCGCCCGACATCCAAAGCAGACCAACCAATACCCCGCTCTAATGGATTATTGCCATAATCAACAATTTGTGCATTGGCTGCGTTATAGACTTTATTGGGCAAGGTATCTTCAAATAACTTTAGGCTACTGAGAGTCGTTAAAAATTTGTTGAGGCGTGTATCAAAATCTGCTTGGTCAGTAAGATTCAACCAGCGTGCAGCATTCAACGCCATCAGATAATTCCCCATATCCCAGAGTGTACCAGAAGGATAACCCCCAGTAGAATTGGTAAATCCTGTTGCTGGCTGATAGTTTTTGACAAAATACTGCCAAGCAGCATGAGCATAAGTTTGTTCTTCAGGGGTGAGCGGGGCTGTAATATTGCTACAGCTACTGGAATTTTGGGATAACACAGGTGTCGGGATGTAAAACAACAATTGCAGAAATGTCCCAATTAGGAACAATGCAATCCATCTCAACAGCTTTTGTTGACGGGGTTTGTATATCATAATGCTAAGAAGGAGCTAGGAGCGTCATATTTAAACTAAAAGTGATGGGAACACAAAATTTTCCGGATCTAAAAAAATTGCAAATTCAGTCTAACCAAAGAAATGAAAAATTGACAAAAATACTTAGGTGTTATCTCTTTGCGATATTCAGATTCCAAAACCAAATGGCACGCTTGTAGGACTTACGCAAAAAAACTCTCTTTCCTCTTATTCCTCCGTGGCCTCTGCGTCCTCTGTGGTTCGATTTTCCGTTCCTTGTGCGTAAGTCCTGGCTTGTTAAGCCAGCAATTTTCATTATGAGAATAGACAAAAATTTACCGTGTAATACATGGAATTTCTACCTAATTCCATGTATTACACGGTATTGTGAATATTCTCAAAAAAATTTTGACCTCTGAAACGGGAGATAAAGCCTGTCGCCCAGATGTAACTAGCAGTAATAGAGGACGCAAGAAATCTACTACTGCGCTTTCTGTTGGACTGTTGCCTACACTGTACCGCAATGTCAGTGTAGGTAGTTCACTTTATTATCCGAGCCATTGCGGATTCTTAGCTGTACTATCAAAATGGCTACTCGTTTTAAACAATTCATACTGTCCTTGAGCAGCAGCTTGGGCAGTTCGTGCTAGGAGTGCCGCCATCTGTTGTTGACTCATCGGTTGAAAGGTCCGTACAGCTTCTAATGCTTGGTCGAGAATTGGTAGACTATCAATACCTGTAATTACCACTGAAGTGGGTAAGTTCATAGCATAGTGAAGACACTCGATTGGATTAACAGTGTTACTCTTAAGAATAAATTTCCCGCCCATTGGCTTCATGCTTAAAACACCAATTTTCTCCTTTAACGCTACAGGTAGAACTAAGTGTTGAAAACTCCGAAAATGCGCGTCCATAACGTTTAGTGGCATTAGCAGTGCATCGAAATGAAAGTTGTTTTGGGCTGCAATTTCCAACATCCGAAGATGAACTAAAGGATCTTTGTGTCCGGTAAAACCGATGTAACGAACTTTACCAGCTTTTTGTGCCGCTAGCATTGCTGACAATGCCCCACCAGGAGCAAAGATTCGATCTGGGTCTTCCATACGAATAACTTCATGGAATTGCATTAAATCTACATGATCTGTCTGTAAACGCTTCAGAGACTCGTCAATTTGTTTAGCCGCAGCTTCCTTAGTGCGACCATCAACTTTAGTCATCATAAACACCTTTTGACGATAACCGTTGCGGAGTGCCTTCCCCATACGGATTTCACTGACTCCGTTGTTATAATCCCAACTATTATCCATAAAAGTGATGCCGCGATCTATGGCACTGCGGATAATTTTGATACTCTCTTGCTCTTCTTTTTGTTGCCCAATGTGAGAACCACCTATCCCGATGATTGAGACTTTTTCTCCTGTGTGTCCTAGTGTTCGGTAAAGCATTTCACCGCTTTTAGTTGTCTCTGGGGTTGGTAAAGAAGTAGTTGTTGCTGGTGACTGCGCTTGAATGGATTCGTTTCCAGCTACAACAGGTTTGAGTAAAAGTTCGCTAGCCGCTAAACCTGCGCCTAAACCCGAAGCCGCTTTCAGAAAATTTCGTCTTTTGATATCCATCTATTTTTTTCCTTACTACCTAGTTCCAGCCACTTGTAAGTGTGCTAAATAATTCTTTCATTGACTCCACGCCCTACACAAAGCGTTCAATCGCTAACTGAGCGTCATATTTCCCTGGATTGGATTAATTGTTAGCCGATCCTGGCTCAGTCAGTTGGCGGTGCTGTTCTGCATTAACGGTATCCGGCAAAACCTTGCTGATATTGCCCTGAACTTTGGTTTTTAATGAGCCTGCAACGAGGTCATCTTTACCTGCCATCAGAGCCTCAAACGCTTGTTTGGCAACAATAGCTGGGTCATCCTTCTTATCCGCACCCACCTTAGTATCATCCATTCCAGCTCGGTGAAAGAAGTTTGTATCCGTTGGCCCAGGCATGAGGGCTGTGACTGTTACACCCGTGTCTTTTAATTCGTTGCGAAGTCCTTCTGAAAATGAGTGGATAAAGGCTTTCGAGGCTGAATACACCACCTCAAATGGGCCAGGCATGAGGGCAGCAATTGAGGATGTAAAAAGAATTTTGCCCTTACCGCGATCAACCATATCTTTGACTACTCGTTTGGCGAGATGAACCGATGACACCACATTCAGGTTGATCAGATTCAGTTCCTCCTGCAAGTCAGTCTCAGTGAACTTGCCACCAACGCCAACTCCGGCATTAATGGCGATCGCTTCCACCGGTCTTCCAATGGCTTGAATTTGGCTAATTAGGGTTTCGACTCCATTGTATGTGCTTAGATCCGCCTGCACGGTTTCAACAACAGCACCTAGTTCTTCAAAAGCACCAGCCGCTTCGTTGATGCTAGATCCGGTGGCTGTAATCAGCAGATCAAAGCCATTTTGAGCAAACTGTTTGGCGAGTTCATAGCCGATACCACTAGAGCCACCCGTTACAACGTCCAGGGGACGGGTTAATGTCTGATTCATAATCTTAACTCCTATACATCTAACTGCTTAATGCTTACTTGCGTAAGCGAAGCTCGTCGTAGACATCGCTGAGTGCAAACGCAAGCAATGCGATTACAAGCTTTCAACTTTTACCATCCTACGGAAGTAGTTGTGCGATCGCGTCTTCCTAGTGAAAGATAACAATTGTGTATTTTATAGTTATGAATATAGGGGTTCCCAGATGGGTAAGGTACAAAAAATAATTAACCACAGATGAGAGCATCCCAATGAGTGCTTAAATTTTTTCCCTCACCCCCAGCCCCTCTCCCGATTCCGGGAGAGGGGAGACATAATTCTAGTTCCCCCTCCCCCCTAACCCCCAACTCGTCGCTCTAAGGGGGAAAATTCAAAGTCTCTCTCCTTAAAGGATGAGAGAAATAGAAGTGAGGTTTTCCAAATGACCTGAATTGTCAGAGGTTTCTAACCTATGGCGGGTGATGGGTTCAAATGTAAGATTCTGTTAGGTATTTGCACCATTGTAGAATGTTGGCATTGCCCACACGTCCGCCTCAGAATAAATTCTGCGGCTCATAGCGAAAGTCATCTAAAGCTGACTGAAATTATAGCGGTTCGTGCTTGATCGCTCACTGTTGTTACTATTAAGACTTACGCAAAACTACATATTGTAGGGGCAATTCATGAATTGCCCCTACCTAAAAATAAGGGTTTCGGCTATTGTTTGCGTAAGTCCATATTGCACCCAACTGAGAACCGCTATAGAACATCAATCTACCTCTCAAGCTCAGAGTTTATCCAAAAAGCTTCAGGTTCAAATATTATTTGTTTAAGAAATTTTTCAATTTCTCAGCTAACACCTGTACGTGAGGTTCATCAAGCAGAGAAAGGTGAGAGCCGGGAATATAATGGATATCTACTCCTCCAGTCACTAAATCGCCCCAGCCAAATTGCGGATCGTATTGTATGCCTACAGCTTCGTCCCGATGCTGATCTTCAGTTCGCAAAAGTACTACTTTACCGGAATACGTTGGGAAGATGTATTGACTCCTAGCTTGGACATTAATACCGATAATTTCTAAATGCTTGTCATTTTCAGGAATAAGTGCTGCATCCAAGTAATGTTTATATCTATTTTGTAGACGAGACTTATTGCACTGGCTCCATTTGCCGAGCTTGTGCCAGAGGTAAGCAGTGCCTTGTTTGATCAGATTATTGAAATGCAAGTAAATTCGCGTTAGCAATGGCTCACGCCAGCTATAACCTTCACGACAAGTATCAAGCATAACTAAAATCCCCACTTGCTCACCTTGCTGGCAAAGTTGTTGCGCCATCTCGAAAGCGACTACACCACCAAAAGAATACCCACCAAGATAATAAGGCCCCTTGGGCTGAAGAGTCTGAATTTCTTGAATGTAGTATGCTGCCATATCTTCAACGCGAGTATGAATTGGCTTAGTTTTATCGAGTCCAAGTGGTTGCAATCCATAAAATGGTTGATCGGAACCTAGATATAATGACAATTGACGGAAACCTAAAACTTCTCCCCCAAGCCCGTGAACACAGAAAAAAGGCGGTTTGGAACCATGAGGTTGAATTTCTACCAAAGATGACCAATTGTGATCTTGTCTAGAGATATCTACTAAAGTTTTGTTTGTTGCTGCTTCTGGGGAGATGATTTTTGCTAGAGCCTCGACATTATTTGATTGAAAAAGAATTGCTAGGGGCAGACTCTTGCCAAACATCTGCTCGATTTGCCAAAACAGTTTAACTGCTAGCAGAGAATGTCCTCCCAGTTGAAAAAAGTTATCTCTGACACCAATAGGGTGAACACCTAAAACTTGTTCCCAAATCTCTGTTAACTGGCGTTCCACTTGATTGCGGGGAGCAACAAAGGTAGCTTCTAACTCTTGGTTCAAGTCTGGTAGAGGCAAAGCGCGGCGGTTGACTTTGCCATTTGGGGTTAGGGGTAGTTTGTCCAGCAACATAAAAGCTGAAGGCATCATATACTGTGGTAGCTTGCTAGAGAGGAAGCGCCGAATCTCACTAATGCTGGGTGCTGTTTGTTGATCGGGGACAATGTAAGCTAGTAAACGGACTTCGCCAAACTCATCTTCACGGGCAATTACTACAGTCTGCTGTATATCTGGGTGTTGGGCTAACACCGTCTCAATTTCTCCTGGCTCAATGCGGATGCCGCGAATCTTGACTTGATGATCGATGCGACCGAGAATTTCTAAAGAGCCATCAAGAAGATAGCGACCGCGATCGCCTGTATAGTAAAGTAAATCCTGTTCGTCATTCCTAAAAGGATTCTTGACAAACCGAGCCGAATTTTCTTGGCGAGTATTAATGTAGCCTAAGCTCCGAAATGGTGTCCTCAGAACAATTTCACCCGGTTCACCAATACCACATAGTTGCTGATTTGGCGTGAAAACAAGTGCTTGAGTTTCAGGAAGCGGTAATCCAATCGGCTGTACCCCTGCTTTAAGTGCAGCAGGCACTTGATAGTAACATTTAGCTAAAGTTGTTTCTGTCGGTCCATAGAGATTCACAATTTCACCAGATGCCGGAAAATTCTGCCGCCATCTCTTGACAAGTGTCTCTTTTAGTGGTTCACCCGCAAAAAATAACCAGCGTAAACTACGCAAAGATACTTCTGTCGGCACATTCACTAACCATGATTGAGCTAAAGACGGAACTGTGTGTAACACAGAAATCTTTTCGCTTTCTAAGTAACGCAAAACTTTTGTTGGCTCTAAATTATCTCCTGTTGGTGGCAAACATAAAGTTGCACCACTTGTTAAAGGTAAGAAAATATCTCTGAGGACAACATCAAAGGAAAGTCCTGTCAATTGAGCAACGCGGTCTTCGACTCCAATAGCAAATGTCTGTCGTTGCCAATTCAGAAAATGCGACAATCCTTTATGACACCCCAAGACACCTTTCGGTATACCAGTCGTACCAGAAGTAAAGAAAATATATGCAGCATCATCTCCAGCTATTTCTGGTAAGTGGATTTTGCTTTGGGCTACGCCGAAGCAGCCATCGTCCTGAGAATTTACAGCATATCCAGTATCTGCATCTACACAGATAATAGTTAAAGATTCCCATACTTCCCGATCTTTTAGGGGCTGATCGTCTATATAAAGTAGATATTTAGCTTTAGCCTCTTTGAGCATAATTTGCTGGCGTTGGCGTAGCCCACCGGAGGTATCGCTGGCCAGAAGTTGCGAATCTAGCGTTAGTAGCACGCCCCCACTCAAAAACACGCCCAACATACTAGCAATTAGCCCAAAACTCCTTGTACCGAACACGGCTACAACATCTCCCCTTTCGACTCCGTGAACCAGTAGCACCTTTGCTAAGGTTTGAGCAATTCTGCCCAATTCTCCATAGTTCCAAGTGCAAGCTTTTTGAGAAATTGCTGAATGTTCGGGAGTTCTGTTTACCCAAGAGGTAAACATTGTTGTCACTAATTCATACTCTGGTTGTGGCAATACTGCCCTAGATTCTGGCAGTAAAGGTAAGGATTCTGGTGTGACAAGAGAATAGAAACTAATCGACTTATCGGGATTTTCTACAATCTGATTAAGCAAATGATGGAACTGTTGCAGCATTTCTAGCATTCGTTCTGCGGCAAACAAATCAGCATTGTAAACTAGTTTTAATTCAATGCCCTGTGGTTGTTCGGCGATGTACAGAGTTAAGTCAAATTTAGAAGCAGCCTCCTCTAAGGCAATTGGTTCTACAACCAGTCCAGGCAATTTGGGCTGTAAGTCTTCCAAGTTGAGCATATTAAACCACACTTGAAACAGTGGATGCCGACTGGTATCTCGTTCTGGTTGTAGTTCTTCTACCAGTTTCTCAAAAGGCATATCTTGATGAGCGTAAGCATCTAATGCCATTTGGCGAACTTGACGAAGCAATGAACGAAAACTGGGCTTACCAGAAAAGTCAGTCCGCAAAACCACAGTATTAATAAAAAATCCAATCAAGCTTTCTATTTCAGAACGATTGCGTCCAGCAATGGGTGAACCGATAAGGATGTCTTCTTGCCCAGTGTAACGATACAGAATTGTGCCAAAAGCTGCCAGCAAAGTCATAAATAAGGTGACACTTTCTTGACGTGAAAGTGCTGTTAGCGATGCACTCAAATTCTGGGGTAGCATCAAAGATTTCGCCGCCCCCCGGTAGGTTTGGACTGGTGGACGCGGATAATCAGTGGGCAATTCCAGTACAGTGGTAGCGCCAGCTAACTGGGTTTTCCAGTAGTTGATTTGATTAGAGAGTACCTCACCAGATAACCATTGACGTTGCCAAATAGCAAAATCGGCATATTGAATGGGCAGTTTTGGTAAGGGGAAGGGGTTATTGTTTAAAAAGCTTTCATAGAGGGCTGCTAATTGCTGCCAGAGAATACCCATCGACCAGCCATCAGAGGCGATGTGATGCATAACTAACAGTAATATATGCTCTTGTTCATTTATCTGGAACAAAGTAGCACGCAGCATCAAGTCTGATTCTAGATTGAAGGCAGTAGAGACGTTATTAATTGCTTCTGTACAAGAAAGGGAAATTTTTGAGTCCTGATTAAAATTATTTTCCCCAGCCTTTAATTTAATTACTGTCAGTTCTACCGGGCGAGATGGGCTAATTATTTGTATGGGGCTACCATCTGATGATGAGATAAAATTAGTCCGCAGTGCTTCATGATGAGCAGCGATCGCATTTAATGATTTTTGCAATACACTAAAGTTCAACTCGCCTGTTAACCGTACTGCTTTGGTGATGATATAAGCGGCATTGCTTGGTTCCAACTGTTCCAGAAACCAGACTCGCTGTTGAGCAAAGGATAAAGGAACTGAGTTTTGGTTGGTTCGTTGGGGAATAATTTGGTTGGGGGAGTGGTCTGTTTGAGTTGGTGCGGAAATTTCTTGAGCTAAACTAGCGATCGTGGGATTTTCAAACAATAAGTGTAAGGGAATTTGTATGCTTAATGCTTGGCGTAGCCGTGATATCACTTGCGTAGCCAGCAGTGAATGACCTCCCAATTCAAAAAAATTGTCGTAGATGCCCACTTGTTTTAAATGCAGAACTTTTACCCAGATATCAGCTAAAATCTCTTCAGTGGAGTTTCGGGGGGCAACAAAGTTTGTTGACTGACAGGAACTAGAAATATCCGGTGCAGGTAGAACATGACGGTTTATTTTGCCGTTGGGGTTTAATGGCAGTGTCTCCAAGAATACAAAAGCCGCAGGAAGCATATATGCTGGTAATTTCTTTTGTAAAAAGCGGCGTAATTCTCTGGGAGTAGGAATTTGCTTGCAGTTTGCAACCAGATATGCTATCAGCCGTTTGTCACCAGGAATATCCTCTCTAGCTATTACTATCACTTCTTTCAATGTCGGATATTCACTTAGTGCCGCTTCAATTTCTCCCAACTCGATGCGAAAGCCGCGAATCTTAACTTGATGGTCAATACGACCCATAAATTCGATGTTGCCATCACTTAAATAACGTGCTAAATCTCCAGTCTTGTACAAGTACAGCCCAGATTCTGCGTTCCTTGGGTGAGGGATGAATTTTTCTCTAGTCAGTTCAGGACGGTTGAGATAGCCTCGCGCCAGCCCAATACCGCCAATATGTAATTCTCCCGATTCACCAACAGGCACTGGTTGCAAATTCTCATCTAGGATATAAATTTCAAAATTGGCAATGGGGCGACCAATGGGAGCCATTGCATAATTACTATGGCGCTGGCAAGTCCAGAAAATCGCATCTACAGATGTTTCTGTTGGCCCATAGCAATTGTGCAAAACATTGTCCAAATTCAATTTTGCAAAGAATCGCTCTATTAGTTCGATTGATAAAGCTTCACCACCACAGGTAACGTGCCTGAGATGTTTGCATTCCTCAATACCGTTTTCTTCTAGAAATACACGCAGCAAAGACGGTACTAAGGCAATGATCGTAATTTGCTGCTCGACAATCATCTTCACCAAGTAGGCAGTGTCCTGATGTCCACCAGGACGAGCCATAACTAACTGTCCGCCATAACATAAAGTCCAGAATATCTGACAGACTGAGGGATCAAAACTAAAGGGAATTGTCTGTAAAACTTTATCTGTTGAGGTTAATCCAAAGGTTTTTTGCTTCCAGTCAACTAGATTGCGGATGCCACGGTGTGGTATCATTACACCCTTGGGTTGACCTGTAGAACCAGATGTATAAATTACGTAGATGAGATTATCATCTATTATTTCATTTCTGGGATTTTCTTGACTTTGCCCTGCGATCGCTCCTTGCCAATCTGAATCCAGACAAATCACTTGCGCCCCATGACTAGGTAAACTAGTTACCAATTCTTTTGTAGTCAAAATCACAGGTGTCTGGGTGTCTGCCAAAATGAAAGCTAGGCGTTCTGAAGGATGCGCCGGATCTAAAGGTACATAAGCACCTCCAGCTTTCAAAATTCCTAGCATTCCTACTATCATTTCTATAGAACGTTCTAGACAAAGACCAACAAGTACGTCACCACCAATGCCCAAGCCTCGTAAGTGATGTGCTAATTGATTCGCCAGATTGTTTAGCTGCCGATAAGTTACTTGTGTATTTTCAAACACTAAAGCCACGGAATCAGGCGATTTCTCTACCTGCTGCTCAAACATTTGATGTATGCAAAGAATCCCAAGGGATTCTGTATTATCATGACACTGTGCTACTATCTGATTTATTTTGGTGTCACCTAAAAGACTTACCGAAATATTTTGCGTTCTGTATAAGCTATTCTTTGCTATCTGCATATTTTACTATTAATATAATTACTTTTTAATCTTCTGCGATCGGCAATCTTTCAATGAGGGTTTAGACTTGCCACTGATAGGTAGGGTAAAGCCATCTCTACGAAACGCTCTTGCTAGCAACATCCCCGAAGGTTACACAAACTCCCTCTAAACGTAGCAAGATGCCAAAACGGGTACGCGAACAGCGTCTCTAACATTTGGTATGCCGCAAGCTTTACGCTACGATATCTACCAGTCGTACAGAATTTATTCTTAATTCTGATGACTGACACCTTTTATCCTGTTTCGATAAACCAGCATAAAATTAATCCTCGCTAAACAAATAAAATCTTTCCAATATAGCCTTTTGTCTAATTGATGTTTAGTCAAAGGAAAAAAATACTTACGATTTTTAGGAGATATAAATATCTTACAGATAATTATTTAATCGCATTAATTCTAGTTCTACCTCAATAAAGGATTTTTCCAATTGCTTGGGAAACATCAGATTGGAAACCGAGCATTCGTTTCACTCTAAATAAGATAACTTTCTTGATTACACCCTTGTTTTGATTGCTGTATTTCCAATCTTTTATTATTTTTAGCAGACTAATTATAAATTTTATGTTTAGATACTTATTTAAATTATGAATTTTTGACATAGATTAAACATCATATCCACGCTTATAAATATAAATAAGTATAATTAAGGACAACATTTTTGGGAATACACTAAGGGTCAAAAAAGATGGGTTTGGATATTCCCTTAACAACTTTTGGGGGTTTCAATTGCATAACAACTGTCAAGCAGTGCGTTTGAGGTCTATTTCTAAACCCCGACACAAAACACGCTGCTTATAGAAACAGGAGACTTAAACCCCCAAAATTTGGTTAAAATATTTTAGCTTAACCCGCCGTTTTTTGTGAGAGCGAGAGCAGAAAATTCTGATATCAATAAAACAGGATAATTTTTCCCTTTGGCTGCAACCCTGACTAGCACTTCATGGGGGCGGGTATAGGTGCATCCACGGTACAAAAAAACAGATGGGTATTTTCTTATTTTTTACTGTTAATCAACTTTTGGTTTTTATCTTCCATTTCTAGGAGTTCAGGGATGGTGACAAAGCGATAGCCCTGCTTGCGAAAGTTGGCAATAATTTGTGGTAAAGCTTGTACAGTCTTAGAACGATTACCACCACCATCATGCATTAATACAATTCCACCAGGCTTTGCCTGTCTGAACACATTACCGATTAATTTGGATACAGGAGGACGCGAATAATCTACAGAGTCAGATGACCACAAAATAATAGTGTATTTGCTATTTCTAGCATAATCAACCACCCCATTATGCATAATTCCTCCAGGTGGTCGAAATAAATTTGTTTTTAACCCTGTAGTTTGATAAATAATATCTTCGGTATGGTCAATTTCATAAGCAGCAGCTTGTGGGTTCAAGAATTGATACCAATGATGCCAAGTATGGTTGCCAATCACATGACCTTCAGCAATCTCTTGCTTGAGTAAGTCTGGATAATTTTTTACGTTTTGCCCAATCACAAAAAATGTTCCTTTGATCTGATTTTTTTTCAGAATATCTAACACTTCTGCTGTACTCTCAGGCCACGGACCATCATCAAAGGTAAGAGCAATTACTTTCTGAGGTGGAGAGAGTTTTGCCGACTCAATTATTGAACTTTGAAAAATTGATGGTATAGAGTCAGAAAAACCATTTACTTGTGCTTGTTGTTGCCAACTTGTCAGCATTGCCGCCTTTAATTCTTCGACTCGCTGCTGGGTTTCTACATTTGCTATTAAATTATTTACAATCTTCTGTGGTTTTGCAGCTTTAAAAACATTTGTTTTTATAAATATTATTAAGCTTAGACTAAAACTACTAGATAAAATAAGCAACGTAACTAATTTTTTGGGAGTCCAAAGCCTCGGCTTATTATTGAACACGTCAATTTCCTTCAATGGTCAAACAATGAGTCACACTAATTATAGTAAATTAGACTATTATTAATTTACTTACTTTCAGACAAAATATAACTTGCATTGCGGTCTTGGGATCTTTGCAAGAGTCAATGTAGATCAACCAAAATTATCCCAGAAGTATTAATTTAATGTTACTTAGCGTTAATTGTGCTTAAAGCTACGCCCTGATAATAATGCCCTAAAATTTGCAGGTAGTTTACTCCTCTTTTGGCTAAATTATATGCGCCCCATTGACTCATGCCTAAAGCATGACCGTAACCGAGTCCTTGAAGTACAAAACTACCATCTGCTGCTTTGGTAAGATTGAAGTGGGTACTTTTAATCTTCAGGGCTGTACGCACTTCTTCGCCTTGGAGTACCTTCGTAGCTTTGTCACCAACAATTTTTAAGACTTTAACACTACCAAAAGGTGAGTAACTCTCTGCAATCATATCTTTAACATTGCCGACACCAGAAATTCTGGCGCTAATTTCTGTCGGAGAGAAAGTTTTCACCCATTTGCACTCGCTAACATTTTGGTCGTAATCTTCAACAGCACGCAGGTAAGGCTCGTGGCTTCCCCAAACATCTTCAACATTTTCAGTATGTCCTCCAGAGCAATCATGAAAAACTGAGAGAATAACACTGTCTTTATAAGTTAGTACTTGTTTATCAGTAGCATCAACGGCGGCATAAGTACTACGAGTTTCATTGATTACTCCTTTATAATTCTGCCAGTGATCTGGACTATCACCTAAATCGTAAACAGGATTATTGCGTTGTTTTTCTCGCTCATAGAGAGCAAAAGTTCGGGCAGCAACAGCTTGCGCTTTCAACGCTTCAGCAGGCCACTCAGTATCCATTTCGCCACCAACAACACTGTAGAGATATTCTTGATCATCAACCCAGTTAACAGCCGTTAATCCTTTCTCTGTGGGGACAACAAGAATTCTGCCTCGATACCAGCGTTGGCCAATGTAAACGAATCCCTTACCTGTGGGTTCAATCCAAAATAAACCAGACTGCCATTTATCTAAAGCCACCCCGCCTGGAACTGAAGAAGCATAAAATGAACTCATTGCTGGTAATTCTCCGAGAGTATGACCAGTGCTATCTTTAACTAATGCAGTCGTAGAACTGCCAACTGTTACCTGATTAACTCCTCTCTCGATTGCTATTCTTAGGATTACAGATGCTGCACTTGGGGTAGCCAAACTCATCCACAATAAGGCACTTAGCCACCAATGACTTACTTTCATATGTGTAAACAAAGTGTTTAATAACAATTGACATTTCATATCTAGCATTTAAAAAGAGTGTTCAATTTCCATATAATGTTATCGCTTATACCATAGGTTGCAACATAGAAGTTGAGTTTTAGGCTTAACTGAACTGTATTGCCTTTGCTTGCACCGATCAAAACTCCTTTATTTTTTGTCAAAACGTAGTATCCTACATTTTGGTATCTATAAAAGGACGGGGTTTTTACCCAAATTTTCGATGACTAAGCTGATTGAATACGAAGAAGCCAGCGACGAAGTACGTGCAGTATATGACGACATCCGCGCTACACGGCAGAATGACTATATCAATAACTTTTGGAAAGCTATAGCCAATCATCCCCCTACCTTGCAACGAACTTGGCAAGCGGTGAAGGAAGTGATGACTAGCCCCGGTGAGATTGATCCTCTGATGCGCGAACTAATTTACATCGCCGTGAGTGCGACGAATGGCTGTGAGTACTGCATTGCCTCGCACACAGCAGGGGCAAGGGCTAAGGGGATGAATGATATCATGTTCGGTGAACTAATGGCGATCGCAGCCACTGCCAACATGACCAATCGCCTGGCCAACGGCTATCAAATTCCGGTGGATGAGAGATTTAAAACGTAGGAGTGTAGCCTTGTCCATCCCTGCTTAAAATTAGGTTTAGCAGAATTATCGACTATGCCCAAAGTTCAGATTAACGGGATTGATTTGTTCTACGATATTAAGGGAACGGGTGAGCCTTTGCTATTAATAGCTGGCTTCCTTTGCGATCATGCTTATTGGTCGCTGATTATGCCATCGCTAGTTTCGCACTATCAAGTCATTCGCTTAGACAACCGAGGTATGGGGCGAAGTTCTGCTCCCGAAAACCCTTATAGTCTGAAGCTGATGGCTCATGACGTTGCAGTATTGCTCGATCGGATTGCGATCGATAAGGTGCATCTAGTCGGTCATTCAATGGGTGGCCAGATAGCCCAAGAGTTAGTGTTAGCACATCCTGAAAAGGTACAAAGTTTGATGCTACTTTCATCATTGGCTAAGGGTGATAGATTATTTAACAGCATTATCGAGACTTGGGGCGACCTCTGCAAAAATGTAGACTTGAAACTTTATCAAAAAGTCGTATTACCCTGGATATTTACAGATACGTTCTACTCGATTCCTGGGATGATCGAAGGTCTGATTGAATTTGCAATCAGATATCCTTTTCCACCTGCGGCTCATTCACTCAATTATCACAGCCGAGCCATGCTTGAGTTTGACACAACAGACCGCCTTCAACAAATTCATTGTCCTACTCTAGTTCTAGTTGGTAAACAAGATATTCTCACCCCACTAAAGTTTTCCCAGCAACTTGCTCAAGGCATTACCAACGCTGAACTTTTAGTCCTCAATGGTGGGGGTCATGGCTTCTTAATTGAGTCGCCGGATGCTGTGGTTTCAGCCATGCTTAACTTTCTGGGGAAGTTGAAGTCAGTTTATAACATTTCGTTGTGAGGCTGTGCCAACCCCCGATCGCACAATGTCAGTTTTAAGTTGGTGAATAAACCTATCTTGATTACCATGTAATCTTAAACTACGGTTAATTTATCAATTAAATGTACTTAATGCTTGGAAAAGAGGTACTATAAGACTTTAGACGTAATAAAGTCTTAATTCTTTTAGTTGGGTTGTAAATGCGTTTAGTCCCGTTAGATAGACTTTATGAAATCAGCGTAACTATTGATTCTAACTAAGACCGCTATGAACCCTAGTTTTTTAACTGCCCATACTCCAACCACGATCGCTATTGTTGGCGGAGGTTTTAGTGGTTCTCTAGTCGCTACCCACCTATTGAAAACTGCCAGTCAACCCCTCACGATTAAGCTGATTGAGCGCAGCGATCAAATTGGCAAGGGAATCGCCTACAGCACAGATACCAACTGTCATTTGCTGAATGTATCGGCAGGCAACATGAGTGCATTTGCCCACGATCCAGGGCATTTGTTACGTTGGCTTCAGCACAACCGCAATGAGTTCATAGCATTTTTTCCTAAAGAAGTCAATGCCAGTACCTTCATTCCTCGTAAGGTTTATGGTTTATACATTCAATCGATTTTAGCAGAAGCAGAAGCCACAGCACCTAGTGATGTGCGACTAGAACGCTTGACCGATGAAGTAGTAGGGGTACAGCCTGAAGAAAAAGGGGCAATGATTTCTCTGCGTAGTGGTCGCTGTTTTGCCGCAGACAGAGTTGTGTTGGCATTGGGCAACTCACCCTCTGCACCCCCTACCATTGAAAACCCAAACAGTAATGATGAAAGTTATTTGCGGAATGCTTGGTCAGCCGATGCCCTAGCAGACCTTGATGCTGATGCACCTGTATTGCTAATTGGTACGGGACTGACGATGGTGGATATGGTTTTATCTCTGAGCGATCGCCAACATCGCGGTAAAATTTATGCTGTGTCCCGACGAGGATTATTTCCCCTAAAACATCAAGCGGCTCAACCTTATCCGTGCTTCTTGACGCTAGAAAATTCCCCAGTAAGTGTGCGTGGCTGGTTACGTTGGCTACGTGCGGAGGTAGAAATTGCTGCTACCCAAGGCTACGACTGGCGAGCAGTAATTGATTCTCTGCGTCCCATGATTCAGAAAATCTGGCAAAAACTACCAATCGGGGAACAGCAGCGTTTTTTGCGTCATCTGACACCCTATTGGGATGTGCATCGTCACCGCATTGCCCCAAAAGTGGCGGATGTTGTCACCCAAATGCTAGATTCTGGTCAACTCACCATTGCCGCAGGGCGAATTCGGGAATATCAAGCTTTGCCGGACGGTGTAGCAGTGACCGTGTGCTGGCGCAAAACCCAAACTAATCATATTTTACACGTCCACCGCGTTGTGAATTGTACAGGGGTAGCAGCAGATTATCGCCGATCGCCTCATCCTCTGATTACTAATTTGCGATCGCAGAATTTAATTCGCCCCAATGCCATCGGTTTAGGATTAGATACAGATACCCACGGTGCTTTATATACAGCAGACGGTAAGGTTTCGACGCTGCTTTATACCTTGGGAACTCCGCGCAAGGGTGATTTGTGGGAAACTATCGCTGTTCCAGAATTACGGGGACAAGCGCAGGAATTATCTAAGGCGTTGTTGCAGTCGCTACCAGTGCGGGTGCGGACTATTGCGACGATGCCTTTGTTAAGCAATGGCAGTGCAGAGATACCGCAGTCAACTTTCCTATTTCGGCAATTTTTGGACCCTACAACTAGTAGTTACACTTACTTAATTGGCGATCGGCAGACAGGAGATGCTGTTTTAGTTGATCCTGTATTAGAGCAAGTTGACCGCGATTTGCAATCATTAGATGAACTGGGATTAAAGCTACGCTACTGTCTAGAAACTCACCTTCATGCCGATCACATTACAGGGGCAGGTAAACTCAGGCAACAAACAGGTTGTGAGGTAATTGTTCCCCAAAATACTGCTGTGACAAAAGCCGATCGCTCCCTTGTCGGTGGCGAAATCTTAGAGGTGGGATCGGTAATCATCGAAACGATTTTCACACCAGGTCACACCCCCAGTCACATAGCATATTTGGTGAATAAAACCCATCTGTTAACTGGTGATGCCTTATTTATTCGTGGTTGTGGACGCACAGATTTTCAGGGAGGCGATGCTGGAACTTTATACGATGTGGTGACACAACGCTTATTTACCTTGCCAGATGATACCTTGGTATATCCTGCCCATGACTATAAAGGGCGCACTGTTTCTACTATTGGCGAAGAAAAGCGGCTTAATCCCAGATTTAGCGCTCGCAGCCGTAGTCAATTTATTACTATCATGAATAATCTCAAATTGAGTTATCCCCAAAAGATGAATGCAGCTGTACCTGCGAATGAATACTGTGGTGATTTTATTCCTCAAGAAAGCTTAGACTCGGCTACAAGTTCGGCAACAGATGAAGAACAGAAACAAATAGAACTCACAGTTATGACTAATACAGAAATCTACAATGATTACTTTGCTATGTATATCTAGTGGTCTGTCCCAAAAGTTTTCAGAGGTTTGTGGTGTTCAGATCCCCGACTTCGTAGAAGTTGTCGGGGATCTCGCAGCCCCGCAAAATTTGATAACAATAACCCCTAATTTGTCAAGCATATCTGAAAATTTAACGAACTTTGGGGGTTTAAGTCCTAGCCTTTGAAGGACAGCACGAATTGAATGCCTAAATCTAAATCCCCGTCACAAAACGTAATTGCGAATTGCGAATTGCGAATTGCCAATTGGTTTAATGCCTTTCAAAATTGTTAACAGCTGTCCGTGGGTTGAAGTCCCCCGGTTCAATAAAAAAGCAAGTAATGCGATTGGGGACTGCGAATGCAAAGTTGCTCCTGTAGTGCGCTCCGCGCATCCTGCGGCGGGGGAAACCCCAAGACCGCACTTTGCGCTAAATCCCCATTACAAAACTTAATTACGAATTACGAATTACGAATTACGAATTACGAATTATTTAACAAAGATGTGGTGAGGGAAAAACTATGAATAAAAGTTGGGTTTTGGCAGTTGATCATTTAACGCCCAGTTTCCTATCTCTTGAATTTTATAATCTACTGGATCGTGAAGAGTGAACGTGCGGAGATTACGCCAATAACGGTCAAAACCATATTTTGTATTAGTAGCGCGTGCGCCCATAACTTCAAAGATCCGGTTGGTAATGTCTAAACCAACTCTACTAGCGAAGACTTTGGCAGTAGCGACACTAAGCGCACATTCTCCCCGTTGTTCGGCGGTAAGTGACCATTCCGACTCCCAAGCTGCTTGGACTAATTTTTCCGCCTGCTCAGTTAGATACACGGCTGCTTGGAGATCAACGCATATTTTGCCATAGTGCTGAAGGATATAAGGATCTTTGGTTGCACTTTCTACACCTGATGTCAGCCAAGGTTTTGTATTAGTACAAGTATATGTTTTAGCAGCTTCAAATGCTCCTTGGGCAATTCCCAAGTAGATATTAGCAAGATTCAATTGAGTTAAACAGGCACGAATAGTGTTGAAGGGTTGACTCGGTTTGTCTTTACTACTAAGAATTTCGTCAGGATACACCAACACATTTTCAAAAGTAACACTACCACTATCTGTTTGACGTTGCCCTATATTATCCCAATCATGATGAACAGTAACGCCTTGCCGTTGGGTGGGAATTACCAAAATATTCAATTCACCACTTTCTTGATGAGTCGCAGCGATCGGCAATATATCGGAGTCTTGAGAGCCAGAGCAAAAGCTTTTAATCCCGTTGAGACGGAAATAATCATTTTCTAGTGTCAGAGTAGTTCTTTTATCTAAAGGGTTAAGGGCATTGCACCAAAACCAATTATTCTGAATAGTTTCTGAATAATATCGCTGTTTTTGCTCTGCCGAACCAAAGATATGCGGAATTACTACACCTAGATGGTGGTAAGAAAAGACGTGAGCAATGGAACTATCAACCTTGGCAAACTCGCGGGTAATTTGCATAACGGTAATCCAGCTTTGCCCTAAACCCCCGTACTCTGTGGGTATTATCAGTTTCAGCAAGTTACTTTCACGCAAGCGATCGCGTTCATGTTTTGGTGTTCCTCCCTTAACATCCCGCGCTACAGCCGTCTGGGCAAATTCCTTTGCTAAAGACTTCGCTAAATCGAGATAATTTTGAATTTCTTTAGTTTTGATTAATTGCATTCCTTGCAACTTCTCCTGTTAACCTTATTGTGAGGAGCAACTATAAATTTGGATAAAGAAAGCTGAAACTACAGTATTTTGATAAAGTTACCATACTATAGATATATCATTGCATAGTTTAACTAATAAAGCAAGTTCCAATTAAATTAATTTTGTTAAAGCTATAGGTTGTTAGTACAATCTCAAAAATAGTTGATTGAGAGTCAAGCAAAAAATAATTAGATGAGAAAATTTATTTTCATCTACTTGTTTTTCACGAGTATATATGCAATATTATTAACTTAAATACAATAATCTACTTTGACTTGATAAGTATACAGTAGTTTATAAATAATTTGCGAGGGAGCACGCCAATGAGTGCTTAAATCTTTTCCCTCACCCCCAGCCCCTCTCCCAAATATGGGAGAGGGGAGACATGATTCTAGTTCCCCGAATCCCATATGAAGGGAGAAGGGGTTAGGGGATGAGGGCAAACACAAAGTTTTTGCACCTGACGGGATGCTCCCATTTGCGAGAGATTCAGATTATGTGGTCAACTTAATATGTTTTTTTCACAAATAGATAGACATTGTTTTACCAAATAGTCCAGCTTATGCAGGGATTGTATTTGTGTGAAGGCAAGTCTTTTCTCCACTGAAATATATAGATGAAAACGCCAGAAATTCACTTATATCTCAAAGTGGATTTTTAAAATTCTTAATTATTAGATTAAATCAGCATTTTTTAGGGGGAGTCATTAATTTATCGCTTGACAAGTCCCTGAAACATCTAAGGCTTTAACTAAAGTTTTCAAATCAAAAATGTGAGGAGTGATAGAAATGTTCAATCGTTCATTTCATAATTTATTCATGGAATCAATGATTTTGGGGGTTACTTTGCTAGCCAGCACATCAGCCCATGCAGAAAACAAGAATTTAGTAACTGTAACTGCGACTCAAACAAATATACCAAGTGCGTTGGCGCAGCCCGCCGCAGGTATCGCCAATTTCGGGAAGAATTCTTCAAAAACAACCATCGCACAAACGCCTAAAATTCCTGCAATCAATAGTGATGCAAGCGGACAACAGACAAATAGTATGTCTCAGGTAACTTCTGTATCTCAGTTTTCAGATGTACAGCCAACTGATTGGGCATTTGGCGCACTCCAGTCTTTAGTTGAGCGTTATGGATGTATTGCGGGCTATCCAAATAGTACTTATCGCGGAAACCGCGCAATTACTCGCTATGAATTTGCAGCAGGTTTAAATGCTTGTTTATCTCGGATAAACGAGCTAATTGCAACAGCTACATCTGACTTAGTTACCAAACAAGACTTAACTACCGTACAAAGATTGCAAGAAGAATTTACTGTTGAACTAACAACTTTACGAGGTCGCGTTGATAATTTAGAAACTAGGACTGCGGAACTAGAAGCAAATCAGTTTTCAACAACTACCAAACTTTCTGCGGAAGCCATCTTTGTAATTACGAATGCCTTCCAAGGCACAGTTAATGGTGATAACACAGTTTTTCAAGATAGAGTCCGCCTCGTTTTCAAAACTAGTTTTACAGGTAAAGACACTCTAAATACTCGTTTAAGTACTGGAAACGCTACTACTTTGCAGCTTCCTGGCGGTTCAGCCGAAGGTTTGCAAACCTTCAATCTTGCTCCTAGTAACAACAACCTATCCGTAGATTGGCTCTCTTACTATTTCCCAGTTGGTAGCAAAATCGATGCTTATATAGGAGCCGTGAACGGAGTATTTTTTGATTTTATTCCGACTCTGAGTCCTTATCTAGATAGTGCCACAGGAGGCGATCGCGCTTTAACAGAATTTGCTTCCTCTAGTCCTATCTACCGTATTGGTGGTGGTGCCGGTGGGGGATTCAATTATCGATTAAGTGACCAATTGGTATTGAGTTTGGCTTACTTAGCAGGAGATCATGCCAGTCCTCAGCCAGATAGTGGTTTTTTTAATGGTCAATATAGCGCATTTGGACAAATAGCATGGAACCCCAACAATAACTCTGGCATAGGTTTGACTTATGTAAATGCCTACCAAAATCGCGGAGGAATATTTGATTTTGGTAGTGGTTTTACACTTGTCGGAACAGAACAAGCTAATACTCCATTTGAGCGGACGATTACCAACTCCTACGGAGTAGAAGCTTTCTATAAATTTAGTTCTCGATTTGCATTAAATGGCTTCTTTGGCTACACAAACGCCAAAAATTTGGCAGGTAGTGGTAGTGCGGATATTTGGTACTATGCTCTGGGATTGGCATTCCCAGATTTAGGGAAACAAGGCAACCTTGGCGGTATTCTTGTGGGTGCAGAACCTTATCGGGGTGGTAATCCTGCACCTGCAAACGATTTATCTTTACATATTGAAGGCTTTTACAAGTATCGGCTTACAGATAACATTGCCATCACCCCTGGCGTAATTTGGATCACCGCTCCTGCTCAAAACAATGACAATCAGGATGCGGTAATTGGCACTGTCAGAACAACCTTCACGTTTTAAATCATCTCAGCAACGTTATAAATTTTGGCGTTGCTGATTGAAAACTAAATTTTTTTTCACCCACAGATGCTCCAGACGCAGAGAGTAAGAGTTGAGAATGTTTTCATTTAAGTAAGTGGGCGCAAATAATTATCACTGGTTCGTAGTTGCGCTTTAGCGCTAAAGCGCAACTACGAACCAAATACACAGATTTTACTTTTCATTACATAGTTTGGTTTTATCTTGCCTACCTACTTATTTAGTTCACACTCTTACATCCTTTACAACTATTAACTAGTGCATAATTCGTAATTAAATTACGAATTACGAATTACGAATTACTCTAGCGTCTTTCACGATTTAAGCTTAGGGGTTGTTCTTCAACTAGTGGCAGCACATCCTGCCAAAGACTAATTCCGTCGTATAATCCTGGAGCCATTAAGAATACTTGCACCCAGAGAATATTGAACCACCAGTAAAGCCCTTGGATAATATTTTCCTGACCTATCAGAGATACTGTCACCAGGTACAATAAGACCGAAATTATTAAACTAGCAACAGATGCAACTATGCCTTTTATAGGCTGTGACAACTGTGTGAAAGGCCACATATTGAATTGCCAAACAAATCCTAAACCAACAGTTGTCCAAATAGCTGCAAAGGTTGGGCCTGTCGTTGTTGTAAATAAATCCAATCCTAGCTGTTTGAGGAATAATTCTGTAATCAGAGTGAGTAACAAAATAATACCTGTATGCAGTAACCCCAAACGTGGCATTCCTAGTTCCAATTTGTTCAAAGGCCAACGTTCAAAAAAACTGCCAAATACTGTCGAACAAGGAAACCAATACCAAGGAATGTAAAAAGGTTGAAGCCCCCACATTTGTGGCAAAAAGGTAAGTGCAGGGGCAATAAAGAAGACGGCAAAAAAGATATTGAGAAAGCCGCTAATCGGATGCCAGTTGCGTACTCCCTCAGTGGTGACAATTGTGTTGTCAAAGAAGAACAAACTGGCGGCGGCTGCAATGATTGCTGTTTGTCCCCACAAGCCAACAGATGTATCAGTGAGAATTGCTTTTGCAGAAATAAACTTCCAAGCTTCTCCAGTAATATAAACTAGCGTTAATAGCACTACTAAATTCACTGTTCCTCGGACAAATCGGGTAGAAGAAAAACGAGAACCTGGATAGCCATTGAGGGAAAAACCTAAATGCCACCACCAGGCGAAGCATATAGTGATGTAAGTCAACTTTGTTCCCACATTCAGTTGAATAATTTGACCAAAAATGAGTTCAAAAATATAGCTAATGACAGCAATTACAGCAATAAAAAACAGCCCTTTAAATGGCTGACTTTTCCAAACGCTCCGCCTCTGGGTTGGGTTTGCAACGCTCATAGTATCAACTTTAATAATGTTGGATTTATCAAGAGCAAAGCATTTAGCTAAATATTACTAGGACTTACGCTTTCAAGGCAGTGAAAGCCCTGATTGCCCCTACATTTCGTACCTAATGCGTAAGTCCTAATTACCTCTGAATGCTTCACCCTAAGAGAAAATACGGCAATTAAGGAACATGGATTAAATAAGATGCAAAACTTTATCCTGTCTCTAGCTTCCCTCTCCAATATATCGGAGAGGGATTGAGGGTGAGGTAAACCAGGGATATAAATTGTATGTTATTTAATTCTCATTCCTAAGTAGGTAGGCAAGATAAAATCAAACTATGTAACGAAAAGTAAAATCTCTGTATTTGGCTCGTAGTTGCGCTGTCTTGCGCTTTAGCGCAACTACGAGCTAGTGATGATTATTTGCGCCCACTTACTTACAGCCAAGGATGGCGGGGAGGGTAGACACCATTGAGGAAGTAGTTGCCAACAGCGTAGTATTTCCAACGGACGGGATCGTGGAGTGTGTGAGCGCGGGCATTTCGCCAGTGGCGATTGTAATTGAATTGCTCCAATGTAGACTTAGTACCTGCTAGTTCAAACAACTTGTTGGTAGCTAGTAATGCTGCTTCGGTGGCTAAGGCTTTGGCTTCCGCAACTGCGATCGATGCTTCAACTACCTTGGGTTCTTCTAAACCTGACTCGTTGGCGATGTCGATAAACTCACCCGCACGTCGCAGCAATGCTTCAGCAGCGTGAACTTGAATTTGGATATTGCCTAAGTTGTACAGTGTTAGCGGGTCTTCGTATCCTTTTTCTAAATTGCTGTCAACCCAAGGGCGGGTATGGTTGCGGACAAAGTAAATGGTGTCACGAACTGCGGCTTTAGCTATTCCCACGTCTACGGCGGCTTGGATGATTTGCGCGATCGCACCCATTGGTGTTGCCCTCTCAAAGGCTAGGTAGTGCGGGATTACGTGTTCTGCCTTAACTTTCACATTTTCAATAATGGTAGTGCCGCTAGCAGTGGTACGCTGTCCGAAGCTCGTCCAATCATCAAGTAGGGTCAATCCTGGGGCATCTCTTTCGACAAATGCCACCACTGTTTTACCATCTGGATTGCTGGCAATCACGGGAACCCAATGTGCTAATAATGCCCCAGCAGAGTAGTATTTACGTCCGTTGAGTACGTAGTCAGAACCATCTGGTTCTAACTTTGTCTGCACATCAGTAACAGACTTAGTGCCAATTTCGGAGAAGGCGTTACCGAACCGTTTACCTTCTAGAGCCAAATCAAAGAAGAACTTCTTCTGCTCATTTGTACCATCCAAGCGAACTGCTTCCACCATATAGAGGTGGTTTTGGGGAATTTGACCAAGGCTAGAGTCGGCTTCGGAGATGATTTTAACTACTTCTGCGAGGGTGGCATTCGATACAAAAGCACCGCCATACTCTTTCGGGACTGTAATCCCCCACAATCCACTTTGAGAAAACTTTTCTACTTCTTCAGCAGGTAAACGTCGATTTTGATCGCGTTCTGAGTCTCCCTTGGAAAACTCAGCTGCTAGTTCGTGAGCGATAGCGATCGCTTCTTGATCATCCTGAATAATATGCGCCTTTTGTTCAGTATTAATTACTGATGTCATAAAACTCCTTCTTGATTGTGATTAAATCAGGACTTACGCAAAAACTCTCTCAAACTCTTATTCCTCTGTGTTCTCTGCGTCCTCTGCGGTTCGTTTTTTGGTCATTTTGCGTAAGTCCTATAAATAACTGACAACGGAAAAACGAACCATTCCAAGCACAGAGCAGGACACTTGTGGTATTAACTCTCGATAATCAGCTACACCGCAACCAATTCATCGGCTGTCCGACGATTAGCTTTCAGTTCACGCACAATCGGAATTACTGTCCTACCAAATGCTGGCAAATCATCCGAGTAGTGTAAGAAGCCGCTAAGAATTAAATCAACTCCCGCTTCATGGAACTGGCGAATCTTTTCAGCTACTTGTTCAGCCGTACCAATCAAGCCTGACCGGAATCCATCGTTATACTGCACTAAGTCTTCAAAATTGGAATTCGCCCACATTCCCTGACGTTCACGAGTAGAAGATCCCGCCTGTTTCACCGCTTCACCAAATCCTTTCACCGCCTCTACATCAGCTTGGGCAATAATATCGCGCAATACTTCATGGGCTTCTGCTTCGGTATCTCGCACGATGATAAAGCAATTCAGACCAAACTTAATTTTGCGTCCTTCAAGACTCGCTAATTCAGAGACTTCTGCAATCTGCTCTTTCACACCTTCTATGGTATTACCATTCATGAAATACCAATCAGACACCCGGCCAGCCATCCGCCGCGCTGCTTTGGAGTTACCACCTTGGAATATCTCCGGGTGTGGATTGTGATTAATTGGTTTAGGCTTCACCCAACCGCCGTTAATCCGGTAAAAGTCGCCCTTAAAGTGAAACTCATCCTCAGTCCACAAACCTTTGAGAACGCGGATAAATTCTTCTGACCGACGATAGCGTTCATCATGGTCTAACCAATGTTCACCATATATAGTGAATTCATCTTTGAACCAGCCGCTAACTACATTCAGAGCAAACCGACCGTTAGAGATAAAATCAATACTGGCACCGATTTTCGCAACGACTCCCGGATGCCACAATCCAGGGTGAACTGCTGCAATTAGCTTTATTTTTTTGGTGACTGGAGCTAGGGCGGACACGGTTGTTAATGCTTCTAGCTGGTACTCAGCCCCATAGCTGGCGATAAATCTGGCTTGTGCTAGAGCATATTCAAACCCAACTTATTCAGCTGTTTGAGCCAGTTGAGCATTATATTCGTAAGTCCAATCTGTTCGTTGGGGAATTTTACTAACAACTAACCCACCGCTAACGTTGGGAATCCAGTATGCGAACTTAATATCTACCATAATTGTGTGTTTGTAATTGAAACTGCTTGGTTATTTGTCTTAGTTTGCAAGTGAAGCAACAAAGCCGAATTTGTCATCAGTAACAAATCAGCTAAAACTTCATAAGTAAGTCGGTCAAATTAAATATAAAACATTACCCTCTATCCGCCTTCCCTCTCCTTAATAAGGAGAGGGATTGAGGGTGAGGTTTTTCTTATATTTAATTACGTCTACCTACTTAGAGCAAAATTTTTGTCAAAATCGAAAGCTTGACAGCGGCTGTAGACTACTCTGAGTTTAGAAGTAGACAATCTCAGGATCTGATTGTGGTAATATACCATAACCCGATCGCACTGCCGTAGTTTTTTTAATGAATCAGAATTTATCACAACAATTTTTCCGATGTCGTGATTCGATATACTTAAATTCCATTTCACTATTCCATTTTGGAATACAGCCCAATTTTTGGTGTTTAATTATTATTTTATACTTGGTGGTTATCACCTTGATGCAGTCAGAGTAAGCAGAAATACGGGACTCGACAAAGTATCGCAACTATACAGCAGAACAGCTTAATTGCGTTGTAATTAACTAGTTCCGTGGGTTTAAGTCCCCCGGTTCTAAAATCGGTAAGTAATGCGATTGGGGTTAAATCCCCCGAAGTTTTGTGGACGGAAACCGTCCCCACAAACTTCTCTTCATTACAAAACTTAATTACGAATTACGAATTACGAATTACGAATTATTTTAAAAATCTTGCCTTACTTAGCATGAACAAGATTAAACTCGAAGATATTACCCTAAATCACATCAAAATTTTAAAAGCAGTAGATGACTGTGGTAGCTTCTCTAAAGCAGCAGAAAAACTAGGGTATAGCCAATCATTAATTAGTAAAAAAGTCAAGCAAATAGAGGATTATTTTGGAGTAATTTTGCTAAATCGTTCTTCTGGCTCTATATGCTTGACTGATAAAGGCAAGAAATTGATTTCTCAGACAATTAATTTAGTAGAAACTGTAGAAAATCTGCAAGAAGAATTTCAAGCAACATTTAGCCCTGAAGGCGAAGATTTAATATTGGGGGCTACTAATTTAATCTTAGAAGTCTGGCTCAAACAATATTCACAGCGATTTCAGCTTTGTTTTACAGGGAGAAATATCAAAGAGATAACGGTTAAAAATAGCATATTTTTCTCAAATTCTCAAGTTATAGAGATGGATCTCTTACTCAACAGTTGCTCTGGATATAAGGAAGAACACCATTGTACTAGATTAACAACTCATAAAATGCTGCTTGTCTCTTTTGGGGCAACTAAATATCTTAATGAGCATAGCTTAGTTAAAATAAATGATATTGATATAGCTGATATTGTACTTTTAGATGAGGTTTATCAGGAACTATCTAAAAATAGTTTTTTGATGAATAAATTAAGTGGTGTGAAAGTACTATATAATTATCAAGATGTCCTAAAATATGCTTCAAAAAATCAAAAACTAACGATTCTACCGGATTTTTGTAAAGCTAACATCATCTCTCAATACAAAGTATTAATTCTGACTATTCAAGATATTAATGAATATGGTATTTATCTTCATGTTCCTCGCTTTAGTGAGTTGTTAATATCCGCAGAGAGTTTGGTGAGAAGTTTTAGACTCGATCAAAATAATTTAGAAAGTTTACCTAATGTAAATCTAATTTTAGGTAGCTATTCTTCTAATGAAAAAAATATTCTTAGGATAGGGATTCAGAGTGATTCTGTAGGGCAGTTTGTTGCCGGATATGGGACTAAGCATATTTCTGATTTACAGAGAGCATCTTCATCACTTGAACAGCCTATTTTCAAAAATATTGAAATTAACCGAGATTTTGATTTACAAATTATACCGTTTACTTCTGGGGAAGAAATGAACCAAAAAATGAAACGGGGAGAATTAGATATTTGTATTTTAGATGATATTTCTTTATTGAATAATGGTAGCCAGTTCTTCGATGATGTAAGTTTTGGTTCTAAATTGATTGGGATTGCTTCGTACAATCTTTTAGGTCAAGATATAAATATTGTTGTGCATAAAGATTCTTCTATAAATACTGTTCAGGATTTGAAAGGTAAACGAATTTCTACCTTATTTGGTTCAAATGCTCATAGATTCATCATTACTCTTTTTGACCTCTATGATATGGATGTCAGTAAGGATTGCAGATTAGTGAATCAAAATCCTCGTCAAGCAAGTAAGAGTTTGGCAAATAAAACTATCGATGCTTATGTGTGTTGTCACACTTTTGCCTCAATTTTAGAAGGATATGCTTTTGTCAGAAAGCTGCTCCTTTCTCAGACGGTTAGTTTAAGAATTCCATCAATCAGAGGAATTGTCTGTCGTTCGCAGTTCATTAAAGAAAATCCAAAAATTGTCATTGCTTATTTACATAATTTAGTAGTTGCTAACTATTGGTTTAATTCATCTCCACTTCAGGCAGGAGATATATTAGCTAAAGTGATTGATATGAGAACAACTCAAGTAAATCAGTTTTTTAATCCTGTATTTGGGAACCGCATCGACCCAACCCTCAAACCTCAATGGTCTTGGTTACTTAAAACTTTAAATCGCAGGTTAGAAGGAAAATATGGCATTTCACTATTTGATGTAGATTTTTGGATAGATGATTATTTTTTAAGACTTGTCTACAATTTACTGAATCTAGATTATCACTTTCATCAGGTTTCTTTTGCAAGTGAATTTTCCAGCAGCTATTTTGTAGAGGAACAGTTTAGCCGACATATAAAAGTTATTTATAATAAATACGATCTACCCATATAAGATGAAGATAAGTAAGTGGGTCAAATTAAATATAAAACCTCGCCCTGCCTCCGGCTTCCCTCTCCTTACTAAGGAGAGGGATTGAGGGTGAGGTTTTTCTTATGTTTAATTACGTCTACCTACTTAGCAGTCATACAGCAATAACAATTCAAAGTTCTTCTAATTTAGAAACTCGCGCCTCTAATTTATTGACTTGTTGCTTCAATTCAATCACCAAAGTTGCAAGCCGATCAAACATCGGATCTTGTTGTGATAAGTTCCTTCTGGAACCAGTTGACTGGCGTGGGGTAAGTGTTGTTCTTGAGGATGAAGACTGGCGACTTGAACCGAGTTGAGATTCTATCTGGTTCAATCGTGACTCGACACGATTTAAGTCCGCTTCTAGATTGTAGATGCGGGATTCAACTTGCTGAGATGAAGCAGTGTTTCCAAATAATCCACCCCAGAGAATTGTTGCTAAAATTCCGGCAAATATTAGCACTTGGATTTTTTTCATAACAGTCTATTTAGACAGGATATGTTGGGATGGCTAGAGAGTATATAGCGGTTTCTTAATATGAGTGAGGTACAGCTTAACCTCACCCCGATAAAGCTGTGCTTTATCTCCCCTCTCCTTATTAAGGAGAGGGGTTGGGGGTGAGGTTTATCTCCCCTCTCCTTATTAAGGAGAGGGGTTGGGGGTGAGGTTTTGATTTTGATATGTATATGTTCTTCATAGACCTGGGAAGCGCTATAAGTCTGTAGTCACTTCACTTATTTATCCTTTATTAAATTAGAAAATAACTTCTGCCAATCGATAGAGTTAACAGTATTATCTCCCTGTTTTACTTCAAACGTGACATTAGAAGCTTTTCCTAATTTTAAAGCTTGCACGCAAAGTTCTGCCACATCCTCACGGCTGATTTTGCCCTTAATATTATCGCCTTGCTCGAATATTAATTCCTTACCTCCTGGTTCTTCAGTTAAAGCACAAGGTCTAACAATCGTATAAGGAATTCCGCTTTCTCTTAAACTATCTTCTCCCTTCAACTTCCAAGTTAAAATTCCTCCCAATTGGTCATTTAATTTTACTGCTGGCGGTTCTTCATCTAAATTAATGCCGGGGCGACCGGGACGAGTCACGCCTGCTGAACTGACGAGGATAAATTGTGGTAAACTTGTCCCGCCATAAGCTTTAATTGATTCCAACTGCAAAGCAAAACCACCGGCAGAAAATTTGGGATTCAAACCGCCATCATATTCAAATTTGCTCAACATCAGTTGGAATGAACAAACTCTATTCTGCTCAATTGGCGGCGCATCTTTAACAACTTTTGCCCGAAAGACGGGAATCAAATCTGCAAAGGGAATGTGAATATCTATCCAGGTATTAGCTACGGTATCGAAAGAATAGCTGTACCCAATACCATCCCATTTTGTATCTGTCCGTAGGAATATTTTATAACGTTGACCGTCACCTTTGACGCGCAATTTTACACCTTCGCAATTAGATAAGTTGAAGGGTGGATCAAAATTCTTGGTTCTGATAGAAGCGAATCCGCCAGAGTTAGCTGTGGAGACATTACCAGCAAACAAAGCTGCATTTTCTACTAATTGAATATTACTGGCACTCACGCCACCCATGACGACATCATCCAACGCCCCCCAGTAATCTTTTAATTCTGCTGATGGCTTGGTGAAATCAAATATCGGTTTTTCGTTTGCTTGGGGTAGATATTTTGCCGCAGCTTGGACTAAGTTTTTAACACCTTGATATTCTACATTTTCTGGGGTGTCGCCAACAATTTCTGGTTGGTAAAATTTCACACCTTGATAATATTTGGCTCTATCTGCTGTGTCTCCTTCAACTGGTTGCACGCGCACTGCTGTACAACAAATTACAGCTTGGATATCAGCCATAACTAAAGAAGTTAAAGTTTCTGGTTGGGTGATATCCGCAACTACTAAGTCTATATCATTACCAAGAATTGACCGCGCTTTGTCGATATCTCGAACTAGGGCGCGAACTTTATAACCTTGTTGGAGCGATCGCTGCACTACTCGTTTACCTACACCACCTGTTGCACCTGCTACTAATATTACACCCACGTTTCTTCCTCCATTGGGTCTATTTTGATTATCCTTAGGACGACCTTGGATTAACTGCTGTACCCAGTTAAGGAAAGGAATTACCTCAAAGTAAGTCAGGGTTTCGATAAACCTGCCTAAGTCCCATTGAGAACGATTTTTATCAGTCATATTTGCGTCCTCATAACTTTCTTAAGTTTAGCCCAATGACCTAGTTATGTTGTCTTTAAGCCAGTCCCCAGACTTTAATAGAACCGTCCCAACTACCACTGACAAGAGTTTTTTTATCGCCAGTGAGGGCAACCGAGGGAACTGTTTGTGAATGCCCCCTCAAAATATAGATTAGCTTTGCTCTCGGCAAATCCCATAAGGATTGTACTCGTGTAACGCCTGTTTTATACGAGGTTCTTGTCTTTGCCCTAACAGCGAGTAAGCAGCCCACCTAACTTGTGTGACTTCATTTTGCAAAGCTTGAATGACTAAATCTAAGCCTGCATTCCCGTATTGGAGGGCTTCTTTTAACGCTGCAATCCGATTTTGTGGGGCAGTACTAGCTAACCGTTGTTTGACTCCTGGCAGTCCTCCTAAAACTGCTGCATCGCTTGGGGTAGGTATTTGGCTACCTAAAACAACATCAAAAGGTCTTGGCTGGTTGGGATTTTGTGACATGATACTTTCAACTTGCACTACTGTCTATCATTCCCCTAGATTGAGAAAATGCGATCGCTCGGCATGTAAGTAGCCGTCTAAGCTTGGCTCGGTTTGTTTCCTGATTGTGCATAAATTCTGTTAAATCTTATTGACTCAAACTAGTACATTTGTTTTAACATGTTAGCAAAACCTCTCACGTATTTATTTGTACTAATGCCAGTGTTAATTGCCGTTGGCTAGAATTTGGTACAACATGATTAAAACCCTAAAAAATCAAAAGACTCTATTTATGGCTGAGTATCAAAAAATTGAGTATCGCATTGGGAAAGATGGGAAAATTACTGAAACAGTCATCGATGCTTCTGGTTCGAGTTGCACAAGTACAACATCGGGAATTGAAAAGGCTTTAGGAGAAGTTGAAAATCAAGAATTATTGCCTGAGTATTACGAAGGCGGTGAGGGTGAGACAGTGGAACAAAACCAGTCTCTCAAACAAATTTAAGAGGGATGCAGATAGGAATATTTTCTCTTTTAAGCCTTTTGACAATGGGAATAGGGATTTGCACTCTGTTGTTGATTATTCCAGCAATTAGAGGTGCGATCGCTCCCAAAGCAGACTTGAAAACTAACAAGTTAGAATTGGCGCTATCGCAAATTGAATTGCTAGAAAATGAACTACAAGCAACCCGTCAAAATTATTTAGAGTTAGAGCAAAAGTTACACCAGCTTGTTTTAGAAAAAGCAGCATTGCATCAGGAAGGCTTGCGACTGCATGAGGAATTGCAGCAGCAACGTCTTGAACTGACAGACGAAATACGTTTTTCGACATTTGAGCAATTGCAGACATTGTTAACAAACTATCCCAGCATCCATCAGATGGTGCGCGTTAAACCAGAATTGCCTGCGAAAAATCTGCTTTCGATGTTTACGTCTTTAGATAACCTCCTCTATAAATGGGGTTACGAACAGATAGGTAAACCTTGGGAACAAGTACCTTACAATCCTCAAATTCATCAACCAGACGCTGCCGATATTGCTTTATATGAGTTAGTTTACATCCGATTCGTTGGTTATCAGCATCAAGGACGAATTCTTGTCCCTGCGAAAGTTAGTCGCACCTTACCGGGAGGGGGGGGATAAGGGGGATGAGGGAGCAGGGGAAGCAGGGGAAGAAGAACTATTGATTATTACCCAATGACAAATGACAAATGACTACAGTAATAATTGATTTTGGTACGAGCAATACTGTTGTTTGTATTACTGATTTGATTACGCAAAAACCACGGACATTGAGATTTGATTCGATGTCGCGCCGCTTTGAAGTAGGGACAGAACAGGTAAGCGTTGTACCCAGTTTAGTATTTGTGGAAGGGCGCGATCGCATCTGGTTTGGTGAATCTGTACGCGCCAAACGCTTGGGGTTTGCCCAGCCGGAACGCTGTTTTAGAGCTTTCAAACGCGATTTGGCAGCAGATTTTGTCCCACCTCCCCGACAGTTGGATGGTAATAGTTACAGCGCTGAGGTGGTTTCGGAACTGTTTCTTAGAGAAATTTGGCAACAGGTTGAACAGCAATTACAACCTAGTAGCGTTATTTTCACTGTTCCCGTTGGTGCATTTGAGCGATATCTTGACTGGTTCCGCAACTTGGGCGACAAGTTAAATATTCCCGCAGTGCAAATTGTCGATGAATCTACCGCTGCATCTCTTGGTTATGCTGTCAAGCATCCTGGTGCTGTGGTTTTGGTGGTTGATTTTGGCGGCGGTACTCTAGATTTAATAGGACTTACGCAAAATGACCAAAAAACGAACCGCAGAGGACGCAGAGAACACAGAGGAATAAGAGTTTGAGAGAGTTTTTGCGTAAGTCCTGTTTAAGTTTAGTACGGACTGTCAGCGCTGAATCTGAACAGCAAATAGTGCGTGCCGAAGTTATCGCCAAATCCGATGCTTTTATTGGCGGCGTAGATATTGATACATGGATTGTCGAAGATTACTTGCAAAAAATCGGTTCCTCCCGTGCTGAAGTTGGAGAAATCGGCTTTATGAATTTGCTGGAAGTAGCAGAAAGGGTAAAAATTCAAATTTCGACAACAGATGAGGCGAAAGAAAGTTGGTTTGATGATGAAAATTTTATGTCCCATGAATTGCAATTGCATCGGGACGAATTAGGCGATATTTTAGAAAATCAACAATTATTAGAACAGCTAAGAGAGGCGATAGATGAAGTATTAGCGATCGCACTTACTAAAGGGATCAGCAAATCTACAATTGAACAGGTTTTCTTAGTGGGTGGTACTTGTCAAATTCCTGCCGTGCAACAACTGCTAATTTCCTATTTTGACCGACAAAAGGTAAAGTTAGATAAACCCTTTGAAGCAGTGGCACATGGCGCATTAGCTTTAAGTGAAATGGCAGCAGTTGATGATTACCTACGCCACAGTTATGCTATTCGTCTTTGGGAACCCCACAGCAAAAGTTATTCTTATTTAACTTTGATTGAAAAAGGGGCAAAGTATCCTGGGGTGCGATCGCTAAACTAAAATAATCTTCTCTTTGCGCTCTTTGCGTCTTTGCGGTTCGTTTAAAAAAGAACTGTCATAAAAAATGGGAATACTACTAATAATAGATTGGTGAAAATACAATGGCAGAGAATCAGAGTCAACCTAAAGAATATGATGCTGTACTTGGTGGACAAGCGCATCCACCTATTGATGGTTTAGTTTTGGGTGGAATAGAAGGTGTTAACAGAAGGTTGACAAGTGCAACCATTGAGCAAAAAGTTATTGCACTCCAAGACGCACTTAAATATGGAGAAGCAGGCTTAGACTTAGTGATTCAAGCTTTGCAGGATCAATCAGAGCAGGTAAAGAAAGCAGCATTTGAGCTATTGCTAGAAAGGGCAGAACCAAGAGTAAAACAAATATTACAAAATTACAATTTGTATGTATTTTTTGAGTGTTTTTTTACCTTTAAGCAGCATTCTATAGTATTTATAAAATTAAGTGATTATGGCGATCGCACTCAATAATACTATCATATAACTAAGATATAAAATATCACAAAAGCTGCCATTTCACTAATATAATAATCAAATGATTGACCATGATCGCCTATTTAAAGAACTTATTTCCAACTTTTTCCCAGAGTTTATCGAGCTATTTTTTCCAGATATAAGCGCTTATTGGGAGAGAGATTCAATAGAGTTTTTGCCACAAGAGATATTTACAGATGTGACTGAGGGAGAACGGAAAATACTCGATATAGTTCTGCAAGTCTCAGTGAGAAACCAAGATACTTTATTTATCATCCACACTGAACATCAATCTTATTCCCAAACTAATTTTAATCAGCGAATGTTTACATATTTCGCTCGACTGCACGAAAAATATGCCCTCCCAGTGTACCCAATAGTCATTTATTCTCATGACTCTCCGCAAACACTAGAACCGAACTCTTATCGCATCGATTTTCAGGGTAAGCGGGTGCTGGAATTTAATTATGAAGTTGTCCAGCTAAATCAATTAAAATGGCAGGATTTCGTAAATCAGAGAAATCCTGTAGCTAGCGCTTTGATGGCGAAAATGCGGATTGATGTTCAAGAACGCCCCACAGTAAAGCTAATGTCGCTACAATTGCTAGCGAATTTGGGACTCAACCCCGCACAAATCCAGTTAATTTCTGGGTTTATTGATACATATCTCGATTTGAATGCTCAAGAAGAAAGAATGTTTCAAGAACAACTTGCTAGTATTGAACCAAAGCAGGAGGAAAGAGTTATGCAAATCGTCACCAGTTGGATGAGACAAGGTATACAGCAAGGCGAATTGAAGATGATTTTACGCCAACTAAAGCGCCGTATAGGTGAAGTGAACCCGCAATTACAAGAACGGATTCAAACCTTGTCAACAGATGAGTTAGAAACCTTGGGAGAGGCTTTACTAGATTTTACAACTGCTGCTGATTTAGAAGCTTGGTTTGAGGGTAGATAGTTAGGGTTTTTCGCTCTTTTCCAGATGAAGGGGTTAAGAGCGATCGCTCAAAATTTATCAAGCCAATAGTAGCGATCGCACACTTAAATAAGCTAGTTTCAAAAGTAAAAGCACGATGTCAAAAAATTACAATCGGCAATGTCAGAAAATGCCAATCAACCAAGAGAATATGATGCAGGTTCAGATCCCCGACTTCTTCAAGAAGTCGGGGATCTTGTTTATCACTATATAATTACACCCAACGCCCTACAACTACTCGCACAGTTCCATCTTCTAACACTTCTTCGTCCTCCACATTAAAGCCTTGTTCTTGTACCGTTGCCATCAAGGTTTTATGAGCATATTTTTGGCTGATGGAGTTAACAAACTGCTGTTGATTAATTTTTGCTCCCCAAAAGTCGGCAACTATTTCGTAATTTTCACCACTGCGGCGAAAACCTAAATCATAACCATTGTTCTGGCGAATTACATACTCGGCTTGAGTCGTATTACCTCGATATCCTCGGACATTCGTGTTGCATTCAACTTGATAGTTTAATTCTTGCAACACTTGATGCAGAATTTCACCGTGTTTGATTTGGACTTTTATAGTTGTGAAATGAGACATAATACCAATTTTGGATTTTAGATTTGGGATTTTGGATTAAAAAACGAGGCATAGTAAACACATATTTTTTCTATTTTAACTAGTTCCGTGGGTTTAAATCCCCCGGTTCTAAAATCGGCAAGTAATGCGATTGGGGTTAAATCCCCCGAAGCAATGCGAGTCGGAAACCGTCCCCACAACAGCACTCTTCATTACAAAACAAAATTGACGAATTACGAATTACGAATTACGAATTATTTAATCGACTTCTAAAGGGCCTATTCCTTGTTCGCTTCAGTATTGTTTTAATTCTTCTACCAACAGCACATCATTGGAGGCGGTTCTTGCACCGGCTTGTGCTGCCCATTGCTTTAATGCTTCAATTTGTTCATGTGCGATCGCAGCTAATGGCACTGTCTGTGCTACAGCCTGTAAAATATCCTCTGTATTAAAGTCTCGGCGCTGTCCCTCCACTCTTGTGGAAAATGCTTGGTGCATAGCATCAACGATTACCTGCTCAATTTCCGCACCACTAAAATTGAGACTTTGTTTGGCTAACAAAGCTAAGTTAAATTCTCGCAGCCGATTCGGGCGTAACCGTTGCAAATGCACTTTAAAAATCTCTTGGCGTTCGGCTTCTGTAGGTAGATTCAAAAAGAAAATTTCATCAAATCTTCCTTTTCGCAATAACTCGGCTGGTAATATTTTGACATTATTTGCCGTGGCAACAATAAACACACTCGCGGTTTTCTCCTGCATCCAGGTAATCAAACTGCCAAACACCCGGCGCGATGTCCCCGAATCTCCATCAATGTTACTGGTAATATTACCAAAGGCTTTGTCAATTTCATCAATCCACAAAACGCACGGTGCCATTGCTTCTGTTAACTGAATCATTTGGCGCACGCGGCTTTCGCTTTCGCCGACAATCCCACCAAATAAACGCCCAGAATCTAATCTTAATAAAGGTAAGCGCCATTCATGGGCAATTGTCTTGGCCGAAAGAGATTTACCTGTTCCCTGAATGCCCACAAGTAACATCCCTTTAGGATTAGGAATACCGTAGCGTCTGGCTTCTTCGGTAAAAGCATCTTGGCGCATTAGTACCCATTGTTTGAGTGTATCTAATCCACCAACTCGTTTGAGTGATTCTTGTGGTGTGAAAAATTCTAAAATTCCAGTTTGTCGGATTGCTTGCTTTTTCTCTTCTAACACGCCGTCAATATCAGACTCATTTACCTGCTGTTTAGCTGCTAAAGCTTTTGCCAATACTCTAGAAATCCGGGTGCGACTTAAACCTTGACAGGCTTTAACTAACTGTTCTCGCTGCTATTAGTTGCATCTGCTTTTGCATGTTGATGAAAATTGCTCATAAATAGACTATTAAAAACTAGTAATAAGTTAGTCGTAATTAATACTATATTTCTTTCGGAAATGTACTAGTAGAAATTCATCAAAAAAATATAAAAATTAAATCTCGCACTGCGTTTCTATCCCGCCTCGGAATGAATTCCGAGTCTCATAGCTGAAGTCCACTCAAGTGGACTGAATAATCAATTTAGTCCACTTGAGTGGACTTCAGCTAAAAGCCAAAGAACTTTAGTTCTGGGCGGGATGTCGGTGAGTGTGACAATTTTCATTAACCCAATTATCAGGAATTCTTTCTAAAATACCAGAACCAAACACCTTATTCATTTCTAAATATTCTAGATGAACGTAACCAATATGACAGTGACAAGTTTGGTTGCTACAAGGTTGTTCAAACAAAGCTGCTTCCCAGTCAGAATCATAAATATTACCAATTGCTGCTTTAATAAAATGACATCGATACATTCTACCGTCACCATCAACAGAAATAACTGATTTTCCAGCCCGACAAGAATGCCCAAAGCTAGGATAATGTTGAGTATTTAAGTGATATAATGGATCAATAGATTGAAAGAATTCTCGATTTTCGGGTGATAAATTAGGAAGTTCAGCCTTGACAGCATTAATCCATAAATAAACGTGGTTTGGTAACTCCTGACGTAAAGCTGCTATTTCCGCTTGAAACTTGGGAAAACCGACAACTCCAACGCTAAATTTGACATTTTTGTTGTCTAGATTGAGGCATTTTTGTAAGAAGCGATCGCGTGACACCCATTCGGAATGAAAAGTTGCCCAAAGCGCCAATTTATCTTTGTTACATTCCTCTACCCAATCTAAATTACAAGATAGATTAGTTTGAATTGCTGCTTTATTAACATTAGGCAATTGCGTTAATTTTATCAATGCTTGCTGATAGTAAGAATGAATTAGAGCTTCTCCCCAAGGGGTAAAAAGAATTGAAAATTGATGTTGGGGATGTTGGGAAATCCAATTGACAAACCGTTCTAAAGATTGCTTATCGATTGCTAATTCTGCGGCTGTTTGTTGACGTTTAGCAAAAGGGCAATATTCACAACCGTAGTTGCAACTGATTAAAGAGCCGCGATAGAGGATGGTGAGGTACATATTATTTGAAAGATGAAAAATACCCGTTTTGAATAATTTAAAAATAAATTATTCGGCTACTGCACAGTAGCGATCGCCTTCATATTCATAAACTCGACTACCTTCTGCAATGACACGAACATCCATTTCCCAAAGCAATTCAAGGATTTCATCAGTTACATAAGTTTCTGATATATTGAGCATATCCAATTGATTGATTACAGATGAATTGAGTAAAATTTCTGCTCCTTCATCGGTTAAATTCCCAAGAGAAATATCTAATACTTTAATTTTTTGCAACACTGGTGCGTTAACTATTTCATGAACTATCTCATTACTATATTCACTATTGCTAGGAACGTGCGCCACAACCTAAACCAATCATACCGTCGGCTTGACAGCAGTAGACGGGAGAGGGGGGGGATGAGGGGGATGAGGGGGAAAGATTGCTAGATTGTCCTTCTTCCAAGCGTCGAAACATCCGCATGGAAACTTGCGTATATCCTTCTGACAATAATAGCGATCGCCCTTGCCGATAACAAGCTAAACGAATATCGTCCCATTCTTGATCTGTGCGTCCCAAACCTGTGAGCGATCGCACGTACAATGGATATAGATAAATTTCTTCTGGTTGAAAACGCAAGGTAGCTTGTATTGATTGCAACCAAGTATTTACTGTTTGTCCGGGTAAACCGTAAATCAAATCAATATTAAGCGTGGGAAATTCCATCTCTTTTATCCTTGTCAGGGTTGCTTCTACCTGGGTGGTAGATTGACGGCGCTGGGTGGCTAAGACTTCCGAATCGATGAAGCTTTGGACACCAATACTAACACGATCGACGGCGTGCGATCGCAACAGCTTTAACTTATCCTCAGTTGCGGTTTCTGGCGAAACTTCCACAGAAATAGGAATTTTTTGTAACTTTGCACCCATCGTATTTTCAGCAATATTGAGAATAGTTTCGAGATGCTGAATCGGTAATTGGGTGGGAGTTCCGCCACCAATAGCGAACCTAGCAAATGACGCATCACCCAACACCGCTTTCATCCGTTGCGCCTGTCGCTGTAACGTGCTGACATATTGACTCATAAAATCTTCATTGTGGCTGACTGTGGTAAACAGGTTGCAGAACCCACAACGCATTTCACAAAACGGTATGTGTATGTAGAGAAATAGCGCTTGTCTATCTTGCTGCGCCCAAAGTTCTGGGAGATACACAGGTGGGGTGAGGGGACGGTAGGCTGTTTTGTGGGGGTAAGAATAGACGTATGCTTGATAAGGAGACTGGGCAATTTTGGATTTGAGATTTTGGATTGTCAGCATAAGATTTAAAAGAATTTAGAACTCTGCGCCTTTGCGTGAGTTTTCATAAAATAAACTCTGCGTAGGGAACAGTCCAAACCACAGGATGGCTAAGTCGATGTCCAGTGTAACCATTTTCACCATAAGTTGTCCCGTGGTCAGAACAGAGAATGCAAAAAGTAGAATGCCTTTGTCGTATAATATTCCAGAGTTTAGCTAATTGGCGATCGACGTATTCCAAAGCTGCGGCGTGAGATTCAATCGTATCGATTTTATCTTCTGCATCAGGAAGATAGAAATAATTTGGTTGATGCAAGGCAGAAATATTTATAAATAAAAATATGCGTTGATTATTTGGCGTTTTTTCTAAAATTTTTCGCACAAGATTTACCTGATTTTCTGTAGATTCGGGGTTAGTAACTCCTAATTCTGGACTCCAATAACTTTCAGCAAACATTGAGGGAATTACATTACCTAAAGGGTTGCGTTTGTTGAAAAAACCAACTCCACCAATGCAAACTGTATGATATCCCTTTGCAGCTAATCCAGTAACAATATTTGAGCTATCTAACACACAAGTGTTATCAGTTGTAGTGGTACTTCCTTCAAATCCCAAAGCAAAAAGACGGGGGTGAATTCCAGGCGTTACAGGTGTGGGTAAAAACCCTGCAAAAAATGCATGATGAGAAGCATAAGTAAAATTTCCGGGTGAATGTCGTTCTTCCCAGCCTGTTTTAGGGAGTACTTTTGCTAAGTTTGGAGTGCGTTTTTCTGCAAGTAGGTTTTTAGCTATGTCGTAACGTAATGTGTCTACAGTTATAAATAAGATATCGTGGGTTCCGACTATTTGATTTATATTGAACATGGGGAGTAAAAATAATAAATTTTAGCGATCGCCTACATATTTTTAGGTTTATACCAATTCACGAGAATCCTGATACATATTTTCGTAGGGGCATGGCATTGCCATGCCCGTACCAGCGTATTTGTATCATTATTAAAGTCAAATGGTATCACGCAGAGGCGCATAGAGTAACGAGTATTTGATTCATGCAACAAGTCTATTGATAAAAATTTCTCTGTGTTCTCTGTGTCTCTGTGGTTCATTCCAAAACTGCCTTAACTTCACTCGTGTAAGTATCCATCCCATCCCATAAAATACCCGGTAATAAATCACCAAAAGCATTAATTTCTAAAATCGCATGAGTTTTCCAATCGGGTAAAATTAGTAAATCAACTCCACAATATAAACTATTAGGAAATAACGCTGCTGCTTGTTCACAAGTTCGCTTCATGATCTCCCAATTTTCTACACCAACTTTTGCTAAAAATTCCTCAGCATTTCCCCGTTCATTCCCCAAATGTAAATTTGTCATCGGACTTTTACCAAGGCGAACAACGATATGCTGTGCTTCGCCATTAATAACCACCACACGCACATCAAAACCGCATTCTTGCAAATGTGCTTTAGGTAGCCATTCTTCAACTTGTACGCCTTCTGCTGTCAAGATTTTGATGATATCGGCGATTTCTTCATGATGAGTATAGTGCCTAATTTTCCGGGAGTTGTAAAGCAGAGTTTGCCCATTTTGTCGCACTCGTTCGACGGTGGTAATGGCTGATTCAAAACGCGAATTTGCGCGGTAAGCAACAACTCCAGAAGCGGCGGAACCGTGGGAAAGTTTGACGAATACTCGTTCTATTCCCTGCATTTGCATTTGTTCGCGTAAATGTTCGTAGTTGTGGATTTTTCCTAATGAACGGGGAACGGGGATATTATGACGGCTGAATCTTTCGTGACAAGCTGGTTTGTCAAACATCACTGCGATATCTTGGGGATGGTTCATGAAGTACCCCACCCCCAACCCCTCCCCGCAAGCGAGGAGGGGAGAAAGTAATGTTTCCCATTTTTGTAATAGATACCGCCAGCCTAAATACCACTGTCGTGGATAGAGGATGAGTCCTTTGTCAAATTCTAATTTTGTCGCGGCTTCTGCACTGATATGTTGATGATTGGAAGTAGAAAAAATCTCCTTACTCCCTTCTGCAATGATGGCTTTATCAACATCAAAGTTTTTTTCTGGAGAGTCAAAGCGGATAATAGTATTGGGTGTATTGAATTGTTCGAGAGTTTGTTTTTCTGCTATTAAGTCGGCGTAATCTACTACGGTGGCTGGTGGTAAGTTGAAATGGGCGATCGCTTGTTGGAGGAAACCGACACGGCGGTTTTCGGGGTTGGCGATGAGGATGAAATTAAGCATTATCTAATATATTCTTTATTCGTGGAGGGCAGAATAGCGATCGCTACCGCAAATATGACTTCATCATCTTCGCTATTTAAACGATTTTTAACTCCTTCAAGTCCTCCTAAAACTACACCGTAGTTTGGATTTTGCTGTTCTCCACCAAGTACTGCGTCAAATTCTCCGGGTTGATTAGAATTATTATTCATAGTTAAAATTGAACTAATTAAGAGAAAGTTTTTTAACCCGCACAGGCGGGTTTTGTCTGTGTAGCCGCGACAGTCGCCCAGTACTGTAAATTTCACTCAGAAACAGAACAATAGCGACTATGAATATAGCTATCGTCATCTTGTTCTTTCTGATTATTTGCCAAAACACGCACATCCAACTCAGAGAATTTTTCAATCATTTCCTGAGATAAAAAGCTTTCTGAAATATTGAGAATATCAAGATTATTTATCGCCGAACAATTCAGCAATTCTTCTGCACCAGCATCACTCAGCGTTCCCATTGAAAGGTCAAGTACGCAGATATAATCAATAACTGGAGAACCTACAATAACGCTGACTATTTCATCGGTAAATTGGCTATTGCGTAATCCTAAATAATTTAAGTTGGGAAAATTTTCTTCAAACAGAATTTGATTTAAATCTTCAACCCAACAGTTTCCACCGTAATTTTCACTACCAAACCATAATTCTAAATGTTCCAATTCTGGCAGATTCATTTGACAAATTTGGATAACAGTATCTCGACTTAAGCCCCCAGTTTCAACAATCAATCCTTTGAGGTGATTGTGTCGTATCGGCGGACTAAATTGTAAACCATCCCCTCCACGAACTTGCAAAATTTCCAGTTTAGGATAAGCTTGTAAAATTGGACTAATATCACTTTGTTGAATCCAAGATATTTCGGAATCATCAGAAGTAATATCACCGATCAAAACAGCTTTGAGATTAGTTAAATGTTGTTTAGCATCAACTAAAGCTTGGACAATACTACTTGAATCTGTTTGGCTTCCTTCGCTCCACAAACCAAACACTAAAGCTTCTAATTTATCGGCGTTGGGTTCTTGCAGAAATCTACTAAGTTTACTGGGTAAATTATCATAACTATCATCCTCAAACCTGAGAGCATAAGCATTGTTAACAGGTTCAACAATACCTATATTTGCATCGAATTCTACAACTTGCCGATTAGCAAATTGAGTAACATGATAACCTTGATAACCTTGATATTCGTTAAATCTCTCTTCCAAGTACCAAGGTTTATATGCTTGCAAGGCTTGTTTAACTTGCGGTTCTGCTTTTTGCTTCAATAGCCGATAAGCAAAACGCTGCACCAATCTCGATTTATCTTGCAATCCTTGAATTAATACATTCAACCCTGCATCGCCATATTTCAAGGCTTCGCTAAGTGCAGCAAGCCGCACTTGAGTCACAGGATTTGATAAACAACGTTTAACTCCCTCAATTCCTCCTAAAACTACTCCATCCACAGGAGGCGGAGATTGTCCTCCCAACACTGCATCATAATCTCTGGGTTGATTTTGGTTGTCTGTCATGGTGCTTTACCTTATGATTCTTTATTAGAATTCCCAAAAAAAATGCGGAATACGCATACTACCGCAAGGCGGAAGTCAAAAGTCACGCATAATTGTATTCCAAGCTTTTGCGCCCATGCGACACCAAACAGACCGTCGTAGACATCGCTCAATCACGTTACAATAATTAATTGTTACTCATTAAACGGCAATTTACTTATGAGTCAACTTGAAAACATTCAAGCTGAGTACGAAAAGTTTCCAGAAGAAGTTGAGAGTGTAATCATTAGCACCGTGAACGCCCAAGCAATACCCAATGCTAGTTATGCTCCCTTTGTAATAGATGATTCCAAAAACATCTATATTTACGTCAGTGGTCTTTCAACTCATACCAAAAATCTCTATGCCAATCCTCAGATTAGTGTCTTATTTATCGAGGATGAAGCTAAGAGTAATCTAATTTTTGCCCGTCGTCGTTTGAGTTTTGATTGTACAGCAAATTTGATAGAGCGTGAAACTGACAAGTGGAATCAAATTGTTGAGCAATTTCAAGGGCGGTTTGGTGAAATTATCGAGGTTCTGCGCGGCTTGTCTGACTTTCGGATTTTCCAGCTAACTCCGAGTGAAGGGCGTTTTGTAGTTGGTTTTGGGGCAGCTTATCATATTAGTGGCGATAACCTCAATCAACTTGTTCAAATTACAGGAGATAGTAATCAAAAGCAAGGATGAATTGGATGCGAATTAAATATGAAATAGCTTAGAAGACAAAAATACTTACTCTGATATTTCTCAGTAAGCTTGACTTTATACCTCGTAATTTTGCCTTCGGGTAAAGTGCTATTAAACTATACTTTTTAATTTTATGCTTCAGTTTCAACCTCCTGGCTTTGGACATAAACTTATCCATACATCCTTGGGGGCAATGGTTTATTATACCCAAACGAATGCACCTTGGGCGTTCGCTGATACTGAAGATTTACCTCCACTACTGTTTCTGCATAACTTTGGTGGTGGGGCATCTGCGTATGAATGGTCTAAAGTTTACCCGGCTTTTGCCTCTAATTACCACATTTTAGCTCCCGATCTAATCGGCTGGGGAGAATCGGCTCATCCAGTCCGGGATTATAAAATTAGGGATTATCTCAGCACGATCGCAGAGTTTATCATTGAAACTTGTCGTCAACCTGTGACGGTGGTAGCCTCGTCTCTAACAGCCGCTTTTGCTATCCGTCTAGCTATTGTTCAACCCAATTTATTCAAAGCACTGTTTTTGGTGTCCCCCTCTGGATTTGATGATTTTGGACAGGGGGCTGGACGCAGACTTCCGCTTTCGGTAATCAATGCGCCTCTGTTCGACAATTTTATTTATATGCTTGGTGCTGAAAATGAAATTGCAGTCCGAAATTTTTTACAAAGTTTTCTATTTGCCAAGTCACAACGAGTATCTCAAGAAATGGTGGAGGCTTATTTAACTTCTGCACAACAGCCTAATGCCAAGTTTGCCGCTTTGTCATTTTTGCGCGGCGATCTTTACTTTGATTTGAGTTTATATATTAAACAACTGACAATTCCCACCGTCATTTTTTGGGGAGAAAAGGCACAATTTACCAGCGTCAAATTAGGACGACGATTAGCAAATTTAAATCCAAGTGCAATTCGAGATTTCTATGCGATCGCAGATGCAGGAGTATTACCTCATTTGGAAATACCAGAAGTTGTCATTGGTTTATTGCAAAAGTATCTTGGGGAGTTGGGAGTTAGGAGTTAGGAGTTAGGAGTTAGGAGTTAGGAGTTTGGAGTTTGGAGGTTGGAGTTTGGAGGTTGGAGTTTGGAGTTTGGAGTTTGGAGTTAGGAGTTAGGAGTTAGGAGTTTGGAGTTTGGAAATCTCAATTGTCCAATTTTTAGATGAAGGAATTGCTGGTTTTTAGAGAGCATCCCGTCAGGTGCAAAAACCTTGATAGCCCTCATCCCCTAACCCCGAATCCCATATTTGGGATTCGGGGAACTAGAATTATGTCTCCCCTCTCCCATATTATGGGAGAGGGGCTGGGGGGTGAGGGAAAAGATTTAAGCCAAAATTGGGATGCTCCCGGTTTTTATCCAGAAATAGCTATTACAAATAACATTAATCAACTAAAAATTGGATGTTTTTTAAACATGAATTTCCATCAAATCTGATAATTCAAATAGGATTGCTATAGCGGTTAGGAGTTTATGTGAGGTACATCCGTAGGGGCATGGCACTGCCATGCCCTTACAACTGGCGATATAATGTTGTACCGCATCTGAATGGGAACTGCTATATATTATCTGGCGATCGCTCATACGGAACTGCGATCGCCTCTCTATTAAATCAATGGACAGTCAACAGTCTCACTTCGTTATTGGTTGGTTGCAAAATCGTGGGACTTAAACAAAAATTAAGCCCAAATAAAGCCCAAACTGGCTTTGTAAGCAGCAAATAGTCCCGGTTCAGGGTCAACCAATCAAAAAGTACTTTGCGATTGCTTTGCTTGAGAGGGTTCCACTCGCAATGAAAAATTAGTATCTAATAAATCACCTCTTCCCAAAGAAAGATTTAAAATTTTTTTCTTGTTTATAACTAAAATATGCCTTTTGCTAGAAGGATAATTATATTTTTGTAGTTAATCTCTATTTGTAGTCAAAAAATAAGCTAATTGGCATGATAAATTTGATTTCTAGGACGATTGGTAACATCAGTTCCCTACTTAAAGGACTTCAGGTAAAATCTTTTTTGGCTGTTGTCGTAGTTGGTTTCCTAGTGCTGACGACGAATATTGCTTCTGGGCAGAATGATCAAGGCTTAAAAGAAAGAGTCCGCGAACAGATAGAGCAAAATGATGCCCAAAGACCGAAAACAATAGGGCAGTGGTTTAAGGATGCTCGTGAAACGGAAGATTCTCCTGGTGAAAGACTTCAGAAGATTGGGCAACAGTCGGGAGAAGCCCTTAAAGAGTTTGGGTCTGGATACGTAAAGGGCGCTCAAGAAACCGCTAGTGATGTAGGGAACAGTGCGGCAGAGGCAGCCAAAGATGTCTCAAACAAAGTTGGACGCTAAATGCGTTACGAGATTCTATTGGCAGCAAGTACTAAGTAAGTGGGTCAAATTAAATATAAAACCTTACCCTGCCTCCAGCTTCCCTCTCCGATACTTTGGAGAGGGATTGAGGGTGAGGTTTATTATATGTTTAATTACCTCTACCTACTTAATAACTTTTCGCCAATATGGTGTATGATAACCGATTTCAAATAGTTGGGTAACGCGCTTACCCTTGCTGATGATAGATTGTAGTCTTTCTCAGTTTCATAAAATATAGTCCTTTAGTAGGGGCGCACAGCTAGCTGTGCGCCCCTACTGCAAAATTCAGATTAATACAAGATAAGAAATAACCTTAATCACACATTCTAAAAATTTCTGCTCGTGTGAGTTAACGAAATTAGGTCTTTTTATGAAACTTGTATATCTTGTAGCTTTGCTACCATTTCTGCACGCGCCGAAACCTTCAACTTACGAAACATCCTCTTCAAAGCTTGTTTGACGGAATTTTGTGTAATCCAAAGTTTTTCCCCAATTTCCGCGTTCGTTAACCCCTGCGCCACTAAGTCGGCAATTTCTAACTCACGCGCTGTTAGAGGATTTACTAAAAGAGAATGGGATATTTTTGGTTTTGTTCGTAGAGTTGCCATTTTTGCTGATAAATGAATGCATAAGGCACTCAAATCAGCTAAATCGTTGCCATTAAAAGCAGGATTTCCCTTGTCACGAGCCAAGTTAACTGTTCCTACAAGACGACCATTGCAAACAATTGGCCCAGTCATTACGTGTTCGTGATCGGAACGCGAGCAAAAATGCTTCCAGTCTTTTGGTGATAATAATAACTGTTCATGGGCGGGAGCGTGACGCTCAACCACATAGCGCCCGACTGGATTGCTTTCTAAGCATACTGCTGGAATAGCCTGAACATCGATTTGGGCCGTTGGTTGCTCATCTAAGAAATAAATGCCCCAATTTTGGACGCTAAAATGCTCACCAATTTTATCCGTGAGAGCTAGCCTTAATTCTTGCTCATTTTGGACATTGGCGATCGCATCAAATACGGCGTGAAGAGAATTAACCATAAGTGTACCCAGTTGGGGACTATCCAAGCCTCAACAATTACTTCTATGCTAATACCAAGGAAACTAAAACGCTAATTACAGTAGCGACTAGGAGAAGCACATGACAGTTACACAACTCTCTGCTCAGGAACTTTTCCGGGCTGCTTATGAAAACCGCTACACTTGGGACAAAAATTTCCCTGGTTATACCGCAAATATTACCTTTAAGCATGATGATAAAGTGTTTACAGGCAAAGTTATCATCAATGCTAATCTCAAAGCGGAAGTTTTGGATGTAGATGACGAGTCCGCCAAGCAAGCAATTCATGGTCAAGCCTGGGAAATAGCAATTCACCGCATCCGCCGCAGCTTTGAAGACACCCACAGCGCCAATACGTTTAGCTATGGTAAAACTGACGAAACTGGTGCGCTTGAGCTTTTAATGGGTGGTAAGGCTGAGGGCGACAAATATAAAGTCCGCAATAATGAAGTATGCCATGTTCACCGTTTAATCCACGGTACTTACGTGACAATTGACACTTTCAGCAGTCACGACACCGGGGAAGGCTACCTATCCCACAGCTATGATTCTGTGTACCATGACCCCAAGACTGGGGAACAAAAGGGCGGTAGAAGCGAATTTATCGATGAGTATGAAAAAGTTGGTGACTATTTCATTCTAAATCGTCGGGAGATTCGCACCGAGACAGCAGGACAAGTTTCTATTCAAGAATTTATCTTCTCTGATATTAAATTGTTGGAACCTGTTGCTGCTTAAGTTGTATTTTGTAATCTAATTAGCGATCGCTCTTTATTTTAAAGGAGCGATCGCTTTTTTTTGACATTTAAACCTCACCCCTAACCCCTCTCCAAAGCATCGGAGAGGGGACATTTTTATTTTTTAACCTTAACCGAGCAGTATTGGAGGGGAGTGTGTCTTCAAATACGGGGTAAGGTTATGACTGTGTTGCACCATTCAGGAGAATTGCTATATTCTCACCGAGCTAGTTAATTCTACTTGACTTATCAATGTTCCCTGACTTATGTCAGCATTTTTTGTTTTAAAAACCACTCAAAAAGCGCATTTTCAAGCTCCTAGCGATTTTTCGGAAATTTATTTTTGATTATTTACTCAGATGATCTCCATTTGCGGTGTACTCTCAATATACGGTAACTCTCACACTCGACCTTTGAGATAAATTACACCCAGAGGTGAATACCATGAAAAATTATGCTGCTCAACAGGAATTCATATTAAGTCAAATCACAAATAAATATTTTCAGCGCCGAGATTTCAGTGGATGTGACTTGCATGGAATCGACTTAAAAGGAATTGATTTAAGTGGTGTTAACTTCATAGGAGCAGATTTGCGTGATGCAGATTTGTCTGGCTGTATTCTCACTCGTGCTAATTTAAGTGGCGCAAATCTGATGCGAGCTAACCTACGTGAAGCTAATTTATATGAAGCATCTTTGTGCGAAGCTAATTTGATTAATGCTGATTTAACACGAGCAAATTTGTGCGGAACTTTCTTATGGCGGGCAAAATTCACAGGTAGTAATCTTTGGGGTGCTTCTTTATGTGATGTGGATTTGAGAGAAGCAGACTTAAGTGAAGCCAAATTAATTGAAGCATCATTGATTGAAGCTAATTTAGTGAGAGCAAATCTCACAGGAGCAAAGCTATGTGGAGCCAAATTACTAGAAGCTGATTTAACTGAGGCTAACTTAACTGGTGCAGACCTGACATGGGCAAATTTAACCAAGGCAAACTTGAATAAGGCAAACCTTTGGGAGGCAAATCTGATTTATGCCAAGCTTCGAGATACTATCATGCCTGATGGTACAATTGAGCAACCTCAGATAGTTATTTATTAGTCATTTGTCATTTGTCATTGGTCATTTGTCATTTGTCATTTGTCAGGAGAGAAGAAATTTCTGTTTGCTGCAATGGCTAATTGCCAATGACTAAAACTCACGTTGTGAGAAGATAAAAATAGCGATCGCTAACAACATGGCACTATAAAGTAAGCCATAACCAGCATTTGTAATCAGTGCAGTTGTGTCAGGTAGTGCTTGCATACCATAAACGGCATCGTTTTTTAAATTTAATCGAGATAAATCTGGCAAGATGAGAAACAAACCTTGAGTTAGACGTTCCATACCAGGGTTGTGGCTCAGACGACCAAGTTGTACTAAATCTTGAGTAATATTTCCGATTAAATATACCGCAAAGGTTAAAACAGTCGCCAGTAAAGAAGCAGTGAAAACACCGAAGGTAATAGCCACAGCCGTAATTAATGACAACTGCAAAAATAAGAAAATTGCAGCAATTAAAATGCTCGTCGTTGGATGAGGAATGTTACCAAATTGCAGAAATATTAGATAAATTGCTGTCATTGTGGCGACAAGCACAGCGAGTACTGCGGATAAACCCAAGTATTTGCCGACGATAATTTCGCTACGGCTGACAGGTTTAGCAATTAACACCAAAATAGTGCGTTTTTCAATTTCTTTATTAACCAGTCCCGTACCAATAAATATCGTCACAATTAAGCCGATGGCATTCATCGCCGCCATCCCAAAGTCTAAAAAGATTTTGTCTTGAGTCGTTGCTGCAAATTCAGGAAGGACGCGGAAAGCAATAGCGAGGATCAGCGCATAAAAACCAATAATAAATAGGATGCGATCGCGTACCACTTCCTGAAACACATTCTTTGCCAATACAAAAATTCTGTTAATAGTCATTTTTTTTGGAGTTGGGAATCGGGAATCGGGAAGAGGAGGTAAGTAAGTAGGGAAGATAAAGCCAAACTATGTAACGAAAAGTAAAATCTCTGTATTTGGCTCGTAGTTGCGCTTTAGCGCTAAAGCGCAACTACGAGCCAGTAATGATTATTTGCGCCCATTTACTTAGGAGGTAGGAGGTAGGAGGTAAGAGTTCTAAAATGTTTGAATGCGTGAATTTTGAATTGATTTCTCCCTCATCTCCCCACTCCCTACCTTCACTGTTGCACAGGTGGTGATCCACCAAAAAGTTTACTACCGGGATCGCATTCAATTTCTGCAACTGTAACTTTATTGTCTGAATTGCTAGTTGCAGCAACTGGTTCAATGCGGCAAGATTTTTTCAAGTAATAGCCCCGTGGGTTAGAACTCGGACCCATCCAAATACTTAATAAATCTAATATATATCCAGACTTAGCATTAGTTACGCGCGGTTCAACACGCCATAGTTCCTTTTCTTCATATTGACCCAGGTTCTTTTGAATTACTCCCCTAGCCAGAGTTACTACCCGAGGTTCGACATCCTTTTTCGGTATCAGCCATTTCTCCACTTCCGACCAAGGTCTTTTAGCTATTTCTTCTATTACTATTGGTTGAAGTTTCTCTAGAATTATAGCGCCGTTTCGTGGGACTTTTAGGCGTTTTTCTGTACTTACAAGAACGGTACTAGTTCTAAAAGTATCTGCCTGCAAACTCGGATATTCTTGAAACCAATTATTCATTACAAAATGAAACTGAATCCAGCAACTTAGCAGCATACTACTAGCAACTAAAATTATGATTCTTTGGCGGTCTTCTGGTTTCGGAATTCGAGCTTTTGCTTCGGTATCATTACCTTCAATAAATTCTGGTATTGCCGTAATTAGTGCTGAAATTGTCGGCCAAAAAACAATTGTTCTTGGTGTAATTACATCTTGTTGATTTCCAAATGCAAAAACACTCACTAAGAATCCAGTGATCACTGCCCCGACTGGCATAAAAGTACCAGGAACTCTCAAAGGATCTTCAGTTGTATACCAAGCTGTACCAGTAATTAAAAATAACCAACCGAAAAAGGCAATTATATCTTTGATATAACCTATCGCAAAATATGAAACAAACCAAGAAAAAACACTCAAATAAATAAATGTTTGCCATGAATAAGCTTTAGGTGGAACTAATATTTTTCTAATTCCTGCATAAAGCCCTTCAGTAAATTTAAAAAGCCCAAATACATCTTTAAATAGCGTATTCATATTATTACCTCCACCTGATTAATCATTAGTCTTCTTTTGAATTAAGTAAACTATTGCTACTTTGAGCGAAAAAATAAAATAATAGTTATAGCACTATAGCTTAGAGAATTCGCTATTAATGTAGTAATTACTAAATTGCTATTTTGTAATTTAGCAGTGCTAAAAGTACGCCATCGCTGCCGTTTAGATGTTTGAGGTTCCTCTTCTTTTTTAGCAACTGGTTCACTCAATGATAGTAGTAATACCATTAAAATGAAAAATTTCATTATAAAAGTAGCAAAGAAAATTATACAAGCAGTTAAAATAATTACACTTTGTGTATTCGCTGATTTAAAATTATTAAAAAACATATAGCTAATTAATTCTGATTTCATCTGTATCGGCAACATTGGTTCTGCTATAAAAAATATGAGCCAACCAATTACACTAGAAAACAGATTCATAGAGATAGCATAAAAAATGCTAGTTTTTTTGTCAAATTTTAATCTATTTTGCAAAACATAGGCTTCGATCGGGATAGCAATCAATACAAATAAAAAGTCAAACAGAATTCCACCAATAGGAAAAATCCTGGGAAGCATCCAATTTTCAGGCATAAATGGTTAAGGGTAAGGGTTAACTGTAGAGAGTATAACTGGGATAGTGAGGGTGATGGGGGAAATTATCTGATTGTTTTTTTCCTTTACTATGTTGGTGTGTGAATATTATCTTGTCGATATTATTTATACATTATACGGATGCCTCAGAGGAGAAGTTTCTTTACCTAAGAGTACAAGACGTTAGGTAAGATTAAAGACTCCCACTTATAGCTTTTTGAGAAATGACAAGGAACGGTATTGGTATTCGCACGGCGCAAGTGCGTCAAGAACGGCTCGTTGGTCAAATTCACGTCTACGATGGCGTGGGTAAAGGTAAGTCCCAAGCGGCTTTGGGGGTGGTTTTGCGCTCTATTGGCTTGGGGATAAATACGCCTAGCAATTCTAACCGCGTTTTACTGCTGCGGTTTTTAAAGGGGCCTGAACGTGATTATGACGAAGATGGGGCGATCGCAGCTTTGCAACGCGGGTTTCCTCATTTAATTGATCAGGTTCGCACTGGGAGAGCGGAATTTTTTGGTCATGAGGAAATTACCACTTTTGACCGAGATGAAGCGATGCGGGGTTGGGATGTCGCTAAAGGCGCGATCGCTAGTGGTTTATATTCAGTTGTTGTCTTGGATGAAATTAACCCGGTTCTGGATTTGGGTTTGCTACCAGTAGATGAAGTAGTGCGAACATTAAAATCCAAACCCCAAGAGTTAGAAATCATTGCTACCGGACGAGCCGCGCCGCAAAAGTTGCTTGATATTGCAGATTTACACTCAGAAATGAAACCCCATCACCACCCAACAGCCAAAGCCCTCTTCCTTGAAGGGATTGAAATTTATACTGGTGCTGGTAAAGGTAAATCTACTAGTGCTTTGGGCAAAGCCTTACAGGCCATTGGTAGGGGAATCAATCATCCAGGGTCTACTCGTGTGCTGATTATGCAGTGGCTTAAAGGTGGTACTGGCTACACAGAAGACGCTGCGATCGCTGCTTTGCAGCAGTCATATCCAGAAGTGGTGGATCATCAGCGCTGCGGTGGAGATGCGATCGTCTGGCGAAATTCCCGACAAGAATTAGATTATGTAGAAGCCGAACGGGGTTGGGAAATCGCTAAAGTTGCGATCGCCTCTGGATTATATAAAACTATTATTCTCGATGAACTAAATCCCACCGTTGATTTAGAATTACTCCCCGTTGAACCGATTGTCCAAGCTTTACTCCGCAAACCCCGCGACACCGAAATCATTATCACCGGTCGCTGCCAAAATCCACCCGCATACTTCGACTTGGCTAGCATCCACTCAGAGGTTTATTGCCACAAACACTATGCCAATCAAGGTGTAGAACTTAAACGAGGGGTAGATTTTTAGGCGTTGCTGGTTAGTTTATATGCTAGATTTTCTAGAAAACTAACAAATTTATTTACCATTTTGGTAAACTTATATTAGTCTAGTAACGCATGGAAATCACCTTCGCTGACCGCAAACTGCAAAACCTATGCCAACAACAAGACTTAGCGCAAAGAAAATTAGGTGCAAACTGTGCCAAAAAATTGACAGCGCGATTGGCTGACCTTGCAGCTGTTAGCTGTGTCAAGGAATTATTTGTAGGTCGTCCCCATCCCTTAAAAGGAGATCGTGCAGGTGAATTTGCAGTAGACCTAGAAGGTGGTAAAAGACTTGTATTTAAGCCAGAGAACGACCCCATCCCCCTTACCGAGGATGGAAGCATAGATTGGTCAAAAGTTACTGCTGTTTGTATTGTTTTTATTGGAGATTACCATGATTGAGACAACCCGTACCTTTACTCCAGATTGGGTATCTCCTCCCGGCGATACCATCGCTGATATATTAGAAGAGCGTGATTGGACACAAGTACAGTTAGCAGAGCGGTTAGGCTACACTACCAAACATATCAGCCTACTGATCAACGGTAAAGCACCCATCAATGAAGAAACAGCCCTGAAGCTAGAACGGGTTTTAGGGAGTACAACAGCATTTTGGCTCAATCGTGAAGCCCAATATCGTGCTGGTTTAGCAGGGATAGAAGAAGAAAACCGCTTAAAGGGGTGGACATCTTGGTTAGATGAGTTACCAGTCAAAGACTTAATGAGCCAAGGTGTAATTCCTAAGTGTCGTTTAATTGACAAGAATAAGCCTGGTTTAGTAAAAAAGTTACTGCAATTTTTCGGTGTTGCCTCGCCGGAAGATTGGCAGAATTATTATGCAGGTATGGAAGCTGCTTTTCGTCGTACACACGAAGACCAAAGTGATGTTGGTGCTATTTCCACTTGGTTACGGTTGGGAGAAATAAGAGCAGAACAACTAGAGTGTCCCAAGTACAGTAAACCAAAATTTGAAAAGGCGGTGCGGCAAATTCGCACTTTGACGGTGTTACCGCCAGAAGAGTTTGAACCACAGATGCAAAAGTTGTGCTGGGAAGCAGGGGTTGTGTTTGTTTTAGTACCATCAATCAAGAAAGCGCACGTCAGCGGTGTTGCACGGTGGTTAAATCCGCATAAGGCACTGATTCAACTTTCGCTTTATAGTAAAACCAATGACCGCTTCTGGTTTAATTTTTTCCATGAAGCAGCACATATTTTGTTACATGATAAAGACAATATTTTTCTGGATGAATGGAATAGTGGGGATTTGAAATCGGAGCAGGAACGCCAAGCAGATAAATGGTCGCGGGAATTTTTGATCCCACCTGAGTATGAGGGGGAATTAGCGAAGCTGAAATCTGAAACTGATGTGATTGATTTTGCTGAACGTATCAGTATTCATCCTGCTATTGTTGTAGGTCGGCTGCAACACGATCATCTAATTGATCCGTCTTGGATGAATGGTTTAAAGGTGAGTCTGGATTTTCAAGGCATAGAATAAGCAGACGATAATCCAAGCCGATACGTTGAACATATTTTAGAAAAGTGTGAAATTTGGCGCACTAGCAGGAATTTTTATTTTTGGGTAGTTGAATATTTTGCACAAAGCGATCGCGTCCTGCTGCCTTTGCTTGATACAATGCCCGATCGGCGGCGGAAATCATTTCTTCTATATCAGAATCTGGCTGAGGAATTTCTGTCGTAAACCCAGCACTCAGGGTAACATGAGGACTAACTTGGGAATTTTTATGAGGAATTGCTAGTGTTCGGACAGTATGACAAATTTGTTCGGCAACATAAGTCACCCCTTCGGTGTCTGTGTTAGGTAAAATCACAGCAAATTCTTCTCCACCATAACGGGCAACTAAATCTCCGGGACGTTTAATAATATCTTTGATGGCCTTAGCAATTTCTTGAAGACAGCGATCGCCTACCCGATGACCATAGGTATCGTTATATAATTTGAAGAAATCAACATCGCAAAGAATTAGAGAGAGGGGGCATTTCTCCCGTTTCATGCGCTGCCATTCTTGGTTAAAATACTCTTCAAAGCATCGGCGGTTAGCTACTTGAGTTAATCCATCGATAGTAGCTAATCGCTGCAATTCCAGATTAACGGCTTCCAGTTTTTGCTGTAACTGAGATTGCTGAATCAAGCGTTTTACCCGTTGTCGCAAAACTGCCCACTGGTAGACTGGTTTAGTAATATAGTCCATTGCCCCCGCTTCAAATGCACGGTCAACTGACTCTTCATTCTCAAGTCCTGTAATCATTAAAATTGGAGTGTGTTTGCTACGATCAAGAATCACCAACTCAGTGCAACACTCGAACCCATCCATCTCTGGCATCATCGCATCAAGAAGTACTATATCAGGATGCAATTGCTCAAAAACTTTTATTGCCTCTATGCCATTTTGAGCTTCCGCTATTTGATAGCCTTCTCGCTCCAAGAAATGCCGCAGTATCAGCCGGATAAAAGGTTCATCATCAACAATTAGAACTAAAGATTGGCTTTCTTGAGCATCGGCTTTCATAGTACTTCCTTCCCAAGTTCTTGTTCTAAGGCAGTTTTAACTTGTTCATATTCCTGATATAATTGTGAGATTAATTCTAGGCTGTTTTCTAATTTACTGCTGTATGCCTGTGCTTCTAACACCTTGCAAAACTGTGCCAAGGCGATCGCTCCAACAGAAGCACTGCTAGACTTAAGTTGGTGGGCTGTGTTCAATAGAGTTTGGGTATCCTGAGATGTGATAGCTGTGCTGATATTTTCCACCTGTCTTGGTGTCTCTGTAAGATAACACTCAATCAGTTCAACAAATGCCACACGATCTCCTCTGAGCATATCCTGCAAGGATTGGAGAATTTTGGCATCGATTTTGGCAATTTTTAATGTCTGGTTTTGCTCTGATTGTAGGATATTTTGCGAAGGTTGCAATTCTAAGCACATCACCTTATCTTGTTTTCCTTTAGAAGTGAATTTAGAACTTCTTTGGGGTGGGTACTTGCTGAGTGCCTTAGCTAACTCTTGAAGCTGAATCGGTTTGCTAATGTAGTCATCCATACCAGCAGCAAGACAGACTTCGCGATAGCGATCGCTAATGTGCCATTGACGCGAATAAACTTAAAGTTACAGGCTCACCAACACCCTCCGCGAAAAGGCTTAGGCTTGCTATCTGGTGAATTGGCAAGAGTAGCTGGGATCAGATTTGAAAACGTAAAATACAAAAGTCGATAGGCTCGTGACAACATCCAGAATTTTTAAGTGAAGCGTGAATTGCAATCTGGAGTTGTACGCCTACAAATTTTTAATTTTTTTATACGAGCAAGATAAGGAGGCAGAGGACAGTTATTGCTGGAAGAAAACTGCCCTCTTTCAAAATAGGTCTATTGCCTATACTTATACCTTAAATCACAGCTTCTTGGCGTTGACAATCAAAAACAACCATGTACGAAGCATTTGGTATTTCTTGGGGGAGGTGCCGCATATAGCCTTCGGCATCAGAACGGCTGCGGAAGCGAGCAACAATCTCGCGTTGGGTATTAGGAAGTAGGCGAGCGATCGCCCAAGAATTGAGGCGTTCTTTATAGGCAATAGCCTGATTGTCTAATTTTGAAGCTTTGTAATCCGTATTTTCTGGCATAATTATCTTAACCGTATGAAGTTTAATCAAGGGCGTTAATTAGTTTCTAGGTAGGAATGCACTAACGCTTTTTTTTAATGCTGCTGCCACCTTGTTATTCGATTATTGAAAAATTGTCAACACTGAGCGCTATATTTTAGACCACTTAACTTATAATTCTCAGGTAGCAATGAATCTCAAAGCCTTAATTTGCAATTGTTTCTAGGCTACAACAATGCTCAAACAAAAAGTTTGGCAAATATTAAGTTTGTATGATTTGTCTGCATACACATAAGTAAAATCTGCATCAGTATTAAAATTAACGTCAACGTCTTAAAAAATACTATTAAAAAATTTATATCTCAAAGTTCTCAAAGCACTTGAAAACGGGAGCATCCCGTCAGGTGCAAAAACCTTGATAGCCTTAATCCCCTAACCCCGAATCCCAAATGATGGGATTCGGGGAACTAGAATTATGTCTCCCCTCTCCCAGATGATGGGAGAGAGGCTGGGGGTGAGGGAAAAGATTTAAGCACTTATTGGGATGCTCCCCTTGAAAACGAGAATAACAGAAAAAAGCGTGCATTCTAACTGAAGGCAAAGCAATAGTTGCTCCGCACCAGAATTCTTTTTCAATTTTACCTAACCTAAGTAAGTCGGCGCAAATAATCGTCACTGGTTTGTGGTTGCGCTAAAGCGCAAGACAGCGCAACTAAGAGCCAAATACAGAAACTTTACTTTTCGTTACATAGTTTAGTTTTTTCTCGCCGACGTACTTATACCATTTCTTTGTGAGGTTGCGCCAAACCCTTTTAACTTCTTCTTTCTTTGTGTTCTTTGCGGACTTTGCGGTTCGTTTTTGTTTCTTGTACTTAAATATGGTTTAGCGCATCTTCATACAGAATTGGTATTATCTCTTCACCACTCCTTATTTAGTAGGGATTCAAATTCAGCTTGTAAGGCGGTTATATCCGCCAATCTTGTGACTAATAAATTATCCTTACCAGCATCAGTTAAACGTACTTTCCAATAACGAATACTGTCAGAGTTATTCAACCAAAACTGAATCACGGTATCTACTACTTGATCGAGATTCCAATCCCATTTTGCTGGAACTGATTCCACTGATTCTAGAAACGTATCGAGTGTACAGGTATGCATTCCCAAGTATTCCACCCCTTGGTGAGGTGGTTTTTGCCCATTTTGCTGTTGCTGATTAAAAAACTGTAAAAGTGGAGATACTCCGACAATATCAAAAGTGTATTTCATACTAGCACTCCCAATTTTAAATTACTTACAGTAAAGCTTTAGTTTTTTCTAAGATAACGTCTAACAAGTAGCTCAAGCATCTAGAAAAAGTATAGTTTATATCTATATCATAAGCATTAAATCTCAGTCAATAATTAGCACTAAAAAGTCTTGAGTGCTAATTTTTTTAATAGTTTGATTTATTATTAAAGATTCGATTGCAGAAAAAAAAGATATTCCTGACTTAGTTGTAGAAGTAATCAAAACTTACCGACGCTTGGGAGTAGGAGAAATTTGGTTTTGGAAAAATAATCGGCTGAGGGTCTATCACTTACGCGAAGAAAATATAGCAGAGTTTTTGGAAAAAAATAGCTATGAGCAAATTACTTTAAGTCAGTTTCTGCCAGAACTAAATATCTCTTTACTAGAACAATGCCGTATAATTTCAGACCAAATTAAAGCTGTTGATGAATTTGAACGAGGTATCAACTCATGACTCAAGTTCTACCCTAAATCATAATCTTGGTTGTTCCCTGACCTAATTTGCTAATTTTATCCAACCAATAATTAAGATTTTCTTTACCTTATGTTGCATCTCCCTTTTCAAGCTCATAAGGGTAAGCATTGCTCACCCAAATAACCGTCTTCAGGGCAACTCAATACGCGGCTACAATAGTACCACTACAAGGATTATGCCCAAATATTGATATTATGACCATTGCTACCACCGTAAAAACTGAGTATGAAGCGATTATTGGTCTAGAAACCCATTGTCAGCTGAGTACCAACACCAAAATTTTCTCTAATAGCTCTACAGCATTCGGTGCTGACCCCAATACTAACATTGACCCGGTTTGTATGGGTTTACCTGGGGTCTTACCTGTACTCAATGAAAAAGTATTAGAATACGCCGTCAAAGCTGGTTTGGCACTGAATTGTCAAATCGCTAGATATAGCAAATTTGACCGTAAACAGTATTTTTATCCTGACTTACCCAAAAATTACCAAATTTCTCAGTATGATCTACCGATCGCAGAACACGGATGGTTAGAAATTGAGTTGGTAGATGCTGAGGGAAATCCTATTCGTAAACGCATTGGTATCACACGTCTGCACATGGAAGAAGATGCTGGAAAATTGGTACACGCAGGTAGCGACCGTCTCTCTGGTTCTTCCTATTCTTTGGTAGACTACAATCGCGCAGGTATCCCGTTAGTGGAAATTGTCTCCGAACCTGATTTGCGTTCTGGATTAGAAGCAGCTGAATATGCCGAAGAGTTACGCCGGATTGTGCGGTATCTCGGCGTGAGTGACGGTAATATGCAAGAAGGATCTCTGCGCTGCGATGTCAACATTTCTGTGCGTCCAGTAGGACGAAAGGAATTTGGCACTAAGGTAGAAATTAAAAACATGAACTCGTTCAGCGCCATCCAACGAGCGATTGACTACGAAATTGAGCGTCAAATTGCCGCAATCGAAGCAGGCGCGAGCATTATTCAAGAAACTCGGCTGTGGGAAGAAGGCGCTCAACGCACAAGTAGTATGCGAGTGAAGGAAGGTTCGAGCGATTACCGCTACTTCCCCGAACCAGATTTAGCACCAATTGAGGTGACAGATGCCGAATTAGAGAAATGGCGCAGCGAACTACCAGAATTACCAGCCCAAAAACGCCATCATTATGAAAGTGAGTTGGGACTTTCGCCTTACGATGCGCGAGTGCTGACAGAAGATCGTTCAATAGCAGAATATTTTGAAACTGCGATAGCATCTGGAGCAAATCCGAAAGCTGCTGCAAACTGGATTACTCAAGATATTGCAGCCCACCTCAATAAGCAAAAACTCAGTATTGCTGAAATTGGCCTAACTCCCACCAATCTAGCTGATATCATCACTCGCATTGAAACGGGCAAAATTAGCAATGCTCAAGCTAAAGAAAAGTTGCCAGATTTGCTCAGTGGTATTTCTCCTGAAAAAGCCTTTGCAGGTCAAGAGTTAATCACCGATCCTAGTGTACTAGAACCCATCGTTGATCAAGTTATAGCTGCCAATCCCAAAGAACTAGAAAAGTATCGCAACGGTAACACCAACCTCAAAGGCTTCTTTGTCGGACAAGTTCTCAAAAAGACAGGCAAACGTGCCGATCCTAAGCTGACTAATGAATTGGTGGATAAAAAACTGAACGCCTAGCAGTTCTTGCTGGGGGCAGGGGGAGCAAGAAAAAATAACTAATCTCCAATCCCCAATCCCCAATCCCCAAGTACGTATTTTCCCGGTTATTCTTCACGAAATCTTTATATAAAAACTGGTGACAGCCCCCATAGCTAAAATGCTATGCTGTGGTAAGTAGATGCACCCTGATGATCTGGAGAGCTGCCTAAGTGGCTCTCTTTTTATTTTAGTTATGTGGTATTTAGGTAAAATCTTCATCAAATCGCGTGCGAAAACCTCCGTATTTTATCCAATATTGTTTTAAATTGTGACAGGGTGTATGCAAACTGGCTCTTGCCTGATACAGAATCACTTGACGATCGCTTGCCCTGTCCCCCACTATTTAATAGCTTACTGCGAGTCCAATATAACTTCGCCAATAGCATGGCTGCATTGTACACTCTATGCAGAGATGAGGCGCACATCGCTGGAATGTGTAAATTTTTTGCTAGGTAGAAAAAGCTGCCGCAACTTGGTATGATTTTGGTTTGCATGGCTTTTAATTCGGTACATATCCAGCGATAATTTATTCACATCATCACTTTATTTCATGCTACCAGTTATTGAAACTATTGTATTACGTCAAATGGCTTCGGGCGATCGCTTGTCTCTACAAGTTTACAAATTCATCGGCGCTCAACCTGGTAAAAAGGTTTACATTCAATCTAATCTGCACGGTGCAGAAATTTCTGGCAATGCTGTTATTCACCAGCTAATTGAGTCTTTATTAACAATAGATGCTCCAAATTTAACTGGAGAAATCTGGCTAGTTCCCGTTTGTAATCCAATGGGGACGAATGAGCGATCGCACCATTTTTCCCCCGGACGATATTGCCTTTACGAAGCCAAAGACTGGAATCGCATATTTTGGGACTACGAGAAAGAAGCTAATGATTTAGTAGCTTTTACTAAATCTCAACTTCATATTGATCCAAAGGTGATTCGACAAAATTATCTAACTATAATTAAGCAACGATTTGCGAAAATTTTAGAAAAAATTAATTCTCCTAGTGCAGTGCCATACACTGAGCTTTTTAGCTACAAACTGCAAAATCTAAGTTTAGATGCAGACTACTTAATTGATTTACATAGTTCTACAAATCACGCTTTAGACTACGTTTATTACTTCCGAAATCGAGAAGACAGTGCAAAATACTTTTTACTCGATTTCGGAATCTTGCTTGATAAATATGATGGTGATGCTTTTGATGAAGCATTTATTAAACCTTGGTTAGCACTGGAAGCTTGTTTTAAAGAGTCGGGTAGAGAAATTAAGTTTGATGTGGAAGCATGGACACTGGAATTAGGCTCAGGAATGCAAACAAACCCTGATTCCGTCGCTAAAGGTGTAAGGGGTGTAAAAAACTATTTAGCGCAAAAAGGTGTATTACAAATTCCTGATTTATCGGATGATATAAAAACCCCTAAGATGGCTTTTGCATCTAGCAGCAACCGGAAAAAATATTATGCGATCGCGGGTGGGATGATTCAATCCAGAATCGAATTAGGTAGTACAGTCAAAGCTGGACAAAAGCTGTACCAAATTCTCAGTTTTAATAAAGAAGGTAAGTTACCTAATGTAATTGATGTCTACGCTCAACAAGATGGATTAGTTTATGATGTCGCAACCAATCAAGCTGTGAATGAAGGTGAATTTGTTTTAGGAGTTATTAGTTAGGAGTTTTTTTGTAAGCGTCTGTTCCCCCTTCTCGCAAAAGGAGAAGCAACTGCGGTGTGAATTTTATGGCACTAATAGGGCTAAAATTAAGCTGTATCGAAAGTTACTAGTGTTTGATTCAGGGAGTTATCCAGAGCGATCGCAAATGATAACCGCTCAATCTATAAACCCCCGATCATCAGGGGTTTAAATAATTCGTAATTCGTAATTCGTAATTCGTAATTAAGTTTTGTAATGGGGATTTAACCCCAATCGCATTACTTGCTTATTTTTTGAACCGGGGGACTTAAACCCACGGAACCAGGTAAAATTTTCTAATAGTTTAGAGTGAAGAATAATGGCAGATTGGCAAAAAATCACAGGTGGCATCACAGCACCAAGGGGGTATCAAGCGGCGGGAATTACCGCAGGGTTGAAACCTTCAGGGTTGCCAGATTTAGCTTTGATATTCTCAGAGGTAGAAGCGATCGCAGCTGGTGTATTCACCACTAGCCAAGTCAAAGCTGCTTGCGTAGAATATTGTCGCCAACGCTTGCAAGCTAAACAGAGCGCTCGTGCCATCCTCTGCAACGCTGGACAAGCAAATGCTGCTACAGGGACTCAAGGCTACCTTGATACTTTAGAATCTGCTATGGCACTAGGCCAAGCACTAAATATCCCATCTGAATCTGTATTATTGGCTTCTACTGGCGTGATTGGTCAAAGAATTAAGATGGATGCTTTGCGAAGCGGGATTCCTAAAGTAGTAGCAGCACTATCAGAAACCGGCTCAGATGCCGCCGCTGGGGCGATTATCACTACAGACTTGGTAACAAAATCTATTGCCCTAGAGACAACTATAACAGATCGCCCGGTACGAATTGGTGGCATTGCCAAGGGTTCCGGCATGATTCACCCGAACATGGCAACCATGCTGTCATTTGTTACTTGTGATGCTGTGGTTTCGCCTCACCTTTGGCAACAGATGTTAGCAAGGGCAGCTGATAGAAGCTTTAATTCCATTACTGTGGATGGTGATACCAGCACCAACGATAGCTTAATCGCCTTGGCAAATGGTCAATCTCGCACCCCAGCAATTACAGAATGGGGCGCAGAAGCAGAGAAATTAGAAGCGATGTTAACAGCAGTTTGTCAGCATTTAGCCAAAGCGATCGCTCGTGATGGTGAAGGCGCAACCTGTCTAATTGAAGTGGAAGTAACAGGGGCCCATGATGAAATTTCAGCCCGACAAATAGCTAAAACCATCGCTGGTTCATCTTTAGTTAAATCTGCAATCTTTGGACGCGATCCAAATTGGGGACGCATCGCCGCCGCCGCCGGACGTGCTGGTGTGCCTTTTGAGCAAGAAAACCTGCAAATTAAGCTAGGGAATTTCTTAATGTTAAAAAATGGGCAACCTCTGCAATTTGACCGTGCAGCAGCGAGTGCTTATTTGAAACAAACTGCTGTTGATTCTTCCCTACCCAAAGACTTCATTGCCACCAATAATAGTAATGATTTATCCTTTGATAGAAGTACTATCAAGGCTCAACGAGTTGATAATCCGGTGATCATTGCAGTTAATGTTGGCAATGGTCATGGTTCGGGTAAAGCTTGGGGTTGCGATTTGAGTTATGACTACGTGAAAATTAACGCCGAATACACTACGTAAGCTACTCACTGTTTGCTAATTAGACAGACGCGATAAATCGCCATCTCTAATCTTAATTTATTGACTTAAGACATTAAAATCTCGTTTACAGGTGTAATGCCGTTTCTACTTTAAGGTTGATACAAATAGGTTGCTAGGGGCGCACAGTTAGCTGTGCGCGCCTTAGAGTAAACGCATCTAATTTTATCAATCAGTTAAAATACTCAGAATAGTCTTACGGTTTCTCATGCTGTGGCTGGACGGAGAAAATGGCTAAAAAGCATATAGAACTTAGAAGAAAGAGGTACTTCAAGCTCAGTTCACAAATCGCTCAGGATAATACACAATTGCGTTCTCTGTTTGACAATAGTGAGTCAAATGAGTCCAGCACGGGTTGGGGGATGAATCACTCCATCATTTTTGGGGAATCCAAGGTCTTTGTAAAACGTGTTCCGGTTACAAATAACAACAAGGACACGAAACTTCGTCACGCAGAACTACGGCTGCTGCTAAAAGAGACGGGGTTTCTTACTGCTGCTAGAACCCACGGCGGATAGTTGCCATCACTGGATAATAAATACACGTATTTTGGATGTTTGGTTAGATTTCCAAAGCTTCCCCAGCTTTACCATCTGGCTCTCATTGCGTTGCTCCTTTAAATCATAATGTCAACATAATAGTTGTTATAAATAAAAACTTATATATCACAAATCCCTACTAAAAATAAGTAGAAGCAGGAAATCATAAAGTAAATATAATAGGTTTCATAAATAAGAGTTTATATATTAAAAATTATTCCGATATTTTAGGAAAATGGATAAGTTTTTCCTTATACATGCAATTTAATATTTCTTTAAGAAATCAATAGTCCAAATTAACAAATTTGGCTTCAAAGGCTGTAAACTGATTTGAACAAGGTGAATGATACCTCTGCATCACACTAGAAAAGCAGAGGAAATAAACTAGCCGAGTTTTTATACAGGTAGCTATTTCAACAATGATTTAGCTGCGATCGCTTTGCAAAATCTAGCTTGATTAATAATTAATAGCGCAATAAACATAACGTTTGTTTTGCCTAAATTGTCATAGCTATAAAAAATAAAAATTGCGTTTTCAGGAGATATTATGGCAGAATTTTTTAATCAAATTTCCCGTCGGAAATTCATCGTCACAGCCGGAGTATCGGCGAGTGCTGTATTTCTCAAAGGCTGTTTGGGCAATCCTCCTGAAAATCTGACTGGTGGAAACACTAAAGCACAACCAACTGCTCAATCTGTTGCTAATATTAGCCCTGAACAAACACCAGAAACTACTACAGTCAAACTGGGGTATATTCCCATTGTCGAAGCGGCTCCTTTAATTATTGCTAAAGAAAAAGGCTTTTTTGCAAAGTATGGCATGACTAATGTTAACCTTTCTAAACAAGCTTCTTGGGGTGCAGCCAGAGACAACGTAGAAATTAGTTCTGCTGGTGGTGGTATAGATGGCGGTCAATGGCAGATGCCAATGCCACATTTAATCACAGAAGGTTTGATAACCAAGGGCAATCAAAAAATTCCCATGTATGTATTATGTCAATTAATTACACATGGAAATGGAATTGCGATCGCAAACAAACACCAAGGTAAAGGTATTAGCTTACAACTCGCCGGCGCTAAGTCTTTGCTTAAGGAATTAAAATCTTCAACACCCTTCACAGCTGCATTTACCTTTCCCCACGTCAACCAAGATTTGTGGATTCGCTACTGGTTAGCAGCAGGCGGCTTAGACCCAGATGCAGATGTCAAATTGCTTACAGTCCCTGCGGCGCAAACTGTAGCCAACATGAAAACCGGAACAATGGATGCCTTTAGTACAGGCGACCCCTGGCCTTATCGCCTTGTTCAAGAAAAAATTGGCTACGTAGCAGCATTAACCGCAGAAATTTGGAAAAATCATCCTGAAGAATACCTCGCCATCAGAGGCGATTGGGTTGATAAAAATCCCAAGGCTACCAAAGCAATTTTAAAAGGAATTATGGAAGCCCAACAATGGTTAGATAATTTTGACAATCGCAAAGAAGCGGCTCAAATTCTGGCTGGACGAAATTATTTCAACCTTTCTTCACCAGAAATACTGGCTGATCCATACCAAGGTAAATATGACATGGGTGATGGTCGCAAAATTGATGATAAATCAATGGCTGCTTACTACTGGAAAGATGAAAAAGGTAATGTTTATTATCCATATAAGAGTCACGATTTATGGTTTATAGTTGAAAACGTTCGTTGCGGATTCTTGCCAAAAGATTACGTAGACAATAATGCTGCTAAGGCTAGAGAACTTATCAACAAAGTCAACCGCGAAGATATTTGGAAAGAAGCTGCAAAAGAAGCTGGAATTCCTGTTGCTGATATTCCTACAAATACATCCCGTGGTGTAGAAGAGTTTTTTGATGGTATGAAATTTGACCCCGACAAGCCAGAAGAATATCTCAAGAATCTCAAAATCAAAAAGGTCAATATTTAGTTATTAGTCATTGGTCATTGGTCATTAGTCATTGGTCATTAGTTATTTGCGAAGGACAAATGACTAATGACAACGGACAAATAACAAAGGACTAATAAAAAATAAAATTTCAGGAGAAAAGAGCATCAACGCTTTTATGACGAAGGTGTGCAAACCTTATCAGACTTCCGAAATCACCTGATTCTCACCCGCGAACAACGGCATACAATGGGGGTAGTGCATCCTGCATCGATGCACAACTTGCTGTTGCGTTACTGGCTAGCGGCTGGTGGAATTGACCCCGATAGCGATGTGGACATGAAGACCATTCCCCCAGCGCAGATGGTAGCCGACCTAAAAGCCGGAAGCATTGATGGTTACTGCGTCGGCGAACCTTGGAACTACCGCGCTGCTGTGGAAAATGTCGGCTTTACCATCGCTACCGACTTAGAAGTTTGGTTTGGACACCCCGGCAAAGTTCTTGGTGTGCGGGAAGATTGGGCAGAAAATTATCCAAATACGCATATCGCCTTAACCAAAGCTTTATTAGAAGCTTGCCATTATTGTGCAAATCCCGAAAATACCCAAGAAATTCGCCAAATTTTAGCAGGGCGAGAGTACGTCAGCACTGATTTAGAATACATTCAACTCGAAGATCCAGATAGTCTCACCTGTGACTTAGATCATCCGTTGCGAGACTATGCCCATCACCAGTTTTATTCTGAGTCTGCCATTAACCGCCCCAGTCGCACCGAACAAATTTGGATTATGAGTCAATTGGCGCGTTGGGGTGACACTCCTTTTCCCAGAAATTGGGTAGAAGTTGTTGAACGGGTATGTCAGGTGCGGGTTTTCAGCACCGCCGCCAGAGAATTAGGTTTGGATATTAGCTATATTCGCCAACCGATCAAACTCTTCGATGGTACTCCCTTTAACGCCGACGATCCGATCGCTTATCTCAACAGCTTGAAAATTAAACGTGATTTTTCAATCGCAGAAGTTCTTCTTGATGCACCGAGAAGAAGACTTGCATCCTAAAAAAATCGTGAGAGAAAGAGGGAGTGGAAGAACTAAGAAAATCATGCGTGAGTCTTTGAACTCCATTAATGAACCTCTGAACTCCTTTAACGATCTGACAATTCAGGTCATCTGGAAAAGCCAACAAAAGACCTAACCCCCTACCCCCTTCCCTACAAGGGAAGGGGGGAAAATTCAAAGCCTCTCCCCTTCTAGGGGAGAGATTTGGAGAGAGGTCAGAATATTCGTTGCACACACATCGCGTACATTAAACTTTTTAATACCCAAATACCAAATACCATGCAAAACCGCAACTTAACAACTACAAGCACACTCGGAAAACCATTTGTTCCTGCAACCACCAACCGTAGACCTTTCCTAGAAATTAAAGAGGTTACCAAAGTTTATCCCACAAAGAAAGGCCCCTTCACCGTACTCGATGGCGTTAACCTCAACGTCGAACAAGGGGAATTTATTTGCCTCATCGGCCACTCTGGCTGTGGCAAATCGACGCTGTTAAATATGGTATCCGGTTTTAACTTTCCCACCTCCGGGCAAGTATTACTCGAAGGAGAACCAATCACCAAGCCAGGCCCAGACAGGATGGTTGTTTTCCAAAACTATGCCTTGCTACCTTGGCGAACTGCTTTTGAAAACATCTACTTAGCTGTTAACGCCGTTTATCCCAACAAACCACAAGCCGAAAAAAGAGCGATCGTCCGCGATCATTTAGCAATGGTGGGACTGGCTGATGCAATGGAAAAGAAACCAATGCAAATGTCCGGGGGTATGAGACAACGGGTTTCTATCGCCCGGGCTTTGGCGATTCGTCCGAAAGTCTTAATTTTAGATGAACCTTTTGGGGCGCTGGATGCGATCACCAAAGAAGAATTACAGGAAGAATTGCTCAAAATTTGGGGCGATAATCGTTGTACAGTGTTGATGATTACCCACGACATCGACGAAGCACTATTTTTAGCAGATAAATTGGTGATGATGACCAACGGACCACATGCGAAAATTGGTGAAGTTATGGAAATTCCTTTTTCTCGTCCCCGCGATCGCGCCCGCATCATGGAAGATCCAAAATACTACCAATTACGTAATTATGCCCTAGATTTCCTGTTTAACCGCTTTGCCCATGATGACGTAGGTTAAGCTAATCTTCTCCTAACTTCTCAGTCTAAAAAATGGTTCCTTCCAAACGAGTTTATTTATTGTTGGTTTTAGGTATAGCCATCGCCGCGATTCTATGCCTTTTTCTCAACATTAAAGCAGCGATCGCCATCATTTTGCTATTTGATGCGATCGTTCTCGGATTGATGGTTGTAGATGGTTTACAGGTACGGCGTTCTCGCGTGCAAATTAGCCGCGAATTACCGTCAAGATTATCCATTGGGCGCGATAATCCAGTGGTGTTAAAAGTAACATCGCCAAATGCCAACGCCTTAATTGAAATCTGCGATTATTACCCAACAGGTTTTGGCATATCTGCACCGACACTTCATGCTATTATTCCCAGTAACAGCAGCCAGGAATTGACGTATACCGTCAACCCAAGACAGCGCGGCGAGTTCCCTTGGGGAAATATCCAAGTTCGACAGTTGGGAATGTGGGGATTAGCTTGGAATGATTGGCAAATTCCCCAAAGTCTGCCAGTGAAAGTTTATCCTGATTTAGTGGGGTTGCGATCGCTGACAATTCGTTTAACATTGCAATCATCAGGATCAATCCGCCAATCTCGCAAAACTGGTATTGGTACAGAGTTTGCCGAACTGCGGAACTATCGCACTGGTGACGATTTGCGGTTTATTGATTGGAAAGCTACCGCCCGTCGGGTTGGGGCTTATAATAATGCAACGCCATTGGTAAGGGTTCTAGAACCCGAACAAGAACAAACTTTAATAATTTTGCTCGATCGCGGGCGATTGATGACAGCAAAAGTGCAGAATTTGCAGCGATTTGATTGGGGTTTGAATGCAACTTTATCCTTAGCATTGGCAGGGTTGCATCGAGGCGATCGCGTCGGTGTTGGTGTATTTGACCGCCAGATGCATACGTGGATTCCCCCAGAACGCGGTCAACATCATTTGAATCAGCTAATCGATCGTCTGACACCAATTCAACCAGTGTTATTTGAATCTGATTATTTGGGGGCGGTGACAAATGTTTTGCAGCGTCAAACTCGCAGGGCGCTAGTAGTGGTGATTACCGACTTAATTGATATCACCGCTTCTACAGAACTCCTGGCTGCACTTTCCAAACTAGCACCCCGGTATCTGCCATTTTGTGTTACTCTGCGAGATCCGCAAGTTGATCGTTTAGCACACACCTTTACAGATGATGTTACAGATGCTTATGCCCGTGCAGTCGCACTAGATTTATTAAAGCAACGACAAGTAGCTTATGCCCAGTTGAAACAAAAAGGTGTATTAGTACTAGATGCACCAGCAAATCAAATTGCCGATCAGGTAGTTGAGCGATATCTGCAACTCAAAGCCCGGAATCAACTTTAGCCAATTAGACATCTCCGAAAAAGAATGTAGAGACGCGAAATTTCGCGTCTCTACAACCGTTTCAGGTTACGCATATTTAATTTCTGGAGATGTCTATTGCATTAGGGACTTCCAAATAAAAAAATGTTCCAAAACTGACGCAAAAACTCTCTCTATTTCTTCTCTCTCTGCGTTCTCTGCGTGGCAGTCGCTCATGGGGGAAACCCCCAAGACCGCGCTGCCTTGTCTCTGTGGTTCGTTTATTTGAATAATTTATTTCTTGGAAGTCCCTTAGACCTTTTGCAAAAGTCCCTAACACCGCACCCCCAGCCCCTCCCGAAAAGCGGGGAGGGGAGCGTAAGTTTACTCAAATGCGGGGTGGGGTTCTTTAATTCTTATTCCTAATCACAATTAACCAACCACAAAATTGTTGTTGGTTAGTGTCACACCAGCAGATAGTTGTGCAAATTTTACCTGAGTAAACCCAGACGCACTACCATCTTGATCAAAGAACAATCCACCTGTAGCAAAGTCATAGATAAATCGTTGAGCATTAGTACTTGCAGATGTTCCGAGGGTAAACTGACTTGGCTTAAGTGAACCTGGTGATAACCCGCCACCAAAACCAACAGCCGATACCTGAATCAAGTCATTAGTGGACTTAAAGTCATAAAGTCTATCAATGCCTTCATTGAAACTATTGAAAACAAAAGTATCATTCCCACTGCCACCATAAAGAGTGTCATTACCAAAACCACCTGCAAGGATATCATTCCCACTGCCACCATAGATTGTGTCATTCCCACTGCCACCATAAAGGGTGTTCTTACCAGAGGCGTTAGAGGCGGAAATATAATCATTACCAGCGCCACCATCCAGTAGGTTATTGCCTTTTGAATTGCTAGCATTTAAGTTATCGTCCCCAGCGCCACCGTTAAGGGTATTATTGCCTATGGAACGAGAGTCGTATGTGATGGAGACATCGCGCGGTGAGTTCGGGTCGCTGGGAGTGTAGCTGTAGTAGCCAGAGATGGAGAGATAATCATTGCCATCACCCCCAGAGAGCAGGTTATTGCCTGCTGAACCGCCAGCACTCAAAGTATCCTTACCTGCACCACCGTTGAGGGTATTATTACCAGACGAACGAGAGTCGTAGTCTTGGTAGTCATTTCCTTTGTAGTAGCCAGAGACGCTAAGAGAATCATTGCCATCATCCCCAGACAGCAGGTTATTACCTGTTGAACCCTCAGCACTCAAGTTATCGTCACCAGCGCCACCGTTGAGCGTATTCTTCCCAGACGAGTGAGAGTCGTATACGTCGTCTGGGTAGCTGAAGCTGGTGTAACCAGAGACGGAAAGAAAATCATTGCCATCGCCCCCAGAAAGCAGGTTATCGCCAGCGAGGGAGTCATTGCCCGTACCACCAATAAGGGTGTCATTCCCCGCACCACCAATGAGAGTATCATTCCCCGCACCACCCCGCAGCAAGTCGTTGCCACTCTTGCCATCAATGCGGTCATTGCCCCCCTGACCATTAATGACATCATTTGAGTTGTCTAAACCCGTAATATTGTTGGATAGGTCATTGAGGAAAGTCACGGTGTTTTTGATGCCCAGGCTAGTTTGAGTGGAGTTAGCATCCAGGATATTAAAGCTGCTGGTAATGTTAGTTTGCCCATCAAACAGGATATTACCGATCGCTGGTCTTGTTCCAGAAGCTTTCAGATTGCCCAAGTTTTCTAGTTTGAAGTTTTGCAAGATAACTATGGCATCAGCCTTCCCTGCAAAGGTAATTTCTACATCGCTGCCATTCTGGGTAAGCAGCAGATTTGGAGCAGTTAAGCCTGCACCCTGGAATTTGATTGTGTCCACTTGGGCAATGACTGCTGCTGTCGGGTTAGTTGCTTTACCTACCCCGCCGAAATCAGTGATGGTATCAGTACCGTCGCCCAAGTTGTAAATAAAAATATCTTTGCCACCGCCACCAGTCAGCGTATCATCCCCCTGACCACCAATGAAAGTATCATTGCCCTGACCACCTTGTAGCAAGTCGTAGCCGTCGGTTCCAACGATATTTGCCATAATTTTTACCTGACTAAATCAATTTTTTCAGTAACTTAAGTTCTCAACCTGATGTTAGTACTTTCGGACACAAAAAAGTAGCCAAAAATTTAAGTTTTCGCTATAGTTTCATGTCACTCTTGAGGGACAGCAATTTTCATTTGAAGGTTCAGCATATAAAAAGGCTTGTAAGTAATACTTGCCAACTGATTTAGGACTATCTAAGCCTTAGGCACTGTACAAAGTCATGAGCATGTGTATTAAGGAAAACACATAGTTTCAGGCTTTTTTATCAGCCGTGAAAGCTGAAATGCTTAAAACTCACACTTAAGAGGTTGGTTTTTTGTCAATGCGTAAGTCCTACTAGCGTTAAATAGAGAATAGTTTACTTTTCATAGTTTCATAACTTAAATAGGATTGCTATATTTTCCTTTTTGATGGCAGCTATGCCTGCGGTTCTTGCTAGCCTACACCTGGCAATATATTATATATGTGCAAATATATGTGCAAAAATCGCTATAGGTTACTAAAATTACAAATGCAGAGATGATCCGATTTAGCCAAGAAGACTTGCAAACTATCCGCACCCATGCTGAAAGCACCTATCCAGAAGAATGCTGTGGTATAATTTTGGGCTATCTGGCTAGTGGAGGTAAAATTGTGGTAGAAGTCATACCAACAGAAAATGCCTGGAATACAGAAGCGGTGGCTGAGTTTGCAGGGGAACACACAGCAGAAAGTAAAAGACGGCAATATGCGATCGCACCCGAAGTTATGTTAAAAATACAAAGGGAAGCACGCAATAAATCGCTCAACATTATTGGCATTTTTCATTCTCACCCAGATCATGTAGCTATCCCTTCAGAATGCGATCGCCTATACGCTTGGCAAGGATACTCGTATATCATAGTATCCGTCCAAAACGGCAAAGCTGGAGAACTCCAAAGCTGGAGCCTTGATGATACTGATCATTTCCAAACAGAGGCAATTGAAAATATAATTTAACTAGTTCCGTGGGTTTAAGTCCCCCGGTTCTAAAACCGATAAGTAATGCGATTGGGGTTAAATCCCCATTACAAAACTTAATTACGAATTACGAATTACGAATTATTTTAACGGCTTAGTTTAAAGACGCATATCGTTTTTCGATAGGATTAATATTCCCTCCCAGATCATAACTGCTATGCTCAATCCCAATCTGGATGAAATCCAGTTGACTAAGGACGATTACGAACGCTACTCCCGACACCTGATTTTACCGGAAGTAGGATTAGAAGGACAGAAGCGCCTAAAAGCTGCCAGTGTCCAGTGTATCGGTACAGGTGGACTCGGTTCACCACTACTTTTATATTTGGCGGCGGCGGGTATTGGACGTATCGGAATTGTGGATTTTGATGTTGTCGATACTTCCAACTTACAACGCCAAGTTATTCACGGTACATCCTGGGTAGGTAAACCTAAGATTGAATCGGCAAAAAACCGCATTCACGAAATTAACCCCTATTGTCAGGTTGATTTATACGAAACCCGCCTAACTTCCGAAAACGCCCTAGAAATCCTTGAACCTTATGATATTGTGGTAGATGGTACTGATAACTTCCCCACCAGATATCTAGTTAACGACGCTTGCGTATTGCTGAATAAGCCCAACGTCTACGGTTCAATTTTACGCTTTGAAGGGCAAGCTACTCTATTTAACTACCAAGGTGGGCCAAATTATCGTGACCTTTTCCCAGAACCACCACCACCAGGGATGGTTCCCTCTTGTGCAGAAGGCGGCGTATTGGGAATTTTACCCGGAATTATTGGTTTAATTCAAGCAACGGAAACTGTCAAAATCATTTTGGGACAAGGTAATACCCTAAGTGGGCGGTTGCTGCTATACAACGCCTTAGATATGAAATTCCGGGAGTTGAAGCTGCGTCCTAACCCAATTCGCCCTGTGATTGAAAAACTGATAGACTACGAACAATTCTGCGGAATTCCACAAGCTAAGGCAGAGGAGGCTAAACAGCAGATGGAAATGCAAGAAATGACGGTTAAGGATTTGAAGGAGTTGCTTGATAGTGGTGCGAAGGATTTTGTCCTGCTAGATGTCCGCAACCCCAATGAGTACGACATTGCCAAAATTCCTGGTTCAGTGTTGGTGCCTTTACCAGACATTGAAAATGGCATTGGCGTTACCAAAGTGAAGGAAATATTGAACGGTCACCGCTTAATTGCTCATTGTAAGATGGGCGGGCGATCGGCAAAAGCCCTGGCTATTCTCAAAGAAGCCGGGATTGTTGGAACGAATGTCAAAGGCGGAATTACCGCTTGGAGTCGAGAAATTGATCCTTCTGTTCCAGAGTATTAAAAACGCAAAGTAACGCGGAGGTTTAACGCAGAGGTACGCAAAGTTATTCTCTGCGTACCTCTGAGTTTAAAAGCTGACTTCTTAATTAGGAATTAGCTACGGGTTTAATTTGACCCAGCAAACTGTGCAGTTTTTCGCCTTCAATGACCTCTGTTTCTAAGAGTTGAGTAGCGATCGCTTCTAGCAAGTCTCGGTTCTGTCTGAGAATCTCTAGGGCTTGTTCGTGGGCTGTTTCCACGATTTCCTTGACTTCGATATCAATGGCTTTTGATGTGTCTTCACTCACCGCCCGCCGAGGATTACTAGCGCCATTACCCAAAAACATCGATTGTTGTCCTTGTTGGTAAGCCAGTGGCCCTAAGACTTTACTCATACCATAAGTTGTTACCATCCGTTCTGCCAAGTCAGTTGCTCGTTGCAAATCGTTGGAAGCACCTGTTGTAATACTGTTAAACACAATCTCTTCGGCGGAACGTCCACCTAATAGAGTCGCAATCTGACCCCGCAGTTCTTCTTCATTCATCAAAAAGCGGTCTTCGGTTGGTAATTGCAGAGTGTAGCCTAAAGCTGCCATTCCCCGAGGAATAATCGAAATCTTTTCGACGCGACCGTTTCCTGTTGTTAGCGCCCCGACCATTGCGTGACCGACTTCATGGTATGCTACAATCTTTTTCTCAGTCTCGTTCATCACGCGACTCTTTTTCTCTAAACCGGCGACTACCCGCTCAATTGCTTCGGCAAAGTCTTCTTGAGCAACACTTTGACGCATATTACGGGCTGCTAATAATGCCGCTTCATTCACCAAGTTTGCCAAATCTGCACCAGCAAAACCAGGGGTACGAGTAGCGATCGCTCTTAAATCTACATCATCTCCTAATTTTACCTTTTGAGCGTGAATTTTGAGAATTGCTTCCCGACCAGATAAATCGGGACGGTCTACCAACACTTGGCGGTCAAAGCGACCTGGACGCAGCAATGCAGAGTCAAGGCTTTCCGGGCGATTAGTAGCTGCTAGTACAATCACCGTTGCATCCCCAGCTGCAAACCCGTCCATCTCCGTTAATAACTGGTTGAGGGTTTGTTCTCGCTCATCGTTACCACCGTAGAAGCCGTTACTACTACGAGATTTACCGATCGCATCCAATTCATCTATGAATATAATACAGGGAGCTTGTTTTTTTGCTTGCTCAAACAAATCCCGCACTCGAGAAGATCCTACACCGACAAACAATTCTACAAACTCCGAACCAGAGATACTGAAGAATGGAACTCCTGCTTCTCCGGCTACGGCTTTCGCTAAAAGTGTCTTACCAGTACCCGGAGGCCCAACCAACAACACACCTTTGGGAATCCTAGCGCCAATTTGCGTAAATCGTGCCGGAGTCTTCAGGAAATCCACAATTTCCACTAATTCCGTTTTTGCTTCTTCTACCCCAGCCACGTCTGCAAAGGTGATTTTAGCTGATTCGCCTTCAACGTAAACTTTAGCTTTGCTCTTACCAATGGAAAGCGCACCTTGGGGACCACCGCCACCACCACGGGCGAGAAAAAACTGCCAAATACCAATAAAAATCAGTGGTGGAATCACCCAACTTAAAAGGGTTGTAAACCAAGTATTTTTCGGTGGAGGTGTAGCAGCAAATTCAACTCCCTTTTGTTCTAGCAGTTTGGGTAACTCTAAATCAAATATTGGTGTAGTTGCAAACACCTGGGGCGGCTCGGCATTTTCTGCTTTTAGTTGGTAAATAATCTGGTTTTGACCAACGGAAACGCGGCTAACTTCCCCTTCTTGTACTTGATGAATAAATAAGCTATAGGGAACACCACTCGGACCAGAAGCAAATAAACCAGGCAAAAATAAATTTAAGACCAAAAATAGTCCTGATACTGCCAGTAATATATTAGCAATGATCCGAAACCGAGGTGACTTAGGCTGTTCTTTAATTGGCATTGATGTTACTAATCCTTAAAATCAAAACTGTTGAGAATGTGACTTTCTGTGAAAGTCTGTTATTTACCATCCAAATAGTTGAAGCAGCTTATACTGTTTCCAACCAATCAAAAATTTGGGCTAACTGATCCAGTGTTACCAGTCCATACTGCCAGAGGGTCATAGCCAGAAAGTTGGGGGTCTGTTCACAATGTCGCAATGCAAGAGAAATTGCTTCACCAGAAATACCTAACTCTTGTTCTAAAAAATGCACCAATTTATCTGTAGCTTTCATAACAATCTTAATTAAATCTTATTTCTGAGTTAGCTCAAGAAACTTGATTAAACACCAGTCAATATTTCTAAAGCTATAAGAGACATAAACCCAATCATTGCCAAGCGACTATTGAGTTTTTCGGCATACTTTAGTCAAACCAAGAACCGATTCTTGCGTGATGTACATCCAAGGTGCTGGTGTACCCGCCCAAACTAGGCGAAGGGTTACGTGCATCGTTCGATTTGTCTTGTTCCTCAAGGATATTACCGTTTCTCATAATTTCTCCCATTTAGCAATGTTTGCAGCATTTTTTTATTTATGTAACTAAACTTAACAATTAAATTAATCTTTGAGAACTAACGAGCAAATACGGTTTACCGTACTCAAAGAGTTAACACGACTCGAAAACAGAAAACTTTAGTGAAGAGAATGCTGTCAAAGAAGACGCAAAGATTCTGAGAGGCAAAGATAAATCTCTGTATTCTCTTCCATATCTCCGTCTTATGTTCATTTTTCACCAATGATTTATATCTTTAGATAGATACGTAAAGTCAGCATCCCAATGAGTGATTAAATCTTTTCCCTCACCCCCAGCCCCTCTCCCAAAATTGGGAGAGGGGAGACATAATTCTAGTTACCCGAATCGTAAATGATGGGATTCGGGGTTAGGGGATGAGGGCAAACACAAAGTTTTTGCACCTGACGGGATGCTCCCTACGTACACAATCTGGAGAAAGCAATATCTAAGATGGTCACTGAGCGGCTAGTGAGGGGAGTCGAAGCATGTCGTACTCCTTGCCTACGGCACGCTCCGCGAACAAAGAAGCAAGCTAGCAAGAGCGTCTCCAAGAGTTGTGCGGGCTACGCTTACACAAAAACTTTACTTTGCACTTTATAAAGTTAACTATAACTTTACCATAATTACACTTACCCTATTGACACTACTTATATATTCATAAGAGTATCTAAGTGTTTTGAAAAATATCAAAGTCAAATCTTTTGACTAAATGATACCCAAAGATTGCTATCAACATAATTCGTAATTGAATTTCTTAATTACGAATTACGAATTACGAATTACGAATTACGAATTATGTGTCTCTTCATTGACACCAATGTACATCTGTGCGCCCTTACTTGGAACATGGAACTTCAAGCTCAGAACCTTAAAGCCCACTCCCTGACTAACAACAAATAAACACAGGAGAAAATCATGGCTAATTCATTCTTCAATCTCAGTGACTTGAATGGCACGAATGGCTTTAAAATTAACGGCATTGCAGTAGGTGACTTCTCAGGCAACTCATCAGTCAGCAATGCGGGAGACATCAACAACGATGGCATTGACGACCTGATTATTGGGGCATCTAATGCCTCCCCCAACGGCATCTCTCGGGCTGGGCAAAGCTATGTAGTGTTTGGGAGGACGAATCTGGGCAGTCGCGGCACCTTCTACCTCTCTAATTTGAATGGCACTAATGGCTTTTTCATTAACGGCATTGCAGCAAATAACCAGTCAGGCAACTCAGTCAGCAATGCAGGGGACATCAACGGTGATGGCATTGACGACCTGATTATTGGGGCATCTGGTGGCGACCCCAACATCAACTCTGATGCTGATCAAAGCTATGTAGTGTTTGGGGGCAAGAATCTGGGCAGTGGCGGCAGCTTCAACCTCTCTGATTTGAATGGCACTAATGGCTTTTTAATTAACGGCATTGTACCAAATAATGCAGGGGACATCAACGGTGATGGCATTGACGACCTGATTATTGGGGCATCTGGTGCCGACCGCAACAGCAACTCTGTTGCTGGGCAAAGCTATGTAGTGTTTGGGGGCAAGAATCTGGGCAGTGGCGGCAGCCTCAACCTCTCTGATTTGAATGGCACTAATGGCTTTATAATTAACGGCATTGCAGCAGGTGACTACTCAGGCACCTCAGTCAGCAATGGGGGGGACATCAACGGTGATGGCATTGACGACCTGATTATTGGGGCATCTGCTGGCGACGCCAACGGCAACTTTTATGCTGGGCAAAGCTATGTAGTGTTTGGAGGGAGGAATCTGGGCAGTGGCGGCACCCTCAACCTCTCTGATTTGAATGGCACTAATGGCTTTATAATTAACGGCATTGCAGCATATGACAACTCAGGCATCTCAGTCAGCAATGCGGGGGACATCAACAACGATGGCATTGACGACCTGATTATTGGGGCACCTTATGCCGACCCCAACGGCAACTATAGTGCTGGGCAAAGCTATGTAGTGTTTGGAGGGAGGAATCTGGGCAGTGGTGGCACCCTCAACCTCTCTGATTTGAATGGCACTAATGGCTTTATAATTAACGGCATTGCAGCAGGTGACAACTCAGGCATCTCAGTCAGCAATGCGGGGGACATCAACAACGATGGCATTGACGACCTGATTATTGGGGCAGTAGGTGCCTCCGTCAACGGCAAAGATGGTGCTGGGCAAAGCTATGTAGTGTTTGGGGGCAAGAATCTGGGCAGTGGCGGCACCCTCAATCTCTCTGATTTGAATGGCACTAATGGCTTTATAATTAACGGCATTGCAGCAGGTGACTACTCAGGCAACTCAGTCAGCAATGCGGGGGACATCAACAACGATGGCATTGACGACCTGATTATTGGGGCATCTGGTGCTTCCCCCAACGGCATCTCTAATGCTGGGCAAAGCTATGTACTGTTTGGGGGAAGGAATATTGCTAGTAGCAACACCTCTGTCAACCTGACTGGAACTCCTGGTGCAGATAACTTATTTGGTACACCTAGCAACAATATCATCGATGGGTTAACTGGTGACGATACCCTAACAGGCAACGGCGGTCAAGATAAATTTTTTATTCGCCTTGGCGATGGCAATGACACCATCACCGATTTTGGTGGCGTTGGCAAAGGTTCAAATCCTTCAGCAGCAGTGATTGCAAATGTTGACACCTTGCAATTTACAGGTAGTGGTTTAACTGCCCAAAATCTGCAATTAACTCAAAATGGTAATAACTTAGAAGTTACCTTTGAAAATGTGGCTTCTAACAAAGTCACTCTGCAAAACTTTAAGTTAGAAAACCTTGATAATCTGTTTCCTCCTCAAGTAAGCCTTGGGATTGGCAATATAGAGTTTGATGGGCAAGGCAACATCGCCGACAACTTTGATGTGTTCGATGCCAACTCTACTCAAGCTAGCATTTTCAACAAAAACACTGTCACCTTCCTCAATGACTTAAACAATAACATCGCAGGTTTTGACAACTCCAATGATGTGATTAATGGTCAAGGGGGTAACGATATTATCAATGGCTTGAGTGGCAATGACCTGTTGCGGGGCGGGTCAGGCGATGATATTCTCATCGGTGGCAAAGGCAATGATACTCTTGTGGGTGGCGCGGGTGCTGACAGATTCCTTTACAACACCGATGCTGCTTTTGCCCTGAGTGCTGTTGGTGTAGATGCGATCGCTGATTTCAACAGTTCCGAAGGTGATAAGATTATCCTAGATAAAACTACTTTTTGTGCGGTCGCTTCAAATCCAGGAACAGGTTTTAGCAATGCCAATGATTTTAAAATCACCAGTTCCGGGGCGACTAGCACGGCGAAAATTATCTACGACGCTGTGAGTGGCCAGTTGTTCTACAACCAAAATGGCAGTGCATCTGGTTTTGGTAGCGGTGGTCTATTTGCAACTCTCACGGGTGCGCCAACTCTGAGTGCATCAGATTTTATCGTGCAAGCGTAGGAGCATACAGAAATTCTGTTTTCTGAATTCTAAAGTCTGCTATAATTCATCTTTTTAAGCCCAACGCTTAAAATCAACGTATTTCTATTCTCTAGCGATGACAATATCGTTAGATTTAATCACTGCATAAGCTTCTTTTCCCGCAGATAGTTCTAACTCTTCTGCGGAAGCTCTAGTAATAATCGAGGTTAATTCTACTTTATGAATAATCTCTAAAGTCACTTCACTATTAACTGCTCCATAAACAACTCGTTTAACGATACCTTTAAGAATATTGCGAGAACTAACTTTTAGTGATTTCTTTTGAATAGTACTTTCTATATCAGGCTTTTGAATGTAAATATCTTCCTGTTTTTCCTGCTGAATTGATGGTGATATCGGTGCTGATGAGTGCTGATTAAGGCTACGCACGAGTTCCCGCAGAATCTCAGTTTTAGTTCGTTGAGACTGTTCGCAGAACTCCTCCAGAATCTTTCGCTCGTCCTCTGAGGTTTGAAATGTGACCCATCCTTGTTCTTTTCTTGGCATAATGTTATCAGTTTTAGTTATTCTTGGTATGATTCTACCAACTATCAATTCGATGTGTTGTTTTTAGGACTTACGCAAAATATCTCTCAAACTCTGATTTCTCCGTGTCCTCTGCGCCTCTGCGGTTCGTTATTCCGTGACTCGTGCGTAAGTCCTGGTTTTAATAAAAATATTTTTTTGGAAGCATTTTCTCCGTTTTTATAGAGAATTCCTCAACTAATCCCATACATTTAACTACATAAATATTTATTTTTTGTAGGGACAAAACAATTTGTTACTTAATATTAAGTGAGATCGCTAATTTTGTACCAACTTATTTGGTACAAAATCTATGCTGGCTTATTTTGGGATCAAAATTATGATTATCTGCAAGCCTTTGTGTCGTGATATCCTCACTGATGAACGCTACATCTTGCAATCTAAACAGGGAGATCAAAGATGTCCGCCACAAATTCTCCACCCCAACTGAAACGAGAGTTAGGGGTTGTTAGTGCAACCTTGATGGGACTGGGTTCGATTGTCGGGACGGGTGTATTTGTCACTATCGGGATTGCAGCAGGGATTGCTGGGCCTGCGGTAATTTTGGCGGTAGCAATTGGGGCAATTGTTGCCAGTTGTAATGGACTCAACAGCGCCCAGTTAGCAGCTAATCATGCTGTCAGTGGTGGCACTTATGAATATGGTTACAAATATCTTACCCCTGCTTTGGGCTTCACCGCCGGGTGGATGTTTTTGGTAGCAAAGACTGCCTCAGCCGCAACCGCCGCTTTAGGTTTTGCTGATTACTTGCTGAACGTTGGGGGTTTGAGTTCCAGTTGGGTAGTTCCTACAGCCCTCTTAGCTGTAGCGATGATGACGTTGGTTGTCTTAAGTGGTATCCGCCGCTCTAATGTAACCAATACGGTGATTGTGTCGGTAACGCTGCTATCTTTAGGCTTCTTTATCCTGGCTTGTCTACCCCGTGCTACTGAGGTGGGAATTAAGAATTTGACACCTTTTTTCACAACCTCCCCAGCAGCAGTACTTCATGCTAGCGCCTTGATGTTTGTCGCCTACACAGGTTATGGGCGCATTGCCACAATGGGAGAGGAAGCACGCTCCCCAAGAGAAACGATTCCGAAAGCGATGATTGTCTGTTTGCTGTTGACAATGTTGCTTTACATGGCAGTGGCGATAGTTGGTATTGGGGCTGTGGGGGCAGATGTCTTGAGTAATAGCACAGGGCAGACAGCAGCGCCCCTAGAAGTGGCAGTCCGCAGCGTTGCCGGTTCTGGTGGTGCTTTGGTTTTAGGGATTGGTGCGGTGACAGCTATGTTAGGCGTGCTATTGAACCTGATTTTGGGTTTATCTCGGGTGTTACTGGCAATGGGACGACGTTCAGATGCTCCAAAATTCTTAGCGCGGCTTAACCAAGAACAGACAACCCCATACTGGGCTGTGATATTTGTCGGAATAGCGATCGCTCTATTAGTACTGTTGGGTAATGTCAAAACTACCTGGTCGTTTAGTGCCTTTAGTGTTTTAATTTATTACGCAATTACCAGCTTCGCCGCCTTGCGTCTAACCCCATCAGAGCGACTCTATCCTGTATGGATAGGTTGGTTAGGTCTTGTAAGTTGCCTTTTTCTGGCTTTCTGGGTAGAATCTGCAATTTGGCAAGTGGGTTTAGGGTTGATTGTCGCAGGGTTAATTTGGCACAAAATTCGCCGAGCGATCGCTCAAGGATCATGAAGGGAGCAGGGGAAGAAGAAATTTATCGCCAGAATGATGTTCAATGGTACCACTAGCATTTAAGCTAGTACGGGTGAACTATATGTTGCATGGAATGTCTGACTTAATTCTGTTTTGGCATCGGCGCGATTTACGCATTTCTGACAATACGGGACTGGCTGCGGCAAAACAACAGAGTCCGAAAGTGGTGGGCGTGTTTTGTCTCGATCCAAATATTCTGGAACGGGATGATGTTGCTCCTGTGAAAATAACTTATATGATTGGCTGTTTGCAGAAACTCCAAGAGCGATATGCTGAAGTTGGTAGCCAGTTGTTAATACTCCACGCCAATCCTGTACAAGCGATACCAGCTTTAGCAGAAGCAATAAATGCCAAAGCTGTTTTTTGGAATTGGGATGTAGAACCTTATTCACAAGAACGCGATCGCACCGTTATAAATGCCCTCAAAGAAAAAGGCATTCAGTTTCTTAACCAAAACTGGGATCAAATTCTCAATTCCCCAGAGCAATTACGCACTGGTAGCAATCAACCTTACACAGTTTACACCCCCTTCTGGAAAAATTGGATTACCAAACCGAAAGCGAACCCAGTAGAAACTCTGCAAAATGTTGAGGGGTTAACAGAAACTGAACAGGAAATTGCTAAACTTGCAGGAGCCTTAACCCTACCTTCAGCGAAAGATTTAGGATTTATTTGGGATGGAGAATTGATTATTTCACCGGGAGAGGCGGCGGCGCAAGAACGGCTAGAAGAATTTACGGCTATTGCCATTACTGAATACCAACAACAGCGAAATTTCCCCGCAGTAGACGGAACATCGCAACTGAGTGCAGCTTTAAAATTTGGCGTAATTGGCATTCGCACCGTTTGGCAAGCCACGATAGAAGCACTAGAAAACAGCCGCAGTGAGGAAACAGCAGTTAATATTCGCACATGGCAACAAGAATTAGCTTGGCGGGAGTTTTATCAACATGCAATGTATAACTTCCCGGAATTAGCTGATGGTGCTTTCCGCGACACCTTTAAAAATTTTCCTTGGCAAACTAACGAAGAACACTTCCAAGCTTGGTGTGAGGGGAGAACTGGCTACCCCATTGTAGATGCAGCGATGCGCCAGATGAATGAAAGTGGCTGGATGCACAACCGTTGTCGAATGATTGTCGCCAGTTTCCTTACCAAAGACTTGCTAATTAATCCCCAATTGGGAGAAAAATACTTTATGCAGCGCCTAATTGATGGTGATTTATCTGCTAATAATGGCGGTTGGCAATGGAGTGCTTCTAGCGGCATGGACCCTAAACCTGTGCGGATTTTTAATCCAGCCAGTCAAACACAAAAATTTGATCCAGAGGCAGAATATATTCGGCAATGGGTATCAGAATTGCGGTCTGTAGATACAGAATATTTAGTTACTGGTAAAATTCCATCTTTAGAGCGTCATGCTGTTGGCTATCCTGAAGCTATTGTGGATCATAGAATACAGCAACAACAGTTTAAACTCCGTTATCAACAGCAAAAAACCCTTGGTAGTGGTGAGTAAAATTCTGAGTTTTTTAATGTTTATTTATAGCATGTCCAGCTAATCAACCTTCTTTCAAAAATGTTCGTAGTCAGGTAGGACTTACGCCAAATATCTCTCAAACTCTTATTTCTCCGTGTCGCGCCAGTTGCTTCTCCCAAGGGGAGACGCGCAAGGGACAAGTCTCTTAACCCGCAAGGACGCACTGGCTTCTCTGCGGATCTGCGGTTCGTTACTTTGTAACTCGTGCGTAAGTCCTATCATAAATTCAGTCCTGATTGTGTAAAGTCCTTTGGGCATATAACAGTCCTAAATCATTTGTGATTATATATCTCTTTTTTCTTTCTTTCCTTTCTTTTCTTTGCGTCCTTAGCGTACTTTGCGGTTCGTTTTCTTATTTATATTTTTCACGAATCAAATAGGATTGCTATAGCTGCGCTTCCCGCGTAGCTTCTCAGAGAAAAAACTAAAGTTATTACTACAAACCTATGGGTATTTTGACAAGCATCATATTACGTCTTGCTTGACATGTAAACGAGAAATTGTCCATAAGATGAGCAAGAAGATTAAGTAAATTACGCCAACCAGCCCAAACTCAATCAGAGGAATATAGGTTACTTCATAAATTCTGCCCAAGCCGCGTTCAGTCAGTCCATAAACGGCCATTACACTCACTAAAAAGGCTCCGTAGATAGTGCGTTTAGTCAAGATACTCACAGGTAAACCGTGGAGTTGAGTAAGTATTAAAATGCCAATAAAACCAAAGAGAAATGTTGGCCACTTGCTTTGTCCTAACATTAAAGATACAATTACACTATGTAAAACAACTGATATTTCTAAAGAAAATGTCCACCAACGATTTACATGGGTGCGGTTAAATATCAACGACGATTGCAGCAGAAGCAAGAACATATAGAGAAAACCAATTAAATGCTCCAAAGTCGCCTCCATTGGATGGTACCAAAAGGTATAGATAGCGGCGAAGGAGAAAAAGTAGCCGTGGTACAGCTTGATAATTTGCAAAAACTGTTGATGGAATGGAACAGAATTACCAAAAAACAAACCGCGTCGGGGCGTTTCTAAAATTAGTACGAATACCAGTAAAAGGACAACTGCACCTTGAGAAGCCCAAATTGAAGTATCTTGAGCTAGAGCATCGTACCAAATATAGGTTTGGAGAAAGTGGAAAGCGATGAATGCACCATTAATAGCAAGCATGAGGTAGTTAATCGGGTGCAACGCTGATTTGTATTTCAACTGCGATCGCTGCGCCCACAAGATACACCCCCAGATGCTAAACTGATGCCCCAGGTACATACCCCAAGCTGTCGCTCGACTCCAAAAGGTTGGTTGGGGAAGCTTCCAGTAATACCAGTTTAATCCTTGGTCAGGAAGTTTAGTGATGCTTGCAGGAATGCTCCCACCTAGCCAAATTGCATAGGTGAGGAGGATGCTTATAAAGATGCCTAAAAACAATACTCGCCGACCTGTCATAGTAATTCGTAATTCGTAATAAAAAGTGGGAAAAAAGGAGGATTTAGGAGGATCTAAAATTTTGCATACATCAGCCCTCACTTTTAAAAGATCCTCTAAGACCTAGATTGTGAGGCTACACGTTCTTTGTTTGGTTCAGATGCGTTTGTAGTCACTCGTGAACTAAGTGTCAAAGCTACTAGCATTACTAAAAATCCACTCAAAAAAGGAGCATGACTCCCAAATTTCATAAAACTAACCCCTGCCCAGGTTGGCCCACCGATGCGTGCTAAGGCAGAGCAAGAACTAGCAATACCTAATATTTCTCCTTGTTCTTCTGGGGGTGTCATTTGGGAAATCAGGCTATTTAATATTGGTTGGCTGACACTAATTCCCCATGCTACAAGCATGGTAGCGGCCAACACTAAAATTAAACTTTGTGAGAATCCAATTAACAGTAATCCCAAACCTAACCCTAATATCCCCAAGATAAGTAACTTTCTTTCACCGAAGTATTTCTTGAGAAATCCGATTAGTCCTCCTTGAATGATTGTGCTGACAATCCCCATGAAGGCAAAAAGATAACTAGTTTGTTGAGGCCCCCAGTTTAATTGCTGCTTTGACCATAAAGCCAATGTAGAGTCCATAGACGCAACAGCAAAGGTAACAAAAAAGTAGATGCCAATAAGCAAGCAAAACTGTGGACGCTGTGACAGTTGTAGCAAGTTCAGCCGTCGCTGACGGTAGCGATTAGCTTGGATTTTGGCTCTAGTCTCAGAATTTAGAGATTCTGGAAGTAACATCAAAGCACAAAGCAATGCTAATAAAGATAATCCGGCTGCGAACAACGACGGTAGATGAAAGTTAGCGTTGTCTCCATCGAACCCGATCAAAATACCTCCAATTGCTGGGCCGAGAATAAAACCAAGACCAAAAGCTGCTCCGATTATGCCCATGCCACGAGATCGATTAGCTGGCGTGGTAATATCTGCTATGTACGCCTGAGCAGTAGCAATATTCCCTGCCATAATTCCAGCAAGACTACGAGCAATAAACAAAATCCCTAATGAGTTGGCAAAACCTAACCCAGCGTATGCAATTACAGAACCTAATAAAGTAAGCAATAAAATTGGACGACGACCGTAGCGATCGCTAAACTTACCCCATAATGGTGCAAATAAGAACTGCATTAAAGAATAAATAGCTATAAGTAGTGTCGCTTCATTAGGTTTTGCTCCGAATTGTTCAGCATACAAAGGCAATATTGGCAAGATAATTCCGAAGCCGAGCAAGTCTATAAATACAGTCAAAAATATAACCAACATAGCCCTGCTATTATTTTTACTCTCCATAGTGCAATTCACTTTTATCAAAAGTAAGTGTAATATCGATTACCTGTGAGGTTGCGTATAACAAAAAGCTTAAATCTCAAGTCTGACTAAGCCTTATTTTATGCAGCTTCTTAGGGGAGCATCCCGTCAGGTGCAAAAACTTTGTGTTTGCCCTCATCCCCTAACCCCGAATCCCAAATGATGGGATTCGGCGAACTAGAATTATGTCTCCCCTCTCCCATTTTTGGGAGAGGGGCTGGGGGTGAGGGAAAAGATTTAAGCCAAAATTGGGATGCTCCCGCTTCTTAGAGAATTGGTATAACTATTAGGCAACACTTGCTCATAAAAGCCTATTGAACGCAACCAGTAATCATCTCAAGCAATATGATTGAATTTGAGTGTGGTTGAGCAAAATAGCATGGAACAATCCCACTATAAACATTAAGCCAATAATACTACTAATAAAAGCAACTATAACCTCGTGCTTCCGTATAGCTTTTTGTATCTTAGCGTCTATGATGTGTTCTAATTCTTTGTATGACATTTACTTTAATTCGGGTAAAACTAAGAATTATGTGAACCTTGCGTTTGACTGAAGTTTGAGTATGTCCAAAAAATTAAGCTTATTCAACGACAAATTCTTTTGACGCTTCCACAGTATTGAAATAATTCGTCATTGATAATAATACTCGCCTTTGGCAAGAAATAAGCTACGTAATTGTTAACTACAATCACTGTTAGGCGATTTCCGGAAAATAAATTATCTGATATACCGATTAAATTAGTTATGATTATCTATTGACAATATGGTTCAGATGAGCATTCTTGACCTAAGAGTGGATCTGGGAAAAAGCTTGTTTTAACTGACCTGGTGATTTCTTATTCAGAAATGTCTTGACCTAAGAACTCGTCACTCATAGCAGCATGAAAAAGCGAGTTTGCATCCCCCTGAATTTGCTAGCCAGAACGTCTTATAGATAGCCTTTTCCAGACCACCCCATCAAAAATTTTGGTGTGGGTTGCTGTACCCTCATTAATTACAAATTGCGTAGCTTGCTTATCGCTGGAGACGAGTATTACTAATTAGCAATTATTTGGCCAAGGGCGTTGGCGTAATTTTAAAACAACACCTGAAATACCAAAAGCTAATATCGCTAAGGTGAAATTTGGTTCAGGAGCTACAACAATACTTACCTGATTAATAGCCAAGGCGTATTGTGGAGCAGAACTGCTAAAAACGAGTCGTGAGATGTTTGCAGTGTCACTACGAACCCCCAAAAACACTGCCGAGTTATCTAATGCTAGCGACGAAGTACTAAGAACTGAGAAACTACCCAACAAATTATTGCTGCTATCAAAAGCGTTGATAAAAGTTTCAACTTCTAAATTACCAATATCTACAGCTATCTGAGTACCAGCGCCATAAACAGGCTGGGCAAAACTAATGCTCAAAGGTTCTCCGTTCCCCTGAGTCCGAGGATCGGGAGCGCCAGGAAGACGAGGTTGAAAACCTGTTGGGTCTATACCTCCAAAGAGAATAAAATCTCCTTGGGCGAAGTTAGTCCGAATGCCAGGTGGAGGTAACGTTTGAAAGATAAACGGTGGAGTAATCTGAGGATTTTTAGCTGGAGTTATATTTACATCTAAGCCTAAACCAGCTTGGGATGTTGTTGAAAATGAGTTAGGTAAAAAAACAGAAAAGTCAGGCGCAGAGGGATTGAATACTTTACCTAAACTTCCCCAATCAACTTCATCATTACTTCCTAAAAGGGCGCGTTCATTTACTAAAAATGTAGCTGCTTGAACTGGTAATGCGAGAACCGTTATTATTGCTGTAATTGCTGGGAAATATTTAACCGATAACTTGAATAATTGATTGATAGTAAATGCCACAAGCTTTACTCCTTAATTTTGTAAAATAATATCATCAAAATGGAATAATTCAACACTCAGGATCAGGCAGTGCGTTGCTCTGGTCGAGAGAGCTAAAGCAACTAGTCAATGGTTATGTTGCAAAAATTTTTTGAGAGTTAGCAGGCGAGAACTGATCCGATTTATACTTGTATCAGCCCAGCCTCTTTTTTTGCAACATAACTTTTACTCTGGGAACAAATTACAAAAAGTTTTAACTTGTGATGGAGTTGTGACTTTTAGGAATTTTACACGAACTGAATACTCACATTGGATGAGAGATTTTCAACTAAGGCAAGTTGATTTCCTAAGAAAGATAAGTTCCCGGTAGAGGTGTTGTAGGAAAAGTCGCTATTATTAGTACTACCAAACCCTAATTTAGAAACTTGGATTACGTCGCCCTGAGCAAAGTTGTAATCTTTGATGATGTCAACACCCTCCTTAGCACTGTTGAAAGTAAAGCTATCTGCACCAATGCCACCTGTAAGAACATCGTTACCTTCTCCACCGATGATGGTGTCATTACCTTCTCCACCGAAGATAGTGTCATTACCTAAGCCACCGATAATGGTGTCATTACCTAAGCCACCGATGATGCTGTCATTGCCTAAGCCACCGACTAATCGGTTATCTTGGCTATCGCCAGTAATGCTGTCAGCCTCATTTGTACCGAAGAAATCGTCAAAGTTGACTACATTGAATGTTAATGTTCCCAAACTAGGAACGTTATTGGCAGAGATAGTTTTGGCTTCTAGGTTAACGGTGGCAGATACCCCAGGCAAAGATTGAGACACATCTATAGTGTTATTAGCAACACTAGCATCAGCAATAACTGTTTCTACTTGAAAGACTTGATCTGTTCCAAATCCACCAGCTTTGATAATTGCCCCTACACCTGAGAAGGCGATCGCTTGACCTAGTTTGCTGTAGTCTGCTGTATCCAAGCCATCTCCGCCATTGATGCTGTCGTTACCGCGACTGCCGGTGAAGGTGTCATCGCCTGCACCACCTATCAACGTGTCATTTCCTAGTCCACCGTCAATCACGTCATTGCCACCTCTACCATCAATTAGGTCATCACCAGCCAAACCAGTTAATTGATTATTTTGACTATCGCCCTTAATGATGTCAGGGCCATTTGTGCCAATGACATTGGCAATGTTGGCTATTTTGAATGTTAGTGTTCCCAAACTAGGAATGTTATTGGCAGAGATAGTTTGGGCTTCTAGGTCAGTAGTGATAGATACCCCAGACAAAGATTGAGACGCATCTATGGTTTTATTGCCATCTTTGCCATTGATTATGGCAATAGATGCCCCAGACAAAGATTGAGACACAAATGATGTGGTGTTATTAACATCTTTAGTATCGATTATGGAATTGCCGATGAAAGATATCCCAGACGAAGATTGAGGTACATTTGTGGTGTTACTAACATCTTTACTATTGATTATGGGATTGCCGATGAAAGATATCCCAGACGAAGATTGAGGTACACTTATGGTGTTACTAACATCTTTAGTATTGATTACGGAATTGTTGATCAAAGATATCCCAGACGAAGATTGAGATACAGATGATGTGCTGTTATTAACATCTTTAGTATCGATTACGGAATTGTTGATCAAAGATATCCCAGACGAAGATTGAGGTACACTTGTGGTGTTACTAACATCTTTAGTATTGATAGTAGCTATTTGCTGCTTACTGAGAATATTGGAATTGGTTACACCAAAAACATTTAGAACCTCAATGGTCATGATATATACCTTTGTCGTTTTACAGATCAAATGTGCTTGATCGTTGTAATGCTTACATAAACCAAGGTCTTGAATTATAAATTTATGATGAAATCACCTGAGACATAATTAATGTTGTTTTATATATCTAATCAACTAAACATGCATAAGGATTCAGTTTTCCCAAAAATGCGTTATTCTGTCGGAAATATTCAGAAGTAATAGCATTAGGAATGATGTACTTTACAAACTATTTATCTTGTGAATCATAGTCAATAGGTCGTTTCAGCCTTTTGCTATAGGATTGCTATTTGATTTTGAACAAAATTAGGTACTGTAGGGTGGATTAGGCACATTACAGTACTATTAATAAAAAATATGGTAGTAAATCTACTAAACAGACTTGATATTACACCTAACAGAAATAAGCAACCTGTGAGGGGACAAGATAGGAAATCTATATGTTACTTATCTTATTTACGACATAGTGCGGCAGGAAAACACTTAAAAGGATAGGTCAACTTATTCTACACAAACAGCGATCGCATCTCAGATTTGTTTAGATAATTTTGGATATATTACCGCAAATGCGCTGATATTTTATTTTCGCCTCTTTATAAAATCCGCAAAAACACCGTTACGCTATTTGAACTTGTGATCAAAACTTAGAGCATCCAGTTTATTAGGGCGTGTTTATGACCAACCCTGTAAAGACGGTTATCGAAGTCAATTTAGAGATGGCTCTAGAAGTAGCTCAAGAATTGGAGCAAGCTCCATACACTCAACTCGGTACTTATTGCTTAGAGATTTTGCGGGAGATAGGATGTGCTGGTACTGAACTCCCCGTGAACTTACAAACTCGCGATCAGCAGCTAAACTTTATCACAGGCTTTGCGTCTTATGCTTTTGGGGAGGTACAAAATGTACAAAGCATTAATTGAAGATATATTTTCTGATCCAGAAGAGGCAGAAGAAACTACTTTTCCTGCCACAGATCAAGATTTGTTAATTTTAACAGAAAAATTTTTAGGATTTGAAATTCCTTCAAAGGTTTTCTTACAAGCTATAGCCATTGCTGATTACGATGGTGCAGCTGCTTTTCGCTACGTTGATAATTATTTGACAACTCTCAAAAATAAAAATAAACGTAAGCATAAGAAATTACTTCTGTTAGGTGCTTCAACTAAATTTGACAATAATTGATGTGTTTGTTTACAACCTAACCCTGAACCAATCCGATTTAGACAAGATAATTTGTACAGCCGATGTAGAGACATTGCATTACAACGTCTCTACACACATCTGTCCCACACCGACAACAAAGAACAATTAGAATTTATCTAGAAGCTAGTGGTGGGTTCTCTATTAAATCAAGCATTTTTATGTGTGTGCTAATTACTAATTAGTATTAATCTTTTTTAAGACACACTTGTTCATAACTTTTACCAGCAATATCCCAAGTGAATTCTGTTTCTACTAGTTGTCTGCCGTTGTCAGACAATTGTGAACGCAGATGTGGATGCTCAAATAGTTGACTAATAGCGGTGACGTACTCTGGCAATTTATTTGCTCGTAATGCCCGGAATGGATGATTAGCAACATCTACGGCTAGTCCTTCTAAACCGCGATCGCTAGCTACTATCGGTACACCAGCTGCCATTGCCTCTAAAGTTTTATTTTTAATCCCAAACCCAGTCCGCATTGGTACAACGCAAATGGTAGCTTGATGTAAATATTTTACCATCGAAGGCACACGCCCAATCACATTAATTCCTGGTTTTTGAGCAAGTGCTAAAACTTCTGACACCGGATGAGAACCGACAATATCGAAAGTTGTATCAGGATACAATTTTTGGATTTCTGGCAAAACTTCGTTGCTGAAAAAGCAGACAGCATCAATATTTGCCAAATTATCCATCGCCCCGATGAAAATTAAACGGTGTCCTCCTGGATCGGTGGTACGGTTGGGGAAAGAAACTAAATCTACACCATTGGGAATAACTGTAATTTCACTATTGGGGTTAAACTCTTGTAGTTGAATTTTATCTTCTTCTGTTGTCGCAACAATTGCCGAAAACTTAGCACAGTAGTTTTGCTCATAACGACGTAACAGTGGCAGATTAATTTTGTCTCTGAGGGAATTTTCGGAAATGCCCGTTGATAGTTGGTTTCGACAAGTAGCGTAAACTGAACTATGAATATTAACTATAGTTTTTAGTTGTTTGGGAAAATCCGTAGGCGTAGCCCGTCGTAGACATCGTACATAAACTTCATTGACGCTATGTTCGCAGGTAATTACATCACATTTCCCTGCTTCCACCCAGTTATCAATCCATGTTTGCATCTCAACTGAGTAGCGGTTGAGTACACTTGGTGGTGTTCCCTGTTGCAAAAATTTACTAAATCGCTGTATTTTCTTCAATATTCCGGTGGTTGCAGAATGTGGCGGGCGTTCAAAAATGGCTAGATAATCCACACAATCGCGTAATTCTGCTACTTCTGCGTCTGTAACATCGCCCTCGCGTTGAGTCACCAGGGTAATACTATGGCGTTGACTGAGATATTTAAGTAAATTAAATGTCCTGACTTGGGTTCCCCCGCGCGTTGCTGGGTAAGGAAAGGTGGAAGAGAGCATTAAAATGTTCATATAAGTGATGAATCAAATGTGATACATATACCATCACCCAAGCTACGTTTTTTGTCTTCCCGTGCTCAATAACAGCCTGCCTTAACCAAGAAATTCCTTAACCGAACGTTATTGGGGTTACTCCTTCAGAAAAAGCAGTATTTACCCTGACGGCAGTTGTAAAAAATACAGCGAATATTTATATGAGATGATATAACACTCTTTACATTAAAGTATCGGGGCTTAATTAGATAACTAGTCATGCAAAATAAATTATCTAGTTAGGCAAGGGAACTATTAACAGTAAAGGAATACAGCGATTTAATCGGATTAAAAAATGGCTAAATATTTATGCGTAGGTATTTAAATGTGAAGAAAGAATTGATAATTAACTATACGCAAAAACAGCAACTGATTCGTAAACCTTGCATAGCCAGACTAAAACTTTTAACATTCGGCTTTGTTTTAGCAGCAGTATCGTGCAACTATGATTGGGCAATTGCCCAAACTTCTAATCCTCAAACGTTACCGCCTCACTGGCCAAAAGATACCCCGGTCATTCCCTTACCTTCGGATGCGCTACCGCAGCCATCAGACCAGAATCAATTACTTCCTTCGCCACAAATACCGGATCAGCCAACTCTAAAAGAGGATGATCCTAATGCTAAATTCCGGGTCGATCGCATTGAAGTTGTTGGCAGTACAGTTTTCAAACCAAAAGATTTTGCTGCTATTACGGCTCCCTTTGTGGGACGAGAAGTATCGTTTGCAGAGTTGTTGCAAGTCAAAGATGCCATTAGCAAGCTCTACACTGATAAGGGCTATGTAACTACCGGAGCTTTAATCACACCGCAGACACTAGAAGCTGGAGTCATTAAAATTCAGATAGTCGAAGGCAGTTTGCAAGAAATTAAAATCGTTGGCAATCGCCGATTGCGTAGTCAATACATTCGCGATCGCATCCAACTTGGTGCTGGCAAACCTCTCAATATACCACGCCTAATAGAAAAACTGCAACTGCTTCGCCTTGATCCGCGCATTCAAAACCTATCAGCTGAGTTGCAGATGGGTGTACGTCCCGGAACCAATATATTGCAAGTCGAGGTTAAAGAAGCCGATACTTTTTCGCTTACAACAATTTTAGATAATGGGCGATCGCCCAGTGTTGGCAGTTTTCGCCGGGGAGTGAATCTACAAGAAGCCAATCTATTGGGCTTTGGTGATACTCTCAGTGTCGGATACGCCAATACCGATGGCAGTAATACAATCAATGCGAATTACACACTGCCAATTAATGCTCACAATGGCACTGTATTTTTTGGTTTTAATCAAGGGTGGAATCACGTAATTGAAAAACCATTCAGCGTCCTTGATATTCAGTCAAACAGCCGGTCTTACGAATTGGGCTATCGGCAACCGTTAGTACAAAAGCCAACTCAGGAATTAGCGGTGGGGCTATCATTCTCACGGCAAGAAAGCCAAACAGAGTTAGGTCTTGATAATATTGGCGGGTTTGCTTTATCGCCTGGTGCAGATGCGAACGGAAAAACCAAGATTTCCGCTCTGCGTTTTATCCAAGAGTATACCCAACGCAGCAATAAACAAGTTTTTGCAGCGCGATCGCAATTTAGCGTCGGGGTAGATTGGTTTGATGCCAATGTCAATAAAGATGCCCCAGATAGCCGCTTTTTTGCTTGGCGGGGACAGGGGCAGTGGGTGCGGCAATTCGCACCAAACACTCTATTGTTAGTTAGAGGTGATTTACAACTAGCAGCAGATTCCCTCGTACCTTTAGAGCAATTTGGTCTTGGGGGACAGCTAAGTGTGCGGGGTTATCGCCAGGATGCATTACTCACAGACAATGGTATGTTGTTTTCGGCTGAATTCCGGTTGCCTATTGTGCGGGCTTCCAATCTTGGAGGAGTGCTACAACTGACACCATTCATTGACGTGGGCAAAGGCTGGAATAACAAGGGCGATAATCCATCATCTAGTACGTTGGTGGGTACTGGGTTAGGACTGCTGTGGCAACAAAGCGATAAATTTTCAGCTAGGCTAGATTGGGGCATTCCCCTGATATCGGTAGACGGTGAAAAGCGATCGCTCCAAGAAAATGGGCTATACTTCTCACTTACCTATTCGCCATTTTAACGGACTTGCTATATTGCGATCGCACAAAGCGTGCCTGCTGCAAGAGTGCGAATTGATTTAACCTGTGCTGCCATTACAAAAAGTTAATCATGTTATTAATCATGCCATTTAGGGAACTCTAACTTGACATCAGTTCAAGGAATTTTTTGGTGATGAAATTCGTACCCTTTGTATTTTTTTTAACAATTGGGTTCTTATCTCCAGGGATGATGCGATCGGCGATCGCTCAGGTGACATCTGATGGCACTACCAACACTATTGTCAAGCAAAGTGGTAATAATTTTACTATTATTAACGGAATTGATAAAGGTAATAATTTATTTCACAGTTTTAGTAATTTTTCTGTGCCTACTGCTGGTTCAGCAACGTTTGATTTAATTAACACGCCAAATATTACAACTATATTTAGTCGGGTTACAGGTGGAAATGTTTCTAATATTGATGGGTTAATTAGCACGCTTAATAGTAAAAACGCGGTAAGTTTGTTTTTGATGGATCCTGCGGGAATTGTGTTTGGTAAAAATGCCGCGTTGAATATTGGTGGGTCGTTTGTGGGGACGACGGCGAATAGTATAAAGTTTGGTGATGGGGTATTTAGTGCCGTCAATCCAACTGCAACACCTTTATTGACCATGAGTGTGCCTATTGGACTGCAAATGGGCAGAAATCCCGGAGCAATTCAAGTGCAAGGTGACGGACACACCGGGCAATTTAGTGACTCGCTCCAGGTGTCTGGGCTGAGTGGCACTACAGGTCTACAAGTGCAACCCGGAAATACCTTGGCATTAGTGGCTGGAAACATTGCTCTGGATGGCGGCTTACTCAAGGCCCCAGGAGGACGGATCGACTTAGGCAGCGTCACCAGTGGCAGCGTCGCCCTCAATTCCCACCCGCAGGGATTTGCCCTCAGCTATGACAATGCTTCTGGTTTTGGCAATCTTCAGATGACGCAACGGGCGTTAGCTTCGACCCAGAACTTGAACAACAGTAGTGGCGGCTCGATCCAATTGCAAGGAAAACAAGTCAGCCTGCGCGACGGGTCTGTGGTGCTAATTCAAAATCGCAGCAATCAGCCGACGGGAGATATTACCGTCAATGCCACAGAGTCGCTGCAAATTCTCGGCAAGTCGCCAAATTTCACGGCATCCAGCGCTTTGGTGAATGAAACCGTTGCCGATGGTGCTGCCGGGAATATTGCGATTAAGACGCCGCAATTTCTGATCGATCAGGGCGGCTTTGTGCTGAGTCGTACCTATAGCTCGGCTCCCGGCGGCAACATTATAGTGAACGCCGGTCAGATGGTGGTCAACGGCTTTGCCGCCGGTGACTCTAATCAATTTAGATCGGGCAGTTTGCTGCTGGCAGCCTCTAATAGCAGCGGTAAGGGCGGTAACGTTGACATCACCACTCAGAACCTGTCGATCTTTTCCGGGAGTAGGGTGTCAGCCAGCCCCACCAGTTCGGGTGTTGGCGGGAATGTGACAGTGACTGCCGATTCTATTCAGATAGACGGTGGTACGCGAAGCTCGGCTAACACTTCCCTATCAACAACAGCCTCTGGCACAGCGAATGCAGGCGATCTAACGTTGAACACTCGGACGCTATCAGTTCAATCGGGTGGGGTTGTGTCGGTTTCTAGCGTCCGTTCGGGAAATTCTGGGGCGCTCACGGTGAATGCCTCGGAGTCCATCGAGGTCAACGGGACGAGGCGGACGTTGATCGGGGCTTCCGTTCTTGCTTTCTTCGGTTCAAATTCCCTTGCCAATGCAGGAAAAATCACCCTGAATACGCCCCTGCTAAACGTTCGTAACGCCGGAATAGTCTGGATTGATAATCAAGGATTGGGCAATGCTGGCAGTTTAACCGTGAATGCTAAACGGCTGCAACTTGAAACCGGGGGTAGCATTGCGGCATCGACGCGATCGGGCAACGGGGGCAATATCAATCTGCAACTGCAAGAGAGCTTGATTCTACGTCATGGCAGCAACATTACTGCCACAGCAGGCGGCAATGGCAATGGTGGCAACATTCTGATCAATTCACCCATTATTCTGGGTTTAGAAAACAGTGATATCATCGCTAATGCAGTAAAAGGTCGTGGCGGCAATATTAACATCACCACCCAAGGCATCATCGGTCTAAAATTCCGCAGTACGCTCACTCCCAGAACCGACCCCACGAATGACATCACCGCCAGTTCCCAATTCAATGTCAACGGCAACGTAGAAATCAATAATATCGGTGTTGACCCCAACTCTGGATTAGTCGAACTACCACAGAATGTTACAGACCAATCTCAGCAAATAGCCAGTGGCTGTTCTGAAAACCAAGGCAGCAGTTTTGTGGCAACCGGAAGGGGTGGTGTACCGCAAAATCCAACGCAGGAAATGACAAGCGATCGCACTTGGTCTGATATCCGCGACATCTCTGCATATCGCAAAACTGGCGAAGTAACTGCCCAAATATCACCATCTCCAGAGGTTCTTATCCAAGCTACTTCCTGGCATCGTAACGCACAAGGCAAAATTGAGTTAGTTGGAGATTTATCTGCAACTCAGCTGCAACAAGCGTTAACCTGTGCTGCTATTCCCAAAAGTTAATCATGTTATCAACAATAGCATTTAGGGAACTATAACTTGAATCAGGTTAAGGAAGTTTTTTGTGATGAGAGCCGTACCTTTTCTATTTATATTAACAAGTGGGTTATTAACTCCAGGGATGATGCTAAGGGCTTATGCTCAGGTGACATCTGATGGTACAACTAACACTATTGTCAACCCAAATGGGAATAATTTTAATATTCTTAATGGTATAAAAAAAGGTAATAATTTATTTCATAGTTTTAGTAATTTTTCTTTGCCTACAGGTACTTCAGCAAATTTTGATTTAATCAACACGCCAAATATTACAACTATATTTAGTCGGGTTACGGGTGGAAATGTTTCCCATATTGATGGGTTAATTCAAACTCTCAACGGTAATAATCCGGTAAGTTTGTTTTTAATGAATCCGGCGGGGATTGTGTTTGGAAAAAATGCCTCATTGAATATTGGCGGCTCGTTTGTGGGGACAACGGCGAATAGCATTAAGTTTGCTGATGGAATAGAGTTTAGTGCGACTAATCCCGGTGCTACGCCATTGTTGACGATGAGTGTGCCAATTGGGTTGCAAATGGGGCAAAATCCGGGAGATATTACCGTCCAAAACACTGGACACCGTTTAATTAGTATTGGTAATACTATAGTTTCTCCTCTGGATCGAAGTAACAATCCTGTAGGATTAAGCATTACCTCTGGTAATAACTTGGCATTGATAGGGGGAGAAGTAGGCTTAGATGGTGGAGTGTTAAATGCACCTTCTGGACATATTGAACTCGGTAGCGCCAGTAATGGCACAGTTAATCTCAACACTTCTTCTCCTCATTGGAATTTTGATTATGGCAATATAAAGCAATTTGGTAATATTCATCTGTCCCATCAATCCCTTGCCGATGCCAGTGGCACCCCTGCGGGTTCTATTCATTTCCAAGGTCGAAATATTAGCTTGCAAGATGCGTCTGCTGCCCTATTAGTTAATCAAGGAAGCAATAATTCAGGCGATATTAGCGTTAATGCTAGTGAGTCATTGCAACTGGGGGGAGTTGGCACTGATGGATTTCCACAAAGTCGATTGCGTGCTGATAATTTTGGCGATGGTGCTGGGGGTAATATTTTGGTTTCTGCCTCCCAAGTATTCCTCTATGATGGTGGTACTGTTGATGGATTCAATTTTGGTAAAGGTTCAGGAAGTAATATTTCTGTGGAAATTGGAGATTTGCTTCAAGTTGTGGGATTATCGCCTATTAGTGGATTGAGCAGTTCACTGATTACTAGCACCACCAATTCGGGGAAAAGTGGTGATATTCGAGTAGTTACCAAAAAATTGCAGATTTTAGATGGTGCTGAGATCGACAATGTTAGCGTGTCTAATGGTATGGGAGGTAATACCACAATTAATGCTGCTGATTTCATCGAAGTGATGGGGCAAAATTTGAATGATAGCCTCATAGCGGTTAGTGCATTCAGCCAAGCAAATGCAGGCCAATTAACTATTAATACTGCCAAACTGAGGGTGCGAGATGGAGGAGGTATCGTTGCCTCTACCGTAAATAGCGGCAATGGAGGGGATTTGCTAATCAATGCTTCAGATAGCGTTGAAGTCAGTGGAGTGAGTAGTATTTCTCGTCTCCCAAGTCGAATTGGTGCTAGGGCCGAATTACTTGCACCACCGATTCGGCAACTACTTGGATTACCAGATGTGATCACAGGTAACACAGGTAAACTCGTTGTTAACACCTCGCGCTTGCAGATTACAGATGGGGCAATTGTTGGCGTTGACCATCAGGGTATTGGCGATGCTGGAAAACTGGAAATTAATGCGGTTTCAATCCGGCTCGACAATGGTGGTAAAATTACTGCCGCTACTGTTCAGGGTGAAGGCGGTAACATTTCTGTCCAGGCAAATGACTTGGTTATGCGTCGTGGTAGTTCAATAGTTACTAATGCAGGTGGTATTGGCAATGGTGGCAACATCACCATTAACTCTCCCATCATCGTCGGCTGGGAAAATAGCGATATCATCGCCAACGCATTCCAAGGTAATGGGGGCAACATTAACATTACAACTCAGGGTATTTTCGGTCTAGAATATCGTCCTCAACTTACCTCAGAAAACGATATTACAGCTAGTTCCCAATTTGGCGTTAACGGTACGGTAGATATCAAGAATTTTGGTGTCGATCCAAATTCGGGCTTAGTAGAATTACCAGCAAATGTTACTGATCCATCTAAGCTTATTGCTACAGGCTGTTCTAATAATACTGGTAGTAGTTTTGTGGCAACGGGAAGAGGTGGAATACCGCAAAATCCCACAGAGGAGGTGAGGAGCGATCGCACTTGGTCTGATATCCGCGACATCTCTGCATACCGCAAAATTGGTAAAGTAACTGCCCAAATATCACCATCTCCAGAGGTTCTTATCCAAGCTACTTCCTGGCATCGTAATCCTGACGGCAAAATTGAATTAATTGCAGATAAAGCTACTGCGAATGTACAACAACCATTAACTTGTGCTGCTGTTCCCAGAAGTTAATCTCAAATGGACACTAACTATCTAATTCCCCAATGCGATCGCTCATCAGCTGATAGTTCGCCTTATAAGTTGGGAATTATACATGTAGTCATTTCCTAAAAACCTGTGTTGTGACTAATTGTGAACAAAATGGCTTAATAATTAAGTATTTTTTATGGCTTTCGGAATTAAACAAACTCGTTGGCTATATATCAGCCTCAGTATTTTAAGTTTGTGTTTAGCATTTACAATTACACCTGTAAAAGCATCTCCACCAGTAACAACCCCATTTTTATCTTTTTCCCAACCCACCAATTGGCTAGAACTTGGACGAAACCTCTATCAATCGGGGCGTTTTTCTGAAGCAGTGACGGTTTGGCAAACGGCAGCACAACAGTACCATAACCAAGGCGATCGCAGCAATGAAGCCCTAAGTTTGAGTTACCTGTCATTGGCACAACAGGAACTCAATCAGTGGGAAGTAGCTAAAGAATCTATCGAACAAAGTGTAAAAATTTTGCAATCGGTTAAACCCTCTGCCGATGCGATTATCTGGGCGCAAATACTGAATACTCAAGCAAATTTACAACTGCATACAGGCAAAACTGAAACCGCCCTAGAAATTTGGCAACAAGCTCAAAAATATTATGAGCAGGCAGGCGACAAAATGGGCAGCATAGGCAGTCAAATCAACCAGGCACAAGCCTTACAAAGTTTGGGATTTTACCGCAGATCGAAACAACAGTTGGAGACGCTAACCCAAAAGCTAGCAACAATGCCAGATTCAGAAATCAAAGTTAGTGGGTTGCGATCGCTCGGTTTAGCTTTGCACGCGATCGGTGATAATAAAAGTCAGCAAGTTTTAGAACAAAGTTTAGCCACAGCGAATAAAATTGCCGCTAAAACCCAGTTAAGTTCTATTCTTTCGAGTCTAGGGAAAATTGCCTCTGACTCCCAAGACCCAGAAGCAGCATTAAATTACTTTGAAGATGCCCAAACAGCAGCTACGAACCCGAATGAAGCTTTACAAGCGCGTTTAGCTCATTTCAAATTATTGGTGGATTACAACAAACTGGAAAATGCAATTCCCCTCGCACCTCAATTACGACAACAGTTGTCAGAACTACCACCCAGTCATAGTTCCCTTAATGCAGCAATTAATTTTGTCGCAACCTTAAATCGCTTAGAAAACCCCGATCGAGTTTTACCAAGCAAAGATTTGGCACAACTGATGGCAGACACAGTTAAGTCTGCCGAAAAAATTCAGGATGCAACTGCCCAAGCCTATGCACTGCATCAGTCGGCACAACTCTACCGTCGCACAAAACAGTGGTCTAAGGCAAAGGAATTAGCCGAGAAATCCCTGAATATTGCCCGTCAACTCCAAGCTGACGATCTCATTGCTCAATCAGCTTGGCAAGTGGGACAGTTGTATAAACAACAAGGCGATCGCAAAGAAGCAATTACCGCCTATACCGAAGCAGTTAAGTCATTAAAGGCACTGCGAGGCGATATGGTTGCCGTTAACCCCGAAGTCCAATTTTCTTTCCGCGAAAGTGTGGAGCCTGTCTATCGGGAACTAGTGGGTTTACTTCTGGATGAGCAACCAACCCAGCCTGAATTGATCCAAGCGCGGGAATTGATTGAGTCACTCCAAATCGCCGAACTTGATAACTTTTTCCGTGAAGCTTGTTTAGATAAAGCCCAGCAGATTGACCAAGTTGACCCCACAGCAACGGTTATTTATCCGATTATTCTAAGCGATCGCTTAGGAGTAATTCTCTCCAAAGCTGGACAACCACTGCGTTATTATGTGACTCTAAAATCTCTTGCTGAAATTGAGCAAACTTTAGATAATTTCCTTGTTGGTCTCAACCCAGTCTCAGACTCAAAAGTTCGGGATCAATTGTCCCGGCAGATTTATGGCTGGCTGATTCAAAAACCAGAAGAAGATCAAGCATTCATTGATACTAAGACATTGGTATTTGTTTTGGATGGTAAATTACGTAACATTCCAATCGCAGCCCTGTATGACGGTAATCAATATCTGATTGAGAAGTATGCTGTGGCCCTCTCACCAGGATTGCAACTAATGGCAGACCGATCGCTCTCTTCAAACCATATTGATGCAATTATCGGCGGTATCAGCCAATCTCGATCTGGTTTTAGTGCCTTGCCATCAGTGGAATCCGAAGTCAAGGAAATCTCTCGGACTGTGCCATCTTCAATGTTACTGAACCAAAAATTTACAACTCTTGCCCTGGCCGCTCATGTCAAATCCAGTAATGCCAATATTGTCCATCTAGCAACCCACGGACAGTTTAGCTCCCGGCTCGAAGATACCTTTTTACTTACGTGGGATGGACAAATTAATGTGAAGGAGTTGTCCGAACTCCTTAAAAATCGTAGTGGTAATTCATCAAAAGCGATCGAATTATTGGTACTGAGCGCCTGCGATACCGCAACGGGAGACGATCGCGCCGTTCTTGGACTAGCAGGCTTGGCTGTTAAATCCGGTGCCCGTTCCACCATTGCCACACTTTGGCCAGTCAAAGATAAGGCAGCCCAAATGCTCATGACTCGCTTCTATGAACAACTACGGCAACCCAGAGTTACTAAAGCCGAAGCACTACGGCAAGCACAAATTAACCTGATTCACCAAACTGATTTCCATGACCCGTTCTTTTGGTCTGCCTTTGTTTTGGTTGGAAACTGGCTGTAATTACGTAGATTATTTTCTATTGACATACACAAAAAAAACATCTAATTTATGGAATTTCAGCCGACATTCGGATATAAATGCTAGTAAGCTTCCTTATCATGGATAGTGTTTAGAAGTATTCTATCCTTTTTTAGCCCAGTGATTTTGATGTATTACATATCACTATTTACTCAAATGAGGTCAAACACCATGAAACGTCGATATTTAACTAGTGCATTGAGCATCATCGCTTTGATAGCTAGCAGTACATGGGCTAGTGCCTATGCTGTAACATTTACCCCACCTGACCAAAATGGCGCTCCCAGCCAAGCAACTGGAGGAGCGTCCCGTGGCAACTTCTTTACCCCACCTGTCCAAAATGGCGCTCCCAGCCAAGCAACGGGAGGAGCATCCCGTGGCAACCTATTTACCCCAACCAAAGGTAACAGCGCTCCCAGCCAAGCAACCGGAGGAGCGTCCCGTGGCAACCTCTTTACCCCAACCAAGGGTAACAGCGCCCCTAAACAAGCAACGGGAGGAGCGTCCCGTGGCAACCTCTTTACCCCAACCAAAGGTAATAGCGCTCCCAGCCAAGCATCTGGAGGCGCTTCCCGCCTCGGTACTTATGACTTGAACCCTTCGACTGTAGCAGCAGGAGGGCCTGCTGCGCTAATCGCACTTCTACCTCAAAGCTTCTATGGCACAACGGTGTCTGAACGCCCCACAATTTTGGTATACCTCCCTGCTTCTAATGCAGAAGAAGCTGTGTTCAGCCTCAAGGATGAAGCTGGCAATATACAGTATAAAATGACTATTCCTGTTGCTCTTAAAGCTGGGGTGATCGCAGTTAAATTACCAGCTGATGCACCCGCTTTAACTGTTGGGAAAAACTACCAGTGGTTTTTGGCAGTGAAACTGAACAGGACACTTGGCCCAAGTACGCCTTACGTTGATGGTTGGATTCAGCGTATCCAGCCTACTGCTGAACTGGCAACAGCGATGCAGCAGGAAGATGCTTTAAAGCAAGCAGCTGCTTTTGGTAAAAACGGAGTGTGGTATGACTGTGTAGCAACAATGGCTGTGCTACATACCGCCCAACCCAAAAATACGGCTATCATCAAGCAATGGGAAGAACTTCTTTCCTCAGTTAGCTTAAAGGATATTGCAACAGTTCCTTTAGTAGGATCTGCCAATTAGAAACTGAGCAGTGGGGATTAGTACTGCAAGGCGGAAGTCAAAAGTTTTGTATATCAAGGCTTTTGTAAGTTTTAAAATGGTAGCTTGATTTACGCCGTGTACTAGGTAGTATTTTCTTCCTAATCCCCAATGCCAATCCCCAATTTCAGATAAGTGTTAATGGAGTAATAGCTGACGAATATTAATCAATATTATTTAAGTAAGCCTCTAGCGAAATTATGTGGCGTAAATTCCAAGCTTTCATCCAACGCTCTGGCAGTGTTTTGATTATTAGTCCCAGTATTGCTCTAACATTTATTGTTGGGCAGTCTTTGGGACTTTTTAATTTGCCTGAGTGGAAACTTCGTGATGAATGGATACGACAGCGATCGCAAAATACAATAGCTGAGAAAATCGTAATTGTCACAATTGATGAACAAGATATCCAATCAGTTGGTAAATGGCCAATTCCAGACCGATCACTAGCGCAATTACTAGAAAAAATCCAGGCGCAACGACCCCGCGCCATCGGTTTGGATCTTTATCGGGATTTACCAGAAGGCATTGGATACGATCAACTTGTAAAAGTCTTTCGCAACAGTCCCAATTTGATTGGCGTTGAGAAAATTACCGGGGAGCATGTCAATCCGCCACCAGAATTAAAAAAACTCGATCAAGTCGGATTAGCAGATTTGGTCTTGGATGGCGATCGCCATGTGCGTCGTGCCTTACTTACAGCAGCCGATGCCAAGGAACAGGGAAAAATTAAAGCAGGACTGGCAACCCTTGTAGCCCTCAAGTACCTTGAAGCCGAAAAGATAACTTTAGAATCCGTTGACGAAAAGCAGCAGAAGTTTCGATTGGGCAATCAAATCTACAAGCCACTACAGAATCAAGAAGCAGGTTATTCCAATGCCGATGTCGGCGGCTATCAAATTTTGCTCAACTGGTATGGAACGGATACGGCGTTTCGCACAGTTACTATGCGGGATGTGTTGGCAGGAAAAATTCCAGCAAACCTGATGCGCGATCGCATGGTATTTATTGGGTCAACTGCTGCTAGTACCAATGACTTCTTTAGCACACCATTCAGTTCCTCCTTGATTTCTGCCCAAAAACCTACACCTGGTGTTGTTATCCATGCCAATATTGCCCATCAACTAGTAGAAGGAGCAAAAACAGGGAAAGCAAACCTGCATGGCATTTCTGGGATGGCTGTATCCCTCTGGATTATTTTATGCTCTTTTATCGGTTCTGGTGGTAGTTGGTATTTAGCTAGTGCGCGTACCGGGCGACAGATTCCAGGCGGCAAAATTCTTTGGGCAACTGTAGGCATCAGTGGCGCATTCATGGCTGGTGGCTATGGAATGTTTCTGCACGGTGTTTTGATTCCGGTAACACCCGCCTTAGCTGCGTTCATCAGCAGCGTGGTTGCCACAACCAATGCCTATAAACAGCAGAAGTTAGAAGAAGCGAATTGGCAACTAGAAATTGCTAATAGTCAACTATTAGATTATTCTAAAACCTTGGAGTTCAAAGTTGAAGAACGAACTCATCAATTGCTGGAGGCAAAGCAAGCTGCTGATGCTGCTAACGAAGCAAAAAGCGAGTTTCTGGCCAATATGAGCCACGAGCTACGTACACCGCTTAATGGCATCCTTGGTTTTGCTCAGGTGCTTGAGGCATCACCAAACATGACAGAGAAAAACCTAGAAGGAGTTAGCATTATCTACCAGTGTGGCACACACCTTTTAATGCTAATCAATGACATTCTCGACCTTTCAAAAATTGAAGCTCGTAAATTAGAATTGCTTGCGACTAATGTACATTTGCCAACTTTCTTACATGGTGTCACCGAGATTTGCAGTATTCGAGCCGATCAGAAAGGAATTACATTTAACCTTTTCATGAGCGATCGCTTACCAATTGTCATTCAAGTAGATGAAAAGCGGCTACGGCAAGTGTTGATCAACTTACTAGGCAACGCGATTAAATTTACAGACAATGGTAGCGTGACATTCAAAGTAGATGTCATTGAGGAAGAGTTTCCGCATCATACAAATGACACTACAGAAATAACATATCAGAAGATTCGCTTCCAAATTGAAGATACAGGTATTGGGATGTCACCAGACCAACTAGAGAAAATCTTTTTAGCCTTTGAACAAGTAGGTGAGGCTGGACGCAAATCTGAAGGTACTGGCTTGGGATTAGCAATCAGTCAAAGAATTTCGGCATTGATGGGCAGCCAAATTCAAGTGCAGAGTCACCTTGGTGAAGGTAGTCTATTTTGGTTGGATTTGATAGTACCAATCCCAGTTTCCCATGACTGGCATCCAGTAAACATCGCCTCAACCCACCAGAAAATCGTCGGTATTCAGGGTACTGCCCCTCAAATTCTAATTGTCGATGACGATCGCAACCACCGTTCTATGTTGACTAGTCTGCTACAAGAAGTGGGTTGTCGAACCTTGGAAGCAAGCGACGGCAAACATGGGCTACAGATGGTAACTGAACATCACCCAGATGTGATTGTGCTTGATTTAGCTATGCCCAATATGGATGGCTTTGAGCTAATGCTTCACTTACAAGAGAATCCCCAAACTCGGATTATTCCGATTATTGTCTCTACTGCCAGCGTATTTGAAGAAAATCGGCAACAGAGTTTAAAGGCAGGAGCTACAGCATTCTTACCTAAACCCCTGCAAATTGATGAACTATTCAATGCGCTGCATTCTGCCTTCGACGCAGCAGCGAAGCGATCGCCACTAAAATTTGACTGTATCTATAGCCAATCTAAACCTGAGCATTTATCTGCCAATAATCAGCAAATAGATAATAGTGAATTGATTCTACCATCTCAGGATATTTTGCAACAACTTTATCATCTGGCAATGATGGGAGATATTCCAGCGATTGAGGGAATTATAGGAGAGCTAACTAAGAAAGACAGCCAGTTAACTGCTTTCGCAACTGAGTTGAGCATACTCACTGCCAACTTCCAAACCGCAAAAATCCGTAAGTTCCTAAAATCATTTGTAGCAACGGAGTCACATCCATGATGACCGAACCTTTTTTAAAGCCAATGCATATCCTGTTGGTAGACGATAATCCAAATAATCTTAAGGTTCTATCTGAAGCGATTCAGGGATGTGGTTGGAAAGCACTCATGGCAACGGATGGAGAGTCAGCGATCGAACAAACAGAATATGCCCGTCCCGATCTGATTCTCCTGGATGTCATGATGCCAGGTGTGGATGGATTTGAAACTTGCCGCAGACTGAAAGCCAATGCCATCACTCAGAACATTCCGGTCATTTTTATGACTGCCTTGACCGATGCTACAGATAAAGTCAAAGGGCTAGAAATTGGTGCAGTTGACTACATTACTAAACCCTTCCAACATGAAGAAGTCATTGCTCGATTAAAGTTACACCTGAAAATCTCCCATCTCACCCGTACTTTAGAACAAAGAGTGCAAGAACGCACCGCAGAATTATCCCAATCTCTACAACAGTTACAACAAACCCAACTACAACTAATCCAAAGTGAGAAAATGTCCACCCTTGGACAACTTGTTGCAGGCATAGGTCATGAGATTAATAACCCAATTGGTTTTATTAGTGGAAATTGCTTTCATATTGAGGAATATGTAAAGGATCTCCTTCATTTGGTGAATCTGCAACAGCAAAAGCTAGCACACCCAAATCCAGAAATTGAAGAACTTATTCAAGAAATTGACTTAGAGTATATCACTGAGGATTTATCAAAAATTTTCTTATCAATGCACCAGGGAATTGGTCGTCTTAAAGACATAAGCCTTTCTTTAAGAACCTTTGCTCGATCCGATATTTCGTCTAAGGTAGAGTTTCAAATTCACGAAGGAATTAATAGTACATTAATGCTATTAAAACATCGACTAAAAGACCAAGGAAACCGCCCGAAAATCGAGGTTTTGACACAATACGGTAAGTTACCTCCAATTACTTGCTATCCCGGACAAATGAACCAGGTACTTATGAATATTATCGCCAATGCTATTGATGCATTTGATAGCCTTCATCAAACGCGCTCAGTTCAGGAGATAGCCGCTTACCAAAACACTATCACGATTACTACATCGGTCGATCATCAGCAAAACAATATTACAATTTGTATCGAAGATAATGCTCTTGGTATGTCTCCTGAGGTACAAGCTAAAATTTTTGAGCCATCTTTTACAACTAAGCCTGTGGGTAAGGGAACTGGGCTAGGATTAGCTATTAGCCACCAAATTGTTGTTGATAAACACAATGGACAAATCAACTGCTTGTCAACCTCTGGTCAGGGAACAAAGTTTATTATTACTCTGCCAATTTAGGTTTAACGTGAGTTAGACGAGTTGAAAAAAGAACAAAAAAGTAACCGTTTCGGGGTAGAAGTAAGGTTGCAGTCTGTCTGGTTGATATATTTGGCAATATTGGTATATATTCAAAAAGTTTTACCAGCTATAGCAGTCCTATTTGATTCGTGAAAAATATAAAATTTGAAAACGAACCGCAAAGTATGCTTTGCGGCGCAAAGGCAAGAAAGAAGAAAGAGATATATAATTTTCACAAATCATTTAGGACTGCTATATATACACTTAGATAGGACTTACGCAAAATGACCAAAAAACGAACCGCAGAGGACGCAGAGAAGCCAGTGCGCCCTTGCGGGTTAAGAGACTTGTCCCTTGCGCGTCTCCCCTTGGGAGAAGCAACTGGCGCGACACAGAGGAATAAGAGTTTGAGAGAGTTTTTGCGTAAGTCCTGTTAGAGTTAATAAAAGTTATTGATGTGGGAAAAAAAAGCGAGAATATTGGTGACATAATTAGGTATATTTATGAGCATCAACTTTGGACGGGAAATTTGTGGAAATCTTGATGCAGCAGAGTCGCGTGAGTGGTTAGTAACCAATGGTAGCGGCAGCTATGCTTCAGGTACAGTAGCAGGTTTATCAACACGGGGTTATCACGGTTTACTTGTAGCTGCACTGCAACCACCGTTGCAGCGAACCTTACTACTAGCAAAGCTAGATGATACAGCAGAGTATGAAGGCAGCTTTTATCCCCTGTTTGCCAATCGTTGGTCAAATGGCACAGTTGATCCTCAAGGTTACCGCCATATCGAAAGCTTTTATTTAGAAGGAGCAGTACCTGTATGGACTTTTGCTTGTGGAGGTGCGTTATTAGAGAAACGCATCTGGATGCAGCCTGGATCTGATACTACATATATTCATTACTACTTGCGACGAGGAAAGCGATCGCTTAAGTTATCAATCGAAGCATTTGTTAATTACCGCAACTATCACAGCAGAACCCATGCTCAAGAATCGCCTGCCAACAATTGGCGAATGAATGTGACACCGATTGAGCATGGAGTAGATGTGAGAGTGTTTCCAGAAACGCAACCTTTGTACTTGTTGACAGATAGCGGTAATGCCTCACTTAAGAACGAGTGGTACTATGGATTTGAACTCGCAGCCGAAAAGGAACGCGGACAGGGCGATATAGACGATCATCTTCACCCAGCAACTTTTGAAGCCACACTAGAGCCTGGAAGCTCATTTACTTTTGTCGCTAGTACGCAGCAAAACCCTAATTTAAACGGTGCAGTAGCCTTAGATTTACGTCATCAATACGAGCAAAAGCTAATAGCAGACTGGCAAGCTAAACGATCGCCACAAGCGTCTCAAGTTCCTGATTGGGTGCAGCAACTTGTACTCGCTGCCGATCAGTTTATTGTTGACCGACAAGGTGGAAAAACCATCATCGCCGGTTACCACTGGTTTACTGATTGGGGTCGGGACACCATGATTAGTCTCCCCGGTCTGACGCTTGCCACTAATCGTCCCCAAATTGCAGAATCCATTCTCCGCACCTTTGGGCAATATATCAATAAAGGAATGTTGCCCAATCGTTTTCCTGACGATAACAAGCCACCCACAGAAGAATACTATAATACAGTTGATGCAACACTGTGGTATTTTGAAGCCATCCGCCTTTACCTTGCTACAACTGGTGATGACAAGCTATTAGCAGATTTATTTCCCAAACTTGCAGAGATTATCGAATTCCACCGTCAAGGAACGCGCTACAACATTCGCCTCGATTCCAGCGATGGGTTGCTTTATGCAGGAGAAGCAGGAGTGCAGCTGACCTGGATGGATGCCAAAGTCGATGATTGGGTGGTTACTCCTCGCATTGGCAAGCCTATAGAAGTGAATGCCCTTTGGTATAACGCTTTGCGAACAATGTCCCAGTTCGCCCAAAAGTTAGGAAAATCTGATAAAGATTACGATGCAATGGCTAATGCGACTCAAAAAGGTTTTAGTCGTTTCTGGAATGATGCTAAGGGATACTGTTTTGATGTTTTAGACGGCCCAAATGGTAACGATGCTTCTTTGCGGCCAAATCAAATTTTCGCCGTATCCTTACCAGAAAGTCCGCTCACTTCTGAACAACAACGACAAGTAGTAGAAGCGTGTGAGCGATCGCTTCTAACTTCTCACGGATTACGCAGTCTTGCACCTGACGATCCGCAATATATCGGTCACTACGGAGGAGATCAATTACATCGTGACGGCGCATATCACCAAGGAACAGTTTGGGAATGGTTAATTGGCCCGTTTGTCTTAGCTCACTTACGTGTGTTTAACAACCCATCCGTGGCTCGCCAATTTCTAGAACCGATGCAACATCACCTCTATAGTGCTGGAGTTGGAACTATCAGTGAAATATCTAATGGCGATCCACCAATGGAACCTAAAGGTTGTATTGCTCAAGCTTGGTCAGTTGGAGAAGTACTCCGCGCTTGGCTAGCTACAGAGTAATAGGCAGGGGGCAGGGGGCAGGGGGCAGGGGGCAGGGGGCAGGGGGCAGGGGGCAGGGGGGCAGGGGAAGAAATTTTATCAAGTTGTTATCATCCCTTGATTTAGCAATGCCAGAAATTGCAAATTAATCGTCACAGAGATCATAAAAGGAAACGAAAATGACAGAGATTCTAGAGACAGCAGAAGGAAAAAGATTACTAGAAGACCGCGACAAAAAAAAATATTGGAAGCGGTGGGGTTCTTATTTGAGCGATCGTCAGTGGGGAACAGTAAGAGAAGATTACAGTGCTGATGGCACTGCCTGGGATTACTTTTCTCACGATCAAGCTCGTTCCCGCACCTATCGTTGGGGCGAAGATGGAATTGGTGGGATTAGCGATAATTATCAACGAATTTGTTTTGCGATCGCTCTTTGGAATGAAAAAGACCCGATTCTGAAAGAAAGGCTATTTGGTTTAACCAACAGTCAGGGCAATCACGGTGAAGATGTCAAAGAATATTATTTTTATCTTGACAACACTCCCACGCATTCCTACATGAAATTTCTTTACAAATATCCGCAAAAAGCTTTCCCTTACAGCCAATTAATTGAGGAAAATAGACATCGAAAAGCAACCAATCCCGCAGCTTTAGAATATGAACTAATAGATACAGGGATTTTTGATGATAATCGTTACTTTGATGTTGTTGTAGAGTACGCTAAAAATTCTCCAGAAGATATTCACATCAAAATTAGTGTTACTAACCGAGGATCAGAAACCGCCAAACTGCATCTTTTACCAACTATTTGGCTTCGCAATACTTGGTCTTGGGGGTATGAAAATCAAACAAAAGAATTTAAATATCTGCAAGCTATCAAAACTGACTCGAACTTAAGTGTCATAGAAGCTGTTTATCAAGATAATGATGAAGTTAAAAGTTTACGCAAAGGATGGCTTTATAGCGAAGCCCCTAAAGAACTTCTGTTTACAGAAAATGAAACAAACAAGAAACGATTTGGATGGGGTGAGAATTCTGGCCCCGTCAAAGATGGCATAAATGATTACATTGTTTCTTTCGGAAATGAAAAAACAGTAAATTCTACTCAAAAAGGGACAAAAGCCGCAGTTCATTACGACTTGACAATTAATCCAGAAGAAACCAAAGTAGTTAGACTACGGTTAAGCGATGCAAATTTAGATTCTCCTTTTGGTAATGATTTTGAAACTGTACTTCAAACTCGCCAGCGCGAAGCCGATGAATTTTATCAAGCTGTTTGTCCTTCTGATATTTCCGAAGATATGCGAAATGTGCAAAGACAAAGCTTTGCTGGTATGTTGTGGAGCAAACAATATTATCACTATGTAGTTTATGATTGGCTCAATGGCGACCCCACTCCACCAAAGCCACCAGAACAACGTAAATTGGGCAGAAACCGTGAGTGGGATCATTTATTTAATGAAGATATTCTTTCCATGCCAGACGCATGGGAATATCCTTGGTTTGCTGCTTGGGATTTAGCTTTTCATACCGTTACCTTGGCACTAATCGATCCAGAATTTGCCAAAAGGCAATTGTATATATTTACCCGCGAATGGTATATGCACCCCAATGGTCAAATACCCGCTTATGAGTGGGCATTTGGTGATGTAAATCCACCTGTTCATGCTTGGGCTGCATGGCGTGTTTACAACATAGAAAAAGACATGTATGGCAAGGGTAAGGGTGACAGAAAGTTTTTGGAAGAAATCTTTCAAAAGTTATCTATTTATTTTACTTGGTGGGTGAATCGTAAGGATGCTGAAGGCAACAACCTTTTTCAAGGTGGATTTTTAGGATTAGACAATATTGGAGTTTTGGATAGAAGCAATATTCAGATTCCTAATGCAATCATAGAGCAGTCTGATGGTACTAGCTGGATGGCAATGTACTGTCTAAATTTGCTAAAAATAGCCACGGAGCTTGCCAAAGAAGATTCTAGCAGCGAGTCTAGTAGCAAGTATAGAAGCGAGTATGAAGATATGGCTTCTAAATTTTTCCAACATTTTCTACTCATCGCTGATGCAATGAATAAAGTCGGTGGTACAGGCGTAGATATATGGGATGAAGAAGATAAGTTTTACTACGATATTCTTAAAGCTCCTCCAGGTGTAGTTGAGGGTGCAAACAGTGAAGGTGTACTGTTAATGAAAGTGCGGTCAATGGTCGGGTTAATTCCGCTTTTTGCTGTAGAAACAATTGAAAAAGAGATTGTCGATAAATGTTTATCTTCAGATTTCAAAAAGCGGGTTTATTGGTTTATTAACAATCGCCCCCAACTTACTCAACACGAAAATGTTTCTGTCCTCCCCAATCAAAAAGGACTTTATTATTTGTCGCTGGTAAATAAAGAGCGGCTCCAATCCATTTTGGAGCGTCTGCTGAATGAAGCAGAATTTTTGAGCGATTATGGTATCCGAGCTTTATCAAAATCTCATAAGGATCATCCTTATGTCTTACGGGCAAATGGACAAGAGTATCGAGTAGAATACGAACCAGCAGAATCAAAATATGGAATGTTTGGTGGAAATTCTAATTGGCGCGGGCCTATTTGGTTTCCTGTGAATTATCTGATCATTGAATCTTTGTTGAAGTTTCATGATTTTTGGGGAGATGAAATCAAAGTTATGTGTCCTACTTCTTCGGGTGAAAAGAAAGAGATGAATTTGCAAGAAGTGGCAAATGAATTAAGCCAAAGGCTGATCAAAATTTTCCTGAAAGACCCAAATGGCAAGCGGCCTGTTTATGGTAGCTCAGAAAAGTTTCAAACCGACCCACATTGGCGTGATTTGATTCTGTTCTATGAATATTTTCATGGCGATATTGGTGCAGGTATTGGTGCTAGCCATCAAACCGGTTGGACAGGTTTAGTAGCTGAATTGATTCAAAACTCATCGAAAGACTTTACATAATGTGAGTTCGGGATAATAAATGGGGCAAAACAGATAAGTAGGTTAGCGAGAAAAAACCAAACTATGTAACGAAAAGTAAAATATTTGGATTTGGCTCGTAGTTGCGCTGTCTTCGCTAAAGCGCAACTACAAACCAGTAATGATTATTTGCGCCGACTTGCTTAGGCTGAAGGTGTTAAATTCTCAGCGATGTGCTTGCTTTATGTTTACTCTTAAGTTCCATATTTATAAAACCTCGATCAAAGTGTCGCTATCCAGTTAGGAAAAATTAACAGCCTGTTTTCCCAGCCTGAATATTGAGACGATAGCCCACACCCTATACGCCTCATAACTTAAGACTTGTTTAACTTCAACTAATATAAGCCGTATAGTCAACCCAGTTTATTTAAGTTAGTTCTGTAGCCAATTAGGGAAAACTATTCTTAGTAAACATGGTACTTAATTAAGAAATTTTGGTGTGTCACTAACTTTCGCTTAACTAAGCGCCATTGATGCTTGTCCTATCTAAAGATTTAGGAAATAAAACCATCATGGCTCACATATCTTCGCTCAACGAGCAAATAGAATCCTTAGAATTACCAATCGAGCGCGATCAGTTTTTGCGTACAATGATTCGAGAATTGGCTGGAACCCTACAAGATGTCGTTGGGATTGAACAGGCAGAAGGATTTTTGAATGTGGTCGGCTATCGAACAGGTCAACATGTCAATCATACATACCAGAACGCTTTGCAACTGTCAAATCTTTCTCGTAACCAGGTAACTGCCGTCCTCATAGATTGGAAACGCCGGATTCAAGGTGACTTTTACGTGATTGAAGAAACTGATGAGAAGATCGTTTTAGGCAATCGCAAATGCCCCTTTGCAGAACAGGTAGAAGGGCGCGAAGCCATGTGTGTCATGACATCTAATATTTTTGGCGCAATCACAGCCGACAACCTGGGCTACGCTAGAGTAGAGTTACAAGAAACGATTGCTAGAGGCGCACAAGAATGCAAAATCGTCATTCATCTCAAACCTAGCGAAGTATTAGACGAGTTTGTAACACAGGAATACTTTAAAGCATAGTAGGCTCATCAGGCGGGACATTTGCAGACTATAACCCTTTCTGTGTAATATGTCCCGGCTGAAGTTGATGCCCCAAACCATACCTTATCCGATATTGCCATAGAATGTACTGTTTGAGATTTCTGAAATAGCTTTGTAGTCTAAGCTTTTAATCTAAAATCTAAAATTTAAAATCCAAAATTACTATTACTCTCTTCACTTTTACCCCGTCAGTGCTATGAGCAACGGTAAAGATCCCTGCTTCAGTACCTCTAGATGATGACACCCGAGCAATTTTTAAAGTTTGCCCAGGTTTTACCAGAACCTCTGCTTCTTGTGACTAGCGCAGGTGAAATTTTAGCAGTTAATCAACCTGCTGCCAGACTCTTTAACAAGACTAGTAAAGCACTGATTGGTCAATGTCTTACCGAGTTTGTCACTGAATCTTCAGAAAAGGTGATCGACTATCTTCGAGTTTGCTCCCAAAGTCGGCAAATGATTTTGGGAGCTTTAACTATCCACCAAGGGCAAGGAGAGGGAATTGTTTGTCGTAGCCAAGGATCTGTGATCGAGCCGCGATCGCCAGAAAGCCCAGCGATCAATTTACTGCGGTTAGAAAAGCGAACCAGCGATCAATTCGTGATCCTTAATCAAAAAAATGATGCTTTAAGTAAAGAAATTCACCAACGCCAACACATTCAGGCAGAACTCGCACAATCGAATGAAACTTTAAAACAAACTCTGCTCAAACTGCAAAATGCCCTTGAAGTTGTCCAAACAGAAAAGATGTCTGGGCTAGGACATTTAGTCGCAGGGATTGCCCATGAAATTAATAATCCGATTAGCTTTATTTATGGAAATCTGACTTATGCTAGTGAATACTATGATGATTTACTGAAACTGATTCAACTTTATCAGCTAGAATATCCCAATCCGAGCCGAGTGATTCAGCAAGAAATTAAAGCCCTGGATCTTGACTTTATTCGACAGGATATCAAACAATTACTCCACTCAATGCAGACAGGTTCCGAGCGGATTAGCGAGATTGTTAAATCTTTGCGAAACTTCTCTCGATTAGACGAAGCAATATTTAAGGCAGTTAATATTCATGAGGGTTTAGAAGCTGCATTGATGATTTTACAAAGTCGTCTCAACCCTAACAAACGGCATTCTGGTATTGAAGTGATTAAGGAATATGGAGAATTGCCTTTGATTTCTTGTTCTGCTGGGCAACTCAATCAAGTGTTTATGAATATCCTGAATAATGCGATTGATGCTTTAGAAGAAGTTGAACAAGTGCAATGGTCTTCGACCGACCGTAGATCATCGCAAGAAGTAATACAAAATCATCCTCGTCGGATCTCAATTCGCACGCAGAAACTAAACGATCGCTACATTGCAATTTTCATCAAGGATAATGGTAGCGGAATCCCCGCTCACATTCATCATCAGATATTTAATCCCTTCTTCACCACTAAGCCAGTCGGTAAAGGAACAGGATTAGGATTATCGATTTGTTACCAAATCATCGACAGGCATAATGGTCGAATTAATTTGATATCCGATCCAGCTTGGGGAACTGAATTTAGCATTGAGTTGCCCATTGTTTACTGAAAACTCAGAGAACTACGCCCTGACGGGGCTGACAATTAACAATTCACGCATTCAAAAATTTTAGACATTACATAAGGAGATTTAAACCCCGATTGAAATGGATCGGAGGCAGGGCTATTTCATTCTATTTTTACGGCAGTTTTTAGGAATCTTTTTCAGAAAAATAAGAATTTAAACGCGATTTAAGTTGAGAACCGTAGTTTTTGCCCTCACCCTAAATCCCTCTCCCAAGTCTGGGAGAGGGACTTTGAAAACGTCACATTTTAGAATGAAATAGCCGTGGATTCCCCGACTTGTCCCTTGCGCGTCTCCCCTTGGGAGAAGCAACTGGCGCGACGCAGAGAGAGAAGAAATAGAGAGAGTTCTGCGTCAGTTTTGGAACATTTTTTTATTTGGAAGTCCCTAACACTTTTTTTATGCGAAGTGGTTGATTTTTATTACAAAACTTTACCAAACAGAAATCAGCCAAATATGAAGCGAATGGCGGCAGCACAGCAGAAAATTGTGTTTGCAAAACCTTTAAATGTAAACATTCATGACAAAAAGAATGGTTTTGCGTAAAATTTAGGGCTAGAGAGCGAGACAAAAATAGAGATTCACCTTCGCTTTTGGAGTCTCAAATGGATCATCCCGAACAAGATAAATTAGATTCACATCTACTACAACTAGCTATTTTAGCTCAACAATACCCCCCGCGATCGCCAGAACGGCAACTCGCTTTAACGAAACTGATTAGTGGCATTGTGCGCTCCTGTAGGCTTTGCCATCCACAAAAAAGCCAATTTCCAGCAGCTGTCTATGAAAATATTTATGATGAAGCACGTCAAGAACTCTTACTTTATATTTGTGAAAAAATTGAAAAGTATGATGCAGAACGCGGTAGCGTCATGGCATGGGTTAATGTGCTTTTGGAACGGCGATTTTTTAAAGATGCAATTAAAAAATTTCAGAATAATACATCAAGCATAAAAATAATAACAATCTCTGACCTTGATAATCTTATTGCCTCACCGGAAGAATCAAAAAATATGACATATATCCTGAAAGAATGTATAGAATCAGACCCAGAAAATGTTTTTCAAAATGAACATATAGGAAAATATCCTCAAGTTAACTTTCAAGCATTAGCGACGCGACGACTGTTGGGAAAATCATGGAAAGAGATTTCGGCGGAATTTAAAATAAAAATCCCTACAGTCAGCAGTTTTTATTACCGATGTGTAAATAAGTTTTCTTCAAACTTAAAAGAGTATTGTGTTAACAATGTAGATGAAATTAGAGATTTATAAATGATGAGAAACCTTTCAGAATCTTTAACCTTTACTGTACCTATCAGTTTGTCAGATCGCACATTAGCAGAACAGTTTCGCTCTCAGCATAGAAGTCCCGAAAAAGCCAAGCAGGTTTATCTCAATACTTTAGCGGTATCTGCGGTAAAATTCTACCTGCGTTGCATGAAAGTTGAAACAAATTGGTCAGCAAGTTTAAGTTGGAACCCAGCAATGCAAGCAGTAATGGACGTTGCTGATTTACAAGTCATTGGTCAAGGTAAGATCGAATGCCTTGCGGTATTACCAGGCGAAAAAGTGATTCATATTCCACCAGAAGTTTGCTCAGACAGAATTGGCTATGTAGCTGTACAGCTTGATGAATCGCTAAGAGAAGCAACTCTGTTAGGATTTATTAAAATGGTGAGTGAAGGTAATTTAGTACCTTTAAGCGAGTTGCGATCGCTCGAAGAATTCATCCTCCAACTGAGTCAAACGTCTGAAAAACAAAAACCACCAATTCACTTGAGTAAATGGTTAATGAATGTTGTTGATATTGGTTGGCAAACGATTGAGTCGCTTTTGATTCCCCAAGCAGCCGAGCGAGCTTTTACATTTAGGTCTGCTGAAGAAAGTTTACCTCAAAAAGCCGAAAGTTCAACTATTAGTGTGCAAAAAGGTATCCTGGTGGACTTAGGGCGACAATCAGAAAGTAAACCAATCGCTTTAATAGTTGAACTGATACCCATTTGTGAACAAGAAATAAATATTTTTGTAAAAGTGTGTCCAACTAATAGCCAAAAGTATCTGCCAGAAGAACTTGAAGTAATGGTGTTGGATGATTTAGGTACTCCTGTGATGCAAGCTACTGCCAGAAACACTAAAAGTATTCAACTAAACTTTAGTAGCGAAGTAGGAGAGCGTTTTAGCATTAAAGTTGCCTTGGGTAATGTCAATTTTATAGAGACTTTTCTAGTCTGATCAGTACAAAAAAGTATAGCGGTTCCCATTCAGATGCGGTACAACATTATATCGCTAGGTGTAGGGGCTTGTCTTAGACCATTGGTGTCAACTTAAGTCTAGAAATGGCTTATCTGTTGGCTTTCTCACCCGCCCTGAACTGAAGTTCATGGCTCATAGCTCAAGTCTACTGAAGTAGACTAAAAATTTTTGGGGATATTTAGTCATCAAGAGATGACTTTAGCTATAAGAGAGGAACTTTAGTTCCTTGCAAGACAAGGCTTTCACGTTAAGTTGACACCAATGGTCTTAGACAAGCCCCTACGGATGTACCTCACATAAACGAGAACCGCTATATTACTGGCTATTTGGAAATGGGTGTTAACGATACGACTATTTTGGGAAGCCTAAGTCTAAACGGTAAAGGAGTATTTAGATGAAAGCGATGTCTAACGACAAGCCCTTCGGGTTCGGGGGTTTGCAATCGACGGTAACCGCCAAGACTGCGACCCCCTCACTGCGAAGCGTCCACGCATTGCTCAGAGGATTCATAAGTGGGTTATTGATTATGGGGATATTACCTGCGATACTCCTTTGGAGTCGCTCTGCGATCGCTCAGGTAACTCCCGACGGTACTCTCAAGACCAGCGTCTCTCAAAGTGGTAATCATTTCACGATCACTAATGGTACTGCCGCAGGTAGTAATTTATTTCACAGTTTTCAAGAATTTTCTGTACCTATTGGTGGTTCAGCCAGCTTTAATTTAATCAATACGCCCAATATCTCTACCATCTTCAGCCGCGTTACCGGGGGTAATGTCTCCAACATTAATGGACTGATTCAAACTATCAATAGCAACAACCCTGTGAGTTTGTTTTTAGTCAATCCTAATGGTTTAATTTTTGGTGCTAACGCTCAACTCAACATCGGCGGCTCGTTTGTTGGTACAAGCGCTGACAGTATTAAATTTGCCAATGGTGCAATATTCAGCAGCAGTAAAACGCCCTTACCATCAGCATTACTGACAATCAGCGTACCCGTCGGGTTGCAATTTGGTCAAGGTAGGGGAGCGATTCAAGTGCAAGGTAAGGGTAATGATAGCATTGTTCCTAGCAAAAACTTAGGAATCATCGCCAGTCCTGGAAAAACCATCGCCCTTGTCGGCGGCGATGTCAATTTTGACAGTGGCGTGATTACTGCACCATTTGGACGGATTGAGGTGGGTGCAGTAGAAAGTGGTACAGTCAGCCTGACACCCAGCGTGGCAGGTTGGGAGTTGGGATACGCTCAAGCCCAAAAACTAGGGGACATCAACTTCACAAACCGCTCCTCGCTGTGGAATCCTTATCCTGTAGGGAATCTCGCTGGGGGTATTCAAGTCGTGGGCAGGGATATTCGCCTCGACCAATCCCAAATTGCCGCAGCCACTGCGGGTTCTGGACAGGGTGGTAATATTACAGTAAATGCAGCGCGATCGCTCTCTTTGGGTGGAGTAAATGCCAATGCTCAAGCTCCCAGTGCTTGGATTGTTAATCAGGTAGGGCCCAAAGCGACGGGGAACGGGGGAGCAGTGAATATTCAAGCAGCGCAGTTGACTTTGCAAGATGGCGCAGCGATTGAAACCCTGAGCCTGGGTGCAGGAGCAGCAGGCAAGGTGGATGTAAGAGCAGATATCATTACCGCCAGTGGTACAGTGCCTGTCAAATCTCCCCTAGCACCAACTGGGAGTAGCAGTAGCCGTATCACTAGTGAAACTTATGCATCAGGAGCCGGGGGAGATGTGACTGTAGGGGCGCGGCAACTGACTTTTAAGGAAAGTGGTGTAATTTCAACGACTGTCTTTCCTGGGGCTACTGGGCGTGGGGGCAATATATTTGTGAATGTGGGAGAAGATATTACTGCCACCGCAGCACATCCTTTGAGTTTAACTCCTAGTGGAATTGGTGCTTACACATCAGGAATTGGCAATGGCGGCAATATCGATGTCTCCACAGGGACATTGCACCTTTTAGATGGAGGAGAAATTGTCGCCTCTTCTATTCGGTTGGCGGCAATACCTGGGACAGGTGTCGGCAATGCGGGTGGTATAACCGTAGTAGCACGGCAATCTATAGATATGGTGGGTGCATACCCAATCTCACCAACCTTAATTAGTGCTATCGGTAGCTTTACTACAGGCTCTGGGAATGGGGGTAATGTGTCTGTGACTACGCCAAAGTTGACGCTACAAGCAGGAGCCATCTTATCAACAAGTACTCTGCCAGTGTTTGGCATATTTGGCGACGCTAAACAATCCAATAATTTAGGAAATGCTGGCAACCTCACCGTGAATGTAGCAGATCGCCTCAGCATGACTGGCATAAATCGGTTTACAAAAGCTCCGACTCTTCTGGGAAGCAATACATTGGGCAATGGTAGAGCTGGAGATGTGACAGTTCAAACCAATCACTTGGTCATCCAAGATGGTGCATCAATTAACACCATCACCCAAGCCACAGGCAATGCAGGTGCATTAACTGTCCAAGCAAATGATATTTTAATAGAAGGGGAGAATATCTTGCGTTCTTCGATCATAGCTAGCGCACCTATTGCAAGTGAGACTACTAGGCAATTTTATGGTTTACCGAACGCTCCTACGGGTAATACGGGTAAGTTGAGCATCACAACTAAGAGCCTGACACTGCGCGATCATGGACGCGTGAGCGTCACCCACTCTGGAACAGGCAACGCCGGACAGTTAAGCATCCAAGCAGATCAACTGTCTATAGATAACGGTATCATTCGGGCTAGCAGCATTTCTGGTGAAGGTGGTGATATCAATTTGGATATCGGAAACGTCCTTTTGACGCGTAATGGTAGTACGATCACCGCAGAAGCAGGTGGCAGTGGCAACGGTGGCAACATCACCATTAAGGCTCCCCTGATTGTCGGGTTAGAAAATAGCGATATTATTGCCAATGCTTTTCAGGGCAAAGGTGGCAATATTCAAATTACCACTCAGGGGATTTTTGGTCTAAAATATCGCACTCACCTTACTTCCCAAAACGATATTACTGCAAGTTCCCAATTTGGAGTTAATGGGAACGTGCAAATTACTAACCCTGATGTCAATCCTAATTCTGGGTTGATGCAACTCCCTGATAATTTAGTTGATGCATCTAAGCTTATTGCTACAGGCTGTGCGAATACAAATGCTAGTAGTTTTGTGGCAACGGGGCGGGGTGGTATTCCTCAGAATCCCAATCAGCAAGTGATGAGCGATCGCACTTGGGGGGATATCCGCGACATCTCTGCTTACCGTAAAATTGGCAACACCACCGCCCAAATATTAACATTTCCAGAGGTTCTAGTCCAAGCTACTTCTTGGCATCGCAACGCCGAGGGCAAAATTGAATTAATTGCGGCTCCATCTTCTACATACATGCAGCAATCTTTAACCTGTGTTGCGGTTCCCAAAAGTTAACAGTTCATAGAACCTCACTGTTGTGGTAATTCTCCCAGAGTTAAAGAGCGATGCTTGTGTAAAAAATCAGTCTGTCTATAGCCTTGATTTCCCGTAGGGGCAATTCATGAATTGCCCCTACATTTCGTATGTAATGCGTAAGTCCTAATGATATAAGTGGTGCTTTAAAAGCAGCTAACGGTGGCTTGATTTTGGTATCACTCTATAAGCTCGCCCATATTAAAATCTATTCTTATCCAACCTTTGAGTCTTCGTAAGTTGTCGAGAATCAGTAAGGGAATCTGCCAGTGATGTACCATCAGGAAGGGTAAGGGATCGCTCACCTCAAAAATTGCTTCTTTCCCCCGCCTGATGTTTCTTACCCAGGTTTGCAGTTGCTTAAACGATCTAATCTCATTTAGCCGCCAAACTTCGTGGTACAGCCAATAGGTTGGTTTACTATCAGCAAGAGGCTGCAAAGATTCAACCTCTTGCTCTTTACCAAGATAGGCATCCGCTACTCCAGGATGATTGTAAAACATAGTAATGGCGGAGTGAGTCCGGGGGTTACACTCAATCGCGTAAACAGTTCCGTCTTCTGCTTCGATGAAGTCAAAGGAAAGTTGCCCGGTTTTTCCCAGTTCTTTGGTAAAATGACTCGCCCATTGCATAATTTCTTGCCGATCAACGTTTTCGTAGTTGACTTGAAAGGCGGATGACTCACAGCAGCAGTACATTCTTGACTCTCCATTTCGCGCGGTAGTGTGAGTGCAGTATTCCTTTCCAGGGATGAATTCCTGCATAATCCAGGGGTTCTCCTCACTGATGGGTAGACTCTTGACAAATGCTGCTGTTTCTGATTGGGTATCGCAAGGTAGTTTGGTGAGATTCAAGCGACGCACTTGATCGTAGGGGATGCTTTTAAGAATGTATTTGCGCTTTTCTTTTGAAAAGTCGAAGTTGATGACTTGTTCGGGATCGGTAATTTTGAAAGATTTGGGGACAGATAAACCGAACGATCGCGCTGTTTCGGAAAAGGTAAACTTATCATCCAGCATCTTCGTGACATCAGCATCGAAGTGGAAAAACTCTACAAAGTGTGGTAATGGTGGCTTACCTCGATCGTAGTGAATGACGGAAAAAATTGCTACCGGGATAAAAAAGTCGATCTTTTCTGTTTTTGCGATCGCGTGTAGGGTTTCAATATAGCCTTCTAAGTCTTTCCTGGGATCGGGAACAGTATAAAAACCTGCAACAGAGTTGGAATATTTATTACCACTTAACCAGTATTTGTCAATATCAATTATAATCACCCGATGCCCAGCAGCATGAAATGAACGCGCTAGCTGAAGAGTTTTAGTCATTCTAGCGCCAGCAATCAAGATATTTTTGGAATTGGGGTTAACAACAATTGACTTACTGAATGGTTGCTTAAGAAAGCTCCACAGTAGGGATATTAAGACGACGATGCAGTTTAAGGGAAATGCGATCGCCAGTAATACAAGAGTCCCCAAGTTTTGGAAGACTACAAAAATCTGCTTTCTCATAGTTATAATTGTGACATCAAAGATTGCATTATTTCCTCGTCAAATATTTTTTAAACAATTGCAACTGCTTTAACGAGCTAAGGGACTGACAAATAAAAAACTCTCTCTTCCTCATTCTTCTGTGTCTCTGTGGTTCGTTTCATTTGGGTAATTTATTTCTTGTCAGTCCCTAATTTGATTAAGTCTCTATTCGTGTTCAAGCCAATAACTAGGCTTACTATTACTTAGAGGTTGCAGAGGTAGAGGTTTTATATTTTACGTCTTCTCCAAACTGGATGAGTTTGCCGATGTTGAAATCAATCCTCACCCAAGTTCGTAAGGAGCGCAAACTATCGAGTAATAGCAAAGGAATGTGCCAATGATGTACCATTAAAAATGGTAGTGGGTCGTTAACTTCAAAGATTGCATCCTTTCCTTGCCAAATATTTTTAAACCACTTTTGTAACTGCTTTAGCGATCTAATTTCATTAAGTCTCCAAAGTTCGTGATAAAGCCAATAAGTAGGCTTACTATCACTCAGAGGTTGCAGAGGTTCGGCCGGAGGCTCTTTACTAAGATAGGCATCCGCTAAACCAGGATGGTTGTAATACATTGTAATTGCAGAGTGAGCGCGAGCGTTGCATTCGATCGCATAAATCGCCCCATCTTCCGCCTGAATGAAGTCAAAACAAAGTTGTCCAGTCAGTTGTAGTTCTTTGACAAAATGACTCACCCACTCTTTAATTTTTGGGTGTTCAAAGTTTTCGTAATTGACTTGAAAAGCAGACGATTTACAGCAGCAATGTACCGTTAATTTTCCATTTCTCACTGTATCGTGAGTACAGTATTCTGTACCGGGAATAAACTCTTGCAATATCCAAGGGTTATCTTTACTAATTGGCTTACTTTTAACATGAAGCGCCATTTTTTCGTGAGATTCCATTGGTAGCTTAGTCAAATCCAAGCGTAAAACAGAGTCATAGACAATACTTTTGAGAATGTACTTGCGCTTTTCGTTGGCAAAGTCGAATTCAAGAACTTGTTCGGGATCTGTAATTAAGAAGGTTTTCGGGACAGATAGCGAGAGTGAGCGAGCAATTTCAGCAAAGGTAAACTTGTTATCCAGCATCTTCATCGTATCAGCATCGAAGTGGAAATTCTCGCAATAGCCTGATAAGACTGGTTTGCGATCGCAATCAAAGTAGCTGGCAGCAAAAATACCTACCGGGACAAAAAAATCTATGTTTTCTTTTTTGGCGATCGCCCGCACGGCTTGAGTATAGCCTTCTAAGTCTTCTTGCGAGTCAGGAACTGTGTAAAAGCCAGCCACAGAGTTAGAAAATCGATAACCACTGAACCAGTATTTATCGAGATCGAATAAAATGACTCGATGCCCAGCCGCGTGAAATGAACGCGCTAGCTGAAGGGTTTTGGTCATTCTACCACCACCGATCAAGATATTTTTACGATTCTCGTTCAAAGCCACAAGATTAGCATCCGATCGCCTGAAAAAATTCCACAGCAGCGATGCGAGTACGACGGTGCAGTTAAAGGGAAATGCGATCGCCAGTAATGCAAGAGTACCCAAGTTTTGGAACATTGCAAAAATCTGTTCCCTCATAGTTGTAATTGTGACATGATAGTGGAACCTTTGGCTGGTGGCGAGTCTGAGGTTAAAAGTTCTATTACTTGTCGCTAGCGAAGACCTTGTGCTATTCCAACACAAAATAAAGCTAAAAAGATGATTTGCCGCACATTATATCGCGCCCAACGCTTCATTGATCGCCGTCATAAATAACTCATTTAAAGGAATTCCGGCTGCGTTCGCCGTACAGGCAATCACGGCGTTGTGGTCAAAAATACAAAACAACCCGGCTTCTAAGAACCAAGGTTGTCCCTGTGGGTCGATCCGGAAGTCAAATAAACTATAATGGCGACAGCCCAAAGCCAAATGACACTTTTTAACTTCTTCCTGAACCTTTTGGGTGATCGGGTCATTAATATCTACAATCCAACCTGGAACATAATTTTTAGCAGTTGAATCCAAGTCGCCCTCAATTGGTATTTTGAATTTGTCAGTATAACTGCGGATGGGTCTTACTTGGGAGTCTATCTGATACTCTTCAAGGGGTAAACCGATTAGCTCCCCATCTTTGACAATAGCGCCACATCTGACTTCTCGACCGGCTTCAATGAATGTTTCTACAATCACCTCCGAAGCAAATTCAAATGCTTTCTTCAAAGCAGCGTCATACTCACTCTTTTCTTTGACTAAGGACACCCCTAAAGAGTTGTCAGCATTTGCGGGTTTGATCACTGCTGGAGGTGTAATTGTCGGAACGTCTCCTTGGCGGAGCAATTCTCCATTCGGCACTTTCACCCCTGCTGCTGCGACAATTGCTTTGGTTCTGGCTTTGTGGGCCGTGATTGCCATGACATCTGGAGTATTGCCTATATAAGGGATCTTCAGCAAGTCGAATAATGCTCGGTAGTCAGTCATTCCAGGCAGACAAAACATTTGTGGCAACATCAGGTCAATGTTTTGGGCTGTTATAAACTGTATGGCATCTGATAGAGGCATCGGTTTGGCGATAGCAATATCTTCTAGACTGAGAGAGGAAGGAAATCGCCACTGGCCATCAAGTGTGATGTATGCAATCAGAAAGTCATAGAGCGATGGATTTGCCGTAGCTACCAGACAGCTTTGGGCGTAATTGCGTGACAACTGACAATAAAAATCATTGTATGCAGATCCAACTAAATGAAGGATACGAAGTACTGGCATGATTCATCTTCTTAAATACTGTTGTATTTTATTAGGACTTACGCAAGGCAGTAAAAGCCTTGATTTACTGTAGGGGCAATTCATGAATTGCCCCTACATTTCATAAGTAAGTGGGCGCAAATACTCATCACTGGCTCGTAGTTGCGCTTTAGCGCTAAAGCGCAACTACGAGGCAAATACAGAGATTTTACTTTTAGTTACATAGTTTGGTTTTATCTTGCCTACCTACTTGCGTAAGTCCTGTATATAACAACTGCGATCGCAAAAAAAAAATACCTTGGGGGAGATGAAGAAGCAAGCGAAAATTATTCCTTCTTATCTTCTTCATCCCTTTGAAGTTTAAGCCAAGGCTCAGACTTCTCTGCTCATCTCTCAATTAGACAACGCGTCTAATCAGGGTTACACCATCTCGGATGGGTAAGAGAACTTGCTCGACACGAGGATCGGCGGCGACAACACGGTTGAACTGAGCGATCGCTTCACCGTTGGCGGTGCGTTGTTCTGGTGGTAAGTAAACTTCTCCCTGCAATAAAGTATTATCCACGCAGATTAACCCGTCAAGAGCCAGTAAGTTATGAGCCAAAATCGTCTGGAAGTACTCTACATACTCTTTTTTATCGGCATCAATGAAGATTAGATCAAATACTTCTTTTCTGGCTACTAGCTTGTGGAGTGTCTCTAGAGCGGGTGCTACTTCTACGACAATTTTTTCGCCGTGGGGAGACTCACTAAAGCAACGCACAGCAAATTCAGCGACATAGGGATCTACTTCGCAACCGATGAGTTGCCCATCACTTGGCAATGCTTCTGCCATTGCCAAGGCTGAATAGCCTGTGAACATTCCTACTTCTAGAATGCGCTTTGCCTTGGTGATATGAACAAACATTTTTAATGTCTGTCCTTCAAGATGTCCTGAGAGCATTTCTTGCTCTAGCTGACGGACTGTTTCACCATCACTGAAGCGTTTGCTCCAGTCTTCAATGCTAGTTTTTTGCGCCAATGCTGTCAATGCGCTCGATTCTGGTGTGGTGCAATCATCCAAGTAGGGATCTAAACCCGCGGCTAATTGAACTCCCTGGCGCAGAGAATCTAATATCTCTACAGGAATGTTATTCTCTTGGGCTAATTTGAGAGTTTCCTGTAGCTGGGCTACTAAGATGCTGTGTGGCGTTATTGGTCTAGCTGTTTCTTGTCGTAAAACACTGGTCATGTTTTCACACCCCCAAGAGCTTGGCTTCTTGATTTTCAATGTATGCGTCAACCCCTTCTCCGCCACGAGGGTATTTAGCACAAAGATGTTTGTGTTCAACTAAGGCAGCATCAAGTTCTTCACGAGTCAAATCATTGACAAAGAAGCACTCACCAATAGGACAAGGCATGGCTGCACGTTGTTTACCATCTCGTGTCAGGCTAATAGACTGGGTAGCATACCAGAGCAAATCTCCATCTAATAGAGGATGATCGAGTGATAAACCGATACGACTCATCAAGTCTAGGATGCGATCGCGCTCTCCTGTTGGAATATAGCCCCGTTGTGCTGCAATGGTTGCAGACAAAGCCATATCTATATTCACCGCGTGACCATGATAAAGGGGTATGTGAGGTGCTAATTCTAGGGTAGGACTCCAAGTGTGACCGTAGGCAATGACGCGATCGAGGTCTATTTCATGCAAGTTAGGAGTCTCTAACTCCAGCATGGTTTTGATAGCTTCGTAGTTGAGTTTATGGGCAATCTCTTTAATTTCCGGTGTACCATTCACATGTCCAAAGTGAGTCGAAAGCAGTTCTTCGCCATATTTGTATAGCAGTTCAAAGACTTCAGAGTTAGAAACTACCGCAATTTTCACCAACTCTGCCATCCCATTACGAACTTGAGCCGTTGGCAAGGTTTTCAAAAATGAGAAATCGAGGATCACTTTTAAAGGTGCATGATATGCTCCTAAGCGATTTTTTTCCTTACGATGATTAACTGCAACCTTAATTGCTACACCTGCATCGATTAAACCAATCAATGTGGTAGGAATACGGATGTAGTTACTCTTGCGACGGTAAGAAGCGCAAGCAAACCCAGCCACATCAGTAATTAGACCACCACCAACGACTAAGACTGGTTCCTTACGAACTAAACCAAAGTCGGAAAAAGCGTCAATAATTTTTTCAAAAGTTGCAAGGGTTTTAGCTGGCTCTGTAATGATGATCGAAAATACTGTCAGTTCAATGTCATAGTGTCTAAAATATGACCTGATCTGTTCGCCATAAAGTTCATGCACATTGGCATCAATTACAGTTAGACAGCGACCAAATTTCGCATAGCTATCTGCTATTTCTCTGTTGTTAATATCAAAAGCACCGTTCACATAGACAAGACTAAAATCGATTTTCTCGTACCCTTGTACGTGAAACGCAGCTTCGGTAGCTTCAAATGATGCTTGAACTTTATTCATGTGTGTTGACCTTATTCCAATTAAAAAATTGTGAGACGGTAATAATTCCGATTTACCCTCATGTATGCCAGCAAGAAATTATGCTCTTTATCCTTTCAGATTAAAAACAGTACAAAATTAGCTTTCTGTAAAAAGCTAAGGTTTATTGCTGACTGGCAATGTTTTTAAACAACACCATTCATTTGAGTAAATTCTATAGATGGGTCAACCTTTAATTCGGTATAACCTCAAACTAGTCAAATAGCCCCATTCGCAATATATTGGCATAATATTTGCCTGTTTCTTCCGGGAATTATTAACTTTCAACTTGGGAAGTTAATCTGAATTCAGATTTATTCCACTATATTTAAATATAGTGGTTTTCCAACTGTACGATTTTGCAAAAATTCTAGTCTGCAAAACTGATTATATCGTATATCTCCAAGCTTCAATTTGAGATTAGAACCCTGATTAATTGTTAGTCCGCTGTTTTTTAACATTAGTATCAAGCCTCGTATCACTAAACTCGCTACATTCTATTTAGTTTAGAATGACAGTGGATTTTTAGGAAGTTTATCTGAATCTTTTTTAACTCTACTATGTTCGTCTATCGCAACTTTCCGAATATTAAACTTTGCAGAACTCATATTTTAGTAAAATACTTATATTGTCTATTTCCAGCCTGATATTTGAAATTACAGACATGATTAATCCTCCGCTCCCTGTTTTTTTCGATTAGTCTCAAACCCTAAAATGGTTAAAAACAAACATGATTCACTTCATTCTATTGAGAATAACCGTAGAATACCTCACTCAGTTAAGTTACTGTTCAGTATTTAACACACATACCTCAGTAACTCCTGAAAATTCAGATTTTAATTAAATGTATCTGAGTTACTAGTAACAAAAATTTATATTTTATAAGGAACGGTTGTGTGTGTTAAAAGTTTCTAAATTTGCTTATATTGCCTTTTTAGTCGTAAATTAAGCTAAAAAAGCTTAAATAACTAACTATTTACTAGTTGTAAACTTAAAATACAATACAAATCATAACATTAGAATAATACAAATCATAACATGTGTAAATAGATTTCAGTCAATCCACCATGCGAAGTGTACTATTTAACAAAAAATTTTAAAAAAAGTATGTCTAAAGATAGATATTTTCTACAGCAGGCATATCTCATATCTAAGGTATTTAGCAATAATAAAATCTCTCGTCGATAAAAACTCTCAGGTAAAAACTCTGCTGATAACATGGTTGATAGCATTTCACTTTAATAATGATACAAATACCCTGCTGTTTGGGCATGGCAAAGACAAGCCCCTACGATAAATCTATATGTATCAAGGCTTTCGTGAATTGGTATGACTGTTTCTGAAGCGAATTTTGAATATTTTAAACAGCTGCTGTTCTATGAATCTACTGAAACCGCAGAAGAATTATTTAAATCAGGACTTACGCATTGACAGTAACCTGACTATGTGTTTTCAAACCTACCTTTTGTTTTAGATGTTTGAGGATAAAGTCACGAGCTAGTTGAAGAGACAAATTTCTCTGCACTTCGTACCAGTTTTCAATTAACTCTTCAGTTCGGATTAATTCTAGTTACGTAAAGGCGCGGATAGCTTGGTAGTCGCTCTGATAGTCTGAACCAGACAATTTGGATGCGTTCTGCCTGTGTTAAAAATTAGAAAGAGAGGAGCCGATTGCAATTCTTTCCAAAATTCAGATCATGCTATTTTTGCTCCTAGTTGTCCGTTTTGCAGAACAAAAGAAGCTAGGCAGGCGTTTAGAGACTTGCGCGATAAAATACCAACTTGCAAAGAAAGAGAAAATTACTCAAAACTATCCTGTTTGTAGTTCAGATATGTTGTGATTATTGGCTTCTACAGGCAAGAATCCACCTGCCTGCATTTTCCATAATTTGTAGTAAGCACCACGGCGTGACAGCAGTTTGGCGTGATTACCATCTTCGACGATGCGCCCTTGGTCGAATACTAAAATGCGGTCTAGATGTGCGATCGTAGATAACCTGTGAGCGACGACGATAACGGTTTTCCCATCCATCACTGAATCTAAAGTATCTTGGATCGCTTTTTCGGTGATAGAATCAAGACTAGAGGTGGCTTCATCCAAAATTAGGATCGGTGCATCTTTGAGAATCACGCGTGCGATCGCAATTCGCTGTCTTTGTCCTCCAGAAAGCTTGATACCACGTTCGCCCACTAAAGAATCATACCCTTCCTTAATCTGAGCGATGAAATCGTGAGCATAAGCCTTGCTTGCTGCCTCCATCACTTCCTCATCGGTTGCATCTATGCGTCCATAACGAATATTTTCTATCAATGTCCGATGGAACAGAGACGGATCTTGCGGAATCAAGCTGATCTGGGAGTGTAGGGCATCTTGAGTCATATCTTGAATATCCACCCCATCAATAAGAATCTCTCCGCCCAAGGGATCGAACAGACGCAAAATTAAATTCACGAAGCTGGATTTTCCAGAACCAGAGAAGCCAACCAGTCCGACACGCTCACCCGGTTGGATGGTGATAGAAAGGTTGTCGAAGACTTTTCTAGCAAGGGAGTAGCTAAAATTTACTTGGCGAAACTCAATTTTTCCTTGGGTGATGGAATGAGCGATCGCACTCTCCCGATCAATAATCTCGTGCGGTTGAACGATAGTAAAGACACCATTAGCAATATTGCCGATATGTTCAAAAAATTCTAGAAAGCGTCGGCTCAAATTGCGGGCTTCACTGATGATCAACAGCGATATGCTAGTTGCCACAACAAAGTCAGCAGTAGCAATCAGTCCTTGACTCCATAAGGAAAGCGAGTAATACAGAGTGCCGATTTTCAGAACTGCTGCTGAGATAAACTGAAACCAGCGAATTCGCTCCGAGTACCAGTTGGAAGTTCTCACCTCTTTGAGTTCGCGCCTTAATTGTTCATTCAAATAGCGTCGTTCAAAACCCAGGCGAGCAAACAGTCGGCTACTATTGAGATTTGTTACCGCGTCTACAATGATACCAGTTGTCTCACTTCTTGCGGCTGCGGCTTTGCGGGAGTGAATTCGGCAGTGAGTTGCCAGCCAAAAGGAAATACTGACGAAAAGAACTGCCCACACACCCACAAATGCAGCAAGGGGAGGATAGGCGCGATACAGTAAAATAGTAGAGATAATATAGACAATAATCACTGACATAAATTCAGTAATCAGCATTTGCATTGTTTGCGTCACACCCAAAGAAGTTTCGCTGATGCGATGTGCCAATGACCCAGCAAAACTGCTGCTCAGGTAGCGATGGGAGTGATGCTGCAAGTAGGCATATAAAGAGCGGACGATGTGCTGTCGGTGGATCGGATGGACGATTGTCTGCAAGAGTCCAGATGCTCGCCCGAATACCACTTCACCCAAACTCAAGGCGGTGAAAAGCATCAGGGGTTGGCTTACGGCATCAAAAATTGACTTGCTGTTCCCTGTCGATCGCGTTACGCTCCGAATGATCTCACCAATGGCATAAGGTAACATGATCCCACAGGTCGCATGAAGTGCCTCCAGAATCACCATTGCCACGTACCACCACCGGAAATCATTGACAAAATGACAAATGAACCTGAAGGTCGTATCAGGTAAGTTGGGCGCATCGGCAGCACGTTGAAAGGATTGGGATTTTCTGGATTTTTTCGTCATGAAAGTCCCTCTTGAAGCATCATGTTATACCAATTCGTAATTCGTAATTAAGAAAGTCAAATTTAATCTAGGTTTGACAAGTCAATTTTGCACGAAAAATAGTAAATAAGGCAGGACTTACGCAAAAACTCTCTTTCCTCTTATTCCTCCGTGTCCTTTGCGTCCTCTGTGGTTCGATTTTCCGTTCCTTGTGCGTAAGTCCTGTAGTAAATAAGGCTAAAACTCTTTTTCCTCTGCCCCCTGCCTGATCCCAACCTACTTAGACCATAATTTCTGGCGGTGTGATTGCAGCATAGACATAGAAAAACCGCCCAGACTAGATGTAGCAACATTTAGAAAACGACGGCGTTTAATCATAGTTGTTTGATAGATGAAATAGTTTGGATTAAAAAGGTTAAAATTTGCAAAACTAACGCAGAGAATCTCCCCTGCCATATTCGGCGGTGATGTCGTTTAGCTTTTGTTTCAAACTGTCGTCGAGTTTTACTTCTGTTGCCTTGAGGGTGTCAGTCAGTTGTTCTGGACGACTAGCACCAATAATGGGAGCAGTAATAATCGGATTAGCCAGCACCCAAGCCACCGCTAGGGTAGTGAGTGACAATCCAGCGAATTCCGCGACTGAGCGTAATTCCTCCACAGTATTAAACTCGCGATCGCGCCAGTATCGCTCTTGATAACGTTCTGCGGCAGCACCCAGAGTAAAACGAGTCCCGGCGGTGGGGCCTTGAGTGAGGCTATGTTTGCCAGTCAGTAGACCACCTGCTAAGGGATTGTAAGGAATTACACTTAGTCCTTCAACTTTTGCCAAAGGCAAAAGTTCTCGCTCAATTTCACGGAATAATAGGTTGTAGCGGGGCTGAATTGAAACAAAGCGAGTTAAATTCCGCACATCGGCGCGACCCAAAGCGCGGGCGAGTCGGTAAGCTAAGAAATTGGAAACCCCTATATAGCGAACCTTGCCAGCACGAACTATCGTATCTAATGCTTCTAAGGTTTCATCAAGGGGGGTTGAAGCATCGTCAGAGTGCAATTGGTACAGATCAACATAATCGGTTTCCAGTCGTCTGAGGGAAGAATCGATCGCATCGAGAATATGTTTGCGAGAAGCACCCTGATCCCAAGGTGCAGTTCCGACTCGTCCCACGCACTTAGTCGCTAAAATAAAATGTTCGCGTTTGCCTTTAAGCCAGCGTCCCACGATTTCTTCGGTACGTCCAGCTGTAGTCAGCCCACCACCAAGGGGATAAACGTCGGCTGTATCTAGAAAGTTAATTCCCGCATCAGCAGCAGTGTCAAGAATCTGCCTAGAAGTTTCTTCGTCTATTTGCAAGCCGAAGGTCATAGTGCCAAGACAGAGACGGGAAACGGTCAAACCAGTTTGACCGAGTTTAGTTGTTGGTAATGTCATTTTAGAAGAAAGAGGAAAGAAATTCTTATACCAATTTAAAAAATGATTGCGAGGGTAAAACGCTATGCGCCTTATTTACTGAGGAAGGGGATGTAGAGGAGCAAGGAAGTTACTCCCTGATCTCCTCTTAATCTTTTACGCCGTTACCAAACTCTTATCTGCTTGTGCAGATTCGATCTTAGCTACCTTAGATTCAACCGCCGTACCCTTGAAAAATTCGGAATTGGCTTGAGTATAAAACTTGTAAGGATTATGGAATACATAAGCCTTAAAGTCGGCTTCAGAAATCACACCTTCTTGTACCAAATCCCAGCTTTCGGCTAGTGGATCGGTCAAATCTGGCACATCCCAGTGACCGACATCTGAGGAATAAATGGCGTTGATTTTCACACCCAAGGGATTAGCTTTATCGTTGAATGCTGCTGCGATGGTGCGATCGTCGGACTCGGAACCAAAGAAGAAACTGTTTACCCAGCGATCGCGGATATCTTCAATTGTTTCGATCCCGGCTGCTGCAAAGTCTTCCAGTTCGCTAGCAATTGGCGCACGGCTATGACGGCTAAAAGAAGAACCCAGTACACTCTTAGTCAATTCCTCTTTGGTGAGGGAATAGCCTTGAGTAATTTCGCCACCAAATCGCTCAAACAACTCGAACAACTCATCAGAATTTGTCAGTTCTGGGTTGTAGTTTTGCAGTCCCTTGAGATTGCGTTTGAAGAAACGATCTACTAAATGAATGTAGACGTGTGCGCCCCAATCTGCACCACCTTCAAGCATACCTACCCGTAACCGTGGAAACCGCTTGGTAACACCACCAAAAAACAGTGCTTTAGCAAATGCTTGTGAGCCATCGGCGAAGTGACCGATATGGTTGTTCATGTAGTTACTGATGGAGGAGCGTCCAGTCCAACCTTGACTACCGTAATGGGTAGTAATAGGTACACCTAATTCAACTGCCTTTGCCCAGAATGGATCGTAGTCGTATTCACTATCCAAACCGTAAAAGTCAATGTAAGAGGCATATTTGGCGATTTCAGGATATTGATCTGCTGGATATTTATCAGCGATCGCCTTAATTGGTCGTTTCACACCACCAGGAATGTTTGCCACCTTCAGCCCTAGTGTTTTTACGGCAAACTCTAACTCCTCAACGGCTTCTTGAGGATTACCCATTGGAATGCCAGCTACAGGAGTCAAGCGATCGCTATATTTCCGATACAAATCAGCATGATAGTGATTGACCGCCCGTTGCAGTGCTTGACGGTTCTCTTTACTTGCTCCAGCCGGTGCCAAAACATTATTCGGAAACAGTACCGAATAATCTGACCCCTGCTCCGCCTGACGCTCATAGAATAATTCAGGAAGAGTGTAAGTAGCCAGATCCAAAGTATTGCGGGTGACTCTCGCCCACCAAGGCGATCGAATTGTGCGGTTGTACTGCCGTTCTTCTGGAGTTTGTTGATACCAGTCTTTACCATTGCTCTTGGAATTAAGACGAGAATCTTCCGCCCTGCGTAATTCATCTACGAGTTTCGAGCCACCGTATTTAGCAATGTAATCCTCAAGCGCCGGAGTGAAATCATTGGTATGAACATCAGTATCAATTATCGGATAATCGAGGTTTGCTTTAATTGCCGCAGAACGGGAAGTTTTTAATCTGCTATATTCAGCCATGTTTTTTTCCTTGAATTAATGACAGAAGTAGTGCTGAGAAATGAGTTATGAGTGCTGAGTACAAAGACACATTTGAGTGTTAGTTAGTAATTTATTGGATTTAAAGCCCAATAAAACCCTGAAATTGATAGGTGATTTATTGCATCTGGATAACTCAGAAAAGACAATTGCTACAACGGAAAGAACCCATAACGCACTGGCTCCCCCAGGAGCGTCTACAGCACTCGAAACTCACTACTCTTTTGATCGGGACTTACGCTTTTTGTTTGTAGTAAGGACTTTACTCCTGATTTTGTTCAAGTAGCGTTTGCAAGAAAGCACTAAAGCCCTCTCTTTGAGACGCACTCGCGTTCACTACGAACTAAAAAGAATATCTGGCGTTGCGTAAGCCCTATTTATTTACGCCAACACCAATCTCTCATCCACTTGTTTAGCGGCAGATTACCCGGACGACGCAGCCCCAGCTTTTCTCTCAAGGTGCTTTAGCGCTAAACCGCAACTACAAACCAGTGATGATTATTTGCGCCGACTTACTTAATGCTTCCAAATTACTTGGATTGTTGCTGTGAGTTCTTCTGTAAAGTGACCAGAAGGCTCAACTGCTAGTAATGCTTCTTTAATATCTGCTTCAAATTCTTCGGCTTTGTCGCCATAAAAAATTTTCAGAGAAAAGGCTGTAGTGTATAAATAGCCAAGATAGCTAGAGACTGTCCAAGATTTTTCAAATGGCACTTCATATACTTCTTGGCGGGCAAATTTGGAATTGGCAATTATAACTTCGTGGGGAGGATCAACTGGTTTACGAATACCTTGTCCTCGTTGTCCAGTTCGTCGCTCCTCACCTAACCATTTTTTTACGACTCCAACGGCAGCTTGTTTCCAGGGTAGAGAACTTATCCAAGGATTATCACCAGTGTTTAGCAGTGCTACAGCACCATCATCTGCAAGCAATTCATAAAGACGTTCAAGTACAAGTTCGCGTTCCATCCAGTGGAAGGCTCTACCAATCGTAGCTAGTTTAAATGTTCCCAAACTAGGGTTAATCAGTTCTGCTCCAAGTTCTAGCCAAGTGATATTGTTTGCTCTTACAGTTGCTGCTTGACGTTGCGCTTCCTTGAGCATTTCTAAATCGGGATCAATAGCAACGACTTCCTGAAATTTGCTGCTGAGGGGAATGGCAATTAAACCTGGCCCAGTACCTAAATCAAGAAGTCTTCCCTGACCATTGAGATTAAATATTTCAGTTAGTTTGTCAAATACAGCAGGTGAGTATTTAGTTCTGTATTGAGCGTAGACTTCAGCTGCACCCTCAAATAATGTTGGGTCGTAGGTGGAAAGTGTTTTAAGTTGGGTCATAAGTTGTTTTTTTGGTGAATCAATCTCTATTTGGCTACTGGGAATTAGGCATTAGGAAAATTATTCTGAATATTTCTCTAGTCTCTGTTGCTAGAACAAATTTATAAAACAAGACTTGTAGGATGAAAATGCCAAGGTTCTTACCAAATTTGTTTGAACGATTTAGAACATTGATAGAGCGTTTCACTGACTACTACACTTTGCATTTGCCCTATCAATATTTTTTGTAGCTCTGGCTAAGTAGTCAGTCGCTAAATGAAATACTGTAGTTTATTCCTTTTAATATACTATAAGTTGACTGGTTTACCGTAGTTTGCTTATCTAACAGAGTCTTTCATACTTACAAGAAAAATGCAAGTACTGCTTAACACAAGTTCGTTAATATTTTTTTCTTTAAAAACATATCTTAAGAGGATTGCTTTTTTCATTTTTTTATGGTAAAAGTCAATAAGATTTTTCATCCTGTCTTCAGCACTAATTGCGGCTGAAATACCGAATATATCTGAGCCTAGATTAGAAATTGAGGAAATTTCCCCAAAGAATAGTGCAAACAATGATGACAACGAGCCGATTTGGGTGGGTTCTCTTTGCACTACCTTTACTTTCTAGTGAACTCACAGGAAAATCCTATAGCCCAAGCTGAAAAAGGAATATTCCCCACTCTCTACTCTTGGGAGTTGCTTTTTAGTTAATTTCGTGTAAAACTGTCTTTAATCTACGGTAACATACTAGATATATAGTAGTTTTAAGAAAAAATACCCCAACTATAACGTAATTTTTGGGTTTGTTCTTCATTACTTTCTGTCCGTGTCTCCGTAAAACAAACATAGATAACGCCAAAGCTATTCAGTCCTATTGACGAAATAGCGTTTAATGAGAACTTCATAAAACAACTAATTAGTAACTTATGACTATTACTCTGAAAAAGACTAAAAACAGCGAAAAATCCCTAGAAGCAATATTTAACAACAAATACGCAGATAAAATCATCCCTTGGATAGTACCTTTTATAGTGCTACTACTTTGGGAAATTGCCTCTAGAACTGGTTTACTTTCCAGCAGAATTCTTCCAGCACCAAGTAGCGTAGTTTTTACGGCATTTAAGTTAGCTTCAACTGGAGAGCTTTTCCGACACATGGGAATCAGTGCCGCACGCGCTATATCTGGTTTTATTATTGGCGGCGGAATTGGCTTTATTTTAGGATTACTCACTGGATTTTCTCGCATTGCAGAACAATTGTTAGATAGTTCCTTGCAAATGCTGCGTACTATTCCTAACTTGGCATTAATTCCTCTAGTTATTTTATGGTTTGGGATTGGCGAGCAAGCTAGATTATTTCTAGTTTCCATAGGTGTGTTTTTCCCAATTTACCTTAATACCTATCATGGAATTCGTAATGTAGATCCCCAACTAATTGAAATGGGCAGAGTTTATGGCTTAAAAACATCGCAGATTTTGTGGCAAATTGTTTTTCCAGGAGCTTTATCTTCAATTTTGATTGGTGTCCGCTTTTCTTTGGGTATTATGTGGCTATCGTTAATTGTAGCCGAACAAATTGCAGCAGATTCTGGCATTGGTTATATGGCAATGAACGCCCGTGAGTTCATGCAAACAGATATTGTGGTGTTAAGTATTGTCATTTATGCACTGTTAGGTAAACTAGCAAATTCTATCGCCAAACTTCTAGAAAAAAAATTATTATCATGGAATCCCACTTACACATCTGCTGGGTAAAAGTTTACATAATTTAAATATATGTTTAGTTTTTGCCCTTCATTTATTCTTTGCAAAAACCTCAAATAACTTCCTATTTTAATAACTCAGAAATCATTAAACAAAGGAAAAAACACATGGCTTCAACTATCCAAGGTTCACAACTCAATATTTTGGATTTAAGCAAAATTTTTGGAAATAAAACTGTCTTAAAGTCATTAAACTTAGAAGTAGCACCAGGAGAATTTATTGCGATTGTGGGACGTAGTGGTTGCGGTAAAAGTACTTTACTGCGCCTAGTGTCTGGGTTAGATAAACCCACTACAGGCGGCATATTATTAGATGGAGAACCACTACGTAAGCTTAGTCATTCTGTAAGAGTGATGTTTCAAGACCCCCGGTTACTACCTTGGAAAAGTGTAATAGATAATGTGGGTCTGGGTTTGCAAGAAAATTGGCGTGCAAAAGGTGCGCGGGTATTAGAACAAGTAGGGCTTAAAGATAGAGCTGGTGAATGGCCTTACGTCTTATCTGGAGGGCAACGACAACGAGTAGCATTAGCCAGAGCCTTAGTGAGTCAACCACAACTATTACTACTTGATGAGCCTTTAGGAGCATTGGATGCGTTAACTCGCTTAGAAATGCAACATTTAATCGAGGATTTGTGGCAACAGAGAGGCTTTACGGCGTTCTTGGTTACCCATGATGTAGAAGAAGCTGTGGCGCTGGCAGACAGAGTAATAGTAATTGAAGAAGGACGGGTTGCGTTAGATTTACCTGTAAGATTGTCGCGTCCACGAGACAGAGCTAGTGAAGTATTTGTAAATATCAGAGAAGCAGTACTAGAACAAGTTATGAATAATGAAGGTACTCACGCTCATCAATTATTGCAAATGAGTCATTAATACTCTTAATCAAAAGAAAATCTCAAACTTACTGAAGGGAAAAAAGTCTAGTGTATGAATACTTAGATAATCGTAGCGATCCGCTTATAGAACGATCGCTACAACTTATCTACTGATTTCCAGCTACTCTGTAGCAATTATGACATCTGATGCTTTAATCACAGCGATCGCTTGTTTTCCCTCTTGAAGTTGGAGATGCTCTACCGACTCCTTGGTAATAATTGCAGTTACTTCCACCCCAGGCACAATTTCTAATATGACCTCAGAGTTGACTGCTCCTGGGTGAATTTTCTTAATAGTTCCTTTTAAGGAATTACGAGCGCTAACTTCCATATTTTGATCCTCCCTAGTTATAAGATAATTCTGAACTTAGTAATACTAACAACAATCTGATTATTGGATTATCCTCATTTAGTAGGATGCTATCTTCTGCCTTATAGAAGAACTTAGATTTTAGACCACGGTTATTTCATTCTAAAATGTCACGTTTTCAAAGTCCCTCTCCCATATATGGGAGAGGGATTTAGGGTGAGGGCAAAAACTACGGTTCTCAACTTAGATCAGGTTTAAATTCTTAAAGATTCCTAAAAACTGCCGTAAAAATAGAATGAAATAGCCCTGGATTTTAGACTTATATTAGAATAGTAATTATGTTCGCCTTCTGAACAGTTAGCGATCGCACTTCTGCAAAACACTTTGTGAACTACTGAAAGTCATTTATTTGACAGGCAACCCTCGGTTGCCTCTAACTTCCTCTTTCTTAATAATTATTACAATCACACTTCTGGTGTCTGTTATTCCTAGTCAAGCAACTTCTACCCTTACGAGGGATTTTCCGTACTCTACATTTTTATTTTGTTGTCGAGCCTCGATAAATTCGCTCCATTTGCTCTGGAGAAAGCACTGTCATGGGAAACCATTCATGTGTAGAAACAGGGACTTCCTGGGAAGATTGAAACGGTCGTTGTTGAGTTTTAGTGAAATGTATTTCCACATTGCTATTTACAGCTGGGCTAACTAATGTCTCATCCATCTCCGATGGGAAAAGCTGATTTTGTGGCAAGACATAGGCGTGCTTTTGTGGATCATATCCCAAAATTTCTCCGGTTTCAATTTGATAAATCCAAGCATAAATCTTGAGTTGCCCTTGGTGGAGCTTAGAGTGAATCACCGGATAAGTGCGTAAATTTTCGATTTGGGTGAGTACATTCTCAGCAATAACTATTTCTAAGAGTTCTTCCCCTTCGTAATCGCTATAATTGTCTTTCACCAGTCGTCGGGTTGCCTCTGCATACTTGAGCCAGTCATGTACAAGCGGCATTTCTATCCGCAAGCTGTCTAACTTCATTAACCCTTTCATAGCACCACAATGCGAGTGACCACAGACAATAATTTGCTGAATACCTAATGCTTGAACAGCATACTCAATTGTTGCCCCTTCACCGCCATTAGTCGCACCAAATGGTGGAATAATGTTGCCTGCATTGCGGATAACAAACAATTCACCTAACCCGGCTTGTGTAATCAGGTTTGGATCGATACGCGAATCTGAACAAGTAATAAATAGTACTCTGGGTTTTTGACCATGAGAAAGTTGTTCAAACAGTTCTTCATTAGCAGAAAAATAACTACTTTGGAATTCGCGCAAACCTTTAATCAATTTTTTCATAGAAGCACCTAAATCAACAAATAATACTTGAAACTTATCGTATAAATTGAGTTTTCAAATTAAGCAAGTAGGGACGGGTTAATAATATCTGTAAACAGATTGACGTAATTGATAGGTTTTTGCTATTGCACCCAAGGCTTAGTTAAAGGGTGAGATTTATTCTTGTATTGTTTAAGCAATCCATCGCCAGTCGGTGATGAACCTCTGTTGCTAATCCCCAAGTTTGCTCTGCGGCTGTTGTATGACCTCCTGGTTTGATTAGCCGATATAGCCATAAGCGTAAATTCCATAACCACAAACCTAATCCTTGGAAATTCCAAGCACTCAGATGAGGATGGTGATCTGTGATTAAAATACCGCTGTTTTTAGCTACTATTAACAACATATTTACTTTTAAGTTTTCAAAAATCTGTCTTCAGATAGATTAATTACCCTTGATACGGTTACTTAAGTATAAAAAAATACTAAATACAAGAAATTCATTCTCAGTTTGAACTCATACCAAATCTATGTGAGCCTGCATAGAGTAATTCCCTTGTCTGGCATGGAGTTGAGGTTTGTTTGATTATGTGCATTTTCATAGAGAATTGGTACGAAAGCTTTATATGTATGCAGTATTTACAACTTCAAAAGAATTTTTGCACTCACATCAATCGCTTCTCGAAAATCAAATATGAAGTTTTGTTAAACAATGCGTAACTTTTACAAAACAGACTGACTAACTAATTAAGTGTGAAGTTGAGGAGCTTTAGAAGCTTAATTATTTCGTAACCTTCTAGACCCTAGATGCTGAATTCTTTGATTTCCAGAATTGACTCATAGAACTCGCGTTATTTAATACATCACAAAATCAGTTCATACATCTATTAGTCTGAAAGGAAAACAAAATTCATGGAATCTCAAAAATTAGAGTCAATAGTTATTGATTTGCAAAGGCTACAGCAGTTACAAGACGATAAATATCAAAAATTAAAGTCAATAATTATTGTTTCACAAAGGCTACAGCAGTTACAAAACAATATTAATAAAGAAATTATTGAGATCCTGAATAGCTCTAACCTGAGTAAGAGATTCGACAAATACGGTATGTCAGGACAAAAAAACCTGAAAGTTCAGTGTTCATTCGACTTAACTCAATTTTAAGCTAGAGATAGAGGCATTAAAGCTTGCTTTTTTAATGCTTGTTCACTGATTGATACTGAACAACAATTAAAACAGCCTAAAAGGATCGATTTTCTTGAATGTACACCCTAATGATTTTATCCACTGATTAAGACTTAAATAGTTTGAGAAATAACAATCAGTGCTATTTAAAAGGCTTTTCATAGGGTGAATCTTTGACGAATATTATTGTTTCTCACTTTTGAGGTATAAAGTATGCCGAAAACGTCAAACTTCGGCGAGTTTTTTGTACCCAAAATCAGCACTTAACTCAAGGTTGAGAACTGAAGTTACTGAAAAAAACGGTTTAGTCAGGTAAAAATTATGGCAAATATCATTGGAACCAAGGGTAATGATACCCTAGTGGGCAGCGAATTAGCGGATACGATTAATGGTCTTGCAGGCAACGATATCATCACAGCTACTGATGGTAACGACACATTAACTGGTGGTGGTGGCAAGGATCAGTTTAAATTCGTTAGTATATTCAACGGCACTGATACCATCACCGATTTCGGTGGCGTCGGTAAAGGAACAAATCCGACTTCCGCAGTCATTGCCGAAGTGGACACCCTAAAATTCGAGGGCTATGACTTCTTTCGTCCCGAAAATTTGCTGCTTACCCAGAATGGCAACAATTTGGAAATTGCGTTTGAAGGGGTAGGTGAAACCACAGTCATTCTGCAAAACTTCAAATTAGAAAACTTAGAGAATCATAAAGCTTCTGGAGCCACACCAGCGATTGGTAATATCCTGTTTAATGGGCAAAGTAGTATCACCGACAGCTTTAATGTCTTTGATGCCAACTCCACTGAAACTAAGCTGGGCATCAAAAATACAGTAACCTTCCTTAATGACCTATCCAACAACATTACGGGTTTAGACGACTCAAATGATGTGGTTAATGGTCAGGGCGGTAATGACAAAATCGACGGCAAAAGTGGCAACGACTTGCTGCGGGGTGGTACGGGCAATGATACTCTCATTGGTGGTGCGGGGAAGGATACCCTCATTGGTGGTACGGGCAATAACTCCCTCGTTGGTGGTACTGGTGACGATGTATTGAATGCTGAGGATTCAACAGGCAATAGCACCCTTAACGGTGGTGCTGGTAACGATTACTTGAGTGTTGAGGGTTCAACAGGCAATAACCTGCTTTCTGGTGGCGATGGCGATGACAGCTTTTCTTTGAGGGCTTCATCTACTGCCCCCTCTTTCTTAGTAACTCAAACCGTAGATGGAGGGAAAGGGGATGATTTTTTACAAGCGTATTATACCAATGCTACGGGGAGAATGACTTCCACATTCAATGCAACCACTAACATTGGTTCGATTACAGCAGGCACGAATCAGGTTAACTACAAAAATATCGAGCGATTAGATATTAGAGGTACTATCTACAATGACTTGATTGTGGGGACTAATGGCGACGATTTTCTCTGTGGGGGCAGTAGTGGCAATGATCCAAGTTATGGTAATGATACGATTTTTGGCGGTAAAGGTAACGATGACTTGAGTGTTGATTATTCAACAAGCAATAACATCCTTAATGGTGGTGTTGGTAATGATCAATTGAGTGCTACCTCTTCAAAAGGTAATAACCTCCTCTCTGGGGGGGATGGCAATGATAATCTCTCCACTTCTGGGACTCACATCGACTACGACGGGGGAAGTACCAATGCCGCCTCTGGGAATAACACCCTCGACGGTGGTGTTGGTGACGATAGTTTAAATGCTGATTATTCAACAGGCGATAATCTACTTTCTGGAGGCGATGGCAATGATTATCTTAGTACCTCTAGCTCCGCTTCTGACAGGTACGCATTTGCCACCTCTGGCAATAACACCCTCGACGGTGGTGCTGGTGACGATAGTTTAAGTGCTAACTATTCAACAGGCGATAACCTGTTGTTTGGAGGCGATGGCAATGATTCTCTCTTTGTCTCTAGCTATTACGACTACTCTGGAAAGTCTGATGGTGGGTTTGGCAATAACCTACTCTCTGGAGGCGATGGCAATGATTCTTTGTCTTTGCTTCTATATACTTCCCCCTCTGACTTAGTAACTCAAACAGTAGATGGAGGGACAGGTGACGATTTATTGAAAGTCTCGTATATCTATGGTACTGGGGGAATTACTTCGACATTTGATGCTGCTACTAACACTGGCTCGATTACAGCAGGCACGAATCAGGTTAATTACAAGAATATCGAAGGATTAAATATCTCTGATACAGCCTACGATGACTTGATTGTGGGGAGCAGTGGCAATGATACAATAGATGGGAGCGGTAGTGGAAATGATACAATCGATGGGGGCGCTGGTGAAGATTACTTATCGTTCTCTTACTATAGTGCAACCCAGAGCATGACTTCGACATTCGATGCTGCTACTAACACTGGCTCGATTACAGTAGGCACGAGTCACGTTACTTACAAGAATATCGAAGGATTAAATATTTATGGTACAGCCTACGATGACTTGATTGTAGGCACTAATGGCAACGATTCGCTCCACGGGGGTAATAGCGGCAACGATACCATCGATGGAGGCACAGGTGACGATTTGTTGTCGTTGTATAATTATACTACTAGCGACGGAATTACTTCGACATTCAATGTTGCTAGTAACACTGGCTCGATTACAGTAGGCACGAGTCACATTACTTACAAGAATATCGAACAATTAAATATCTCAGGTACACAGTACGATGATTATATAGTGGGGAGCAATGGTAACGATACGATAAATGGGGCAGATGGAAATAATACGATTTTCGGCGGTGCAGGTAATGATTACTTGAGTGCTGATTATTCAAATGGTAATAATCTGCTCTCTGGCGACGATGGAAATGATTCTCTGAGTATCTCTGGCTCCTACAACGACTACCGAGGCGAGTTTTCTCTTGATGCTGTCTCTGGCAAGAACACCCTCAATGGTGGCGCTGGTGATGATAACTTAGTTACTAACTATTCATCAGGGAATAACCTACTGTCTGGGGGGGATGGAAATGATTCTCTTAATGCCTCTGGTTCAGCCTCCTTATACTCCTCATACGGAGTTTATACTGTCTCTGGCAATAACACGCTCGACGGTGGTGCTGGTAGCGATCGCTTGAGTGTTGACTATTCAACAGGCAATAATCTCCTTATTGGTGGCGATGATAATGATACTCTCACAGCTTCTGGCGCTTCTGGTAAGAACACACTCATGGGTGGTAATGGCAATGATATCCTCATAGGTGGCAAAGGTAATGATAGCCTAATTGGAGGGGCTGGTACTGATACCTTTGTTTTCAATAGTTACAATAATGGAGGTGTTGACAGTATTTCTGACTTCAACGCCACTAATGAACTGATTCAGCTGTCGGCTGCTGGTTTTGGTAGCGACTTATCACCAGGTTCACTCAAAGCTACTCAGTTTACCCTTGGAACATCTGCAACCACTAACCAAGAGCGATTTATCTACAACAGCGCTACAGGTGGATTGTTCTTTGACCTTGATGGCAGTGCGTCTCGGTTTACTCAGGTACAATTTGCCCAAATATCTGGCAAAGTGACACTAACCGAAAAGAATTTTGTGGTTGTTTAATCGGAATTAGCGCTCTGCCATTACCAACTGCTACGGTTTGCGAGGTGTTATTTTTACTGACAATTTAGGAACTGGGGGGATACACAATCTAGATACCCCCTTGTTTTTTGTCTTTGTCTATGCAAATCTAATATTATTATACGGTAAGTTTACCGATTTACCGTATAATTTTCCTGGTGTAAAAATAAAGTTTCATCCTCTTGAACCTCGTGATGTTAGTTACTCACGAGCCAAGAACCTCCTCCAGTTGGCTCAAAAGTGCGGATTTACCACAACTTTAATAGCGATTTCAGGTTGAGTTAGAATCCCAAATTGAAGGACTATATCAATAACTACTTCAAGGGGACGATCACCCCTGTATTTTAAACTTGATACGGAGGGCTAATGAGCAAATCGAAGCAATTAAAACTGGGTGCTTTCATGCGCCCGGTAAGCATACATACAGGTGCTTGGCGCTATCCTGGGGCTTTGGCTGATGCTAATTTCAACTTCCCAGCGCTGAAACGATTCATCCAGAAACTAGAGCAAGGCAAGTTTGACGCATTCTTCATGGCTGACCACTTAGCGGTGCTAAATATGCCAATCAACGCGTTGAAGCGCAGCCATACTGTCACCTCTTTCGAGCCTTTTACCCTGCTTTCTGCCCTTGCTAGCGTCACGGAACACATCGGGCTAATAGCGACCGCTTCCACAACCTATGACCAGCCTTACCATATAGCTCGCCGCTTCGCATCTCTGGATCATATCAGTGGCGGTCGCGCTGGCTGGAACATCGTCACCACATCCAATCCAGAGGCAGCGCTCAACTTTGGATTAGAAGAGGAAGTAGATCATGACGAACGCTACGTGCGGGCTAAGGAATTCTATGATGTCGTTACAGGTCTTTGGGATTCCTTCGCTGACGATGCCTTCATTCGAGATGTGGAATCAGGGATTTATTTCGATCCCGGAAAAATTCACGTTCTAGGTCATAAGGGAAAACATTTCTCGGTGCGGGGGCCATTGAACATCGCCAGACCTGTCCAGGGTTGGCCGGTAATCGTCCAGGCGGGAGCCTCCGAAGCAGGTCGTCAACTGGCTGCCGAAACCGCCGAAGTTATATTTGCATCAGCTGGCAGCCTAGAAGCAGGCAAGGCTTTCTTTGCTGACATAAAAGGTCGCGTGCAAGCGATCGGACGTGACCCAGACAGCATTAAAATTCTTCCAGGTGTCTTGGCGATCGTGGGTGAAACTGTCGCAGAGGCGCGTGCCAAGCGTCTTCATTTAGACAGCCTAGTACATTATGACAGTGGGATCGCCAGCTTAAATAGCGCACTTGGCTACGACGTTTCGGGCTTTGATCCAGACGGCCTCTTGCCGGAAATCCCGCAGACTAACGCCGGACAGACCTCACGCGAACGAGTGATCGCGCTGGCGCAACGTGAGAACCTGAGCATTCGACAGCTAGCTCAACGCATAGGTAGTTACGGTGGGCTGGCCTTTGTCGGTACGCCCCAAACGATCGCCGATGATATGGAGCAATGGCTGACAGAGGAAGGGTCTGATGGCTTCAACGTTATGTTCCCTTTTCTTCCTGAAGGGCTGAATGACTTTGTGGACAAGGTTGTGCCAGAACTTCAACGGCGTAAGATTTTCCGCCACGACTATGAGGGCAAAACGCTGCGCGAAAATCTGGGACTGGTGCGCCCCGCCAACCGCTTCTTTCGAGTGAAGGTAGGGAGTAGGGAGTAGGGAGTAGGGAAAGAGTTTTGATTGTTTACAAATTTTCTCATGCTATACAAAGTTGACTAGACAGAATATTAGACGGTCATGGGAGCAATTAAACAACCAAAAATAAAAAAGGTTTCTTTCGCCAATTTCCAATCCCTAGTACATCACGGCGTAAATCCAGCAACCATTTAAAAACCCTGAAAAGTACATTACATAATACTTTTGACTTTTAACTTTTGAATGTGTGATTTTTGCTCTGCGGTACTAGCAGGGCTATTTCATTCTATTTTTACGGCAGTTTTTAGGAATCTTTAAGAATTTAAACCTGATTTAAGTTGAGAACCGTAGTTTTTGCCCTCACCCTAAATCCCTCTCCCATATATCGGAGAGGGACTTTGAAAACGTGACATTTTAGAATGAAATAACCGTGACAGTACTAGTCCCTCATTCCCAAAATATTTAGAGAGAAAAACAATGACTCAAATTGAAGAAAAAGTCACTCAAACCCAAGAATTTTTTTGATATTTGTGTCTATGGTTCTTTTGCAGTTTATTTTATCACCACTGTAGCTTCACACGGAAATACCCGCGTTTAATTCTCATAGTCAAAAATAAAGAAATATTGATTGAATTTGAACAGCCCATTAAAAAGTGGTAACCTTATATTTGTTAAATACACTAAATCTACTGACTTACCGTAGTTAATTCGTTATTATCATAGATATGGCTGCTTCAACTCCTAAAAATTGATATCAAGGAGTCAATTGTGGTGAATTATTTTAAAGAACGCCGCTTTCAGTACAAACAAAAATGTTCTGCCAGTACAATCTTTGCGATCGCAGCGTCTAATCTAATGGTTTGATAGCTTCTAGTTGCAGTCAACAAATAGCTATCAATGCCGCAACTAACTCAGATTCCTCTTCAGAAATCACTCTTAAAACTATAGAGAAAAACAATGTGATTCGTTTGGGCTACCAAAAAGGCGGGATTATTCCCATCGCGCGTCAACGAGGTGTTACAGCTTATTTTTGATAAGGGTAAAAATATGTTTCATGGAATAGAAAGAGAATTATTAAATGGAGTACCTTGGTTATTTGGACAGCAGTTTCAGTCTCCACCTTATCGCCAATTATTAGATTTAGATAAGCAAGAACATGAGATACGTGATATTTGGGAATTATCACCACAAGAATCTGCTCATCGTGAGCATGTTCTTAAGCAGGAGATAAAATCCTCTGGGATTTTCAGCAAACTAAAAAGTTTTTCTTTAAGGGCGTAGGCGTAGCCCGCCGCAGGCATCGCCAATAAAGATACATATTCCTTGCCCAAGCAGACTCTATTTAAGTCCACCAAACAAGGAATGAGCAAACAAAGCGGCTTGAGTGCGATCGCGTAAACTCAACCGACTCAGAATATTAGTAACATAGTTCTTAACAGTATTTTCTGAAAGAAACAGTGATTCAGCAATTTCACGGTTATTGGCTCCACAAGCAATTAACCGCAATACATCTAATTCTCTGGGTGTAAGTTGCGCCAATTCTGGAGGAGTTTGCACAGATGAAACAGGCGCGGCAATAGGCGTGAGTGCTTTCTCAAACAATCCTGGACCGAGTAGGGTTTGTCCCTTGTAGACGGATCGAATTGCCAACATTAATTCATCTGGTTCGGTGTCCTTGAGTAAATAGCCCTTTGCACCCAGCCGCATCGCCTGGAAAACATACTCATCATCATCGAAAGTGGTGAGGACCAAAACCTTAATGTGAGGATATTGTTGAGCGATCGCTTTTGTTGTGGCAACTCCATCCATTACGGGCATTCGGATATCCATTAACACAATATCGGGTTGCAGTAGAGCAATCTGTTCGAGCGCCCGTTGCCCATTTTCCGCCTCACCGATTACTTGCATCTGGTCATTCGACTCAAGCATACTCTTAAGTCCCTGACGAATCAGATGCTGATCGTCAACTAATAAAATCTGAATCATAAGCTAGCTTTGATAGTGGCAAAGAAACAGAAATACAGCAACCGGTTCCTAGTTGACTGTGGACATTCAATTGACCACCCAGCGCAACCGACCGTTCTCGCATCCCTTGTAACCCAAAGCCGGTTGTATTTTGAGTGGGGTTAAACCCTTTTCCATTATCTTCGATTGACAAATGAATCATTCCAGCGTGAGCCAGTAGTCTCACGCTGACACTCGTTGCCTCTGCATGTTTGCAAATATTTGTCAAGGATTCTTGCACAATTCGGTATAGGGCGGTGTTTACTTCTGTTGGTAAAATGTCAGGTAGATCAATTTTACAAGACGGTTCAATACCTGTGGTTTGCTGAAAATCGGTCAGTAGCTTTTCAATGGCTGATTTGAAAGATTGCCCTTGCAAAGGATTTGAACGTAAAACAGAAAGCGATCGCCGAATTTCTAGCAGTGCCTCAGCCCCCAATTCTTTCGCCTGTTTGAGAAATGTCAAGGCTTTATCATTATTTGATTGCCAGAATAACAGAGTATTATTAATCTGAATGGTTTGGGCGGCGAGAGTGTGTCCTAACCCATCATGAATTTCGCGGGCAATTCGGTTGCGTTCCTGCAAGGTTGCCTGATCTTCAATCCGTAGCGCATACTGGTACAGTTGTTGATTGGTTCTCTCTAATTGCTGATGGGCAATTTCTAACTGCTCTCGACTTTGGCGTTCTGCAAGCAGGGCATTAATTAACAATAAAGCGAATACTAACGTTAAGCTAAACAATAATATATTACTTAATCGCCAATCCCAGGACATGGCGATCATTTTATCTCGCATAAAATTCTCAGGTTCAATTGGTCTTGACAAAAGGAGTGTTCCATGAGAAAGCAGAGATAAAATCAAGACAACCAACTGTCCCGATAGCTTAAATATCAGACAACTCCGCATCACCAGTACCAGACACAGCAGCAAAACGGAGCGAGGAGATAAGCTATGTTGAATCGCTGGTAGCCAAATTAAACCGAATTCCAGGGCTGTATAAAGTAATTTTGTTTTCAGCCTAACCATTGGTAGCCTCAACCCCATCAAACTGAAAATTGCGATCGCTACAACTCGTAGCAGCAAAGACCAGGACAACTTAAACGGCAGCAGAACTTCCATGAACACTGCCGTGGCTAAGAACAGCCACTCTAGGTAAAGCAACAGACGGAAAGATGGGTAGATCAAGCGAACCATAGAATTATAACTCAATGGTCTTTCTAACAAAACCATAGGTATTTTCCCAATTTTAGAGGTAAATAGGTGAAGAAGACAGAAGGCTTAGAGATGGGCGCTGTTGAGATGAAACTCTCTTTTCTATATAGCGAATCTGTCTTTAGTATTGCTAGAGCCGTTTCGACTAATTAATTGTTTCTAAATTAGGAAAAAAGTCACAATAATTTAAGTACTTTTTTACTGGTAAGGTTAGGAATTTTAGCTCATGTGTAAACTAATTCCAACTTTTAAGATTAGCTTGTGTGAGTAAAACAGCGATTTTTTAAATATTTTGTAACCAGTTAAGGAGGTAGACGTAATTAAACATAAGAAAAACCTTACCCTCAATCCCTCTCCAAAATATCGGAGAGGGAAGCCGGAGGCAGGGTGAGGTTTTATATTTAATTTGACCCACTTACTTATTCGTATTACACACAACAAAAACAAGAGAAGTAAATGATTAAAAAACAGATAATTTTACCAACCCTACTATTTGCAAGTATCCTGATTGGAGGAATGACAGGTTGCAGCAGTTCTAAGTCTCCAGATGTATCTCAAGGGAATGACTCAGGGACAAAGGTAGCTGATACTTCTACGACAAATTCGGCATCGAATACGCCAGAACGCGCCCAGAAACGCGAAGAAGTTCGCAAGCAAGTTGAGGCAGTTCTGACCCCAGATCAGGTAAAGGAATTGTCAACAAAATTACAGCAAGGTGAAAAAATGCGTAAAGCAGTGTTCAGCCTGAATCTCACGGCTGAACAAAAAACTAAAATTCAGGATATATTTAAGACTGCCTATCCCCACCGCAAAGGGCAATCCCCAGGTAACTCCTAGTAGTTTTCTTAAAACAGAATTCAGGAGTCAGTTGTCAGAATGGGCTACGCCTCGCTACGCTAACAGAAATAATTATCTGCGACTGGGGGTATTCAATTCTTCGTTGATTACATTCTGAATTCTGTATTTTGTATTATTCTTCAAGAGTTAAAGCATGTTTAAACAGAAATTGTTCGTCAAGATAGAACTCGCCGTTATCTCAGCAATCCTTTTAGGAAGTAGTTTTTACGCTTCTAAAGCTTTAGGTAAACCCCAAACTAGCCCCCAAAGAATGGTGGATGAGGTGTGGCAAATCCTAGATAAAAATTATGTTGATGTCAGCTTTAACCATCAAGATTGGAAAGCAATTCGTCAGCAGTATGTTAGCCGTTCCTATAGTTCTAATAAAGAGGCTTATGGAGCGATTCAAGAAATGGTCGCTAAATTAGGCGATCGCTACACACAGTTTTTCGATCCACAAGAATTTAAAGCCCTAAATAATGACATTTCTGGCAACCTCAGTGGCGTAGGGCTGGAACTTGCACAGAATGAAAAAACTAAAGCCTTAACCGTTGTCGCCCCGATCGCAGGAACACCTGCTTTTAAAGCGGGTATTTTGCCAGACGATGTAATTGTCCAGATTAACGGTCAAAAAACTCAGGGGATGAAAATTGACGATGCCGTTAAGCGGATTCTCGGCCCCGTCGGCACCAAGGTAGTACTGATGATTCAACGCGGCAATAAATCGCAAAGTTTCCAACTTACCCGGGCAAATATTGCTATCCATCCTGTAACTTACAACACGCAAACAACAGCAGCAGGTAAGATTGGTTACATTCGTTTGCCAGAGTTTACACAAACTGCTCCCGCAGAGATGCATGGGGCAATTCAAGCATTAGAAAAACAGCAGGTGCAGGGGTACGTTTTAGATTTGCGTTCCGATCCAGGTGGACTGCTGGATGCTAGTTTGCAAATTGCCAGTATGTGGTTGAAGGAAGGGGCGATCGTGTCTTTGGTAAATCGAGATCAAGTTAAAGAGAGCTACAACGCATCGGGACATCCTCTCACCGACAAACCCCTAGTGATACTGGTTGATAAGGGATCTGCTAGCGCCAGCGAAATTCTGTCGGGAGCGCTGCAAGACGATCGCCGCGCCACCTTAGTAGGGACTCGCACTTTCGGTAAAGGTTTAGTTCAAGCCGTAGAGCCACTAGAAGATGGTTCGGGGCTGAAACTAACGATCGCCAAATACTACACACCCAAAGGTCGAGATATCAATCATGTCGGCATTGCCCCAGATATTAACGTGGCATTAACCCAGGCACAACAGAAAGCATTAGTGCAGAACCAAACCTTGGGGACATTAGCCGATCCTCAGTATGCTAGCGCCGTTGCTGGACTGAGCAAATTGATTCAGTCCGGGGACAATCATCTGAGTTTACAGCAAGGGAAATAAGTATACGGTTACTTTTGACAATATCTCTTATCGTCAACAAGTCATGATAATTCGTAATTCGTAATAGAGCCGATGAATTACGAATTATTCCGTGCTGTTTTTCCCGAATAAAAAGTACCCTAATTAATAGACAAAGGCTAACTCAATATGAGTAAGTTAACATTCCCAGAAACCAAAGCTATTAACACAACCAAAGCATCTCAATTTACAACTGATACAGTACGTGTTTATCTTCAAGAAATTGGCCGGATACCTCTGTTAACCCACGAGCAAGAAGTTTTGTTTGCCCAACAAGTTCAGCAGATGATGAAAATACTTGCTGAATCAGAAAAACTGACTGTTGAATTAAAGCGTACACCCACACTGCCAGAATGGGCTAACCAGGTGCAATTAAGTGAACAAGAACTACTTCAGCAGCTAAATCAAGGAAAAAAAGCCAAGCAGAAAATGATTGCGTCTAATCTCCGGCTTGTGGTGTCAATTGCCAAGCAATATCAGAGACGTAACTTAGAGCTAATGGATTTAATTCAAGAAGGTACATTGGGTTTGCAGAGAGGAGTTGAGAAATTTAATCCGGCTCTAGGATACAGATTTTCAACCTACGTTTACTGGTGGATTCGTCAAGGAATTACCAGAGCGATCGCCCAGCAAGGACGAGCAATTCGATTACCCATTCACATCAACGAAAAGTTAAACAAAATTAAGCGCGTTCAGCGAGAATTATCTCAAAAGCTGGGACGGATTCCCACCACTCAAGAAATTGCTCATGCACTTTCTTTAGAGCCTAGTCAGATTCGAGATGTTCTCCTTTTAGCTCGTCAAACTATCTCCCTTGATCTGAAAGTTGGGTCAGATAAAGAGATAAAATTAGAAGATTTAATACAAGATTGCAGAGATTCTGAAAATGGCTATACTAATGAGCAATATCTAAATGATGAAGTTGAAAGTTTATTGTTAACTTTGTCGAGACAACAACAAGAAATCTTAAATTTGCACTTTGGATTGACAGACGGACACCAATTTACTCTAGAAGAGATTGGTCAGCGAATAGGTATTAGTCGGGAACGAGTTAGACAGATAGAAAAACAAGCTTTACAAATTCTATATCGGCAGTTAAATAAGCCATAGACAAACACAAAGATAAGTAAATATCAAAAAAAATTGTCGGAGCATCGCAAATGTGCAAAAAGCTTGATAGCCCTCATCCCCTAACCCCAAATCCCATTTTTGGGATTCGGGGAACTAGAATTAAACCTTATCTAAGTTGAGAACCGTAGTTTTTACCTTCTCCCTAAATCGCTCTCCCAAATCTGGGAGAGGGAGTTTGCCCTGGAGCATCGCGTCAGGTGTAAAAACCTTGATAGCCCTCATCCCCTAACCCCTTCTCCCAAAAAGGGGAGAAGGGGAACTAGAATTATTTCTCCCCTCTCCCAAAAAGGGGAGAAGGGGAACTAGAATTATTTCTCCCCTCTCCCAAAAAGGGGAGAGGGGCTGGGGGTGAGGGAAAAGATTTAAGCACTCATTTGGATGCTCCCTATCAAAGTACTAACTATTGGAGGTTCTGATGAACCATGAAATTGAAATTTCTAACGAGAGTTTGACAGACAACAGTATAAAACCAGAGCTACCGCGATCGCCAAAAAAGAAAAAGATTAGGTTGGTAATCTTGGGGGTGCTATTGCTGGCTGGGTTGGGTTTTTTTGGTATCTATGTAAGTGCAGCCAAATCAGATAAATCTGAAAAATCTGGGCGTAATCGGCAGCAAGTGATACCTGTAACCGTGGCAATGGTGACACAAAAAACGGTTCCGTTACAATTACAGGCCATCGGCAACGTGCAATCAGGATCTACGGTATCGATTACGCCCGAAGCCACTGGCCGGATTATTGGAGTTTATTTCAAGAAAGGTCAAGATGTGAAAAAGGGACAACTTTTGTTTACCCTGGATGACCGATCGCAAGCTGCTGCAATCCAGCAAGCTGAAGGAATTGTCGCCAAAGACCAAGCCTCGGTACAACAAGCTAGAGATGGATTAACTAGAGACTTGGGTCAGGTAGACCAAGCTAGGGCGACTTTAATCAAAGACCAAGCCTCAGTGCGACAAGCCCAGGCGACTGTGGGTAAGGATCAAGCACAAGTAGATTTTGCCCAGGGACAGAGCGATCGCTATGGTGCATTGTACAAGAAGGGCGCAATCAGTTTAGATACAGCACAGCAATACGTTGCCAATATCCGCACAGCTCAAGCAACCCTACAAGCAGATCGAGAAGCGATCGCTAATGTTCAGGCTGTTTTGAAAAGCGATCAAGTGGCGCTGGCTAATGCTCTAGCTGTTGTCAAGGGCGATCAAGCTGCGATCGCTAATGCTCAAGCTGTTGTCCGTTCCGACCAAGGAGCATTAGATAATACCAAAGTGCAATTGTCTTATGCCAAAATTTATGCCCCAATTGATGGTCGCGCTGGCAATATTCTGGTGACTCAGGGCAATGTGGTACAAGCCAACAGCACAACTCCACTTGTTACCCTCACCCAAGTTCGCCCGATTCAAGTTGCTTTTTCCATTCCTGAAACAAATCTACCCCAGGTACAAAAGTATATGCAGAATGGGAGGCTGAAGGTAGATGTGACGTTTCCCAACGATCAAGCTCATTCTGTACCCGGTACTTTGACATTTGTCAATAATACGGTGGATAACACCACGGGGACAATTCAACTGATTGGCGACTTTGACAACAGTCAAGGATATTTGTTTCCCGGTCAATTTGTCAACGCAACCCTAACGCTGACTGAAGAACCGAATGCAACAGTTGTTCCCTCCCAAGCTGTGCAGAATGGCCCCGATGGACAATTTGTTTTTGTAGTTAAGCCAGACATGACGGTAGAAAATGTTCCAGTTACAATTAGCAGCACCATTCAGGGGCTAGATGTAATTCAGAAAGGGCTGCAACCAGGCGATAAAATTGTTACCGATGGTCAAGCGAATCTCGTTTCGGGTAGCAAAATCCGCATCAAAACAGGAAGAGGGGCAGGGGGCAGGGAGCAGGGGGGAGAATCCTCGAAGTCAGGCGGAGGTAAATCATGAACCTCTCAGAACCATTTATCCGCCGTCCAATTATGACGACTCTGGTAATGGCGGCGATTTTGATTTTCGGTTTTATGAGTTATCGCTTGCTGCCAATCAGCGATTTGCCAAGTGTGGATTATCCCACAATTCAGGTAAGTGCCGCCCGACCGGGAGCTAGCCCCGAAACGATGGCAGCATCGGTAGCCCGTCCTCTAGAGAAGCAATTTTCTAGTATTGCTGGACTCGATTCCCTCAACTCAACTAGCACTCTGGGACAGACTCAAATTACCCTGCAATTTAACCTGAGTCGGAATATTGATGATGCGGCGCAGGATGTGCAAGCCGCGATATCGGGAGCATCGGGGCAAATTGCGACTGATTTACCCAATCCTCCCACCTACAGCAAGGTTAACCCCGCCGACCAACCGATTCTTTATCTTTACCTCGATTCTCCCACTCTGCCACTTTCGCAGGTAGATAATTATGCCGAGACTTATTTGGCGCAAAAGCTCTCTACAATCAATGGGGTGGCACAGGTAGCTGTTTACGGTTCCCAAAAGTATGCGGCTCGAATTCAACTTGATCCGCAGCAATTGGCTACGCGGCAAATTGGGTTAGATCAGGTGGCGACGGCGATTCAACAGGGTAACGTCGATTTGCCTACCGGCAGTCTTTCGGGAAATCACAAGAATTTTACAGTCCAAACTAACGGGCAACTCCAGGATGCGGCTGCTTATCGGCAACTGATTGTATCTTACAAAGATGGAATGCCCATCTATCTTAATCAACTAGGCCGAATCGTTGACAGTGTAGAAAATAACAAGGTAGCAAGCTGGTACAACAATACTCGCGCCATTATTCTCACCATTCAAAGACAGCCCGGAACCAATACGGTGCAAGTCGTAGACACGATTAAGAAATTGCTCCCGAATTTGCGAGAACAGATTCCGGCATCCGTGGAAATTGGGATTCTCTATGATGCGTCTCAGTCAATTCGAGATTCGGTAGATGATGTCAGATTTACGTTGATTCTGACGATCGCTCTAGTTATCTTAGTGATTTTTATCTTTTTACGGAACCTCTCGGCGACGGTGATTCCCAGTTTGGCGTTACCCGTTTCGCTGATTGGCACTTTTGCGGTGATGTATTTGCTGCACTACTCACTAGATAATTTATCGCTGATGGCGTTGACCCTTTCGGTGGGTTTCGTAGTGGATGATGCGATCGTTATGCTAGAAAATATCGTCCGTCATATCGAAATGGGGGAACGTCCCCTAGAAGCGGCGTTGAATGGGTCGAGAGAAATTGGTTTTACAATTCTATCAATGACCCTTTCCTTAGTTGCAGTCTTCATTCCCATGTTATTCATGAGTGAAGTGCTAGGGCGATTATTTCATGAATTTGCTGTGACGATCGCAGTTGCAATTCTCGTCTCTGGTTTTGTGTCTTTGACTTTGACTCCCATGTTATGCAGCCGTTTTCTGCGTCCTGTAAATCATGCTAATCAAAGTCGGTTATATCAAGCTTCCGAATATGTATTCGATCGCTTCCTCGCTCTGTACGATTGGAGTCTCAAAAAAGTCTTAAAATACCACCGCACCACGATGATTTTATCTGTCTTTTTATTGGCGGTGACAGTTGGGTTGTTGGTGGTAGTTCCCAAAGGCTTTATTCCTAGCCAAGATACCGGACAAATTACAGGTATTACCCAAGCAGCAGAGGATGCCTCCTTCGATAATCTTGTCCAGCATCAGCAGACAGTTGTTAACCTGATCCGTCAAGATCCAAATGTAGATGCAGTCAACTCCAATATTGGGGCGGGAGCGAGTGCAAGTGGCAGTGGGGCAGCAGTTGCAGCCAATTCTGGGAGTTTGTTTATTCGGTTAAAACCGCGATCGCAACGCCTACTTGGGGCTGACGAAATTGTGCAAAATTTGCGAACCAAACTCGCCACAGTTCCAGGCATTCAAGTATTCTTACAAAATCCCCCAGCCATTCCCATTGGCGCCCAACAAAGCACAGGACTTTATCAAGTTGCACTCCAGAGTTCTGATGTCAAACCCTTACAGGAATATGTTCCCCAACTTGCTACCAAAATGAAGGAGATGACAGAACTCCAGGATGTGAACAGCGATTTACAGTTTGCTTCCCAAATTCAAATTGACATTGACCGCGATAAAGCGTCAACTTATGGTATAACAGCCGAGCAAATTGAAAATACCCTGAGAAGTGCCTACGGTTCCTACCAAGTGTCAACCATCTATGCAGCGACCAATGAGTATCAGGTGATTTTGGAATTAGCACCCCAGTTTCAACAGGATATCAATGCTTTGTTGGAATTATACATTAACTCCAGCACAGGAGTTGCAGTACCTCTGAAGACATTCGCCAAACTATCTCAGGGAGTCAGCCCGTTAATGGTTAATCATAACGGGCGGATGAACGCCGCCACCATTTCCTTTAACCTCGCTCCCGGTGTGGCCTTGGGAAATGCCAACGAAGAGATTGAAAAAGTGATTAATCAGGTGATTCCTGCCAGCATTAGCACCAGCTTTCAGGGTGCAAGTCAGGTATTTCAAAGTTCACTGCCCAGTTTGGGTTTATTGTTAGCGATCGCCATCCTCGTAATTTATCTGATTTTGGGTGTCCTCTATGAGGATTTCATTCACCCAATTACGATTCTTTCTGGTTTGCCGTCAGCAGGTTTCGGGGCATTGTTAACGCTGATCATATTCCATGTGGAACTGAATGTTTACTCCTTTATCGGCATAATTCTCTTGGTGGGCATCGTCAAGAAAAACGGCATCATGATGGTGGATTTTGCAATTGAAGCCCAGCGAGAACAAGGAAAAAAACCGTCTGAGGCGATTTATCAAGCCTGCTTAGTGCGCTTCCGTCCGATTATGATGACGACAATGGCAGCATTAATGGGAACCTTACCTATTGCGATCGGGTTTGGGGCTGGCTCGGAATCCCGCCGTCCTCTAGGGATTGCAGTTGTGGGCGGGCTGATATTTTCTCAGATATTGACCTTGTATTTAACACCCGTGTTCTATATATATATGGAATCTTGGCGGAAGAAGCTGAGTCAAGTTAAATTCCGGCGGGTATTTTCATTTTCAGATGAGCGATCGTGATGTTTAACTTTTTTAAACGAACCGCTCCAGACGCAGAGGACACAGAGAGTTAAGAAATTTAAATGTAGGGTTCGTTAGCTAAAAGCGTAACGCACCGTCAACAATTCAAGGTGCGTTAGCCTACGGCATAACAGACTATATTTCTGATTTTCTCAATTACGAATTACGAATTACGAATTACGAATTACGAATTAAACACTTATGTCAGATATTAAAGATGCATTAGACCGAATTCACTACTGGTTCAAAAAAAATCATCCAGCAAAGATTGCATCATTGGCATCAGGTTTAAGTCCATTAGAAATAGATAATGTGTTGAGTACCCTATCTTTTAAAGTATCCCAAGAAGTTCAAGAAATTTATGAATGGTCAAATGGATACTCAATGGATGGCTGTGCAGATGATTGGATCTTTGATTATATGTTTCTTTTAAGTTTAGATTCAGCAGTGAAAGAGGCTCAAACTTGGGAAGAGGAACATGAAGAAATAGCCCTGATGTATAAGTATGCAGGTAAACCTATCTTGCCAGTCTGCATGTCGGATATCGAGTTTTTAGCAGTTGTCGCAACGGATGATGAACAAACAACTTCTCCTGTAATTCATCTCTCCGAAATTTTAGAAATTTCACTGCAATACGCCAATTTAACATCCATGATGTTGACTCTAGCGGAATCTTATGAGACTGGGGGATTGTTCATCGATTGCAAAGGTTACATAGAGAAAGATGAGAAAAAGTATGCTGCTGCATATCGAAAGTATAATTCAGGAATTACAGACTTAGCTCTCGAAAGATTTCTGAAAATATTTCCTGAAGATTCCTCTTGGAAACCCGTACAACTACTTCATGGCGACCTATATATGAGCAATAGCTATGGAATAGAAATTCTACCAAGTAATCTGAAAACTAAAGTAGTTAATACTCTTGTTAATCTGCTGCAAGATGAAAAACATGATTCAGGCTTTTCGGTAGTACTAGTACTCGAAGAACTTCGGGCAGTAGATGCATTAATTCAAGGACTTAAACACCCTAGCAAATGGGTTCGGAGTAGGGCGGCGTTTGCTTTAGGAAAAATCAAAGCATTTGAGGCTGTGGAGTTTGTATCGCAGCTTTTAGAAGATCCAGATCCACTTGTTCAAGAAGCAGTTAAGGAGGCGTTAGATATGTTTAAAAATCAGAGATAAAGCCGTTGCATCTATCACACATTTATCAAACTCACGTTGACATTCTATCTCAATACAGTTCAGCTAAACATTTCTTCCTTCTCTTTCTTCTCTTCCTTTGCGCCCTCTGCGTCTGGAGCGGTTCGTTTAAAAAAATTGAATTTGACAAAGAGTTAAGCCTCAACCTCACCACATTTCTGGGAGAACAGACTCATGAACCTTTCAGAACTCTTCATCCGTCGTCCAGTCATGACCACCTTGGTAATGATGGGTATCCTCATCTTCGGTCTGATGAGTTATCTACTATTACCCATCAGTGCGCTACCCAACGTTGAATATCCTTTTATATCTGTCTCTGCTAGTCTCCCTGGTGCCACCCCAGAAACAATGGCTTCTTCAGTCGCTGCACCCCTAGAAAGACAGTTTACCGAAATTGCCGGACTAAATTCCTTTAATTCCACCAGTTCCACAGGTAGCACTAACATCTCCCTACAATTTGACTTTAGCCGCAGAGTGCAGGATGCCGCCAAAGATGTACAGGCGGCCATCTCAGCAGCCGCAGGACAACTGCCAGCCGGAATGCCTCACCCCCCTACCTACCGCAAAGTTAACCCGTCTGTCTCGCCAATTCTCTTCCTCTATATGTATTCTGAGACACAGCCAATCTCGACAGTAGATGAATACGCAGAGGTAACAGTTGGTCAGCCAATTTCAATGATTGATGGTGTTGCTCAAGTACAGGTCTTTGGTCAACAGCAATATGCAGTCCGCGTCCAGCTTGACCCGCGAGAGTTGGCATCGAGGGGAATTGGTCTAACTCAGGTAAAAACTGCAATTCAACAGGGAAATGTCAACTTGCCAACCGGCAGTCTCTCTGACACTTACAAAAGTTATACGATTCAGGCGAACGGTCAACTCACCGATGCTGCCAGCTATCGCCAGCTAATTGTAACTTACAAAAATGGTGCTGCCGTGCGGCTCCAGGATTTGGGACAGGTAATTGAGAGTGAACAAAATGTCAAAGTCTCGAATTTGTATAGCGATCGCAAGGTGACAAACCGTCATTCTGTTGTTCTCGCTGTACAACCGCAGCCCGGAGCTAATACTGTAAAAATTGTTGATGCCATCCAGGAACTTTTACCTACACTCCGCGAACAAGTTCCCAAATCCATTGAGATGGGGATTATGTACGATCGCTCCCAAACCATCCGAGCCTCTGTCAACGATGTAAAGTTTACCTTAGTTCTCTCGGTTTGTCTAGTAGTCTTGGTAATTTTCTTATTTTTACGTGACATAACAGCTACCCTAATTCCCAGTTTGGCGCTACCTGTAGCAATTATTGGCACTTTTGCTGTCATGTATCTGTCGGGTTTCTCCCTAGACAACCTTTCACTCATGGCGTTGACCCTTTCCGTGGGCTTTGTCGTGGATGATGCGATCGTTGTATTAGAAAATATCATCCGTTATCGGGAAATGGGCGAATCTCCCCTAAATGCGGCATTGAAGGGATCGAAGGAAATCAGCTTCACAATTTTGTCAATGACTCTCTCCCTAGTGGCGGTGTTCATCCCGATCATGTTTATGAGTGGAATAATCGGTAAATTATTTCATGAATTTGCCGTGACGATCGCAGTGGCAATTTTGGTTTCGGGTTTTGTTTCCCTCAGTCTCACCCCCATGTTGTGCAGTCGCTTTTTGGGTTCATCCCATCAGCAAAGACCAAATCGGCTCTATCGATTCTTAGAAGGGGGATTTGATTTTCTGCTACGGGGATATGATTGGACGCTGAAGCCCATCTTAAAATATCGGCTGATGACACTGATTGGTTCTGGTATTCTCCTGGTAATGACTGTTTATTTGTTCGTCATCGTTCCCAAAGGATTTATTCCTACAGAAGACACCGGACAACTGATGGCGAACACCAAAGGAGCGCAAGATATTTCTTTTGATGATATGCTGCGTCACCAACAAAAGGTTGTTGAGATTATTCGTAAAGACCCCAACATTGAAGCAGTTAACTCGACTGTGGGTGCAAGTGGCCCTAACGCATCGGTTAACTCCGGGCGAATTACGATTCGGCTGAAGCCACGTTCTCAACGTCAACTGAGCGCTGACGAAATCATTCAAGAACTAACCCCCAAGTTAAGACGGACAGTTGGGATTAAAACATTCCTCCGCTCTCCGCCAGCTATTCCCATCGGTGGGCAACAAACTAATTCTACTTATCAGTTCACGTTGCAGAGTTTGAATTTAGAAGACTTGCGCCAATACGTTCCTAAACTTGTCGATAAAGTCAAAACCCTACCAGGACTCCAAAACGTTGATAGCGATTTACAACTTAGCACTCCTCAAATCCAAGTCCAAGTTGACCACAATAAAGCCGCAACCCTTGGGATTACTGCCCAACAAGTTGAACAAACCCTCAGCGCTGCCTATGGTTCCAGCCAGGTTTCTACTATCTATACCCCAAATGACCAATTTTATGTAATCTTAGAAGTGAAACCGGAGTTTCAGCGAGATCCTAGCGCCCTATCACTACTATATGTGCAATCGAGTACTGGAAAACAGGTTCCTTTGAGTGCGATCGCTAATATCACCCAAAATGTCGGACCCCTCACCGTCACTCACGTTGCTCAACTCCCCTCTGCAACTATCTCTTTTGACACACTCCCAGGAACATCTCTAAGTCAGGCTACAGATGTTATCAAGCAAGCAGCCAGTGAGTTGCTACCCTCAACAATTACCCCCAGCTTTCAGGGTTCAGCCCAAACCTTCCAGCAGTCCTTCAACGATTTAGGCGTGCTGTTGTTGGTGTCGATTTTAGTCATCTATCTGATTCTCGGTATCCTCTATGAGGATTTCATTCATCCAATCACCATTCTTTCCGGTCTACCGTCGGCGGGTTTTGGTGCATTATTGACGCTGCTAATTTTTCAGGTTGATTTAAATCTTTACTCTTTCATCGGCATCATCCTCTTAGTGGGTATCGTCAAGAAAAACGGCATTATGCTGGTGGATTTTGCCATTGAGGCGCAGCGAAAGGAAGGAAAAAATTCCTTTGATGCCATCTATGCGGCTTGTTTGACTCGCTTCCGCCCAATTATGATGACAACAATGGCAGCTTTAATTGGCACACTTCCCATTGCTTTGGGGACGGGAGTTGGTTCAGAAGCGCGTCGTCCTTTGGGGATTGCGATCGTGGGTGGATTGCTATTTTCTCAGATATTGACTCTCTATCTAACTCCAGTGTTTTACATTTACATGGAGGCATTGCGGAAAAAACTTAGTACCCAAAGTAGGAAAGTTGAAAAAAAGCATCTGCCAGCAGTTAAAAGTTAATAAGTAGGTAGACAAGATAAAACCAAACTATGTAACGAAAAGTAAAATTTCTGAATTTGGCTCGTAGTTGCGCTTTAGCGCTAAAGCGCAACTACAAACTAGTGATGATTATTTGCGCCGACTTACTTAGATAATTCTTCAATTTCTCTTCTTTCCTTCGCGTACTTCGCGCCTTCGCGGTTCGTTCCTTTACCCTTCTTTCCTTCGCTTGACAGACCACTAGGTGGGGTAAAAGACGAATGTTCGTAGTTCGATGCTTTCTCGTGGGGGAGCGTTAGCTGGGCTAGTGGGATCTTCAAAGGCTGTATGGGCTGCAAAACGTGCGTATCCCTCTTCTGCGGAGTCGAAACACTTGATAAATAGGGCCTCATCTCTGTGCATTTGTGGAAAGTAGAACCATTTATGTTTCGAGTTATACGTGACTCCATAAGTTTCACCGACGCGATCGCGGTACACTAAATCACCAGCTACAAGGTCTGTTATTGCAATGCTTTGCGCGTCACACACTGCTAATGGTGACTCTTGAATTGGTGTTGCGATCGCTCGCCAAACATTGATGATGGCAAATCGTTGTTTGGCGAGCGCGTCAATATCATCTATATTGAGGAGCGATTGCCTACCAAATTCCACCATGTCTGCAAACGAGGTGTTTCTGCTGGTAGTGTGAATTTGCGGAAGTGTTCTAAGAGTGGTAAACGTTCAAACCAAGGATAGAAGCTGATATCAACTAGGCTAAACCGATCTCCTAACAAGTAATCACCTTTGCCTAATCCTTCTTGTTCAATATATAGAAGTGCTTCTGTGAACTCTTTTCGTCGTTGTTCTTGTTCTTGGCTATCTTTACCGCGCAGAAATTTGTTAAAAGCTGGGACAAGGCGAGTGTTGGCGTAGTCTATCCAAATCCGAGCGATCGCTTTAGCTGCCAGATCGCGGGGTAATAAAGGTGGTTCTGGGAAGACTTCATCTAGATATTCATTGATAATAGCGGACTCGTAAATTTCCACATCCCCATGTTTGATAGCCGGAACTTTGCCATAGTGCGAAATCTGAGTGTAGCCATCGGGTTTGTTTTGTAAGTCAATTTCTATCGGAGTAAAGTCAATGCCTTTTTCCAGCAAAACCACGCGGGTCCGTTGAGAGAAGGTGGAGGCTTTGGCGAAGTACAGTTGTATGTTGCTCATAAAATCTTTTCCTTGTAATCATCGTGAATACAGACTATTTGAGATTGCACAACTCCAACTAAAGCAATAAGACACAAGCAAGATGTGTTGATTAGTGCAGTTAAATAATTGACTGGCAGGTATCTACGTCAGTTAGATGGCATATTACAGTTTATCGGTCGGGTTAGCGTATTTTAAATAGTATACAGTCTTTATCAGAATATGTATACCTAATTGTTCGTGTAGCTAAATAAATATTTAGACATAATCAGTCCGATCAAAAAGAGATCCGTGTTGATTTGCTAGTACCCACAGGTAAGGGACTTCCAACATAAGACTTACGCAAAAAAACTCTCTTTCCTCTTATTCCTCCGTGTCCTTTGCGTCCTCTGTGGTTCGATTTTCCGTTCCTTGTGCGTAAGTGCTGCAACAAATAAATTACCCAATCTTGTGGGGTATTTTTTTATTTGGAAGTCCCTTAGCTTGATCTATTATCACAACAGCGTTATCATTGCGTCGCCCGTAGCTGTGACTTTTACGTTAATGTTGACACGGATGGTCACGAGTCCTCCATTAAGATAGAAACTTATATTCAAGCGATCGCAACGTATATCATCAGGTAGTATATGACAATAGATTTTCCTCGACGTAAATTTATTTTGTATGGTTCAGCTACTTTTGCTACTAGCCTCTTACTGAAAGCTTGCAAGAGTAATGACACGACACCAACAGTTAGTAGTAATGGGGAAAGTTTTAAAATAGCGATCGCACTCCCTGGAATGATTACTGATAAAGCTTGGAATCAGTCAGGTTACGAAGGCTTAAACCTAGCTAAACAAAAACTGGGTGCAGAAGTTGCATATCTGGAACAAGTCGCCCAAGCAGATCAAACAGAAGCATTAACAGACTTTGCCCGCAAGGGTTATAATGTTGTATTCGCCCACGGTGGACAATTTGATGCAGCCATAGAACAAGTTGCTCCACAATTTCCCAATACATTTTTTGTGGGTGTAAATGGTAATAACAAGCGAGAAAATATTGCCTCTTTGCGAATAGATCATTTGCAAGGTAGTTATTTATGTGGTATTATTGGCGCGGCTCTGACTAAATCCAATAAATTAGCTTATATTGCTGGACAAGAATTTGATATTAGGGCGACTGGGGAAGATATCAAGGTAAGCCAGCTATCGGGAGGAAATCAACAAAAGGTAGTATTGGCAAGAGAACTGGCAAGAGAACCAAATTTAATTATACCAATGCAACCCACACGGGGATTAGATGTAGGAGCAACAGCCGCAGTTCATTCTCAGTTATTAGCACAACGCGATCGCGGTGCCGCAATCTTGTATATTTCTACAGAGTTAGAAGAAGTAATGGCCATGAGCGATCGCATTGCCGTAATCTTCGACGGAGAGTTTGTCGCTATTTTGGATGCACAGAGTGCGACGATAGAACAAATTGGTTTATTGATGGCTGGGGGGACACGCAGAGGATAAAATGCCAATGGGAATTATATTAAATCTCAAACAGGTATCTCCCTATGTATTGGAACAAATCAAAAAATATCCTGACTTGGCGGGTTTATTTTTAGATGCAAAATACTTAGAATATTCACCATTTTGGCAAGACTTTTCAATAATTGAACCTGATGAAATTGATTGGTTTGAGGAGGCAATTAATTTTGTAAAAGAGAGGCTAGATAAATTAAAAAAAGATAAAACAGAAGAATTTGAAAAAATCAAGGACGATATTCCTTTAATTATTAATGAAGGTAAAAGTGAATATTTAGACTTAGATAAAATGTGGGAACCAATAATTTTTTTACTTACGGGATATGACTTTTACGACGAAGCATTATATTTATCTAAATTAGTCGTTAGTCAAAATCCAGAAGATAATATTCCTTTAATTAGGGCTGTAATTGGCAGTAATGGAATTGAACATGATGAACGTGACTATCCATTGTTCTACTTTAGTGATGATGAAGTCAAAAAAATAGCCAATGCTTTATCCAGTTTTTCTATCAAGACTATTAGAAAAAGATTAAAATTTAGAGGTTTAGAAGAAGATAGCTATGATTATTTATATGAATACGCATATAATCCACTTGTGAGATATTACCAAGATGCGGCTGAGAAAGGAAATGCAATGTTTCTCCACTTTGCTTAGATAAATATTGGCAATCATCGCATCATGATCACAAATAAACGCTTTCAACTCCTGCTACCAATCCTATCACCGCTAATTGCGTTGGCGCAGCCCGCCTTCGGCATTGCCTCTGCTCTCATCGTTGGTGGTATGCTCATATTAGTCGCTGGGGCAAATCCGATCACTGGCTACACAGCTTTATTTCAAGAATCCCTAACTACATACTTTGGGTTTGGCAACACCCTCACCAAAATGACACCCCTATTATTCACCAGTTTAGGGGTATTAGTTGCATTGCGGGCTGGTCAATTTAATATCGGTGGCGAAGGACAAATTTATCTCGGTGCGTTGGGTAGCGCTTTAATCGGGTTATATGTGCAAGGATTACCATCTATCATTCACATTGCCTTAGCACTTCTGGCTGGGTTTGGCTTTGGTGCGGTTTGGGGTTGGATACCTGGTTATCTCAAAGCAGTACGGGGAGTCAATGAAGTCATCACTACCCTATTGCTGAATTACATCGCGGTGAATTTAGTTAGCTACTTGGTGCAAAACCCCTTAAAAGCACCAGGCGCACCTAGTCCTTATTCGCCATTAATTGCTAAAGAAGCACAATTACCTGTTATTTTACCCCAAAGTTTAGCCCATGCAGGCATAATACTTGCGTTAATCACAGCCCTCATCTTGTGGGTATTATTAGTGCGATCGCCTCTAGGATACCAAATCGCCGCCGTTGGTTTTAACCCCATAGCAGCGCATTATGCGCGGATTTCGGTCAAAAACACAATCATGCTAGTAATGGCATTAGCAGGTGGTTTAGCTGGGTTAGCGGGTGCATCTGAGGTGATGGGGTTGAAATACCGCTTATTTGAACAAGTGTCATCTGGTTATGGGTTTGATGCGATTGCGATCGCTTTTTTAAGTCGCGGTAGTATTGGCGGTGTAGTGTTGACTTCTTTATTTTTTGCCGCCTTGCGTAGTGGTGCAAATGTTATGCAACGTAGTGCTGGTGTACCTGTGACTATAATTTATGCAATTCAAGGATTAACTGTGTTATTTATTGCTATCAGTCTCGCTGTAGAAAGACGAATAAAAACACAAACTAACGCTGAGGTTTAACGCGGAAGTTTCTCTGCGATCCTCTGCGCTTCCCTTAGCTATCTGGTGCGTTAAAAAAATAACTATGAATAATATAAACTTCCTCTCTGATTACTTAGTTGCTAGTTTAAGTTTAGCAGTACCCCTAGCATTTGCTGCCCTTGGTGGAATGTACTCGGAGCGATCGGGAGTGCTAAATATTGCCCTCGAAGGAATGTTATATAACTGGTGCTTTTTCCAGTGCAGCCGCTACCTTTTATACTGGCAACCCTTGGCTTGGCCTTCTCTGTGCGTTGATTGCTGGGGGATTAGTCGGTTTACTGCACGCATTTCTATGTATCACTTTATATGTTAATCAGTTGGTATCAGGATTAGCAATTAATCTGGTAGCTGCCGGGTTGACATCGTTTTTAGCGCGGTTAGTATTTAATGGCACTAGCACTCAAAGATTACCAGGAATTGAGCCTATGCCCATTCCTGTCCTTGCAAATATACCTATACTTGGATCTCTGTTGTTCCAGCAAGATGTTCTTGTATATTTACTGATAACTCTAATTGCTGCCACTATCTATATTTTATTTCATACTAGCTTTGGGCTGACTTTGCGAGCAGTAGGGGAATATCCCCAAGCTGCTGCAACGGCTGGGCTTTCAGTATCAAGGGTGCGATATTTGGCTGTAATAGTTAGTGGTTGTCTTGCCAGTTTAGGAGGGGCTGATTTGGCTTTGGTGCAAATAAAATTTTTTACAGAAGGCATGAGTGCAGGTAAAGGATTTATTGCGATCGCTGCTTTAATTTTTGGTAGATGGCATCCTTTAGGTAGTACTTTGGCTTGTTTTTTGTTTGGTGCTACAGAAGCTTTACAGTTACGAATTCAAGCACTAGGTGCAAATATTCCTTATCAATTTTTAGTTATGTTACCATACGCGATCGCTTTATTTGCATTAGTAGGATTAACTGGTAAATCTATACCGCCCCAAGGGTTAGGTGTTCCTTATTCGCCAGAAAATCAGCAAGACAATTAAGAGCAGTAGCCAAAGCAGAGAATTGCTCTTTGCTATAGGTGCAGATACATACTCGCAGATGATGGAATGCTAAGGAAGCAAGCCTGTTAACTAGGCAAGGCAATAACCAAACTCACATAAGCAGTAAAACACTATTTTTAATTATTTCATATTAACTTGACGCACTTATGACAAACTTATAACAAAAGTATGACTAAACATTTTTCCTGAACAGCCTGTTTAAAATTAGCAAAATAAAGACACTTATCAAGATGAATATTGGTGATAAAATTTTGACAATCAAGACTCATAAATGAGGAAATTATTATATGAATCGGATTTTTCCTAAGAGCCTACTGGGGCTAGCAGGTGTATCCTTTTTACTCTGTTCGTCTCAATTAGCAATGGCACTTGTACCCAATAACGTTGCAATTATTGTCAACAGTGGCTCTACAAATGCGATTGGATACCGCATTTACGTATCACCATCTGGAGAAGTTAATTATGTTGATGGCAAAGGGACTAATCAAGGTAAATTGTCCGAAAAATTAACGAAAAAGTTTTTCAGTGACTTGAAAGTTGCTGAACCTTTATCTAACTTGCCAAAACAAAGTTGCATCAAATCTGTTTCTTTTGGTACAATTACTATCATTAGATTAGCTGGTGAGGAGTCGCCAGATATTAGCTGTCCTGGCAATGCTAAAACTCAACGATTGGATAATGACGTTATTGCAATTGCCAAAGCTTTAAACGTAGTTAATGTTCCTAAGAGCCAAGGACAACCACTCCCACCCCAGAACTTTTAGTTTATTCACCGATTTGAGTGTTTTTAGCTGGGGTTAAATGTCTCCCCTCTCCCATTTTTGGGATTCGGGGAACTAAAATTATTTCTCCCCTCTCCCATTTTTGGGATTCAGGGAACTAAAATTATGTCTCCCCTCTCCCATTTTTGGGATTCGGGGAACTAAAATTATTTCTCCCCTCTCCCATTTTTGGGATTCAGGGAACTAAAATTATGTCTCCC
>NZ_JBALFF010000081.1:0-82514 GCF_036916975.1 Nostoc sp.
TCTCAGTTGCACTCGATTTAATAAATCCTCAACATTTAAGAAACTGGTTTGCCAGTTGCTGCTACTGTACCTCATAACAGCCGTAAATGCTGTAACCCCAATCGCATTGCTTACCGGTTTTAGAACTGGGGGACTTAAACCCACGGAACTAGTTAAACATAAGAAAAAACCTCACCCTGAATCCCTCTCCGATGCTTTGGAGAGGGAAGCCGGAGTCAGAGTGAGGTTTTATATTTAATTTGACCCACTTACTAATATTTAAAAGTTGTTATTAAGTTATTAATTAGCAGATATTAAGTCAAAGTAAAATAGTTATTCCTAAATATCTGTTATATAAATTACTCAATGCTGTTAGTTTGTTGCAGATAGCTTAACAACCAACTTGCTGCTGTCGCCCTGCGAGTTTGGCGAGGGCCAAATTCTCCAATTTTGTAACCTTTGAAACCGAGTTTTTGTTTGAGCAATTGTTTATTTTCAACAGGAATGGAACGAGTCAACTTGACTGTTGCGGGGCGAGATTCAATAAAATCTGGTGGTTGTGGGTACTCATTTTGCCATTCTGGTGCAACTTGGCTAGTGTCCCATTGTGCAATTGATGAGTCAAAGCGATAGCCTAAATAATGCCATAGCAACTCGTTAACTGTCGCATCATCCAGTTTCTGGTCAATAATTGCCCAAATTGTTTCTGTATTGAGTGGTGGCAGGTTAGACATAAGCAATTCAAAATTCCAAGTTGAAAAACTAACTAATGATTAATTAAATTCACTACAGTTAATTAGGTATTGAAAAATACTTTATCACTACTCTGCTACACTCCCAAACATAGGAATAATTTTATTCAGGACTTACGCAAACAATAGCCGAAATCCTTATTTTCACGTAGGGGCAATTCATGAATTGCCCCAGAGCGCATGTACCTTTGGGTAAGTCCTATTATTTTTATCTACACCTGCTAGAAGATTTATCCGCCACAAGCAGAAACAACGTGATGAAGAATGAGATAATTGCGATCGCCAGTACAAACATCGCAGCAATCACGGCGATCGCGAAAACCGGGATTAATTTCGCAAGTTGGAGTTAAAAATAGCTTGTGTATACACAAACTAGGTAGACTGGAATCGTAAAGATTAGACCAGTTTATGCAGAATTCCACAGCACTGCCAAAGATCATCCGCGCCCATGTATTCATTTCTGGCCGAGTCCAAGGAGTGGGCTACCGCTATTCCACTGTGGATACAGCTAGCCAGTTGGGATTAACCGGGTGGGTGCGGAATCTCCCTGATAATCGAGTAGAGGCAGTCTTTGAAGGGGCGCGAGATGTTGTAGATGACATGGTTCGCTGGTGTCACTCTGGTCCACCTGCTGCTGTAGTTAAAGATGTTGTGGTTGAGTATGAAGAATCCCCGGAAGGGTTACGGGGATTTGAAGTTAAGCGGGGTAAATAGTTAAGTTAGTCATTAGTCATTTATAAAGGACAAATGACTAATAAAAATCAACTGCTATAGGACTGATATTTGATTTTTGAAATACACAAAGGCGTTTGCATTTACTGATGGGAATAGTTCACAAAATTTTGCCTTCAAAATTTGAGGTGATGCCTATGGTAACCCCTTCAGGTGGACGCGCAAAATTCCTTGAATTACTTGTTGTACAGCTTCTTTACTCAAGCTGCCATCTACCCGCACAATTCTTGAGGGATAGGATGTTGCTAACTCTGCGTATCCTTGCTGAACGCGCCGATGAAAAGCAATTGTTTCTTGTTCAATGCGGTCTAACCCTATTCCATCTCCCCGTTTTCTAGCTAGTCCTACTTCGACATCGATATCTAGCCAAATAGTTAAATCACTCTCTAAATCAGCAGTGGCAATATGATTAAGTTGATTGATTAAACTCATGTTAAGACCGCGACCATATCCTTGGTAAGCAATGGTAGAGTCACTGTAGCGATCGCATAAAATATATTTCCCTGCTGCTAGATTTGGTTTGAGTTCTTGTTCTACGTGTTGCGATCGATCAGCAGCATACAACAAAAGTTCTGTCACTTGTGCAACTGGTTTATCCTCTGCCTTCTCTAATAGCAAGCGGCGAAGATGTAAGCCTAACTCTGTTCCTCCTGGTTCACGAGTCACAACTACAGAAATACCCAGACTTTTCAGCCACTCAGAACAAAGCTGCATTTGGCTGGTTTTACCACAGCCTTCTACCCCTTCAAATACAATTAATTTGCCACTCATGTTTTTTTATTGTAATTGTAATTCCGCTTAACCAGCAAGCTATCTAATTGTCAACATAAATAGAAATTAGTTCGACACCCATAGAATCACCTAAGTTAAAAATTAGACTATCATTTTGAAAAAAGGATGATAGATAATTATGGTGTGTCAAAACTGTCAACAGGTTATAGAACAGCTAAATATTAATATTGACCTTTTCTTTCATAAATTAGAAACAACTTCAAATAGAAAGCAAATCAGTGAAATTGACAAGCAAATTATTTGTCAATCTCTATTAGGACACTCTCGACAAGATATAGCTAAAATATTTAATTTATCTGACCAACAAATTAGGGATAGGCTCAGTAATAATATTTATCCCAGAATAGCAGAACTAATGCAAATTGATCAAGAACAGAGAGCTGGAAAGTGGGTTAACCTGCTTAATTTCTTACTTCATCCTAATAACGGATATAAATTGCAGACTGCTCCTCAATTAAACAATGATAACTTTCAAGGTAGTTTTGGCAGACAAATTTTTCTTTATCCCCCAAATCAAGATATTGTGGAGTTACAGATACAAGGGAATAAATTTTATCAGCAAGGACTTTATTATCAAGCATTAAAGTGCTTTCTTTGGGCTTGGAAAAAAGAAATAGAAATTTATGGTATAGGGAATCCAGAAATTTTAATTTATATTAATAACTGCTTAATCGAATATAAAAAATTTCTTTTAGAAGAGAAAAAGATTCAGATTTATACTTTAGCTGTGGTTGTGCCATTTTATCATAATCAAGGTCATGTAGCATCTGAAATTTTACGAGGTATTGCTCAAATTCAACTTCAAGTAAATCTTCAAAGCTTTGATAAAATTTCACTAGAAAAAGAAATAAATTTAGATGAGATAAAACCCGATAAGTTTTTTACTCTAAATAATACAGATAGTCAAATAGTCTTCAAAATTTTAATTGTCAATGATCCTAATAATTTATATGCACCATATAGCCAAACAGCAGAGAATTTAGCCAATTTAGCGCCACAATTAAACCTGATTTCTATTATCGGTCACTATTCAAGTGAAATGACTAAGAAGGCATTACAGTTATATTCTGAAAATGGGCTAATTTTAGTAAATTCTAGCAGTACATCTAATGAACTTTCTCATTTATCTGGGGGTGAAAGCTTATCCTTTTTTAGACTGACTACTCAAGATAGCATAAATGCCACACAGTTAGCTCATTATTTGACAGAGAGATTGCCCGAAAACGATCATAAAAAAGTAGCTATTGACTATATCTAAGATTCCACATCTGTAGAAAAACATTTCACACTTGAAGTAGAAAGACTTCATAACCCATTGTTATGCTACCTGTATAGAGTTGAGGAAACAGAATTATGTTAAAGTTTTTTGCAGATCGGGGTGGTACATTCACAGATATTGTTGCTGTTACTAATAATCAAGCAATTATAGACACACTCTCAAGACATCCTGAACGTTTTTTAATTGTTTCTCTAGCTAATCAGCAATCGATCATAGTCTACAAAATACTTTCAGAAAATCCCGAACAATATGAAGATGCAGCCATTCAAGGAATTCGGGATATCATGGGTATTCCCAGGAATGAACCTATTCCTAGTGAAGCGATAGAAGTAGTAAAAATGGGGACAACAGTAGCAACAAATGCCCTGTTAGAAAGGAAAGGAGACAGGGTTGTTCTTCTGATTACCAAAGGCTTTAAAGATGCACTACGAATTGGCTACCAAAACCGTCCTAATATCTTTGCCCGTCATATCATTTTACCAACTATGCTTTATGAGCAGGTGATTGAGATTGATGAACGTTATGATGCTCATGGTAATGAATTAACCCCTGTAAATATTGAACAAGTCAAAAATGACTTAGAAGCAGTTTACAAGACAGGAATTCGGAGTTGTGCTATTGTTTTTATGCACAGCGATCGCTATCCTGAACACGAACAACAAATAGCCAAACTCGCCCAAAAAATCGGCTTTACACAAATATCTGTATCTCATCAAGTTAGTCCGTTAATGAAATTAGTCAGCCGAGGAGATACAACAGTAGTCGATGCTTATTTAACTCCGATTCTCCGTCGCTATGTCAACCAAATAGCGAGTCAGTTACCTAGAGTCAAATTAATGTTTATGAAATCTGACGGCGGTTTAGTTGCAGCCGAACAATTTCAAGGCAAAGATAGTATTTTGAGTGGACCGGCTGGAGGTATTGTCGGTGCAGTTCAAACTAGTAAAAGAGCAGGTTTTGAGTTAGTTATTACCTTTGATATGGGAGGGACAAGTACAGATGTAGCCCACTTTAAAGGGGAGTATGAACGACAACTAGATTCAGAAATTGCTGGGGCGCGGATGCGAGTTCCCGTATTAGCAATTAATACGATTGCGGCTGGAGGCGGTTCAATTCTCTTTTTTGATGGTTCTAGTTATCGTGTCGGCCCTAAATCTGCTGGTTCAAATCCTGGCCCTGCTTGTTACCGACGTGGGGGACCATTAGCGGTTACTGATGCTAATGTCATGTTAGGCAAAATCCACCCACAATATTTTCCCTCGGTTTTTGGAATTGATGGGAATTTACCTTTAGATAAAGATACTGTAATTCAGCAGTTTACACAATTAGCCCAAGATATTCAAGCCGCTACATTTAATCATTGTACTCCTGAACAAGTAGCGGCTGGATTTATTGCGATCGCAGTCGAAAATATGGCGAACGCAATAAAAAAAATTAGTTTGCAACGGGGTTATGATGTCAGCCAATATGTGCTTTGTTGTTTTGGCGGTGCAGGTGGACAAGTTGCTTGTTTAATTGCTGATACTTTGGGAATGAAAAAGATATTCCTTCACCCTTATGCTGGTGTTCTCTCTGCTTATGGAATGGGATTAGCTGATGTCCGGGCGATTAGAGAAGGAGGAGTAGAACAGCCTTTAACCCAAGCATTAATTCCTAAATTACACCAGTTAATGGAATATTTAGAAACTCTAGTTAGGAGTGAAATAAATGAAGCTAATCCTCAAACAGAAATAGTAAATAAAGTCAACTTAAAATATGAAGGAACTAACTCTACTTTAACCGTTAACTTTGGCGATGATGTGGTATTGATGCGGCAACAATTTGAGGATGAACATAAATCTCGTTATGGTTTCATTCAATTAGATAAAACTTTAATTGTCGAATCCGCGTCAGTAGAAGTAATTCACAAAATGGAGACTCCCGAAGAACCCTTAATTACTCGTACACGTTCTATAGTTGGAGCCATCGAAGCCGTTGAAACAGTAAGGATGTTTACTGCTGATAAATGGTATGATACGCCTGTTTACCGACGAGAAGATTTACAACCAGAAGATAGTATTAAGGGGCCTGCGATCGTTGTCGAAAAAATTAGCACAATTGTAGTTGAATCTAACTGGCAAGTAAGATTAACTGAAAGTAATCATTTAATTTTGCAACGTCTTGTATAAGGCTTTAAAGTTTAATTACATTAACCAAACCTACTTACTTTCTGAAAATTATTAAGTAGGTAGGCATAATTAAATATAAGATCAAACCTCACCCTCAATCCCTCTCCTTACTAAGGAGAGGGAAGCCGGAAGCAGGGTGAGGTTTTATATTTAATTTGACCCACTTAATTAGGAGATTTTCAATGTTAAACTTTTTTTCTCTTCCTTCCGAAATACGCTCTCAACCAGATCCCATCCGCTTAGAAATCTTCAAAAATCTCTATCAATTTATTGCAGAACAAATGGGAATTGTTCTCCAAAATACAGCTGCATCTGTAAATATCAAAGAAAGGCTGGATTTCTCCTGCGCTATTTTTGACTCATCTGGATTATTAGTTGCTAATGCTCCCCATATTCCTGTACATTTAGGCTCAATGAGCGAAAGTGTCCGCAGTTTAATTGACGAAAAACGCGACACCCTAAAACCAGGGAATGTATATCTATCTAATAATCCTTATAATGGCGGAACACATCTTCCTGACGTAACTGCAATTACTCCTGTTTTTCTAGAGAGTCGTGAAAATACTCCATTCCCTACTCCCCTATTTTTTGTTGCTTCTCGTGGACACCAAGCAGATATCGGTGGAATTACTCCAGGTTCAATGCCTCCGCAGAGTAAGACAGTAGAAGAGGAAGGAATTATTTTTGATAATTTTCTCTTAGTTGAAGAAGGCAATTTTCAAGAACCCGCAGTAAGACAGCACCTTTCAAATCATACTTATCCTGCTCGTAACCCTGACCAAAATATTGCTGATTTTAAAGCACAAATTGCCGCAAATGAACGGGGAGTACAAGAACTTCGTAAAATGGTTTTCCAATACGGGGTTGATACTGTTGAAGCTTACATGAAGTTTGTACAAGCTAATGCTGAGGAGTCGGTGAGAAAGGCTATAAATCTTCTCAAGGATGGATCATTTGTATATGAAATGGATAATCAGGCACGAATTCAAGTTAAAGTGACGATTCATCCAGAAAGTCGTAGTGCTACCATTGATTTTACTGGAACTTCTGAGCAATTAAATAGTAATTTTAATGCTCCTAAAGCTGTAACTCAAGCAGCAGTTTTATATGTCTTTCGGACTTTGGTTGATGATAATATTCCACTTAATGCCGGGTGTCTTAACCCTCTAGAAATTATTATTCCGGTTGGCTGTATGCTGAATCCAACTTATCCAGCAGCAGTAGTAGCGGGTAATGTCGAAACTTCTCAAACCATTGTCGATGCTTTATATGGCGCTTTGGGTATCATGGCTGCTTCTCAAGGAACGATGAATAATTTTACTTTTGGTAATGAGCAATATCAATATTATGAAACAATCTGCGGCGGTTCTGGGGCAGGAATTGATTTTGATGGAACTGATGGTGTTCATTCTCACATGACTAACTCCCGTTTGACCGATCCAGAAGTTTTAGAAACCCGTTATCCTGTACTTTTAGAAAGCTTTAATCTTCGTGCCGATAGCGGTGGAAAAGGGCAATATTCCGGTGGTAATGGAGTTGTCCGCCGCATCCGTTTTCTCGAATCGATGACAGCTAATATTCTCTCTGGCCATCGAGTTGTTCCTCCCTTTGGATTAAATGGTGGAGAAGCTGGACTTGTCGGACGCAATTGGATACAACGTCAGAATGGAATTGAAGAGAATTTAGACAGTACAGCAACAGTAGAGATGAAACCTGGGGATGTTTTTGTGATAGAAACTCCTGGAGGAGGCGGATTTGGTAAAGTCTCTTATTTGCGTAATTCGTAATTATTAGGACTTACTCCTCCCAAGCGAGAGTGCGTTTCACTGCCTTTTGCCAAGTAGGAAAGTTGGACAATGGGGCTTCGCTCCTCGGCTCAAACACACGCTCAATTTGCCGTTGCTGCACCAGTACTTGATAGCTCTCCCAAAATCCTACAGCTAAACCTGCTGCAAATGCTGCACCTTGAACAGTCGTATCGCGCATTACCGGACGTTCAACTGGAATACCTAATACATCAGCTTGGAACTGCATCAGAAAATTATTCTCGCAAGCACCACCATCTACGGTTAATCGCCCAACTGGAGTACTGCTAGATGCATTAATCGCCTGTACTACTTCTAGAACTTGATAAGCGATCGCTTCCAACACGGCGCGAACTAGATGCTCTGGTTGTACACTGGCGGTAATGCCGAAAAAGGCTCCCCTAGCGCTCATATCCCAGTAGGGTGCGCCCAGCCCACTAAATGCAGGCACAAAGTAGACTCCGCCATTATCTGTTACCTGATTTGCCATCGCTTCACTTTCGGCAGCAGTTTTAATCAGCTTCAAGCGATCGCGTAACCATTGAATACAAGCTCCACTAGTAAACATACTACCTTCTAAGGCATAGCCTACATCTAAAGTTCCCTTGGGATTTGCTTGTGTCCATGCCACCGTAGATATAAGTTGATGGTGCGATCGCACAATTTGATCGCCTGTAGGAGCCACTAAAAAGCTACCAGTCCCGTAAGTACATTTCATTAAACCGGGGCGATGTCTACGACGAGCTACGCCTACGCAGCCATGACCAAATAGAGCCGCTTGTTGATCCCCCAAGATGGCAGTAATCGGAATTTCAGCGCCCAACAAAGTAGCATCAGTAACTCCAAATACTCCTAAACTCGGCTGAATTTGGGGCAAAATATGCGCCGGGATCTGAAATAGTTTAAGTAAATTTTCATCCCACTCACAGGTTTGGAGATTCATCAACATTGTTCGGCTGGCGTTGCTGTGATCGGTAGCATGGATGCCACCTGTGAGGTTCCATAGCACCCAGGTATCAATAGTACCTGCTAAGACATTCTTCAGGTCAACATCTGTAAACTTGTCTAATAGCCACCTGAGCTTAGTAGCAGAAAAGTAGGCATCGATGATTAATCCGGTGCGATCGTAAATTTCTTGAGCGTAGCCTTGCTGTTGTAATTGGTGGCAAAGGGGAGCAGTGCGGCGATCTTGCCAGACGATCGCTCTATGCAGTGGTTTACCAGTAGTTTTGTCCCAAATCAAACAGGTTTCACGCTGCACAGTTAGTCCTAAGGCTGCGATCGCTGATGGAGCAATTTGGGCATTCTCAATTGCGGTTTGCATCACCCAACACGTATCCTGCCAAATTTCTTGAGGGTCATGTTCTAACCATCCGGGCTGAGGATAATACTGAGTTAATTCTTTATATGCCTGCCCAACAATCTTGCCGTCTGCGTTAAACACAAAGGCGCGGTTGCCTGTTGTACCTAAGTCCAGCGCTAAGATGTAGCCTGATAATGGAGTTGTGTTGCCAAGTGTGTGCATAACTGTTTTTACATGCTGCGTAGGCGATTTTAGCAATACACGTCAAATTAGATATACATTATTTTGGGTACATTTTTAAATTCTGCGATCGTGTACCCTCTTTGCAAGATAACAATGAAGTCAATTTAAATATAAAACCTCACCCTGCCTCCGGCTTCCCTCTCCAAAATATCGGAGAGGGATTGAGGGTGAGGTTTCATCTTATGAGGTTTGATCTTATATTTAACAAATGGTGGGGGTTTAAGTCCCCTGCTTCTATCAAGCAGTGCGTTTTGTGTCGGGGTCTAAATCCCCGTCACAAAACGTAATTGCGAATTGCGAATTGCGAATTGCGAATTGTTTTAATTACGCCTACCTACTTAATTAAAAAAATGTCAAATTTTCTCATGGGATACCCATAAGTAATTAATCAAAACCTCTCAATATCATGTGTTTTTTTAAGTCAAAACTGATTACACCTTCTTCTTGTAATTTGCCGATTAATCGTGTAATTGTTACCCTGGTAGTACAGCAGGCGCTAGCAATATCTTCGTGAGTAAAGCGAACACTTAGGCGAGTTCCCTCCGGCACAGTTTCACCAACTTGGTGTTTCAAAAGTTGTAATAGATGGTGTAAACGCTCTTGTACCCGTCGTCTTCCACAAATGACTAAAAAAGATTCTGTTTGGCGTAAGCGCTGATTAATTTTTGGTAAAAGGATATGGCTCAGATTGGGAGAAGCTGCTATCTCTGCTGCGTAAATTGACACCAACTCAACATCCGATAGGGCTGTGGCTTGGTAAATATTTAGAGATGTCAAACTAGAGCCAAAAACCATTTCTGCTGTTGCCAATCCTATTAAAACTTCTTCACCCGTTTCACAGTAAGTGCTAAGTTTCACCAAACCCTGACAAACATACAAAATTACTAATGGGTTAAGGGGAATAGTTTCTCCTTTAGAATATTTCTCCACGGTGCGATCGTACAAGAGGTCGCTATCGTTTTTGACAACTGGTGATCCTACTCCTTGACGTTCAGTAATATTACGTACCATCCAGCGTAGAGAGGTTGCTTGACGCTGCGGATTGCGGACAACTGCTACTGTCAAAGCTGCATCAAAAAATTCGCCATGACGTTGTTGCAAGCGGATCAATAGCTCTTTAACTCTATCTGATTCAGATAGTTCGATAAGTTCGTTACGGAGGTGCTGACGTTCTTCTAGAGGGACGAAGTTAATCATTGGTTTGCCCACCAAAAATTGCTTTGAAACATTGAGGAATTTAGCTGCGGTGAAGTTAGCTTCTTGAATGATTCCTTCTGTATTAGTCACTAAATAGGCGTCAGGCGCAAACTCGAATAATTCTTGATAGTGTTGGCGTTCTGTTTCTAAGCAATTCCGTGTTTCTATTAGTTCCTCATTTTGCTGATGGAGTTCCTCTGCTGCTAACTGCACTACCTTTGAGGTGTTAGAGAGTTCCTTAAAAGCTTGCGGTAGCAGATCCGGGGAAATCCAAGGTAATACACTAGCAGTTTGGTATAAATCTGCTAAACGATTGTGCAATGTTTCTGAGCGTTGGATAAATTTTTCTATGTTCACCTTAAATTCCCGCTACTTACTTGCAGAGTTTAAGCAAAAAATCTACTAGGTAAATTCTTGGAAAAATTGCAGCATTTCCTATTATTTATATATAAATTTAGTTTAGTTCTGAACTGCAATTATTACTCAATAGAACCTATAAGAGTACGTCTATTCTAAGTTTTCAACAATTTATGTCTCATAGGACTACAGGTGGTATAGTTTTGTAAATGACATGTATTGCATTTAACTTAGATGAGCAAAGCAAATTGAATTTAGGAAATTAAAGAGTGTCCATTGATATCTTTTGCACTTAGATGTTTTTTATAAAAAAGCTTACAGCATTTTGCTAAGTATTCTTTCTACCTTTAGTGGGAAGATTTATTAAACTCAGCTAAATACCAATGCAAAATCTGTTGACCTAAAATGAAATGATGCTAATTTGTGATTAAACTTATAAGCCAGTCACAATTATGACTAGCAGATAAATTAGATAAAACAGCACATTTAGAAAACCCTGGATCTCAACTTTAAGTTCCTATTCTTGTTTAACCCACTAAATCATTCTCCTAATGAATAATTTAGTGCTAATAATAATTGTTTCCATGATTACTTAGAATAACTGATAATCTTTTCCCCAACTTCCATCACAAGCATCAAGCCACTACTACCAAAGATACATAGTTTAAGTTAAGTTTGTTTGTGCTTTTGAATACATTTTAGTACAAAAAGATTCTCGGCTTCTTAGAAAAGCTGGAAATCTGAGCTTTTCGATTTTCACAAATCTATTAAGGAACTATTTGGCATAACCAAGAGTAAGGCTAATTGATATTAATAAGTTAAAAATATTTGTATAGCAAATCACACTACAACTTAAGCATTAAGTGAAATGGCGTAAATAATTAAAGGTTCGTAGTCAGGACTTCAGTCCTTCTTTTAAGACTCAGGACTTACGCTTTCAAGGCAGTGAAAGCCCTGATTTCCCGTAGGGGCAATTCATGAATTGCCCCTACATTTCGTACCTGATGCGTAAGTCGTAAGACTAAAGTACTTACTACAAAATCAATTATAATAATTTTACATTACTTAATATATTTAAATTTATCCGTCTCTGAAGACTGGTATCCGTCCCAGAACGCATACACATACTTTATAAAAATCATTTCATAAAAGTCAGCTTTTATTAAAACTTTATATATTGTTGGTTGTAGTTCATTAAATATGCAAGTTAATAGCTGATTTACTGAAAAGCGTCTTTTTGAAAAACTTCAGTAAAATTTCTCTTTTAATAATAATCAAATGCAACTAAATTATTAATAGTTCTGCTGGCTTAATTGATGAATCAATGTCAATTCTTTCAGGTGTATCTATTTGCAGACTATATATAAGATCGATTCCATAATTATAGAATAACTCCTCTCTTAAAAGGAGAGCAGAGTTTAGCTTTCCCCTACCTTACAGGAAAGCTAACTGAAGGGGTTAAGTTTTTGTGAGTGAATCGCTGTACTAAGCTGCCTTCAAATCTGAAGCATAGGCGACTAGTCTATTCATCTGAAAATTGCTGTAATCAGGTTTTCTGCAACGGCGGAGTGATTTATCTTAAAAAATCACAGTTTTATTTCCAACTGAGAACAAATACAACATCTTGAAGCTTTTTTGAAAATCCCCATGCGACAATATATTTTTAATCTGCTAATACTGGTATTAGGGACAAGCTCGGCTTTTATCATTACTCCATCTCAAGCTGAAACTCCGGTAAAATCCAACAGCCAAAATACTGATAATATTACTTCCATATCTTCAAATTCACCTTCGGCTATCCAATTGAGTGATTTTGCCAATTCTACTAATAGCAAACCATCTATCGTCTCTGAGGCAGCCAATAACTCTTCTGCTGCTAATGGCAATGTTGCAACTAAGCCGAAGCCACGGCTTCCTATATTCAGCAGAATTTTTCCTACACCTTCGATGCAGCAATAATCAGGGGCTAAATATTTATTTTACTTGTTTGGGCTGGTAGAGACATGAATTTATATATCATATACAAGCCTACTTAGTGAAAATACTAAGACAGTGAGAGAGATTTTAATTTTTCTCTCTCATTGGTGTGGGAGGAATATGATTTATAGCGGTTCTCGTTTGGATACAACATACTTAGACTTTTCACACTCACCGACATCTCGCCCTGAACTTTAGTTCAACGGCTCATAGCTGAACTCCACGCTTGCTGGACTGAATGATCAATTTAGTCCAGCAAGCGTGGACTTCATTTATGAGACTCGGAATTCATTCTGAGGCGGGATAGAAACGCAGTGCGAGATTTCTTAATGAAGAGAGGAATAAAAGTTTTATTCCCCAACCTTTGTAGGGTTGGGGCTGCTTTTGTGCGATCTATATTGGACTCAACTGAGAACCAGTATATATGTGAGGCATACTCTGATTTGCTTTATGCTTGCAGCTGACAGAGCAATAAACCAAACCATTGATTTGCATCTGTCCACACATTAAGAGGTAATAAACCCTGTGCGGTGAGTTGCTGCTTAATCGTATTGAGGTCAAATTTGCGGGAAATTTCGGTGAGGATAGTCTCATTTAGTGCAAAATTAACCTTGAGGTTGAGAGCGCGTAATTCTACAATTTGCGATCGCAAGCTGCGTAAATGCATTTCTATTTGATGCTCACTTTCATTGTAAAATGCCCAGTGTTCAAACTGCGTAGTATCAAAATTCCCTTCAAACTGTTGATTTAAATGCTCTAGCATATTCAGGTTAAATGCTGCCGTCACTCCCTGGCTGTCGTTATAAGCTGGTTCCAAAATCTGTTTCGGCTTTCGTAAATCTATCCCTAACAAGAAATACTCACCTACTTGTAGGGCTTCTGTAATTTGAGAGAAGAATACATCACACTCATTAGGTGTAAGATTACCTAAGCTGCTACCAATAAAACAAATCATCCTGCTGGGTAATTCCGTCGGTAGGAGTTTTGCAAGGGCTAATTCATAGGTTCCCGCTAAAGCATAAACTTGTAGTAAGGGATAATCTCTTAATAACTGCTTGGCGCTACTTTCCAAGATACCTGCACTCACATCAATTGGTAAGTAGTGCAGGGGATAGTCTAGCTGCTGGTAGGCATCTAGTAAAATGCGGGTTTTGGTAGAACTGCCACTGCCAAGTTCTACTAATTCACAAGCGCCAGTTATCTTGGCAATTTCACCAGCATACTGCTGTAAAATTGTTGTTTCTGTGCGTGTGAGATAATATTCTGGTAAATCACAGATTTGCTCAAATAGCTCAGAACCACGGTCATCATAAAAGTAACAAGGGGGTAGAGATTTAGATGTTTGAGTTAATCCCTTCAATACATCACTCCCAGTACTAGGTGCAACTATTTGAGTTACTCCTATCAAACGCTGTATCTGCAAGCGTTTTTCAACGGTGTTTTGAGAAGTAACGTTCTTGTTAAGAGCTTTAGATATCGACATTAAACCTCCGTATGCTTGGCGTAATAGGTTAGCTGTGATGGCAAACCTTTACTCTAATTAGTGAAACACATAGGTATAGTTAATAAAATCATGCTTGAGCAATATTGCTCAAGCTTTAAAGGTATTTTTAAGGATTTATATCAAATCCGTTTGGAATTATTGCTCTGTCGTCTCCCTGTGCGCCCTCTGCGTCTGGAGCGGTTTTTTAATCATTCAAATGCTACCGGATTTGATAAGTAAGTGGGTCAAATTAAATATAAAACCTCACCCTGCCCCCGGCTTCCCTTGACAATATTAAGGAGAGGGATTGAGGGTGAGGTTTGATCTTATATTTAATTACGCCTACCTACTTATTACTGGTTTATACAAAAGATGCTCTAAAGAAATAGGCGAACCGAGGTAAGCAAGTAAACGGCACATTATGAATATTCCATCTTCAATTAACACAATTATTGGGCAACAGCCTTACCCGCTTTTATTCGCTATCATCAGTGGTTCCCACTTATATGGTTTTCCGTCACCTGATTCTGATTATGACTTGCGTGGTATGCATATTTTACCAGTTAGAGAAGTGGTGGGATTAGAGACTGGGAATGAAACTATTGAAGTTTCAGAAGTTCGGGAATCTTTAGATATTGATTTAGTAACTCATGATGTCAAAAAATTCTTTTTGATGCTACTTAAAAAGAATGGTTACGTATTAGAACAATTGTATTCACCTTTAATATTAACCACTTCACCCGAACATGAAGAATTAAAATTTATTGCCAAAAATTGCATTACTCGTCACCATAGTTATCACTATTTGGGTTTTGCTGCAACACAATGGAAACTTTTTAATAAACAACAGACACATCGAATCAAGCCATTAGTTTATGTTTATCGAGTTTTATTAACTGGGATTTATTTGATGCAAACAGGGATACTTGAAGCTAATTTAATTAAGCTGAATGAGGTTTTTAATTTATCATATATTCCTGATTTAATCGCCCAAAAGTTAGCAGCTACAGAAAAGTCTATTCTGTTAGATATTAATGTAGATTTTCATCAAATAGAATATGAACGTCTGCGTAATAAGTTGCAGGAGGCATATCAATCTAGCCCATTACCTGAAGCCCCTTCAGCGAATGCGGATTTACATAATTTGTTGGTACGCTTGAGAACGAGAAGCTATGAATTATGAGTGAGTGAAAAACTCATAATTCATAACTTTGTTTGTAGGAAAATATTCTTGTTACTTTACAACTTCAAATTCCAAGCAGCAAAAGCTAAAGTACCCCAACCAGCAAGAAAGACTGCGCCGCCTAATGGTGTAATCGCTCCTAAAGATTTAATACCGGTTAAGCTAAGGGCGTACAAGCTTCCTGAGAAAATAGCAATACCAATGATAAACAGCCATCCACTGGCTACGAGAGTGGGTTGAGGAAATTCGGTGCGACTAATTAGTAGTGCTACGAGAAAAAGTGCTAGAGCATGATACATTTGGTAACGAGCGCCAGTTTCAAAAATTTCTAGGGATCGCTCACTAATTTTTTCCCGCAGGGCATGGGAACCAAAAGCACCAGCAGCAACTGACAAACCGCCTAAAATGGCAGCTACGCTCAAAAAAATCTGCGTCATTAGACCTGGCCGTAAGTTGATTATTAGTCATTAGTCATTAGTTAATAACAAAGGACAAATGACAAATGACAAATGACAATTAGACATCAAAATGATATGATACAGCCCCTTCTTCGTTCACCTTAAAGTTTGCATTGAAGTCTTTAGCTTTTTCGTCTAAATATTGCCTAGCATGGGCTGCGGGTAATTGTGACTGCATGGCAAAGCCTAAAACAGTTACACGCCCATGATTTTCTTGTAGCATTTTATAAAAAATTGATTGCAAGCGATCGCTAACTTGTTGATTAAGCGCCTTTTTCTCCTGTCGGCTTTGACGGTATAATCCCAATACTAACCATGCCCCCAATGTTAGGCTAGGAATGCCAAAAATTAGACGTTCTACCGTAGTATCATCAATTACAGGGGTATCTTGTGAGAATTCAATCGAACCATCCCAAGCTAAGGGTACTGTGATTGATTTTTCCGTAGTCGTTTTATTAAATACCTCTGTTGCTGATAGAGTTATAAACATGAATCCCATTGTCAGTAGCCAAGCTGCGGCCAATTTTTCAGCAGTTTTCATAGTTCCACTTCAGATTTACACTTTGCTAGCGATTTTAACCTGACTTTCGCAAAGGTTCCAATATATCAATCTATTAGGTTTGTAAGCCATTGTTCTATCTTGTTGAGTTTTTTCTCCATAGCATCTAGGCGCTTACGGTTCTCCCACTGTTTATTTGTCACGCAGGAAAGCGATCGCATTAAATGTCAACAATATAGTATAAATTTTGCTTTATTACTTAAATATGGCTGGGCGATCGCTATCATAATTGTTCATGCTCCCAATCAGAGCGATCGCTGTACTAGAATACTTACCAGTGTTAAGCCTTGAGATTTTTAAATCGCAGCAAAGGTATAATATTTCTCTTGCTGCGATTTTAACTTTAGTTACGTGTAGCTTCAAGTAGGCGGGAAAAATAGAAACGAGTCTTCGTCATCGCTTTTCGTTGCAATGAAAAGCCATTACTTTCTAAAATTTTTACCACATCAGCCTCACGATGCAAATATGCACGAGTTGCTTTACTTGGGCCGGGAAAGAAACTGCCAATTTTCTTCAGTATACTCAGGGCGCAAGTCTTCGGCGCAAAACTGAGAATTATCCGCGACTGTGCCAAAGAACAGAGGTGAGATATCATCTCATCCGCTTTTTCTTGGGGATAGTGGATAAGAACATCCAAGCAAATAACGGTATGGTAACTACCACTCAACGATTCCAAATCCTGCACGGCAAAAGTCGGATTTTCGGCATTTGACAAGGTAAGCTTTGCTCTATCCTTACCTTCTTCCACCATTTTTTCAGAAATATCGGCGGCATAGATTTTGGCACCATCTACCGCTAGGGGGATGCTAAGACTACCGACACCACACCCAGCATCACAGATTGATAGCTCTGGTAAATTGTTATCAGCCTTCAGCCAGCCGAGAACTGTATCCACGGTTTGCTGGTGTCCATTGCGGATGTCTAGTTGGACTTTGTTGACTTCGCCATCGCCGTAGATTCGCTTCCAACGGTCAAATCCTGTGGAATTGAAATACTCACGAACAATCGTTTTATCGTCGGCTACGTTCATAAACTTTGATTTTTAGGGGTTCCCAATGCTTAAAATTATCATTGATAGGAACCCAATGCTGCTCGGTTATCAATTTGCACCTCTTAGAGGGTGTTTATAAAATAAATATTAAATAATGTTATACTACAGCAATTAACAGTACTTACTACGGTATTAATAAGTTTAAAAGCATTGCTTACACTGCTTTAACCAAGCAAACTACTGCAATTGTAAATCGCTTCTCAAAAATTAAGGAGCATAGATATGAGTAACATATTGTCTGATTTATCTAATCTTAAAGAACTCGAATTGCAAGAACTATCTGATGAAGAATCTCAACTTGTAGTTGGAGGTAATTTATTTGGAAGTGTGGTATTGTTGGCGCTGTTGCTGGTAGTTATATCGGCTCTAAAGCAGGACTAGCTGGTATTATTGCAGGAGGATTAGTTGGAGGTGCAGTAGGGTCTCTGGCGGAAGACTTTATTAACGGTCTATCCCGCCGGAAGCAAGTTCTAATCCCAGTAACTGTAAATAATGGGGAAACAACAACAACAACACTGTCAATTCTGAAAACATAGTGAGACTGAAAAGCCCTTATATTTTTAGTTGTGTAGCTTGCTAACTCACTGCTGCTGAGTTATTTTGTCATGGCTTAGTCTAAACTCCAGTAATAAAACTGAAGTAACCAGAACTTTTAAGTACAATTTCTTATCTTGCGATCGCTTATGTGTCAGTGATGGGAATCGACAAGAGCGATCGCATGGTTTTATAACTATTCTCCAAATTGCTCTTGAGATAATAATGGCTCAAATGATTGGTAAACCTCATAGTTCCGAAAATGTCGAGTATATAAATCAACAATATCCTCAGATGAATCAAAGTTATCATCCAAAACTGAATTCACGTTTACAACTTGTTGCAAAGACCAACTAATAGTTTCTCCATTCTCATTTGTATAGCTAACGCTTTCATTTTTACCATGATTCAAAGCTTTTCCTTTTGCTTCTTCTAAAGAAGTGCCTTTAATCAAAACAAAGCTTTCTTGGTACAAAGGTTGATAATCATCTTCAGATAAAGATGATTTATAGAGAATTATAGCAATGTAGGAGGATTCTGCTTTATTTGCACTTTCAGTTTTCATCTCATTTTCTCCAAATCTACAATTTGGCTTTGTAAATTGATAGTCAAATAAAAATTTTTATCCTTGCCAATTATCGATTAGTAAAGGATATCCTAATGGTTGGATATTTTGATAATGTTTAGTATTCCCTGTTACTAAAACTAAATTATTTTCGATAGCTATAGAAGCTATTAAGACATCTGCTAATCCTATTGGTTGTCCTGCTTTTTCTAAATCTGCCTGAATTAAGCCTGAAATTTCTGCACAGCTTTGGTCTAAATGCAAAATTTCTAATTGAGACAAATCTGCTAAAAATTCTTGAATGCGGTCATTGCGATTTATTTTCCTCCATCCCTTGATAATTTCAGAAACAGTAATTACAGAAATTGTGTACTGTTGCCATATAGCTCTATAAGCAATGGCTTTAGCATTTATTTTAATATTTTTTAATTTGCGAATCTCTGATACAATGTCTGTATCAATTAAAGATTTTCTCACAGCTAAATTAGTTTTTATAAATTCCTCTGTTTTAAAATATCTGCAACCATTGTATCAACTAATTCCGCCTCATTAGACCATTTACCGATAAAGGAATCATTAATAACTTCTGGTTGTGTTAGTTGCTCAATCATTGCTTTGATTATGTCCGAAATTTCGCAATGATAAGTTTGTGTTAATTTTTCTATTTTTGCAAATGTTTCTTGATCCAGTTCGATTTCTATTTTTTTCATAATTCAGTTATTTTTGTCATAAATTAAGTAATATTATAACGCTGTGAGTAATTATGGCGTATCTCTCTTTCAGCGCCGAAACCAAGAGCAAACCCAACGCCATAACCAACGCAACCACACCCAAAACCCACGACGGGAGACTACAGGCGTTTGTGGTTGAGAAAGACGTTCAATTGCATTGTTGCAAAGTTCCACGTTATCATCAATTCCTATCGCCTGAAATAGTTCACGGGCATTGCGATAAGCACCCAGCGCGTCTAATTCTCGATGCATGTTTTCTAATGCCTGAGCTAAATTAAACCATGCGATCGCTTCGCCATTGCGATCGCCTATCTCTTTTTTTATCTCTAAAGACTGCTGATAGCAGATAATCGCGTGTTTGTACTTCCCTAAAGATTGGTAAACATTGCCCAAAGCGCTTAAAGATTTGCTTTCTCCATTGCGATCGCCTATCTCTTTGTCTATCGCCAAAGACTGCTGATGGTAGATAATCGCCTGTTTGTACTGTCTCAAAAAGTTGTAACCAATACCCAAAGCATCTAAGGAATTTCCTTCCCCCTGACGATCACCTGCCTCTCTTTTTATCAGTAAAGACTGCTGATGGTAGGTAATCGCCTGTTTGTACTGTCTCAAGAAGTTGTAAGCAATACCCAAACCTATTAAAGAATCGCCTTCTCCCTTGCGATCCCCTGTCTCCTTAAAAATCTGTAAAGCCTTCTGATAGTAGCAGTCAATTGATTGTTGGTATTGTCCCAACGAGTTGTAAGTATTACCCAAATTTATTAATGAACTACCTTCTCCATTGCGATCGCCGATTTCTCTGGCTATATCTAATGACTGTTGCAGAAACTCAATCGCCTGTGGGTATTGTCCCAAGGATCGGTAAGCATTGCCCAAATTAGTGAGAGCAGCCCCATAATTCCAGTTTTTTCTATTGCCAATTTCTTTCCATTTACTTACCAACTGCCCATATAATTCTACTTGGTCTGCATAATGACCCCGCAAGGTTAAAAAATCATTGCAATTCCAAAGCGCATCAAAGGCAGAGTCATAATTTTGCAACTGATAAAAGTGATGAAAGATCCCAACAACCGCCTCAGAATGAATATCACCTCTCTTATAGCTATAAGTCTATCTATTGAAGACTGAACAAGGGTTTTAGTCCACTTGAGTGGACTTTAGCTATCAGCCCAGAAATTTATTTCTGGGTGGGCTATGGCGCTAATCAAGAATGCTGCAAGATATCAGTACTCAGAACTCGGAAGTTGGTGTTCAGAACTCGGAACATCAAAATTTGTAGGGTGGGCAGTATTCTAGATTGGTGTCAACTTAGAGCCGGGGCGAATGGAATTCGCGGCTACACAAACGAAGTCCGCCTCCGCGGACTAAGAAAAATCAAACTTTTATAACCCACTGAGGTGGGTTTTGCCTGTGTAGCCGCGGTTTATAACCGCCCAAGTAACTTTTAATTACTCAATTAAAAACTTACTTGGTTTGCGTCAATCTTCCCAACTTGCTTAACCGTACTTTGGTCGTAAGCATTAGCACTGACCTGAATATTGTCTCCTGGTTGGTCAGTCGATGCTTGCAAAATTTTAGCTATTTCCTCTGCAAGTGCTGTATCCGCTTCTAAAATCTTCTTGAGTTGCACTCGCAAACTTGCTTGTAAATCTATCATCCTCTGGCTTTTGTGCCACATCCGTCGCTGCTTCTTTCGCCTCTACTTTGGGATGTAACTTAGCCCAAATAGCTTTGGCTTTATTCCAAACATCCTCACCTACTTTCTGAGATGCCCCTTCTACGGCTTTGTTACCCACTTTTAACAGAAATGGCAGACAGGGAGCCAGAACTTTAACAAGTAGAGCTATATCCATTGGTTTATGATGTCTATCTCAGAAATGTACATTTATATTTACTGAGTATATTAACGTTTTTTCCCCTATCACCTTGATTGTTTTACTTTGACGCGAAATTTAGTCCAATCATCTCAATTGTTGTAACCACTCTTCTAGGAATGTTTTTCTCTCAGATTACAGGCAGAAATAACAAGAAAGCTCCACAGAAGTTTCATTTTTCTCCTAAGACAACAAAACTTTTTCATGCAACAAGAGAAATTTGCTGATTATATTGTTAAATTTTGTAAATTTGATGTCTTCAAGACTAGAAACCTGATAACTAGATAGCTAAACTAACAAACAGTGCATCTGTACTGTTAATTATTAAAAGTAGATGTGACGCTATAGGGTGAATGATCCCAGTACAACTTATCCTCAAAAACTTCCTCAGTTACCGTGATGCAACTTTAGATTTTCGTGGTTTGCATACGGCTTGTATTTCCGGTTCCAATGGTGCGGGTAAATCTTCACTTTTGGAAGCAATCACTTGGGCAATTTGGGGTGAAAGCCGTGCCACTGCTGAAGATGATGTGATCTATTCTGGCGCGAAAGAAGTTCGGGTTGATTTTACTTTCCAAAGTAATCAGCAAAAATATCGCGTGATTCGTACCCGAATTCGGGCAGGTACTAGCGTTCTGGAATTTCAAATAGAAATACCATCTGGGTTTCGCTCACTCACTGGCAAAGGGGTAAGAGCAACCCAAGATTTGATTTTAGAACACATCAAGCTCGATTACGATACATTTATTAATTCTGCTTACTTACGCCAAGGCCGTGCAGATGAGTTCATGCTCAAACGCCCTACCGAACGCAAAGAAATTTTAGCGGAGTTGTTGAAACTTAATCAGTACGATGATTTGGAAGAACGGGCAAAGGAATCTTCTCGTCAGTTCAAAGCACAGGCACTAGAGTTAGAGCGTTCTTTAGAGTCGATTAAAATTCAGTTGCAACAACGCGAGACAACCGAAGCGCAAAGAGTCGAGTTAGAAGCCCAACTCAACCAACTGCAACAGGTGCAAGCTTTTGATAATATTCAATTACAAAGTTTGCAAGTTGTCCAGCACCAGCGCACAAATTGGGAACAACAACTCAGTTTTATAAAGCAGCAATACCAAAATCTTACCCAAGATTGCGATCGCCTCCAACAAGAACAATCAGCTATTGGCTCTCAGCTATCAGATTTAGAAAAAATATTACACCAAGAAGCTGAAATTAAAGCTGGATACGCCCAATATCAAAGTCTCCAATCTCAAGAAGAAGCCTTTGCTGCCAAATTTGAAGAATACACCCGCGCTGGGCAGACTCGCCAACAAAAGCAACAACAGCTTACCAAACAAATTCACGAAATCGAACGGCAACTGCAACAAGCCCAAGCCCAAATCGAAGCTTTGCAGCAACAAGAGCGAGAAATTCAGCTAACTCTGACTAAATCAGGTGAAGTAGAAGCTGCTTTGTCACAACTAACCGCAGCCCGTCACCATGTTGCTCGTTTAGATCAACTGCAAATGCAAGTGACTCCTTTGTTGCAACAACGCGCAACTTTACAAAGCCAACTCGATCGCACTCATGCGGGTTTAGTAGCGCGACTCGAACAACTCCAAAGTACTGAGAACCAATTGCAACGCCAGCACCGCCGCCAACCGCAACTGCAACAAGCGGTGATGGATGTGGCAATCCAGATTGAAGAACTGGAGAAAAAGCGGGTTTATTTGCAACGAGTCCAAGAAAAAGGGCAAGAAAGGCGGCATTTTATCGAACGTCTGCAAGCCCACCAACGCGACTATGAAAAACTGCTGGGAGAATTAGAGCAGAAATTGCAAATGCTCCAAAATCCTGAAGCGCTTTGTCCATTATGCGAACGTCCACTGGATGAACATCACTGGAGTCGCGTGGTAGAAAAAACCCACGCTGAGATAGAGGATACTCAAGGGCAGTTTTGGGTACTACGGGAACAATTGGCTGTGTCAGACAAAGAAATTCAGACACTCAGGCAGGAATATCGGGAAATTTCCCAACAATTGGCGGGCTACGATGGTTTGCGTGAACACCGGGGACAGTTGGCAGCCCAGTTAGAAGCTACAACTGATGTGCAACAACAGTTACAACAGATTGCTGCTGAAAAACAGCATTTAGAGCGATCGCTCCAAGCTGGTGATTACGCTCCTGATAAACAAGCTGAACTCCAGCAACTAGACCAATATCTGCAACAAGTTAATTATAATGAACAAGACCACGCCCTCGCCCGGAGCGAAGTTGAGCGGTGGCGATGGGCAGAAATAAAACTCCAGCAGATTAAAGATGCTACTAAGCGACAAACGCAACTATTAGCCCGAAAACCAGAATTACAATCCCAAATTGCTCAATTACAATCCAGAATCCAGCAGGATCAGATTGATTCTGAATGTGCTAAACAAATCGCGGCTCTTGAGCGTCACATTACCGAAATTGGCTACAGTTCTGAGCAGCACAACAATCTGCGTATAGCTGTCCGCCAAGCTCAATCTTGGCATTTGCGGTATCAACAACTGCACTCAGCCCAGCAACAGTATCCTCAACTCCAGACTAGATTACAAGACTTAGAGGAATCCAGAAGCGCCAGAGTAACGGAGCGGCAAAAACTCGGTCGGCAAATTGAAAGCATTATCCAGCAACTACAAGCAACAGCTAACCCCTCTGCCCAAATTCAAACTTTAGAGCAGCAGTTAGCACTACGCAGACGGCAACTCGATGAGCAAATTGCCAAGTTAGGGCGTTTAGAGCAGTTGGCGCATCAACTAGAAACGCTACAAATTCAGTATGAACAACAGCACCAGCAACTCCAATCTTGCAAGCATGAATACCGTGTTTATCAGGAATTAACGCAAGCCTTTGGTAAAAATGGTATCCAAGCACTGATGATTGAGAATGTGTTACCGCAACTGGAAGCCGAGACAAATCAACTACTTTCGCGGCTGAGTGGTAATCAATTTCACGTACAATTTATTACTCAAAAAGCTGGGCGTAGTGCTAAATCAACCAAGAAAAATGCCAAGCTGATAGATACCTTAGATATTTTAATCGCCGATTCTAGAGGAACGCGATCTTATGAAACTTACTCTGGTGGAGAAGCCTTTAGAATTAACTTTGCCATCCGTTTGGCTTTGGCGAAATTATTAGCGCAACGGGCGGGGGCGGCGTTGCAATTGTTGATTGTAGATGAAGGTTTTGGTACACAGGATGCCGAAGGATGCGATCGCTTGATTGCAGCGATTAATGCGATCGCTTCCGATTTCGCCTGCATCCTCACTGTCACCCACATGCCCCACCTCAAAGAAGCTTTTCAAGCCAGGATTGAAGTGAATAAAACTCAAGAAGGTTCCCAATTGAGTTTGTCAATTTAATTACGAATTACGAATTACGAATTAATTGTATTTTACCCGTGCATCAAGACCTAATGAGCGAAGCTTTTTCGTTAGTGTTTCTGCTTGTGCGCGATCGCTAAATTCTCCAGCATTCACATAATCCCCTAAATGGGATTGTTCCGTGACAGCATTGGGTATATATTGTTGCACTTTACTCAGAGTATCATTATTGGAAATTGGTACTATTACTCTGTAGGGATTATTAGCAACTAATGTGTTGCCATTAGTCACAGGCACTAGGTTATTAGTAGGAGGTAAATAGCGATTATTTTCATCTGCTACATAGTCATTAGTATTAGTAAATACATAACTATTATTCTCAGCAGAATTCCCCACATTCGAGCTATTCAACCCTAATGCTTCCCAAGTTTGCCAATCTACATTTCCAGTAGAATTGAGTCGAGAAGATTGCTGAAATGCAATCACAGATTCTTTGGTGTAATCGTTGAAAACGCCATCAGGATTGGTATTAGAGAAACCCAACTGCGACAAACGCTCTTGAACTAATCTGACATTTTCTCCGCGATCGCCTATAGTCAGATAACTTCTGCCTGGTTGTTGAGTAGTATATCCAGGTGTGGAGGCTCTACGCACTGACTCCAAAACTTGAGTATTGGCAATGCCATCAACAGGTAGGCGATAATTTCGCTGGAATGCAATTACAGCATCTCTAGTCATTGGGCCAATATTCCCGGTAGCAGCAGTATTAAAATAACCTAGCTGCCGCAAACGCACTTGTAATTCTTTCACTTGTTGAGTTGAGAGACTTGATCTGGCTGGAGTCGGAGAGGAACCTAGTAGTGCGTTCCACGTTTGTTGATTCACAATCCCCTTACCAGATATGCGATAATTTCGCTGGAATGCAATTACAGCATCTCTAGTCATTGGGCCAAAATTTCCAGTGGGATTAGCATTCAAGTAGCCTAACTGCCGCAAACGCTGTTGTAACTTTGTTACGGCTGCACCAGTTTTGCCTTGAGAGAGAACAGGATATTGACCACTTGGCCGCAATCCACCACTAGTATTTCTGCTAGAAGTTCTACTTTGACATGCTCGTTGCAAGGCTCTTTGAGTACTAGCACCCACAACACCATCAGCAGGAATTCTATTGGCTTGCTGGAATTTGATCACAGCATTCTGAGTCAAGTTAGCAAACTTGCCACTTACTGGGCCCTTAAAGTAGCCTAAGTTTTTTAAACACCTCTGGCTACTGCTAACTTCAGCGCCATTACTTCCTATTTTCTGAAGTGCTAAAGCTTGTCCAGCGATATTCAGAAGCCCCGTAGTCAATGCTACGGACAAAAGACGGATCGCCACACCACTAGATAACTTTTTCCAATTCAAAAATTTGAAATTAGCTACGGTAGGAACAACCTTGACACTTGCGGATGCCTCGTAGACTGAGGCAAGCTTGGTTGAATAGCTATTTACCCCTGTTTCCACTTGTTTTTTTCAAGTTATGACTACACCTAATTATACGACTTGCTCTGTGTTGTGTTTATTTTGTGTATGGTTCTTTACAAGTGATTGAAGTAGAGAGTAGGGGGATGAGGGAGTGAGGGACAAGAATTAATAACCAATGCCCCGAAGAACATTCCCAAATGTTATTGTTCATCAACTTTTTGAGTATTACCTGCTTTTACCCAACCTTCTTGTTCGCTACCTTCCAAACGGATCTTTTGCCAGGATTTATCCTCGCTTTGTTCCAAGATAATAATTTTTTGATTAAAACCAACCCCACCAACTTTTTCAGCTTCTTGATTTGGTTGCGATCGCAAACTCAAGCCTTCACGCCAACTAACACGCCCTCGGTAAGCTCCCGATGGCAATGGTTTTGGTGATGGGCTAGCCTTTGGTGATTCTGTGGGAGTGGAGGTTGGGCTTGAAGACGATTCAGCCTTTGCCCCAGGTGTGGATTTAGCTCCTTTAGGCTCAGTTGCTTTGGGAGCTTGGGCTTTCACCGAGGGACTATCATTAGAAAAAACCGGTTTGGCAGGGGGTATGCCGGTGCGATTCATGAAATAGAGTCCAATTGCAGCGCCGCCACCTATTAGCACAGCGATCGCTAAGAAAAACCCAAGTATAAACTTTATGAAGCCAGACAACATAGTTAAAACCCGATCGCCAATGGTCAATAGTCAATAGTAATATCATGATTAACTATTGACTATTAACTAGCAATTATTAACTAACCAATTATTGTAGCTACTACTGAATGCGTTCACGTAGTCCGCCGCAGGCGATCGCTTAAAGGATTGTGTTTAGATGCTAAACGCGCTCTCCCCGCAGCAGCCCATTCTTGGAGGTGCTGAATTTGCTCTACAGCAGTTCGCGCTAAGGGGATGATCTGACTAGCTGCTTCTAAAATGTCGTCAGTCGCAAAGTCGCGGTTTTGGCTAAATCCAATATGCATCGCTTCAATTAAAGTTTGCTCAATTTCTGCTCCAGAAAAATCGGGCGTTTCATAAGCTAACCTTTCGATGTCATAACTTTTTAAGTTATGGGGGCGCAATCGGGATAAATGAACATCATAAATTGCTTTTCTCTCTTCTTGGGTGGGCAATCCCACAAAGAAAATTTCATCAAATCGTCCCTTACGCAGCATTTCCGGTGGTAAGGCTTGAATGTCGTTGGCGGTGGCGACAACAAAAACGGGTGAGCTTTTTTCGGCTAGCCAGTTAATAAAAGTACCAAACACCCGGCTGGCTGTTCCTGCATCACCTTTGCTACCAACTCCAGCAAAGGCTTTATCTATTTCATCAATCCACAAAATACAGGGAGCGAGGGCTTCAGCTACTTGGATCATTTGCCGAGTCCGAGATTCTGATTCACCCACCAAACCACCAAATAACCTTCCCACATCCAAACGTAACAAGGGTAAATGCCAGTGATGAGCGATCGCTTTTGCGGTTAACGATTTACCAGTTCCCTGAATACCCACCAACATTAAACCACGGGGGTGCGGTAATCCGTACTGTCGCGCTTTATCAGTAAATGAACCTCCCCGCCGAATCAGCCAGTCTTTTAAATTATCCAGTCCGCCAATATCAGATATTTGCTCACTAGCGGGGTAGAAGTCCAGGATTTGGGTTTGGCGGATAGTTTGGCGCTTTTCTTCCAAAACGAGATCCACGTCTTCTGGTTGCAATTCACCGTGGGTAGCGATCGCTTTTGCCAAAACCCGGCGAATCCGTTCCATCGAAAGCCCTTGACAAGAGCGCACCAAATCATCTAAAACTTTGCCAGAAAGGGAGTTGCCAGTACTTTGTAGTAAGCGTTCCACCTCAGTTTTAATTTCTGGGCCGGCGGGTAAGGGAAACTCCACTACTGTCAGCACTTCGGTTAAGTCGTCAGGAATGGCGATGCGCGGTGAGAGTAGGACAATATTTTTTGGTTGCGACTTGAGAAGCCGAGACAGATTGCGGAGTTTGCGAGCGATCGCTACATCATCTAAAAAGCGATGATAATCTCGGAGAATCAATACAGCTGGTGCCGAAGCTGGTAATTTTTCGATAAATTCTAAAGCTTGCAATGGGTTACGCCGCCCAAACCCAACATCATTAGGGTTTCCCTGGTAGCCATCGACAAAATCCCAAGTATACACTGGGCGATTACCCTGGTTGGTTGCTTCTTCCCGGATAGCTGCTTCTACCCGTTCTTCCTCATAGGTGGGAATATAAATTAACGGGTAGCGGGCGCGTAGCAGCAGTTTAAACTCTTCACGGAAGTTCATATATAGCTGTGGTTATTAGTTATTCTCTCATTGTTCAGGTTTGTATCACCTCTAACAACTAAAAAACCAACATCTACCAGTTCATAGCGGTTGCGAGTGCGATCGCTCTATGTGAGATATTTTTTAAAGGCGATCGCTCTTTTGTGGTAAACAGAATTTAAATCATTAGGTGATTGATAACATTTAATTTTAGCAAACGTAGTAATCGTCAAAAATCAAATCGAGCCGCTACCGATAATAACTATATGCTAACTATTATTGTTGCTTGTTTATCCCAATATGATGCCTCTAAAACTGCTTTTCAATAGCATTTGAAATGCGCTTATGACGATATAAGTAAGTGGGTCAAATTAAATATAAAACCTTACCCTCAATCCGGCTTCCCTCTCCGAACTCACGGAGAGGGATTGAGGGTGAGGTTTGATCTTATATTTAATTATGCCTACCTACTTATTAACTTTAGGAAGATCAAATGAAGTTGTATTTGCAGTACGGTGAAGAATTGTCGGGGCAATGGAAAAGCCTCTGCGAAATTGAACTTAAGCCTCTATTGAACGTAAATTCACGCCCTTTTGCAGAAGCTTAAAATGTCCTTGGTATTCATTTCGCGCCAGTCAGACTGCCAAATGGTGAAGTTTTCAATGTTGACATCACTTACTCAACCGACAACCGAGGAATTAGTATTAGAATTTTGAGCAAAGACACCACGCTAATACAGGTTGGAGGCTTCAAGAGACAAGAAATATCTTATGACCCAAATGTAATATTTATAACACCAAACGGTATTTATGTTTCTGCGATGGTTGGCCTTTGATAAGACATCTCAACAGTGGGAAAATCAGTTTTTAGACGTTTTATTTGGCAGGAGATACAGAGAATAATTCATCCTCTTGATGATTGTCTTCTAGACATTAGTTATCGACCTGAGCAAGAGGAGGAAGAACTACAATATTGAAGCCATATTATTCGCAATCGAAACTCGCGAATAATATGGCTTGTTTTATTTTTGCAAAATCAGAATGTTCGCTCTCCTTTTATCTTCAAACACTTAATTTTACTCCAGTTAACTTGATAGATCCTTTTTTAAGGAAAATCTTAAAACCCTCTAGGTCTAAAGCTACATTTGTGAATGATAAGTTAAGTTTATCGGCTGTGACGCTAATTCCTCCAGATATGGATTCCGCTTCCTTATCAAGTAATTCCACAAACATATTTTCAGTCTTTAAATTTGAAATAAGCATTGAGTTACTCCTGGTAATTCTTCAAAATTTTCCAATAGTAAGTGATTTTTAGGATCAAATACTAAATATTAATTATTAAGCATGTCAGGATAGAAATCTAAATATGTAACATGACTTAACTAGGACTTACGCATTAGGTACGAAATGTAGGGGCAATTCATGAATTGCCCCTACGGGAAATCAGGGCTTTCAAGGCAGTGAAAGCGTAACTTTACATAATTAAAAATCAATTGTGTATCTAGGCTTGGGTGTGAGCAGACAAAAATTTAATGATGAGCCAGTTGTAGCGAAGCGGTGACAGAGCGCTCCTCCTAGATGTATAACTTTGACTCAGAAGTAAGTAGGCCACCGAGAAAAAACCAAACTATGTAACGAAAAGTAAAATCTCTGTATTTGGCTCGTAGTTGCGCTGTCTTGCGCTAAAGCGCAATTACAAACCAGTGATGATTATTTGGACCGACTTACTTACAGTGCGCTCAGTCAACAACTGGGAGCATCCCAATTTGGCAAAAAGATGAAGGAGAGGGCAAATAATTAGCGAGTTTGTCTGGCGAATTATTTGGGACTATACTTTCAGTTCCTAGCTTTACTGTGTACCATACAGGTATAATAATTAACTACTTAAAAAACGCGCTATTAGTAGCGCGTTGACGAAGTTGATAGTGATTTGTCTATCCCGGAAGTTGCTTTTTCAGTGCTTCCAGAGAAGCCCAACGATGATCAACTGGAGTTTCAGGACTATCAGAAATATCAATAGTACTATTTACAGGAATACCTGGACAATTGCGATTACATAATTGGCGCTGAGGTACTGCCAAGCACATCTGCTCATAGAGCCATTCGTTTGGATAAAAATAACCATCGGGTGGAAGGGTTTCCAGCAACTCTTCCATAACTACTTCTCGCTCTAAAGGCAAGTCATTTGCCTGATTTGCATTTTCGTCTAACCAGATGATTTCCTTCGTATCAAGCCCTAAACGTCGATTGTATTGCTGCAAACATCGGTTGCAGGTACAAGTAATAATTGTTTCTGCCTGAGCGGACACTTCCAGGTAATTGCCATGATGCTGCACGCGCACACGAGCGCGAACTGGTGTCAACGTTTCCAGACCAGGCAGAAATTCCTGAACCTGAACTTCCTCTGTCCGCTCCGGGGCTTGAGTTAGCTGCGGAATAAAAATTGCGTCCATAGGATTTGTGAGACATCCTCACTAAGAATTTATCTTCATTACCAGCAATAATACTGATACTACATCTTTACTTTATCTCTTAAGAACAAGAGAAGTTTTGAAATTATATGGTTATGAGTTTTCAATCAACTCCCAACTCCAAACTCCCAACTCCAAACTCCCAACTCCCAACTCCCAACTCCCAACTCCCAACTCCCAACTCCCAACTCCCAACTCCCAACTCCCAACTCCCAACTCCCAACTCCCAACTCCTAACTCCTAACTCCTAACTCCTAACTTCTTCCAACGAAGCCGGACGGACAACCAGATGACGATGCGGCTCTTTACCGCGACTGAAGGTTTCCAAATCTCCAAACTCCTTCAAGAAGGTATGGATTTGTCGCCTTTCAGCAGAACTAAGGGATTTGATTTCCACTTCTCTACCAGAAAAGCGCACTTCATCGGCTGCTGCTTCTGCTAATGCGCGAATTTCGGCTTCTCTTTTGACCCGGTAGCCATTCAACTCAATGGTGTAAGAGGCTTGTTCTTCAGGGGGTTGGCTTAAGTTTAAAACCGAATTTGCTAGATACTGAATCGCATCTAACACAGAACCATCAGCACCAATTAATACCTGGATTTGTTCTGTCGTCAACTTAGTTTGATCAATTGTTAACCAGTAGTTATCTGGTTCTGGCGAATCGCCCTCTTGAGATTGGGCTGCTTCTAAATGACCCTGAATTTCAGCAGGTATTCCAGTGAGTTCCAGCAGGGTTTTTAACCACTGCTGACCTCGCTGCATGGGAATATTGCTCATGATCCCCCTGTCGCCTTTTTCTTGGCACTTTTTGGTTCAAATGGCAATGCCTTTTGTTCTACCACTACTGCTTCTTTTTCCTGGGTTGCTACGATTTTTTGCAGTTCTTCTGGTAGAGGTTCGCGCGAGAGAAGATAAGTTTGTGCAGTTTGGAAAATATTACCAATTACCATATACATCAGCACCCCAGCAGGTAAGGGGAAGAACAAAAACATCCCAGAAAAAATTACTGGAGTGATTTTGTTAACTGTATCTTGCTGCGGATTGCCACCACTGGAATTTTGCCCGGATAGCATTTGGCTAACATAAAGGCTGATTCCAAAGGAGACGATCATGGCGACGATATCCCAGTGGATTGTGCCATCTGGATCGGTTGCGCCAACCCTGCCTAAGGCATCAATAAATAGAAAGCCTTTGTCTGCTGCTAGTCCAGGAATTGTTCCTTGAATAGTAACTTCTCCGGGCTGCAATGCTTCTACATTGCCTTGGGCATCAATTTTTACCCTATCTTCACCTTTGGTAACTTTCCAATCAGGAACCAGCTTATTTTCTGGGTGTTCTGCTAAGAGTACCTGAAATGGTTTGCCCTCAACGGTCTGATATTGGATCTTAGTTTGTTCTCCCACCGCTAGTTTGTTACCACTAGGAAGGATGGCAGCTACTTTAACGTGTTCTCCATCAGCAACGTAAATATTTTGAGGAGCAGTGGCAAAGGCTTGCGGTTGAATTTGTTCGATTTGTGCTGCGGGTAAGATTTGCAGATTAACGCTGTAGTTAGCACTTGCAAAAGGCGAACCCCGCAAAGTGGCAAACAGCGCTAATAAGACCGGCATTTGCACTAGTAATGGAAAACAGCCTGCTAAGGGATTGCCAAATTCTTTTTGAACATTGACCATTTCCTCTTGCTGCTTTTGCGGTTCATCCTTATAGCGCTCTTTGATTTCTGCCATCCGCTTCTGCATCAGAGGTTGTACAATTCGCATCTTCCGCATATTGCGAATTGAGCCAGCACTCAGGGGATAGAGCGCGAAGCGGACTATCAATGTCAAAGCAACGATCGCCAATCCGTAGCTAGGCACAATACCATAGAAAAAATCTATGATTGGCAGCATCACGTTGTTCGAGAGAAAGCCGATACCAAAATCCATTATTCTGAATTCAACCTGAGCTACTGTAAACTGAATCTAATTTATCTAAATCATGAATTATGTGCGACTACCCTTCGCTACGGATAGCCGCACATCCCAAAAAATTGAGTGGGGAATTGGGAGTGGTATGTAGTTTTTGGTAAGTGGGAAGTTCTTAACTTTGGATTTTATCTAAGTAAATTTTGCATTGCCTACTCCCTACTCCCTACTCCCTAATCTGATCACTTGTTAGCAGCAGCGCTATATTCGGGATTTTTCGCAACAATTCTTTCGTTGATGTAGTCATAGACTTCCCGAAACTTGGGAATTGCCCGCAATTCGAGACGACTGCCGTTTTTTAGGGTTAGTACCATATCTCCCCATAAGCCAATGCCACGGGGGACTGTAACGACTTTGACAATTTCTGAGTAAATTATGTCAGTGCGATCGCGTCCCTGCCAACCTCCGATCACAGTAATTCGGCGATCGGTGATGCGGAAACGCAGCCACAATGCTCTGACAATTGCCCCAACTGTTAATGGTATCCCGACAATGGTTAGCCCAATCAACACGTTGACAATTAAATCCCCGCGATGGGGGCCACCTTCATAATAAACATCTTCACGAATTCCCATCGAACACCTCAGCTTGTGCCAACAACTGCTCTAATTCTTGCAGAAATTGTGGGCTTACGCACTTAGATTCTACTGCTGTGGGTTTGACAATGAACACTAGCCGCCATCCTGGTGATAATTTGGGCAGCAAGTTATGTAAAGCAGAAGCAATTTGCCGTTTGATTCGGTTGCGAACCACTGCCCTTTTGCTGACTTTTGTGCTTATGGAAATGCCAATCCGCGTACTGGCAAGAGTTCTTAAGTCAGTTGCTTGTGTTGTCTGGGTAGCAGTAGACAAAGAAGGTTTTGTTGAACATAACGGCTTTAAGGCTCTCAATGTTAAATAAGAGCCATTACGCCGAATCCCTTCCCGGAAAACTGCCTGAAAATCCTTGCGGGATTTTAATCGATTTGCTTTAGGCAAAGCCACAGATGCTCTTTTAGCTTAGATACGCCCTAAACGCTTAGACGGTGACGCCCCTTTCTTCTCCTGGCGCTAATCACGTTCCTGCCGTCTGGTGTCCGCATCCTAGCCCGAAAACCAGAGGTTCTTTTTCTCTTACGGCTAGTGCCGCCTAGTGTTCTTTTCATACTCTTCTCCTCTTAGGTGATTTTTATAAAAACTCACAATCTCTAATTCTATTACTTTATTAGGGAATAGGGAATAGGGAATAGGGAATAGGGAATTGTCATTAGTTATTCTTTCTCCCTCATCTCCCTCATCTCCCCAGCCCCCAAACTTAATTGATGCTCAAAATCCATGTTCCCATGTAGCGCAGGAGTGGCACATCGCCAGGGGAGAGGACTTGACAGTTAAAATAGTAAACTCCGCCAAAAGATGGATTTTTCACGTTAGATAAGACTACCTCAACTGCGCTACCTGCTGGCACTGGGTCTTGGGGAAAAATATTAATCAGCTTACCTTCTTTGTCCCACTTCACCTCAGAAAGCGGAACTGCTTTGCCTTTGACTCGGACTTCAATTTTTTTCTGGTCAAAAGTTCCTTTGTAATAATTAGGGTAGGTAATTGCAAATTGACCCACTGCCAATTTCATTTTTTTGGCTGGAATCCTTAATATGTAACGATCCCAACCATTAGCTTGCCCACCATAATCTAACCGGAAGGGCAGCTGATTTTCGGCTTTGACACCGCTAAAGAGCGTAAATCCAGGTAAACTTTGTGCCAAAGTTAGGGCTGGTAATCCAGTAACTACAAAGCTAGTCACGGCTAAAGCAGAAAGTAAACGTCGCATAATCAGGCTTCCTCTACCAAAATATAAATCTGTTATCTCAAATAACTGTGTGTTATTATTCGTTACTAAACTTTACTACTGACTTCCTGACAATTGACGTTCAATAACAAAAAAAAGTGTCATCCTCACTAAGGTTTGGGCGACAGCAAAACTACTTAGTTATAAATTTAAGTAAGTGGGTGCAAGTAATCATCACTCGCTCATAGTTGCGCTTTAGCGCTAAAGCGCAACTACGAGCCAAATACAGAGATTTTACTTTTCGTTACATAGTTTGGTTTTATCTTGCCTACCTACTTAACGTATAATTTATTTACTTAATTACCCTTACAGAGTGCTGATTTGATGACTAGGTTGGTCAAATTTTAAACTAAATATAAACACAGTCGGGGTTAGATTGTGTTTCCAAATATGTATAAGTGTATCTAAATTTGAGAATTTTGTTATAAAAATTGAGGCGTGCCATCAGCGATCGCCAGTTAAGCTAAACTAAACTGATTAAAATAAGTTGGAATCAAAGTCGTAATCATTAAAATTTAATTGGGAAATTATAAAGCTTTCAAAATTTGGTCAATATTACTCTATAAGAAAGGAATACCAAAATTTATCAATCCCGAAAACAAGCTGAAGATAAAGATGCAAAATTTGGGAATCAATTTAGGATGTGCAATACGTAACCCTGTTTGCAACTATGTGATATGACATCTGCGAACGGCATCAGGCTTTGCCTGGACAGCTAGGAGTGGGAGAGGAAAGTTTCTTTTGTTCAATCTACAAGTAAAATTCATGGGTGATGTTCCTGCCTAAGTACTATGAGTGCGGGATACTCTCATCTAGACAATCGTTTACTTAGCAGAGATTAGGTATTTATCTTCAGGAGATTTCATGAGAATAGCAGTTGCTAAAGAAATTGAAGTTTGTGAACGTCGTGTGGCATTAATTCCTGACACCGTTACCCGATTGGTAAAACAAGGTTTGGAAGTGTGGGTAGAAACAGGTGCAGGAGAGCGAGCATTTTTTAACGATTCTGACTATGAAGCCGCAGGAGCCACAATAATCAGCGATACTGCCAAATTATGGGGCGAAACAGATATTCTGTTGAAAGTCAGTCCCCCACAAGAACGAGAAGATGGACGCTCAGAAATTGACTTGCTAAAGGAAGGGGCTGTTTTAGTCAGTTTCCTCAATCCTTTGGGAAACCCCGTTGTAGCACAGCAACTAGCAAACCGTAAAGTCACAGCCTTGAGTATGGAAATGATTCCCCGTACTACCAGGGCGCAAAGTATGGATGCTTTGTCCTCGCAAGCTTCATTAGCAGGTTACAAGGCTGTATTAATTGCCGCAGCTGCATTACCGAAATATTTCCCGATGTTAACCACAGCCGCCGGGACGATCGCTCCAGCGAAAGTATTTATTATGGGCGCTGGTGTAGCCGGATTGCAAGCGATCGCCACCGCGAGACGTTTGGGAGCAGTGGTAGAAGCCTTTGATATTCGTCCCGCCGTTAAAGAAGAAGTCCAAAGTTTGGGGGCGAAATTCGTTGAAGTTAAATTAGACGAAGAAACCGTCGCCGCAGGTGGTTACGCTAAGGAAATTTCGGAAGCTAGCAAACAACGCACTCAAGAAGTTGTCGCCGAACACATTAAGAATTCTGATGTGGTGATTACTACCGCTCAAGTACCTGGGAGACAAGCACCACGGCTAGTTACAGAAGAAATGGTGGCACAAATGAAACCAGGTTCAGTGATTGTGGATTTGGCCGCCGAACAGGGTGGTAACTGCGCCTGTACTGAACCCGGCAAAGATATTGTGTGGAACGGTGTAACAATTATCGGCCCGATCAATCTCCCATCATCGATGCCAATTCATGCCAGCCAATTGTATGCCAAAAACGTAACTTCGTTGATGCAATTACTAATTAAAGACAAAGCTTTGCAGGTGGACTTTAGCGACGACATCGTTGATGCAGCTTGCGTTACCCACGCAGGTGAAATTCGCAATCAACGAGTCAGGGATGCTTTACAAGCTTTGAGCGGCGTTGGAGCAGGTTAGTAGGAGCATAACATGTTCATAAATGTCAACTTAGAGCCGGGGCGAATGGAATTCGCGGCTACACAAACGAAGCCCACCTCCGTGGGCTAATGAAAAATCAACTAGGAGTTTTTCAAGCATGACAGAGGCATTACTTGCTGCTTTGTTTGTATTTGTATTGGCATCTTTTATCGGTTTTGAAGTCATCAATAAAATACCACCGACTTTACACACGCCCTTAATGTCAGGTTCAAACGCGATTTCTGGCATTGCGGTACTGGGAGCAATAGTTGCTGCTGGTGCGAGAGACACGAATGTATCAGTAATTCTCGGTTTGATTGCTGTGGTATTGGCAACAATCAACGTTGTGGGTGGTTTTTTAGTGACAGACAGAATGTTGCAAATGTTCAAGAAGAAGGAGATTAAGGCGTGAGCGACTTTTTACCAACTGGCATTCAGCTGACGTACTTAGTCGCTGCATCGTTATTTATTCTGGGGTTGAAAAAACTGGGATCACCTGCTACAGCGCGGAATGGTAATCTCGTTGCGGCTGTAGGGATGCTGCTAGCGATCGCCGCGACAATGCTGGATCAACATGTGTTGAATTACGAGATGATATTGTTGGGCTTGGCGATTGGATCGGGAATTGGTGCGATCGTTGCCTACAAAGTCCAAATGACCGAAATGCCCCAAATGGTGGGTTTACTCAACGGTTTGGGTGGTGCAGCTTCGGCTTTAGTAGCTGTTGCCGAATTCTGGCGATTATTAGATAGTTCTCAGGCGATACCGCTAGATGTCAACATTTCCATACTATTGGATGTGTTAATCGGTGGTATTACCTTCACAGGTAGTTTTTTAGCCTTTGCCAAATTGCAAGGTTTAATTAGCGGTTCCCCGATTACATTTCCTTTCCAGCAACCATTTAACCTCTTGCTTCTGGGTGCTTATATAGTAGGTAGTGCTTACTTAATCATCACACCAAATAGCTTACCGATATTTTTGGGAGTGGTTGGCGTTTCTTTAGTATTGGGCGTGATGTTCGTCATCCCCATTGGTGGCGGCGATATGCCGGTGGTAATTTCGCTGTTGAACTCGTTGTCAGGTGTGGCGGCTGCTGCTGCTGGGTTCGTGGTGATGAACAATATGTTAATCATCGCTGGGGCTTTGGTGGGAGCATCTGGCTTAATCCTCACCGAAATTATGTGTAAGGCGATGAACCGCTCGTTATTTAGTGTGCTGTTCAGCGCTTTTGGTACAGGTTCTAGTTCTGGTGGTGCTGCTGCTAGTGGTGGTGCAACTGATCAAACTGTCCGCAGTATCGATCCCGAAGAAGGGGCGATGATGTTGGGTTATGCCCGTTCTGTGGTAATTGTACCTGGTTATGGTATGGCAGTTGCCCAAGCGCAACATAGTGTCCGGGAATTGTCAGATCAGTTAGAAAAAATGGGCGTTGATGTCAAGTATGCCATTCACCCCGTTGCTGGGAGAATGCCGGGACACATGAATGTGTTACTTGCAGAGGCAAATGTGCCTTATACGCAGTTGTACGACATGGATGATATTAATCCCCAATTTGAGCAAGCGGATGTGGCTTTAGTAATTGGGGCAAATGATGTGGTAAATCCGGCGGCGCGGAGTGATAAAAATAGCCCGATTTATGGTATGCCAATTTTGGAAGTTGATCGGGCGAAGCAGACGATTGTGATTAAGCGCGGGATGAGTACGGGTTTTGCCGGTGTAGATAATGAGTTGTTCTACAAGGATAAAACTACGATGCTTTTTGGTGGCGCTAAAGATATGGTGTCGAAGTTGGTTTCGGAAGTGAAGCAACTTTAACGAACCGCAGAGGCGCAGAGAGCGCGGAGTAAAGAAAGAATGTAGAGAGTTTGCTTGCCTTGGGGGGGTGATGCTTCTGGGGCAAGTTTTTTTGTTGGGGAATTACCTCACGAATAGGCGCAAAGAAAACCGTGAAAACTGTGACTGTTGGCTGTTAATCTAAGGTGGAATTTGGGCAATTTATAAATATAGGCACAATATAGTTAGCGGTAAATTTATGAATAGCTCCAACTCAGAAGTAACTTTAGAATCTTTGGCATTGCGGATTTCACAGTTAGAAGTAGAACAGGATCTGCGACGAAAAAATATTGCTTGGCTAAAAAAGTATTTTGATCAATTTAAAGAACAATTTAACAACAGACTTGAATTACAGCAGATTGAAATTATACAACAAAATATCGCACAATTAAATGTACAATTTGCAGAATTACAACAGCCCCTCAATCATCTGTCTAATATTAGTAAAGATTTGGATAATAGTAACGCATCAAATAAAGAAGCAAATCTTGATGATGGTGAAGTTGTGAAGCAATTTATTGAGCGTATTGAACAGCAACAAAGTAAAACAGTGTTAGGACAGGAAATACCTATTAATGCTGAAGAATTTTGGCAGCGTTATAAGGCAGGAGAACGTAACTTTAGCGGGATTAATTTAGCTGGAGTCGATTTGAGTGGTGAAACGTTAGCAGACGAGGTTAACCTAAGTCAAGCTAATTTGACAAATGCTAATCTAAGCGATGTCAACTGGCGTAACCTCAATTTGAGTGGCGCAAATTTGGAAGGAGCAGATATCAGTAAAGCTGACTTATGTGAAGCGAATTTAAGTGAAGCTAATTTAAGTTTTGCTGATCTAAATGCTGCTTCTCTCAGATATGCAAACTTAACTCGTGCAAATCTGAGAGAAGCAGATATCAGTGAAGCTGACTTATCCAGTGCAAAATTAACTGAAGCTAATCTAGAGGATGCATGTCTTTATAAAACAGACCTCAGATCGGTCAAGCTAGATAAGGCAAAACTGAAAAAAGCTAATTTTCGTGAAGCTGATTTGACTGGGGCATCTTTACGCGAAGCTGATCTTAGTGAAGCTGATCTCAGTGAAGCTATTTTAGATGGTGAAGTCAACCTCAGTTTAGCCAACCTCAGTGGAGCAAATTTAAGCGGGGTAAATTTGAGTGGAGTAAAGTTGATGAGGGCAAATCTAAGTAATGCCAATCTGATCCATACAAATCTATTAGGAGTAAATCTAAAGGGAGCAAATATTGAGGGAATAGATTTGCAATATAGCTATTACAACACATTGACTATCTTTCCCACAGGTTTTGATCCGGCTGAAGCTGGAAGTTATTTTATTGCTCCTGGTGCATCGCTACAAAATGCTAATTTTGCAGGTGCTAATTTGAATAATGTGAACTTAGCTGGATCTGACTTGCAAGCAGCTAACTTAAGTCAAGCGAACCTAGAAGACGCAAACCTTACTTCGGCAAACCTCAAAGGCTCAAATATGAATCAGGCAAATTTAGAACAAACTAACTTAACTGCGGCTCAATTAAGTCAAGCAAATTTAACCGAAGCAAAATTAATTAGAACAAATTTCATAGGTGCTGATCTAAGTTCTGTAAATTTAGTAGGGGCAATTTTTAAGTATCCAGAACTTAATGGTGCAAACTTGAGTGAAGCTAATCTTTGCGGTGCTGGTCTAAACCAAGAAAACTTAAGTGGAGTAAATCTAACATCAGCCGACTTGCGTGGGGCAAACTTGAGTAATGCCAATCTAGAAAAAGCCAACCTTACAAACGCAAATCTCCTTGGTGCAAATTTAGAAGATGCAAATCTTGCTGGTGCTATTATGCCAGACGGTACAACCCACGATTAGACTTTGATGCATTTAACCAAAAGAGCGATCGCCTGAAAAATCTCCATTGTGCGATCGCTTGCTTTTTATTGAAATGCGATCGCATTAATCTTTTAGTTGAAAACTGAGCCGTATTCGATCGTCAAGTCAATTAGCGATAAAATTTGAATATAGTAAATTTAGTAGGGTTATTTGGAATGAATATTTCCCTTAAACCTGAGCATGAGCAGTTTATTCAATCCCAAATTCAAACTGGGAGATATGCTAATGCAGAAGAATTAATGAACGAAGCATTAAAATTGCTACAAGCACGAGAACAACGTTTGGAAGAACTTCGACAAAAAATAGTGATTGGAAAGGAACAAATTGCTAGAGGAGAGGTTACAGATGGTGAGATAGTATTTGCTCAACTACAAGAAAAAATCAATAAAATTGCTGAGTCTCGAAAATGAGTAACTACTCTTTTTCTGATCAAGCAGTCAAAGATTTAAATACTATTTGTGAATATATTGCTCAGAATAGTCCCAGTGCTGCTAGTAAACTTTTTGATGCAATTCGCCAGAAATGCAAATTAGTTGCTGGATTTCCCAATATGGGAAAAAGTTATGAGCAATTATCTGCCAATTTACGGGGATTTAACATTGAAGAATATATCATCTTATACTATCCCAGAGAAGATGGAATTGATATTGCCCGTGTCATGAGTGGATATAGAGATTTGGAGTCACTGTTTTTAGAATTAGAGTGAAATAGCCATAGTCTAATTGCACCTTCACAACAAATGCGATCGCTCTCTTCTTTCTCTGTGTTCTCTGCGCCTCTGCGGTTCGTTAAAAAGAGCGTAGGCGAAGCCCGCCGAAGGCATCGCTCTGAAATATAATTAAGACTGCGGTGTAACATTGCGCGGATCAACAACTACAATTTCAGAAAAACGTTTAAAGTCATCAATATTAAATGTAAGTATATGTGTAATCTGGTGCGTTACCATCGCCGCAACTAAACGTGCATCATGCACCTGTTTTCCCATGACTTGGTATTTAACAATTAGAGACTCCCACTCACTACAAATAGCAGGTATATCAAGGTGTAGTATAAATATCTTCTTCAGTTTCTCAGTTTCTTCTACTGCTTGAGCCGTAGACAAACCTAAACCATTACTATTAATTGGTCTTGTCGCAACAGCCCAAAACTCAATGAGATTCTGTGGAATTATATATAATAATTCCCCTTGTCTCTTGAGCATCAAGATAGCTCTTTGAGTATCAAAGTGCATTGGGCTATTCTTCTGCACCAAACGCAGCAAAATATTAGTATCCACCAAATAGCTCATAACATTTCATCTTCTCTGGTGTAAATACTCTCTCGACTAATCGCTGCATCTGAAAGTGCTGGTGCTAAAGAAAAAGCAGGACTATTTATTAAATCTGTTAATATAGCTTCCCATTCTTCCTGAGTTGATACTTGATACAAAAAATTTTCTTCGTGGCTGGTTAAACTGTTTTCAATCAGAGATGCAAGATAAGCTTCTACCGATAAACCTTGTGCAGTAGCTTCAGCAATAAGACGAGCTTCTATTTCTGGTTTCAGTTGTAGCTGTATGGTCATTTGTTGTCTCCTAATTCTCTAAGTTATAAAGTTTCCTCTCTCCTGACTCTGTGTTCTCTGCGCCTAGAAAGGTTCGTTAAAAAGAGCGATTGATCGCCTGCAAAAACTCCACCGTGCGATTATGATTAATTTGGAAAAAAATCAGAATCTAAGGTTTCATCAACAGAAAAAGGATAGTCTTTGGGAAAAATAGACAGAGGAAGACCTGTTTCAATAGATGCTTCTTTTCTAGCGTGTTGGTAACAAATGTCAAAAACTTCCGTGTAATAGTATTTTAAGCTAGGACTATCTACAAATGCTTCTTGTAATCTTTGACGATGTTCATAGATTGTATATAACCAGCTATTAGATCGGTTCTGGGGTTGAAATTTGTATTTGAGAAGGTGCATTAAAAGCACTCTAAGATTAGTCCTTAAAGCATTTTTATCACTTCTTCCCATACTTTGAATTTCTTCAATTAAATTTTCTAACTCTAATTCTAAAAAATTTTTGTTTTTTAATAAATCAACAGTGTATTCTAACCACAAGTGATAATCTTGTGCATAGAGACTATTTGTTTTAGGAACAGATTGATTGCTCATAATCTTCTCCTTTATGGATATATAATTTTAACATTGTTAGAGGATTTAGCCGAAGCCTTACTAGATTTCTCAATGCAAGCTGATTTAGTGGCTTGGTTGCAACATCAACAATAAAATATCTATTCTACCAAGCGTAGGCGTTCGCGTAGCGTCTCCAAGAGTTGCCCGCCGTTCGCGTAGCGTCTCCAAGAGTTGGCATCGCTCTCTTCTTCCTCTGTGTTCTCTGCGGTTCGTTAAAAAGAGCGATCGCCTTACTGAACGAGGTAAGTATTATCAATTAAGCGATCGCAAAAACTCTACAGTGCGATCGCACAATTCCAAAAAATAACTAATTTGACTCACTTTGGAAAATATCGATAAATATCTTTACGATGTAACACACGCTGAAATATTAGTGTTTCACCGTCAAATATAATCCCGATCCGATAATCACCTATACGAATACGATAAATATCATCATATCCTTGAAGCTTTTTGATATTAGTAATTTCTTCAAAGTTAGCTATTTGTGGTATTTCTTCAAAAGCAAGTACTTTAATCGTCTCATAGTAGTACTTTTTAGTGCTTTTAAATCTTTAATAAAACTGGATAGATACTGGGTATTCACTCTCTTTCTAATTCGGCTAATGCTTCATTAATATTTAATGGCGTTTCTTGTTGTACTTCCTTAATTGCTAATATCAATCCTTCATCTTCAATCGCTTCTAATAAGCGTAGATAATCTTGAAAATCTATAATTACTTTACGAATGTTACCTTGAGTATCTGTGATTAATTCTTGAGCAAATGGGTATTGATTGGTTTGCATTTGGGTATTAGTGTTTGTAATCATAGAGAATTTGATTACCTTTACATAGTACAAGTATAGAAGATTTGGAGTAGGCGATCGCTCTCTCCTTCCTTTGCGCCTTTGTGTGAGATAAAAAGAGCGTAGGCGTTGGCGTAGCCTCTCCAATAGTTGCCCGCCGTTCGCGTAGTGTTATTATCTATAAAAGGCTACCGCAGGTATCGCTAACCCCTAAATTGTCCGTTTTATCGGGATTTCTATCCAGAACTCACAGCCGTTACCAGGTTCAGAAACACACTTGATATTACCGCCGTGTTTTTTCACAATAATTTGGTAGCTAATAGATAACCCCAAGCCAGTACCTTGTCCAGGTTGTTTGGTGGTAAAGAAAGGTTCAAAAATGCGCGATCGCATCATCTGTGGAATCCCACAACCATTGTCGGCAATGCAAATCAGAATAGTATTCCCGGATATCACTTCTGTACGAATCAAAATTTTAGGATTGTCAATTTTTCTACTAGTTTCTGAGTTTTCTAGTGCATCGATCGCATTGTTGAGAATATTCATAAATACCTGATTCATCTGGGCGCCATAGCAGACTAATGGAGGTAATTCACCATATTGTTTAACTACCTCAATAGTAAAAGAATTAGTCTCTGGTTTTAATCGATGTTGTAAAATCAACAAAGTACTGTCGATGCCTTCATGAAGATCAATGGGCTTCATTCCTGTTTCGTCAAGTCGAGAAAAACTTCGCAATGATAAGACCAGTTGAGAGATCCGATCTGCCCCTATCTTCATTGAAGTTAGAATTTTGGGCAAGTCATCATTAATGAAATCTAAATCCACTGCTGCTGCTTGCTTTTGAATTTCTCCTGTTGTCTTAGGATACTGTTTTTGATAGAGGCGCAGTAATTTTAATAAATTTTCGGCATGTTCAGTAACATAAGTGATGTTGCCATAAATAAAACTAATCGGGTTGTTAATTTCATGTGCTATACCCGCAACTAACTGCCCTAAACCTGCCATTTTTTCACTTTGGATCAGCTGGCTTTGAGTGTGCTGTAATTCTTTAAGAGTCTGGGTAATTTCTTCTTTTTGACGTTGAGTTTGTTCGAGTAATTCTGCTTGTTGAAGTCCTACCCCTAATTGATTCCCAATCTGCATCAGCAAATCTACCTCATCCTCTTGCCAATCACGGGGCTTGATATTTTGATAAGCTGCTAGTAATCCCCAGAGTTTCTCACCCTGAAAAATCGGCACAATCATATATGCCCTAGCCTCCATTAACTCAAGCAGGTCAATATGACAAATAGAATAATTGGCGCTATAAATATCTTTAATTACACAACTTCTAGCATTAGCAAACCTTCCGCCTTGCGTTTCTTGTAAGTAATCATCTGCAACTACAGGTACAATTTCTTTTATTGGTGTCCAACCTTGGGCTAAAGACTCAGCAACAAATTTGCCACTCCAATCAGCCCCGAATTGATAGATTGTGACTCGATCAACTTCCAATAGTCCCCGGACTTCTTCTGTACTGGTGGCAAAAATGGTATGAATATCAAGAGACTGGCGAATTTTCTCCACCGTTGCGGCTAATGCCTTCTCTCTTTCGGCTGCTTTCCGTTCTCGTGCAGCAGCTTTAGCCAGTTTTTGGGTTTGCAGCTCCATCTGTTTCAAAGACTCAGCTTGCTGTAATGCTACCCCCAATTGGGTGCCAACTTGTGCCAATAAGTTGATTTCCTCATCTTGCCAATAACGAGGCCGGGAATTTTGATAAGCTACTAGCAATCCCCACAACTTCTCGCCCTGAGAAATTGGCACAAAAACTTCATTTCGTGCATACTTACCCGCTTGCTTTCCTTGTACAAAAACGCCTTCTGTCACAGGCTGCGGCTTAACCATTGGTGTCCAGCCATCAACAATAGAATCAGCGACAAATTCGCCACTCCAATCAGGATAGAAGCGATAAATTGCGACTCGTTCCACTTCTAATAACCGACGGACTTCTTGAGTTGTGGTTTTAAAGATGGCTTCAATATCAAGAGACTGACGAATTTTTTCTACAGTGTTCGCTAAAGCTCTTTGTCTTTCGGCAGCTTTACTTATCTCTGCTGCTTGGGTTTGCATTTGTTGGATAAATTCCGCTTGCTGCAAAGCTACACCAAGTTGGGTTCCAACTTGGGTAAGCAAGTAAACCTCATCTTTTTGCCAATCACGGGTTCTGGCATTTTGGTAGACTGCTAGCAAGCCCCAGAGCTTGTTACCGTGGTAAATAGCAACGATCGCATAAGCTCTTGCTTGATATATCTCTAAGATTTTAATGTAGCAGTCACTAAACCCTGAATTGTAAATATCATTACAAACACGATACACTTCACAGCGACTGAAGCTACCACCCTCTGTATCTTGTAAGTAAGTGTCAGCGACTGGAGGTTTAGCTAAATCTTTGACGCTACATCCACTGACGTTTTCACTTACTTCCGACCGCTGCAATTGCTCATCTATCAGGGAAATCCAACCCTCTACCACTGATTCAAACACAAATTCACCACTCCAATCGGGATTGAAGCGATAAATAGCCACGCGGTCAGCATTTAGCAGCTGCCTAAGTTCTCCGGTGGTTGTGTGGAAAATGCTTTCCAAGTCTAGAGACTGACGAATTTTCTCAATGGTTATAGCGATGGTTCTTTGCCATTGGGCTGCTTTTTCTCTGGCTTTTGCTTGTGCTAGTTCTGCTGATTGTAGTTTTACTTGTTCCAGGTAATCTGCTTGTTGTAAAGCAACTCCCAGATGTTCGGCGATTAATTGTACAAACTCAATTTCTGATGCTTGCCATTGCCGAGGATTACTACACTGATGAATACACAGCAATCCCCATAAATCTTTACCCTTCATCAAGGGGGCAGCTATATTGGCACGCACTTGGAATCTTTCTAGCATTTGGACGTGGCAATCACTGACACCAGCTTGATATATATCAGCCATTGCTTTAATCCGACCTTGCTGATATAGTTGTGCAAACTCCGCAGCAAAGCAGTGATCGTGCAGTTTGGCTGCTAATGCCGAATCCCATTCTGCTCCCACATCTTCATAGATAAATTCCCCTTCCCATCCCAATTCGGGATAAAAACGAAACACACTAACCCGATCGCTTTTCAGAAGCTGGCGGACTTCAGTGACTGTAATTTTGAAAATCGTTTCTATGTCTAGAGACTCACGGATGCGGGCAATAACTCCAGACAAGGCTTTTTGTTGCTCATTCTGACGCAGAGAGAGTGTCACATCTAAATGAGATTCTTGCTGTTCTGAATTTGGTTCTATGGGTTGAGTAGTAGAGGAGTTTTCCATTCCCAGTGGGACTTGAAATATTGAAAGTCTTCTATCTCATGATTCCCGTTGCGATCGCAAAGGTAACAGTTCTTTCCTGGGAATGCCAAATAAAATAGTGTAGGGACAGGATAATAGCGTGTCCCTACAAAAACATTTCTCAACCACAAACAAATTATCGCCGCTTGGGAGTGGCGCTGCGGCTGGTGCGTTTGTCTTCATCTCGGCGACGGCGATCGCGCCAATCTGCCACGGTCAAATAACCAATACCACCAGTGACTACTACGAGTAGCACTATGGCTACTATTGTTAAAATACTCAAAAATGGACTTTCCACAATACCTCTATAGTCCGTTACGTCCCCAAACTACCATTGCGATTGACCAAGTGAACACAACTAACAGTGATACCCAACCTAGTGTCAAAATCTCCATAGTCCCGCTTTTCAAATAATTACAAAACGTTTCTAATATTTATCATACAGGGATTGGGCAAGCTCAGATTTTTTTTATAAATGACATTGCAAGTTTTGCAAGCGAGCGCAAACGATACACCATTTTTTCTTGGTACGCTAGGACTTCAACCATTAATAAAGACAAATGTAAAAAATTAGCGATCGCGCTTTCTGACTTGATGGTTTGGGAATACTAGGGCTATGCGTATATATTTCAAATCTACCAACCCCTAGTATCATGCCGACATTTTTCAACTATCCTTTCCACTCTAACGGTTTTGTTGCCCACGGACATTGTTATCTGTGGAAAACTGGATTAGTTTGGCTCCACATTATTTCTGATGCCACGATCGCTTTGGCCTATTATTCTATTCCCTTCCTAATAATTTACTTTATTTCCAAGCGCAAAGATGTTCCTTTCAACGGAGTCTTTTTGTTATTTGGAGCTTTTATCATTGCTTGCGGTACTGGACACTTGATGGATATTTGGACGCTTTGGCATCCAGACTATTGGATTGCAGGTGCTTTAAAAGCTTTAACTGCCATTATTTCGATATATACGGCATTTGCGTTATTTTATCTCATGCCTCAAGCTTTAACATTACCTAGCCCTGCCCAGTTAGAAGTTATCAATCAAGCGCTTTCAACTGAAATTGTAGAGCGCAAGCGCATCGAAAAAGAACTACGCCTTGAACAGAAAGTCACTCAAAACTCCAGCGAAGCTAAGAGTGAATTTCTCGCCAATATGAGTCATGAGCTACGCACACCTCTTAACGGTATTCTTGGCTATACACAAATTATCCAACGCACAGAATCTTTAAGTGAGAAAGGACGCAAAGGAATCAGCATAATTTATCAATGTGGTTCTCATCTTTTAACCCTAATTAATGATGTCCTGGATCTCTCCAAAATAGAAGCTCGAAAACTAGAATTGTATCCTGTAGATTTTTACTTACCTGCCTTTATCGATAGCGTGACTGAAATTTGCCGCATCCGGGCAGAACAAAAGGCTATCGCATTTCACGTCGAACTCGATCCTGATTTACCAACGGGTATTCATGCTGATGAAAAACGCTTACGGCAAGTAGTGATTAACTTGCTTAGTAATGCGATTAAATTTACTAATCAAGGTAGTGTCACCTTCAAAGTTCAGGTGATTGGTCAAGAATCAAACGCCAACGGAAAAACTAACTATAAAATTCGCTTTCAGGTAATAGATACCGGCACGGGTATAATCCCTGAACAAGCCGAAAAAATCTTTCTGCCCTTTGAGCAAGTAGGAAATCAGAAACGACAATCTGAAGGTACAGGCTTGGGATTAGCAATTAGCCAAAACATTGTTTTGTTGATGGGTAGCCAAATTCAGGTGCAAAGTAGCTTAGGCAAAGGTAGCACTTTTTGGTTTGAGGCAACATTGCCAGAATCTAAAGACTGGGCAAAGGTTTCTAGAGTGGTTGAGCAGGGAACCATTATTGGTTATCAAGGACAAAGGCGCACCATTTTGATTGCGGATGACAAATGGGAAAACCGATCGGTAATTGTAAATTTACTAGAGCCTGTTGGGTTTACTGTTGTAGAAGCTAGTCACGGTGAGGAAGCATGGGAACAGGCTTTACTCTACAAACCACAGATGATTATCACTGACCTAGTGATGCCTAGATTGAATGGATTTGAGTTGATCGAACGTTTGCGTAAGTCTGGGTTATTTAAAGAGATTGCTGTCATTGCTTCGTCAGCCAGCGTATTTGCAATCGACCAGCACAAGAGTATTGATGTAGGTGCAGATGCATTTCTAGCAAAGCCTATAGAAGCTGAAATGCTGCTGGAAATACTACGACAATTTTTGCAACTAGAATGGATTTTTGACGGTAAGGTAGACGCAATTAAAAAAAACTATACAGGTGCTTTGGAGCAACAAAATGAGATAATTTATCCGGCTCAAGAGGTTTTGCAAGAGTTACTCGAACTGACACAAGACGGTGATATTCAAAAAATATTAGAACTTGCTGAAGAACTTTCTGCATCTGATCAGAGCTTGAGCGTTTTTAACCAGCAACTTGTCGAGCTTGCTAGTAATTTCCAACTCAAACGTTTAGAAACTTTTATTGTAAGTATTCAAGAGTCCGAATTGAGGATTCAGAATAAATGATATAAGCTGCAAGCTGAAGCTTCAGGAAGTTAGTAAGTGACTAACTATGCTAATTCTATTCTGAATTATGACTCCTGAATTATTTTATTCAACAATACATCAATTAATTTTAGTTAAATTTCAATTTAAAATTCATCATGGGCCAAACTGCAAATAAGGGATTTATTTTGATTGTGGATGATAATCCGACAAATTTATCTGTCTTGTGTGAAGCACTCAACAGTAAGGGTTTTCGTTTCCGCGTTGCAGTCGATGGAGAAACTGCGATCGCTCAAGCCGAACGCAATCAACCAGAGTTGATTTTGCTGGATGTACAAATGCCCGGTATTGACGGTTTTGAAACTTGTCGCCGCCTCAAAGCTAATTTTGTTACCCAAAACATTCCGATTATTTTCACCACTGCTTTAGCGGATACGGAAAGCAAAACGAAGGGATTTTCACTTGGTGCAGTAGATTATATCCCTAAACCGTTTGCACAAGAGGAAGTGATTGCTAGAGTGCGCGTACATCTACAACTCAAACAATTGACTGAATCTTTAGAACAACAAGTTAGCGATCGCACCAAGGCTTTGCAACAAGCCCAAGTCCAACTAGTGCAGCAAGAAAAACTATCAACACTCGGAGAGTTAATCGCTGGTATTGGCCATGAAATCAACAACCCCATCAACTTTATTTCCAGCAATATTCCACCCTTGCAAGAATACATTGCAGGGATAACCAAGTTGCTCTTACTCTATGAACAAGAATATCCAAACCCAACAGCCAAAATTACCAATGCTATTAAGGACTTGGAACTGAACTTTGTTCTCGAAGATATGGTAAAAATTTTGAGATCACTTGAAGTAGGAAGTGAACGAATTCAAAACCTTTCTAATTCACTCCGTAGCTTTTGCCGATCGGATACTGATATAAAAATATCTGCTGATTTGCACCAAGGGCTAGATAGTACATTAATGATCTTGCAACACCGCCTCAAAGCTAATGGCGATCTTCCCGCCATTGAGGTTATTAAAACTTATGGAGTATTACCAGAGATAAACTGCTATATTGGGCAGATGAATCAAGTATTTATGAACATTCTGGCCAATGCAATTGATGCCCTTGATGAAGCTATAATGCAGAGCAAAAAGAAGAATCTAATTCCTCAGATTAAAATTACAACAGAAATAGATTCTGAATTGGTCATAATTCGGATTGCTGACAATGGCATTGGTATTCCTGAAAGGCTAAAACAACACTTGTTTGAGCCGTTGTTTACCACAAAAACCGTTGGTAAAGGTACTGGACTGGGCTTGTCAATCGCATATCAAATAGTTGTAGAAAAACACAAAGGTGTATTAGATGTGGATTCCCAACCAGGTGTGGGAACCGAGTTTATCATCAAAATTCCCACATAAGAGCAGCATTTAATTAATTACAAAGCTGCTCTAACATTTATCATATTGGAAGCTAGGGAAGAATTTACCAATACTTAATCTTTATCTATATAGAGTGAACGCAATTTTAGATGCTCAACTAATGGCAGAACGCCTAGAATCCTTGAAAGCTGCAATAATTGGGGGTTTATCTGTGTGTTTTGCTTTTACTCTTTCTATTCTTTTGAATACTTTCGTTTTGGCAAAGTATTTTCAGACACTCGCATTTCTGCAAAGTGATGTTGATTTGCACTTGTGGGTAAGTGGTGCAGTTGCAACTTTTACTGGCTTACTATTTGGTGTCACCTACCGTTATATCATCCGCTCAGATAAAAATCCTCAACTCAAAGCTGGTGGTGTACTGGCCTTTGGCTTGGTGCGGGGATTAACTCAGATAGAACTTGCTTGGAATTCTCACACCATAATTTGGCCTTTTTTGGTGTTGGCTGGAGAAAGTGTGTTGTGGTTTACTTTGGCTGCGTTGGCTCTTAATGTCGCTATTCAACTCCGTTGGGTTAAACCTTTTTCATCAGTGTGACATCCTCTCACACTCCCCTTTCAGGCTGAGTGAGGGCTTCTCAATGACATTTTGATCCAAATATATTGAATAATCGATGAAATTTAAGCGAAAGTTAGCAGCAGATTAAACCTAACCAAATCCGCTCCTTGTAAATGCCAAAGTAATTTTATGTTTGTTTTGTATTAAAAATAAAACAAAGTTATCTTAGCTGTAATATATAAGTGTAGAGCCAGTAGTAGATTAAACCTCGGCAAAAGCAATCCCTAAAAATACCAGGGGAATTTTATGCTTGTTTTGTGTCTAAGAAAAAACCAAGTTATCCCAGCTGTAAAATATGAGGGTGGAGCCAAAGGTGACTAGTATTGATAATTACAACTTCTCTTTTCCAGGAGAAGTCACAATTCCACAGGCTCCTCCTGAATTCAAATCAGGTTTTATCGGCATTGTTGGTCGTCCTAATGTCGGTAAATCTACTTTAATGAATCAATTGGTAGGACAAAAAATTGCCATTACCTCACCAGTAGCACAAACAACACGTAACCGTCTGCGCGGTATTTTAACTACACCAGAAGCCCAGTTAATTTTTGTAGATACCCCAGGAATTCATAAGCCCCATCATCAATTGGGGGAAGTTTTGGTGCAAAATGCCAAAATTGCCATTGAATCGGTAGATGTAGTGCTATTTGTGGTAGATGGAGCCGTAGCTTGTGGAGCAGGCGATCGCTATATTGCCGAGTTGCTGTGTCGCAGCAAAACACCAGTGATTTTGGGCGTGAACAAAATCGACCAACAACCGTCCGATTCTCAGTTTCTAGATGATAGTTACGCTCACATGGCCCAGTCCCATGAATGGGAAATCGTAAAATTTTCTGCCAAGACAAGTGCAGGATTACCGCAACTTCAAGAATTATTAATAGAACATTTAGAAATTGGGCCTTTATACTACCCGCCAGATTTGGTAACTGACCAGCCAGAACGCTTTATTATGGGTGAATTAATCCGAGAACAAATTTTATTATTGACTCGTGAAGAAGTACCCCATTCAGTAGCGATCGCTATTGATCTAGTAGAAGAAACTCCCAGCATTACCCGTATACTTGCGACTATCAACGTCGAGCGCGATTCCCAAAAAGGCATACTCATTGGCAAAGGTGGAGCAATGCTCAAAGCTATTGGTAGTGAAGCCCGCGAACAAATTCAAAAGTTAATTTCTGGTAAAGTTTACCTAGAATTGTTTGTGAAAGTTCAGCCAAAATGGCGACAGTCGCGCATCAGTTTAGCAGAGTTAGGCTATCGCGTGGAAGAATAAAAAAAAATTGTCATTAGTCATTAGTCATTGGTCATTGGTAGGCAAAAAAGCAAAGAATAAAATGCAAAAGATTAATAACAAATGACAAAGAACAAATCACAAATACCTCGGCTTACTTCGACTACGCTCGGCACAAGTCGTTCAGTACAAGTGACAAATGACTCTTAATAAATAAAAATGTCTTTAGATACTCGCTATCCCTTAAATCTGCCAGCCAATGCTTTGCCATTGCGTGTGTTAATTGTTGAAGATGATCCAATGATGCAACTGGGATTAGAGCAATCGTTAATGGCTCATCCTCAGTTAGAGATTGTTGGACAAGCAGAAGATGGTTATTTGGGAGTTCAAGCCGCACTGCAACTGAAACCTGATTTGGTGGTTATGGATATTGGGTTACCGCGATTGGATGGCATTGCAGCAACACAGCAAATTAAGGCGGCCCTGCCAGCAACTCATGTGGTGATGCTGACATCTCATCAAACGGAGACAGAAATTATTGCGGCACTATCTAGTGGTGCAGATGCGTATTGTATTAAAGGTGCAAGTGTGGAACGATTGTTAAGTGCGATCGCAGCCGCAGTTGATGGTGCAGCCTATCTCGATCCCCAAATTGCGCGGCGAGTAATTGATAATCTCAAACCGCCCTTACCCGCCAGCAACAACGCCAACTTATCTGGGCGCGAGTTAGAAGTTTTGAAACTTATGGTAGACGGCTTGAGTAACCCGGAGATTGCCGAAAAACTCTATCTCAGTCCCAACACCATCAAAACTCACGTCAGAGGGATTATGAATAAATTAGCAGTAGACGATCGCGTACAAGCAGCAGTTGTGGCACTGCGTTCTGGGTTGGTTTAAAAAACAAATGCAGCAAAATACAGAGACAAACCTCAGTAAAAGTAAGATTACTGGTCTATCTAAACTTAATAATGAATTCCCGACTTTCTGCCCCACAAGTAGGGAAGAATGTTAGAACCGGGGGACTTCAACCCACAGAACTAGTTAAAAATAGTCTATCTCAATCCATTTTAGTTAAAAGAGTTTGAGACTTCATTAGGGTCTAGATTAACAGGAAATAATAAAATTTCCTTGCCTTCTAATTTCGCCTTCTGGTGAAGCAAAATTGCTTTTACCAAAAAACAATATTTAATTGGAACCCATCTGTCGCTATAAAAGTAGACAGTTACTCGGCTCATTGCATACTCTTTCAACGGCACTGGAAGAGACCAGGACGAGTCCATAGTTTGAACCTTACCTGTTGAGTCCATGCTCTGAACCTCAGCTACTAAGTATATTTACTCTCACTCATTACTTTCACTCATCCAAATGAGTTTTAGTAACTATCATAAGAAATAAGCTGATATAGCTTTAAGTTAGATATTTAGGTAAAAGTTCAGGAGTCAACGAGTTTTTAGTTGAGATTGAGTCTTAAGTAGGTAGTAAGAAATTTTTGGGCAAAGTTTGACAGGTTGTCTTTTGACGCAAGTATTCTTTTAAAATTATCTTTCTTAAATATCTGGTGGAAAATAGCATAAAAAATCTTTGAATTTTGGTTTAATTGCCTTTCCCCAGTTACCCTGGTCTACTTCGCTTACTCTTAGAAACTCTATGTTCCACTTTACTCGAGAGAAGAATTTGGGATGGCTATTATTAATTTCGGTTTTGATTGCCACACCAGTTAATGCCCATACCGAAAAGGTATCAAACGATGTGGGCGGGATGCTGCATATTGAACCCTATGATAATCCTCAAGCTGGCAAAACCGCTCATGTTTGGATTGTCCTCACCCGTAAAGGCGGGCGACTAATCCCTCTGACACAATGTAACTGTCAGTTGGGTGTCTACCCTGAACCTCACAATGAAACTGATACCCCATTGCTGAAACCCAGTTTACATAATGTATCAACCAAGCAATATAAAAGCATTCCCGGAGCCGACATTGTATTTCCTAAAGTAGGAGCTTATGAGTTGGAGTTAAGCGGTACTCCCAAATCTGGAGCTAGTTTCAAGCCCTTTGTGTTGTCTTACCCCGTCACTGTCGGCTCATAAAAGCTGAACTGTGTAAAATCTCATGCTGTAAGAACCCGCATAGTTCAAAATTCATAATGCGATCGCTACCGGTTTGGAAGCGATGCGATCGCATAACCTAGTTTTATAGACTCATTAAAGCAGTTCTGATACTCGTTAGAATTTACTCAAGACTCCCAACTAATGACTTTCGCCTTCTTGCTGAGTTTCTGATACTGAAAAATAGCTATAAATCCAATTCAGTAAAGGTACTAATGACACCAGCATACAAGAAGAGTAGAGGTCACCACCCCAACCCTCATGCAGCCATTTAAAAGCCGCTTCTTGACCTGTGCCGTGGAAGAAAGTCAGTAAAGTATTACGAATGATATTGGCACAAGTACTAACGATCGCAGCAAGAGATAAAAACGCTATAACTGTGCGGCGTGAAGACAAAGCGTCTGTCCAATAAAGCAGCATCAAGCCGACGTAGAGAGTAGTAAACAACATTTTCAGCCCTGCACAATAGGGGGCAACTTCTACAATCCGTCCTCCCACGTAGAGATTGATTTCATCTACGGTTACGTCCATACCAAATTGATTCAGTATAAAGCCTGCTGTACCAGCGATAAAGCTTTGGAGAGGCATAGTATAGGGAGCAATGAGATAGGGTACTGCCGTTGGGGTTGCCAAAAATACTAGTAGTAGGGGGAATCCTTGCGATCGCAAACCTGCTATTCCTTTAAACCACAAGCATAATCCTGCCAGTATAACGGGCAAGGAAAGGTTAACCCACTCTGTAACACCACTAAGATAAAACACTGCCCCGAATAACAACAAAACAGCGCCCAAAGGATGGATCGTATCTGGTAAACGTCTCCACTTTTTCCGGTTCATCCAAACCAAATAAGCTGCAAATGGTAAACCAATAATCCCGTGACTAAAATATTCGTGTTCTGTACTAATATTTTTGTTCAGCCAACCATCCAACCAGTGTAGCAATATAGGAGCATAAAGCAGCAACAAAACGCCTAAAATAGCTAGATTTAATAAGTCTGAGGCGTTTCTGTATTTAACCTGTTGCGGGAGTGCCATGATTTTCAGTAATTCAAAAACTCTCAGTGTTTAAGGGAAGTGCTTCTGCTTTAGAAGTTGAGACTGCATCAGCGATCGCAGCTACAACTTCTTTAACTTGGCTAATGCTCAAACCAGGATACATTGGTAATGATAATATTTCTTTTGAGAGTTTTTCTGCTTGGGGAAAATCTCCCGCCTGATAGCCTAAGTTGGTGAATGCTGGCTGGAGATGACAAGGAATTGGGTAGTGAATGCCTGTTTGAATTCCTGCGGCTGTCAGTTTTTCCTGGAGTTGCTGGCGTTCTATGGGGCAAGAATCATCAACTCTAATCACATAAAGATGATACACATGGCCGGTATCACTTTGGTTTTCCATAGGAATAATACCAGCAGTTGCCAATGGTGCTAGTTCTATATCATATTGCTGGGCAATAGTCAAGCGATCGTGATTCCATTGTGACAAATATGGTAGTTTCTGGTGCAAAACTGCTGCTTGTAAAGTATCCAAGCGGCTATTTGTACCTGGTTCAGTATGAAAATACTTTTGCGATGCACCATAATTTCGCAAGCGGATCATCTTCTGGGCTATATCTGAATCTTGTGTCAGCAGCATTCCTCCATCCCCAAATGCTCCCAAATTTTTGCTTGGATAGAAACTAAAGGCTGCTGCTATGCCGACTGAACCAGCGTGATATCCATCTCTTTGGGCGAGGTGTGCTTGTGCGGCATCTTCAAAAATTAGTAGTTTGTAAGTATCGGCCAAGTTCAATAGTTCATGTGGTGATACCATTTGACCATAGAGATGCACAGGGATAATTGCTTTGGTATGAGGCGTAATTGCCTTTGCTGCTTCTTTTAAGTCAATTAAAGCTGTTTGGCGATCGCAATCTACCAGAATTGGCTTCGCCCCAGCCCGTTGTACCCCAATCAAGGTTGCGATAAAAGTGTTTGTTGGTAAAATCACTTCATCGCCAGCACCAATATTACACGCTTGCAATCCGAGAGCGATCGCATCTGTTCCTGATGCAACCCCAACTCCATAAGCTGCCCCAGACGCTGCCGCAAATGCTGCTTCAAAATCTGAGACTGCTTGCCCTAAAATAAAATCTCCCTGTTCCAATACAGATTGGATTGCTTCTTGCAATTGCGTTTTAATTGGTTCATGTTGTAAGTTCAGGTTTACAAAAGGAACTCTAATGGTCATTTTATTCATTACGAATTGTCCTCAAAAAAATATTTCCTCGGATGGAAAAAATAGAAACCCCTGCACAATTTTCAGCATGAAATCGTAATAGGTTTAATCTATTGGATCGAGACTTATATAAACTATCTAGGATTGTCAGCCATTAATGCTAGCTATCATAAGTATTATTTGCTATAAAAACTACATACTTAAAATGATTCTAAGTAAATCTACTTTAAAAAATTTCAGTAAGAATTTTTCCTTCTGTACATAAAGAATCACAGCCCCTTTGTATTGTATCCTTAGCATTAGGTTACCCTGACGGAATCGAAATCTAACGCAGTCTGACTGTAAAATCCCAAGCAATAAAGGCTACACCAGCGCTAGATAAAGAATATTCAGCAGCAGTAACTAGTAACTTGTGGATAGCGCGTTGCCGACTTAATATAAGAGATAAAAAATTTTTGCTCAAAATTTGTTTGTCAGAGGCAAAATTAGGGAATGCTTAAAATAGCAATTGATAACCCAGAAATAGGGATTATATCAATTACAGTATCGATAAATTATTAAGGTAGCAGTGGCAATGATGGAGCCTGAAAATAAATTATTTGCCCTAAAGGATGGTTGGGACTCTCATGAATCAAGAGAACAACAACGCCTCAAAGCTTTGTCAGATTTAGGTTTGCGGCAACCAGAAACGATTCCCGTTTTTGAAGAGGCGACACAAACTGCTGCCCACTTTTTGGAAGCACCAATTTCCATATTGGGATTTGTGGATCAAGAACGCCACTGGTTCAAATCGGCGGTAGGCTTATCTAGGCTGGGACTGATGAATCATTTGGCACAAAGCCGCCAACTATCACGCCGGGAATCCTTTTGTACTCAAGTAGTAGAGAGTCTTCAAATATTTGTAATTAATGATACACATAACCTGACAGACCCAGTACTTGTTAGTAGCAAGTTGGTGCAGGATTATGGTATTCGTGCTTACTTAGGAGCGCCACTGATTGATGCTGAGGGACATTGTTTGGGTGCATTGGCGGTGATGGATTTAGTACCGCGCAATTTTACAAACCGAGACATTGAGTTTTTACAAATCATAGCTCGTTGGAGCATGAGTGAATTTGAACGTAACCGACTCCTGCAACGGAGACTCGAATCAAGCACTCCGGCGATCGCTCCGATATTTTCAATCAATGGCGAACGTAATACTGAGATTAAAATCACCCCAGCCACTACAGAAAGCGGCTCTGTTTCTACCAAGGAACTGAAACTGGAACTTTTGGATCAGCTAACTCAGGAGTTACGCACGCCTTTAACATCTGTACTCGGTATGGCTAGTGTTTTAGGACGTGAAATTTATGGGCCTTTGACGACTAAGCAGAGAGAATATTTAGAAATTATCCAACACAGTGGTCGGTACTTACTTTCCTTAGTAAACGAAATTACCGAACTAGGAGCTATGGATCAAAACTCAAACGTGCTAAATATCGCTCCTGTGGATATCGAAATGCTATGTCAACAAGCTATCAACACCCTTGATGAAGCGGCTAATCGCCGCGAACAAGATATCCGCCTCTCTATAGAACCGGGACGCAATCGCATTTGGCCTTTAGATAAAGACAAGGTGCGACAAATTCTCTATCACCTAGTTTTTAGTGTGATTCAACTTTCGGCTACAGGTAGCATTGTTCGCATTCATGTTTCTTACAAGGAAGATACGCTCAATATTACTATTTGGGTTTCCCATCCTTGGCTAGGGGATGGTATTACTGAAGTTGATCCCTACTTCCGTCTCAATTCTTTGTCGCTGCTGGAGCTAACAGGTGAGGTAGCAACTTACAATACTCATGCACAAACCCAGGAGCAAGGAGAAATTTCATCAGTAGCAGTGGACAACTCAAAAAACTTCACTGGGAATCACTCAAATTTCTTTGCTGCTAGTTCAGGTATAAATTTAGCTAAATCACATGGAAATATTTCTCGTGAAAGCTTGGGCTTATTGCTGAGTTGTCAACTGGCAGAATTGCATAGTGGACAAATTTTGATTCAAGGTTCACCAGAATCAGGATATCGTTATGTGCTTTCTTTGCCACTGCAAGTGGCGAGTCCTTCACAAGCAATTGGCGATGTCTAATCATAATAAGGATTGGATATTAGGGGTAAGAAAAGAGGTATAGTCCATCTATTTGGTGTGTGCTAAGTACATGAACGGCTATCTTAACTTAAGTAAGTCGGTGAGAATAAATCAAACTAGATTAAGTAATGTAAAAAATCTTGAGATTAGTTAGTAAGCTAAAATACATCTAATTTGCATATCAAAATTTTATCAATATCTTGTGGGGTGGGGCGATTTGCCCGCCCTGATTATGCAACTTAAATGCTGATTAGCTTAGTGAGCGGCTTCAGCCATCTTATGAGGACTAAAATCCTCACCCAACGGGTTTGTTAGTCGCTCATCGGGGAAACCCCCAAGATCGTGCTGCTTCACTACAAACCTTGAATTATTCACGCCGCTCTACTTAATATAGGCTGAAGTGGTTTTTGATTAAACGTAGTAGCGAATGGCTAGTACCGCAAAGCCCAAGTTACGCATTCACCCATTCAAAACAATTGTATTCCGGCCATTTGCGCCGTATTGTGCTAGGAATAAGAACGCCATCATGCGATGTGCGATTTTCGTTATTACCTTTTTATAGCCATAGGCATTATGATCAATTCCAAGTTCTGCGTCGGCAGACTAATTGATCGCAATGTTTTTTATGAATTTAGTCTGGCAACGATTTACTTTATCATCTTTACCGCTCAAAGAATACCTTGCTACCAGTTACGTACACCGTTCTTTGGTGGGACTGTTAAGTTCTTGGCGGCAAACCAGCGTCTTGATTGGGTGGGGAGATGCGATAGCAGCTGCTTTACTCAGTTTAGTATATGCGCTTGCACCTTTTGCTTCGAGTACATTGGTAGGCTTGTTGCTGGGGGCTTGTGTAGCATTTTGGCTGTTGTTGACTTTATCTGATGAAGTAACACCAGCAAATGTCTCCTCAGTCACTCCGATTCACCTGTTGGTATTGTTCTACTGGGGGGTTGCCGCAGTCGCAACGGCATTGTCACCAGTCAAAAAGGCGGCACTTAACGACCTGGGAACGTTAACCTTGTATTTGCTGCTATTTGCCCTTTGTGCCAGGATACTGAGGTCGCCTCGCCTCCGGTCTTGGATTATCATCCTTTATCTGCACATATCGTTAATTGTCAGTGTATATGGGTTGCGGCAATGGTTTTTTGGAGCCACGGCACTGGCAACTTGGGTTGATCCAGAATCTCCTATGTCTAAGACTACTAGAGTCTACAGTTATTTAGGCAATCCCAACTTATTGGCTGGATACCTCTTACCAGCAGTAATTTTTAGCTTAGTGGCAATTTTTGCATGGCAAAGCTGGATCAAAAAAGCTTTAGCATTAACAATGCTAATTGTCAATGCTGCCTGCCTGATCCTCACGTTTAGTCGTGGCGGTTGGATTGGACTAGTGGTGGCAATTTTGGCTGTGATGGCATTGCTAGTTTATTGGAAAAGCTTGGAAATGCCTCGTTTTTGGCGTACTTGGTCGCTACCGATTGTGTTGGGAGGTTTGATTGGCGTATTGTTGCTAGCAGTGATATTTGTAGAGCCAGTGCGCCTACGAGTGTTCAGTATTTTTGCTGACCGTCAAGATAGCAGTAATAATTTTCGCCGAAATGTGTGGGATGCTGTTTTCGAGATGATCCGCGATCGCCCGATTTTCGGCATTGGCCCTGGACACAACTCTTTTAATCAAGTTTATCCTCTCTACCAACGCCCTCGTTACACTGCTTTAAGTGCCTATTCGATTTTGTTTGAAGTGACTGTAGAAACTGGCTTTGTTGGTTTAGCCTGTTTTCTCTGGCTAATAATTGTCACATTTAACATGGCATTTCTACAAATGCGACGACTGCGACGATTGAGAAGTGGAGAGGGATTTTGGTTAATTGGAGCGATCGCTATTTTGTTGGGGATGCTAGCTCATGGAACCGTAGATACTGTTTGGTATCGTCCTGAAGTTAATACTCTTTGGTGGCTCATAGTTGCCTTAATTGCTAGCTATTGGACACCTTTAGCTCAAAATCAGACAAATTCATCTAACTTAGAACCAACAGTAAACTAACATGATTAAGTTGTCAGTTGTTTTCTACTAAACAACTGACAACTAAGTGAATTTTCAATTGTCTAGTACAGGGGGCGCGGAAATAAACCTACCATTTGATTACAGCCAGAAAGCACAAAAAAATTAAAGCATGAGTCACTTTTGACTTTTGGATGCGTAACTTGGGCTTTGCGGTACTAGTCTCTGTAGGTAGTGGAGCCTGGAGCATTAGGGTCGCGGTAAGCGGTGGGTTCGTTTCCACTCTTCTTACCACCCAAACCAGCCAAACCAGCTAGACCAATTAATCCTAGCCAACCCCAATCAAAACCGTTGCGATCGTTGTTGCGATCGTTATTGTTAGTGGTCGTTCCTGAACCAGTATTGGCTCCGGAGTCAGTTGTCGTTTGAGCTTGTGCGGATAGAGTTAAGGGTAAAATTCCCATACTCAAGGTGAGAACACCAGCACCAATAGCTCTAATGAAATTACTTTTCATAAGTTTTGACAATTCCTTATGCCATCCGAAGTTACTCACCACTTTATCGATTCCCAACCTAAAGAAAATCAATCTGCGGCTATAAATTAGGAATTTTCACAACTCACGCTGTGGACATACAACATACTTTTTACAGCAATCGGTTTCTCACTCTGGTGTAGTAGTTTAGCGACACTGACGCTCAATAGTTTTTCATTGCCCGTTGAATGTCACGCTGGTCTTGGCGTCGTTTCAGGTCTTCTCGCTTATCGTGGAGCTTTTTACCTTTGCCAAGGGCTATACTCACTTTTACCCAGCCGCGTTTGAGATACATTTTCAAAGGGATTAAAGTTAAACCCTGCTGTTCTACTGTGCCAATTAGCTTGCGGAGTTCTTTGCGATGCAACAGCAGCTTGCGTGTGCGCCGTGGTTCATGATTAAAATATTGTCCACTAGCGTTATAAGGCGAGATATGCACATTGATCAACCATGCTTCACCATTGCGAAGCAAAGCATAGCCATCTTGGAGATTGACTTTACCCGCACGAATCGACTTAACCTCGGTTCCTGTCAACTCAATTCCAGCTTCGTAAGTTTCTAGAATTTCATACAAATAACGGGCTTGGCGGTTGTCGCTAATAACTTTGTAACTGTCGCTCTTGTCGCTCATTGATAATTTCGTGTGCTTTAAATGTACCTAAAAAATTATTTGGATTCGCTTGTTAATTATAGGCTGTATCTTAGAACTGCTATAAATTCTCAACTGTATATCACTAATTTAGCTTTTATCAGTTCCCAATTAAGAGTTTGCTGGTAACTTTAAATTATATGATACCGATTACCTGTGAGCTAGGTAAGACTTGAGGCTTAAGCCCTAAGTCTTACCTAGTTTGATTTTGTGTAGTTTCACAAAGAATTGCTATGATGCCAATAATCGTTAGTGATTAGCTAATAATTAATTACAAAGGGCAAAAAATAAAAGATATTTATCCCTAGTTAGCTTTTCATAAATTATTTATTAAGTTAATATTAATTTACACTATAGTAGTATTTACTGTGCTTTGTTGATGAGTTGTTACAAAATACAAAGCTCTCTATGCCTCCTAAATAGAGCGAGTCAAAGGTGAGTTACACTTCTTTAAACCTTCTTAAGCATTTAAGATTTTCTTTATAAATCATCCCTAAAGACATCATTAGCTGGTAATACTGTCATAGGATGAAACATAAGAACACTATTATTGGCTGTGTTCACCGATTAAGCGCGTAAAAGCAAATTCATAAGTAAAAAAATGCTAGGGGTGTATTGTCCATGCCCTTGACGATCCTTGTAGTGGATGATGATTTGGGCACTCGTCTGTCTGTTAGTGACTATCTTGAACTGTCTGGCTACTCAGTGATTACGGCTAATGACGGTCAAGAGGCTTTGGTTATGGTAGAAGAGCATCATCCAGATTTAATTGTTACGGATATCGTGATGCCACAGATGAATGGCTACGAACTAGTGCGCCGAGTGCGTCAACAACCAGTGTTTCGGTTATTACCTGTAATTTTATTAACAGGGCGAACTAAGACCCAAGAAAGAATTTTGGGCTACCAGTCAGGGTGTGATTTATACTTACCCAAGCCTTTTGAACTGGAAGAGTTAGCAGCAGCAATCCGCAATCTTTTGGAGCGATCGCAAATTATCCAATCGGAGTATCGGTTTTCTCGTAAAGAGAGTTTGGGCATTTCCGCCTCGACAAAAGGGGTAGATACCCATAATTCTTTCTCCACTCAAATTCAGAAATCCCACTTGCACTCATCCCTAACTCATAGAGAACAAGAAGTCTTAGAGTTATTGACTCATGGTCTTTCTAATGCCGAAATGGGTCATCAGCTACACCTGAGTCCTCGCACCGTGGAAAAATACGTTAGCAGTTTATTAAGAAAAACCTTAACCAGCAATCGAGCGGAATTAGTGCGTTTTGCGATAAAGCATGGTTTGGTGGAATAAAAAAGTTAGGAGTTAAAATAATTCGTAATTCGTAATTCGTAATTCGTAATTCGTAATTCGTAATTCGTAATTCGTAATTCGTAATTCGTAATTCGTAATTCGTAATTCGTAATTCGCAAATTTTGTTTTGTAATGGGGATTTCACCCCAATCGCATTACTTACCGGTTTTAGAACCGGGGGACTTAAACCCACGGAACTAGTTAAAAGTGAGCAGTTAGAAATAAAATCAGTGAACAATCAACAGTTATCAGTTATTGGAGTACAGCGTAGCCTTTGAAACAGTGAACAGATATAGTGGGCGACTTAAACCAAATTATTTTAACTGATAACTCCAAACTCCAAACTCCAAACTCCAAACTCCAAACTCCAAACTCCAAACTCCTAACTCCAAACTCCAAACTCCAAACTCCAAACTCCAAACTCCTAACTCCTAACTCCTAACTCCTAACTCCTAACTCCTAACTCCTAACTCCTAACTCCTAACTCCTAACTCCTAACTTTTGTAAGCAGACCTTCACAAGCATCGATCAGTAAATCAATAACCCGATTAAATCCCTCTTCACCACCGTAATAAGGATCTGGAACTTCCTTCAGGGTATGTCGAGAGCAAAACTCGCACATCAAACGCACTTTATGCTGATACTGCTTAGTTTGATCGAGAGTGAGAATGTTCTCATAATTTTCTTGATCCATCGCTAAAATTAAATCAAAGTTTTGAAAGTCTGACTTTTGAAACTGGCGGGCTTGACCACGTAGTTTAATTCCCAACTTTGTAGCAGCCGCAGCACTCATGCGTCTGTCAGGTGGGCTACCAACGTGATAACTAGATGTACCTGCTGAGTCACAGAGTATCTGTTCGCTCAAGCCAGCCTGCTCAATTAGATGATTCATAATGTTTTCTGCCGATGGCGATCGGCAGATGTTACCTAAGCAGACAAATAACAACTTGTAAGCCATAGATATGTTTTCTCCTTTGTCAATAGTCATTTGCCCTTTGTCCAATGACCAATGACCAATGACCAATGACTAATGACTAATGACTAATGACTAAAATCCAGGAAGTTCTAGTCCACTGGTCAATTCTTCCATACGTTCCCGCATTGTTGCTGTGGATTTGTTGTAGGCTTCTTTCATTGCCACTGTTACTAGATCAGAAAGTACTTCTGCACCTTCCTTTAGAGCCTCTGGAGAAATTTCTACCCGCTTGGGTTCTTGGTTTCCACTGACAATCACCTTCACCAGACCACCGCCAGATTCTCCTAGAATCTCCATTTGCTCCAATTCTTCTTGGAGTCGCTTTGCGCCTTCTTGAACTTGCTGCGCTTTCTTAAAAGCGTCAGCCAGTTCCTTCATTTTTCCTAAGCCAAAGCCAAATCCTTGTCCTTTACCTGTCATAATTATTTGTACGCCTGTGCGCTGAATAACAAATCAAATTCAATTATAGATGCGGTAAGTAATTTGCCTGCTACACAAAACTTGACTAAACTTTTTAAAAGCTAGTTATTGAACTAAAGTTTCCAATAGATGGGTCTGCTTCTTGCTTCAACCAAGGGGAGTAGGGAGTAGGGAATAGGGCATTGGGCATTGGTTATTAATTCATCTCCCTCATCTCCCTCATCTCCCTCATCTCCCTCATCTCCCTCATCTCCCTCATCTCCCCCACTCGCCATTTTTTATCCACAAGCACCTTGAAACTCTCCGAGCATTTTGACTTCTGGCTCTAAATTAATAGACCAACGTTCTTGTACTTGATGTTGGATGTGGCGAATGAGACAGAAGATATCACTAGCTTTTGCTCCACCACGGTTGACGATAAAATTAGCATGGAGTTGTGCTACTTGCGCTCCACCAATTTGGTAGCCTTTGAGACCAGTTTGTTCAATTAACCAGCCAGCGCTGTAAGGTTTGGGATTGCGGAACACACTACCACAACTGGGGAAGTTGTATGGTTGAGTGCTTAACCGATGTTTTTTGTGTTCTCTAGTGATAGCCAGAACTTTTGCTGGGTCGGCACCTGGCGCGAGTTGCAATGTGGCTTGGGTGACTATGCGATCGCCACCTTGCAATAATGAAGTTCGGTAGCTATAACCTAAGCGATCGGGGGTAAGAGTTTCCAATGTACCATCGGGTGAAAGTACCTGGGCGCTAACTAACATCTCTGCGATACAGCTATTATGTGCGCCTGCATTCATCACCACGGCACCACCGGCTGTTCCAGGGATGCCAACAGCCCACTCCAATCCTTGCCATCCTAATTCTGCTGCCGCCCATGCCAAGGTAGGAATTGATTCTCCAGCAGCAACGGTTAATTGACCGGTTTTGGGGTCAAAGTTGCTGAAGCGGAGATGACGAGTAGCAATAACTAAGCCTGATATACCCCCATCGCTCACCAGCAAGTTAGAACCTGCTCCCAGTGTTGTCACCTTTAAATTACGTTCTTTTGCGTATTTAAGACTTGCTTGCAGTGCTTCTATGTTTCGAGGGGCAACGTATAAATCAGCTGCTCCCCCAACTCTATAGGAAGTAAAGGCTGACAAAGAAGCCTGGGATTTGATCGCACAATCAGTATTGGGTAAGTAGATTACTTCACTCTCCACCGAATTAGTTGTTTGGGGTTTCTTTGTATTCAAAGCAGAAACTGTGCAGACGTTTCCAGCTGCCTGGGAAATGGTCATCTTTAGTTTTTTGGTAAAATTTTTACATTTGTTTACCGTTACAATACGGTAAGAGAGTTCACAGATGGAACCGTTGCTAGAGGGGCGCTTTGCTCAGAAATAAAACTTCGCAAAGCCTCCACTTAAGATGTGGCTTTAGCTGGTTCGCAAAGTGTCGTAATTATTTCAGGAATTACCTGATTCAAGTTCCCAGCCCCCAAAAACAGCGCCAAGTCTCCTGGGCGTAGGCTTTGCAGCAAAAACTCACGCACTGAGGGTAAAGTTGGTTGATAAACTACAGGAGAATGCTTTTTAGCAATTTGGGCCGCTAGATGTTCACCAGTAATTTGCCCTAAATTGGGTTCACCTGCACTGTAAATATCAGTCAGTACAACCAAATCAGCATGGGTAAAGGAATCGGCAAATTCTTCTAAAAAAGTCAGTGTACGGCTATAGCGATGGGGTTGGAAGATGGCAACTACTCTTTGTCCTGGTCTTGCTTGTAAGCGTGCTGCGGCAAGAGTAGCGCGAATCTCGCTAGGATGATGAGCATAGTCATCTATGAAGGTAATACCATCGACTTCACCCCGGAATTCAAAGCGGCGTCTTGCTCCTTCAAAGGTGGCGATACCTTTGGCAATTTCTCCAAATTCTAAGCCCAAGAGACGACCAACAGCTACTGCTGCTAAGGCATTACTGAGATTGTGCCGACTGAGCAAACGCAAGTTCAACACGCCCAAAGCTTTGCCTCTTTCCCAGACTAGAGCCGTGGTCCCATCAGCCCGATAATCAATATTAGTGACGGTGTAATCAGCGTCGGTATCTGAGTGTAAGCTGTAGGTAATTGTGGGTTGCAAGCGATCGCGCACTGTGGCACAGTCAATGCTACCTATTAACGTTTTACAACCCTTAGCAAATGTCTGGAAAATGTCAATTACTTCTTCTAATGACTCGTAATGGTCTGGATGATCGAGTTCAATATTGGTGATGATGCCAATCTCTGGAGCGTGTTTTATCAAGGAACCATCAGATTCATCTGCTTCGGCTACCAAATATTGGCTTTGTCCCAATCGAGCATTCCCTGACCAAGCATTGACTTCGCCACCAACTAAAATCGTTGGGTCAAGACCTGCTTCCAAAAGCATATAGCCAATCATGCTACTGGTTGTAGTTTTGCCGTGTGTTCCTGCGACTGCAATACTGTGGTAATCGGCAATTAAAGCTGCTAGTACATCTGAACGATGTAAAATTGGGCAACCTAATTCCAGCGCTGCTTTGTATTCTAAATTATTCGTGTTAATTGCTGTTGAACAAATTACTTGAGGCAGTATTGAGTTAGTAGCAGTAGGTAATTCTTCTTGTGAATTTAATACTACTGCATTCGCTAATACCTGAGGGCGAAAGAATTCGAGATTGCTTGCCTCTTGTTTACCAAAAATATGAGCGCCGATAGATTCCAACTTGTGCGTAATGTGGTTAGGACGAAGATCCGAACCTGATACTGGAAATTGGCGCTTGGCGAGAACGTATGCCAGAGCAGACATACCTATACCACCGATGCCAATGAAATGAAATGGTCTACCACTAAAATCTACAGAATTTGTCATTTCTTACTCCTTTTACACCACACCACACCATAGATCACAAATGACACGCGTATCATAACAGGAATTTGATTTTTACCGTAACTGTCCCTTAATCATGTTTATGTTTGATGCCCAGATGATATTTTTGCTCTGATTTTGCTTGTTCAGAATGATTTTACCTTGCTTGGAGGTTTTTACTATTTCTGAACTGTTTTCAAGATTATTCTGAAAATTTTGGTCGCATCGGGAAAGAAATTCTTGTAATGTCAAATACATCTTTTTGGCTACCTTACTGGAATTGGCTACATCATACATTGTTAGTCAAGCTGATTTTAAATTGCATCCAGTCTAGGCATGAATTGACTACAATAGTACATTGATAATGAAACTATTTTTCAATTGCATAAAATGCACGCATAACTGGATGCAGCAACTAGCAATTTTTGGTGGCACATTTGATCCAATTCATTGCGGACACCTGCTGGTAGCCGAGAGAGCTTTGCATCAAGTATCCCTTAAAAAGGTAATTTGGGTGCCATCCCTAAATCCTTTGTACAAACAAGCAGCTTTGTTTGAACATCGTGCGGCAATGCTGCAATTAGCCATAGAAGATAACCCAGCGTTTACTGTCTCACTAGTGGAGGCAAATCGCTCTGGGACTTCTTATGCTATTAACACCCTGATTGACTTATCTGCTTCTTACCCAAATACTCACTGGTACTGGATCGTAGGTTTGGATACTTTCCAAACTTTACCCCGTTGGTACCGTGGACACGAACTAGCACAAATGTGTGATTGGTTAATAGCACCCCGACTGCTAGGTGGTGAGACTATAACTCAAAGCAAATTAATCTGCAAGCAAGTGGAGGAACAACTTAAAGAGCAGTCACATATTATTCACTGGCAACTCTTAGATATACCTTTAGTAGGAGTTTCGTCAAGTCTAATCCGCAAATTTTGCCGCGAATGCCAGTCAATTCGTTATTTAGTCCCGGAATCGGTCAGATCATATATCACTAACAACAATCTCTACTCGAACAAATCTGAATAAATTATGTGTTTTTTTATTGATCTAACACTTTATCGTTAAGATTGCCCCCCCCCTTTGCGATATGATTGGGGTCAACGATATCAACATATAAGCATAAATACAGAGGGCAAGACACTGTGATTAGAGTTGCAATCAACGGTTTCGGGCGGATTGGACGTAACTTTGCACGCTGCTGGGTGGGTAGAGAGAATAGTCAAATCGACCTTGTGGCTATTAATGACACTTCAGACCCTAGAACCAATGCTCATCTGCTGAAATATGACTCAATGCTAGGGAAGATCAAGGGTGCTGAGATTAGTGCCGATGATAACTCTATCATCGTTAACGGTAAGACCATTAAGTGCGTATCCGATCGCAACCCTGAAAACTTGCCCTGGAAAGAGTGGGGAATTGACCTAATTATCGAAGCAACCGGGGTATTTACTAGCAAAGAAGGAGCGCTCAAGCATGTAAATGCTGGAGCCAAAAAAGTTCTGATTACCGCTCCTGGTAAAAACGAGGATGGCACTTTTGTGGTTGGTGTGAATCATCACGACTATGACCACAATAAACACCACATTATCAGTAACGCTAGCTGTACTACCAACTGCTTGGCACCGATTGCCAAGGTGTTGAACGATAAGTTTGGCATCATCAAAGGCACGATGACCACCACCCATAGCTATACAGGTGACCAACGCTTGCTAGACGCTTCTCACCGGGATTTGCGACGGGCGAGGGCAGCAGCGATCAACATTGTACCCACCTCCACTGGTGCAGCAAAAGCAGTGGCGCTGGTTATTCCAGACCTCAAAGGCAAGCTAAATGGTGTTGCCTTGCGCGTACCTACCCCGAACGTCTCAATGGTAGATTTCGTAGTTCAGGTTGAGAAGCGTACTATTACTGAAGAAGTTAACCAAGCTCTCAAAGATGCTGCTGAAGGGCCACTTAAAGGCATTTTGGATTATAGTCAACTAGAACTGGTATCTTCCGATTATCAAGGTAGTGATGCTTCTTCGATCGTTGATGCTAACTTGACTTTGGTTATGGGCAATGACCTAGTAAAAGTTATGGCGTGGTATGACAACGAGTGGGGTTACAGCCAACGAGTTTTGGATTTGGCAGAATTGGTAGCCGAGAAGTGGGTTTAATTAAAAAGTTAGGAGTGAGGAGTGAGGAGTTAGGAATGAAAAGTAAGGAATTAAAACTCATAACTCATAACTCATAACTCATAACTTCTAACTATTGAAGTGTTGAAATCCCTGGCTAAGACTTAGAACTTGGTCAGGGAATTTTTTTTGTTCGTCGTGCAATAGTACTGTTGATCCGGGTGTAATGCTGCCTACTTTCGCAGCATCTTTACCAAGATGTTGCACTAAGGCTGATGCTGACTCTTGTGGTAAGCACAGCACTAATTCAAAGTCTTCGCCACCGTATAAAGCATATTCTAGGGCTTGTTGTGTCAGCCAATGGTCAAAAGCTGCTGGAATGGAAATTTGTCTGCGTTCTAGAACAGCGCCAACGCCACTGGCGCGGCAAATTTGAATAATCGCATCTGCCAAACCATCGCTGCTATCCATACCAGCAATCGGTAGTTGGGAGTTAGGAGTTAGGAGTTGAGAGTTAGGAGTTAAGATTTTGTGGAGGATTGGTAAGACATCTAATCGTGGCTGTGGGCGTTGGTGGGCGCGGATTAGAGCCGTGCGTTCTGCGTCGTTGAGGTCTTGGTCTTGTCCTAATTCGGGATGCAAGAGCAGTTCTAAGCCGGCTCTTGAGGCTCCATGAACGCCTGTAACGACGATCGCATCTCCCACAACAGCAGCAGAACGGCGGATAATTCGATTAGGGGAAACTTGACCAAAAGCAGTAATTGCCAGAGTAGTTACAGGCGATCGCACAATATCACCCCCAACAATTGAGGTATTGTATTTTTGCAGGCATTGTGTCATTCCCTGGTATAATCGCTCAACCCAACTCACCCTAACTTCACCGGGGAGTCCCAACCCGACGGTAATTCCCAATGGTGAAGCGCCCATTGCTGCTAAATCTGATAAATTGGCAGCAGCAGCCCGCCAACCAGCATCTTCTGGGGAAGTGGTGACATTGCTAAAATGTACGCCATCAACCAGCACATCTGTTGTCACCACCAAAGATTGCTCTGGTGCAGTCACCAGAACTGCTGCATCATCGCCGATAATTTCTGGAGGACAAAAGCGCTGTAATCTTTCTAAAAGACCTTGTTCACCAATATCTTTTACTTGTTGAGAAGATAACTCACTGTTCACAATCGGTTTTCCGTGTTGCAAAATTACAAAATTACTAAGAAAACTAATGATTTGTTTTAGTCTTTAAGATAAGGGTATCGTCTAGGAGTCAGTTGGGATGGTAACAACACCAGTAACTAGTATCACATTTGAGGAGTACTTAACCTATGATGATGGTAGCGATTTCCATTATGAACTGGTGGATGGCAAGCTAGAGCTAATGAATCCACCAACTATTGAACATTTCCTGATTGTCGATTTTTTGGATATTGCCTTGAAAGCAGAAATCAAACGTTGTAGCTCTCCTTGGCTGAGTTTTCGGGAAAGTGGGGTGAGAACGGGTAGAAATAAATCTAGGTTGACTGATTTGTGTGTAGTGACAGTGGAACAAGCCAGAGAATTGTTGAATGCCTCAGCAGTATTTGAGTCACCGCCGTTACTAATTGTTGAGGTGGTAAGTCCAGAGTCGGTGAAACGGGACTATCGCCATAAGCGCTCTGAATATGCGGCCTTAGAGGTTCCTGAATATTGGATTGTAGACCCACTAGAAGCAAAAATTTCGGTGTTACTACTGGAAGATGGATTTTATGAAGAAACAGTTTTTACAGCCACTCAGCAAATAGTATCACGGGTTTTTCCCGAATTAGCGATCGCAGTTGATCAGGTGTTCACCGCCGGGAATCTGAGTTAGGGGAGTTAGAAGCTAGAAGTTAAGAGTTAGTAATTATTCTCCCTCATTTCCCTACAACCATCATTTCTAATACTCCCATCTGGCATGATAGTGTTGCACAAAATAGCACCCTTCAGTCTACGTTCACTCAAGTACTTAGCCCCATCAAATTGGCGTTGCTGAGGTTGGTATTGTAAGTTTAAGATCGGGGTATCGTTTAGGAGACAGTTGGGATGGTCAGTACACCAGTAACCAGCATCACCTTTGAGGAGTACTTAATCTATGATGATGGTAGCAGTTTCCATTATGAACTGGTGGATGGCAAGCTAGAGCTAATAAATCCACCTAATATTGAACATTTTCTGATTGCCAAATTTCTTGAGCAATTACTAGATGCAGAAATCAAACGTTGCAGCTTACCTTGGCTGAGTTTTCGAGAAAGTGGGGTGAGAACGGGTAGAAATAAATCTAGGTTGACTGATTTGTGTGTAATGACAGTGGAACAAGCTAGAGAATTATTAAATGCCTCAGCAGTATTTGAGTCACCGCCGTTACTAATTGTCGAGGTGGTCAGTCGTGAATCAATTAAACGAGACTATCGCCATAAGCGCTCTGAATATGCGGCCTTAGAGGTTCCTGAATATTGGATTGTAGACCCCATGAAAGCAAAAATTTCAGTGTTACTACTGGAAGATGGATTTTATGAAGAAACAGTTTTTACCGCCAACCAGCAAATTGGATCGCGGACTTTTCCAGAATTTAATATTGCAGTTGAAGAGGTGTTGAATGCAGGTAATCTGGGCTAAGTAGGTAGGCAAGATAAAACCAAACTATGTAACGAAAAATAAAATCTCTGTATTTGGCTCGTAGTTGCGCTTTAGCGCTAAAGCGCAACTACAAGCGAGTGATGATTATTTGCGCCCACTTACTTAGTAGATCATAGATAGTAGTCTTCTTTCAATCGTGATTAGACTAAAAATTCCTCAGCGATGCTAAGTTTAAAAATATTGAAGATAAATTCATGCTAAATTCCCAATCACTTCAAGGAAATTCTTCAAAATTATAGATCCATTATCACTTCGCCAAACAGCAACGATTTCTAATACTGGTGATTGTCCTTGTATAGAACGATAGACTACACCACTTCGTTGAAGATTTTGTACGTTTGCCGGAAGTAGTGAAATCCCCATTCCACCTGCAACTAAACTCAGAACAGTTGATATCCATGCTGCTTCTTGTCTTACTTTTGGCTGAAAACCTGCATCTACGCAAAGCCGATTAATTTGATCGCGTAAGTTATATAACAAGTTATGTGGTGGTAAGATAAATTGCTCATTTGCCAGTGCTGCAAGTGAAATGCTAGTTCGCCTTACGAAACGATGGTTTTCCGGTAAAACAATGACCAGCGATTCTTGGAGAATACGCGTAAAAGTCAAAACATCATCATTATTGCTCTTGATATTTTGTAAATTATGCAGATGAAAGAAACCTAAATCCAGTTGTTGGTTTCGCAACTTCTCAATTTGGTCATAGGAAGCTATTTCCTGTAACACCAATTCTACTTCTGGAAACTTCTCATGAAATGCTCGGAGGATATCGGGTAGTTTGCTGTTGGCGATGGATGTATTGATTCCTATAGTTAATCGTCCTTTCTCACCACGACTTAACCGTTGACCTGATTCAATTGCTCGTTCAACCTGACTGAGAATTTGACGCGCTTCTTGCAAAAACTCATTTCCAGCATCTGTTAATTTTAACGGGCGCTGGTTGCGATCAAATAGTTGAAATCCAATTTTTTTCTCCAGCCACTTGATTTGCCTACTCAAAAATCCCTGATCGATTTCCAGATATGCAGCAGCGTTGGTAAATCCCTGCTTCTGGGTTACAGCGATCGCATACTTTAGGTGACGCAGTTCTAGTTCATCCCAATTTGACCATTTGTGAGAGCCTAAAGATTCTTGTTTTTTCAGCATTATGACCTTTGAGTCATGGAATGTTGCATAAACAAGGTGATTATATCATGGTTTTCCAAGATATCTTCAGAGCAATACAGCCACTTGCAATTAGGGAAGCAGAAATGAAACTTAACAGCCAAATCAATCGAGTATTGATTGGAGGTGGAACTCATGGGAACGAGTTTACTGGAGCATACTTGATCAAACTTTTTGAGCAATTTCCTGAGCTAATTCGTAAATCCAATTTTGAAACACTGACCTTGTTGGCTAATCCTAAAGCATTTGCAGCAGCAAGACGATACATTGACAAAGATTTAAATCGGTGCTTTCTGCGTCAAAATTTAGAGGATTCAACACTTTCTGCTTATGAGGATTTACTAGCTCAAGAGATTGACCATCTGTTTGGTCAAAATGGTAAAACTCCTGTTGATTTTATCTTGGATTTACATAGTACAACTGCCAACATGGGTGTAACCATTATTATCGATAATGAGCAACCCTTCAATCTGCAATTAGCCGCCTATCTCAGTTATCTTAATCCTTCAGTCAAGGTTTATAGTTCTGGAAACTCTGGTCGAGGTGAGAATTCGCTGCGATCGCTTGGCAAATTTAGCGTTGCTATTGAGGTTGGCTCTGTTCCTCAAGGTGTTTTGAATGCAGATATTTTTCTGAAAACTGAAGCCATAATTTACACAATTTTAGATTATTTAGAACTGTACAACCAGCAAAAAGTACCACCGTTCCCAAATACTCTTATCTTCTACAGATATATAGAAGCAATTGATTATCCGAGAAACGAACACGGAGAAATTAAAGCCATGATTCATCCTCAGCTTCAGTTTAAAGATTATGAGGCTTTAAATCCAGGTGATCCTATGTTCTTAACATTTGATGGTCAAACAATCCTTTACGAAGCAAACTCAACTACTTATCCTATTTTTATCAATGAAGCAGCTTATTACGAGAAAAGTATTGCAATGTGTTTAACCGAAAAGCATCAGATCGCAATCTAGAAAGGTTTGTTTTACGCAAAATTTAAATTTTTAGAAGCATAAAAAATTAATTATTACGTTCGATTTAAAAAAAACATCAATATATTTTAGATTTTGGATTCAATCCAAAATCTAAAATATATTATGCTGCTTGCGGCTCAACCAGATTTTCTATTCCCTGAACGACTGTTGCCGATTCAATTTTGTCACCCGCTTTCAGTTGATCCAAAACCTCTTTTCCTTCGGTGAGATAGCCAAAAACGGCATAACGACCATCCAATAGGTTGCGTCCGGCGGGGGTGAGTTCTGGTTCAAAGAGGAAGAAGAAGAATTGTGATGAACCACCATTTACTTCACTTTCAGGACGAGCCATCACCACTGCACCAAAAGCAGAGAAAGGTAGAACTGGCATATCAACGTAACGACCAGCTTCTTCTAGTGTAATGCCATAGGTAGGTGCTTTATCGCCTTGAACTAAGACTTCTAACGGAATAGCGCGATATTTGCCCGTTGTTGGGTCAATAAAACCTACATCTTTGCCAGCAGGATCTCCAGTTTGCAAAAAGTAAGATTCTTCAGAACGGGTAAATTCTAAGCCATTATAAAAACCCCTCTGCACCAAATCTACAAAATTCCCAGCAGTGATAGGGGCGCTATAACCATCTACTACAAGGGTCAAATCGCCTTTGTTGGTTTTTATTTCTACAGTGGCGCGACCTTTAAGTTGTGGCAGGTTACTGTACTCAGTAGGCACTTCAAAGGGGAATTGTTTCACCATTGACTCTTCTAGCCCAGTAACGAGATTCAGAAGTTTGCCTCTCTCTTGAAGAATTTGTTCTTTATCTTTACTCTTCGCCAATTCTTCTAATTTACCTACCCCAGATTTCAACTCGGTAATCCAAGCCTCGGCTTGGGGTTGGCGTTCTGCGGGAACGCTTGTTAAGATTTGGGAGGGTTTATCGAGAATGCGGGATGCTTGGCTGATGTCTTTGGAAATAGCACCCCAGCGTCGATTAGCCCGCAGTTGGGCAGAGATGTCCTCTAAACTGGCTTGTAATTGCCGTACAGGTTTGTTATCTATCGGGAGTGCATACCGCAACAAAGCTTTGCCGTCGGTAATTGCATTGCCTGCGGGCAGTGCGGCGCTACTAGAGGGAGTCCACCCAGCTGTAGTTATGCCTAAAAATATTGTTACCAGCAGTATTGCCATTAGGCTGTTCTTCAGCCACGATTTTAATAAGTTAAGCATGGGATAACTCAAATGCAGCATTAGATTATTGACTGGACGTAACCCATCAATAATCTTCCCACGTTAAGGGCGGAGGATAAATGACAAATGACTAATGACAAATGACTAATGACTAATGACAAATGCCCAATGACGACCCTAGAAGGGTACAATAAATGCCGATTGTCTTCCAAAATTTGAAAGTTTCATGATCTCCAGTAACGACTTTCGACCCGGTGTTTCAATTGTATTAGATGGGTCTGTATGGCGGGTGCTAGAATTCCTGCACGTCAAGCCAGGTAAAGGTTCCGCCTTTGTCCGAACTAAGTTAAAAAATGTCCAGAGTGGCAGTGTGATGGAAAAAACGTTCCGAGCCGGGGAAACGTTGCCGCAAGCCACTCTAGAAAAAAGTACGATGCAGCATACCTATAAAGAGGGCGATGAGTTCGTCTTTATGGATATGGAAACCTACGAAGAAGGCAGATTAACCCGCGCCCAAATTGGCGATCGCGTCAAATACCTCAAGGAAGGTATGGAAGCCGAAGTGATTAAGTGGGGCGACCAGGTGCTAGGAGTAGAATTGCCTAAATCTGTGGTTTTGGAAATTGTACAAACAGATCCAGGTTTAAAAGGTGACACTGCCACAGGTGGCTCAAAACCAGCAACTCTGGAAACTGGCGCAGTTGTGATGGTTCCTTTGTTTATTTCTCAAGGAGAACGCATCAAAGTTGATACTCAGGAAGATAAATATATCAGCAGGGAATAACTTTCATCTCTACAAAGATGCAAGTCCCGATTTAAATCCCTACATAGGGATTAAATCCCTGCGACACTTAAGATGCTCATTTACGGATAGGTCGAGGTAATAAAAACTGTGCCATTGGACTTTAATGAAATCCGCCAACTACTAGCAACTATCGCCCAAACAGATATTGTAGAAGTGACGCTCAAAAGCGATGATTTTGAACTAACAGTCCGTAAAGCTGTCAGCGTCAGCAATCAGATGTTATCGGTAGGTCAAGCGACCTTCGGCGGTGTGGTGGGTTCTGGCTCGACATCGGGTTCATCTGGGGGAAACCAGGTGAACACGAGTCAGGTAACGGAGGTGTCCACATCTCGTGTGTTTGAGAATACTGGTACTAGCACACAATTGCAGTTGTCAGTAAATCCCCCCTCAATTATTGACCAAAGATTAGTAGAAGTGCCTTCCCCAATGGTGGGAACGTTTTATCGCGCTCCGGCACCTGGGGAAGTGGCATTTGTGGAAGTGGGCGATCGCATCCGCAAGGGTCAAACTGTCTGTATCATTGAGGCCATGAAGCTGATGAATGAAATCGAAGCCGAAGTCTCTGGACAGGTGATGGAAATTCTTCTGCAAAATGGCGACGCTGTAGAATATGGTCAACCTTTGATGCGAATTAACCCTGATTAAGTATTAATCTATATATGAAATGAGTCATCCCAAATGAGTCATCGTTAAAACTTCAGTCCTTGCGGGTTAATCCTGATGAAACAAACGTTGCCTTTACCGCCAGAAGTGGTGCAACAAATAGCTGAATACTTCAGTCTGTTAAGTGAGCCAATGCGCCTGCGCCTGCTCCACTTATTACGGGATGAAGAAAAATGCGTGCAAGAGTTGGTAGAGGCAACACAGACTTCTCAGGCAAATGTGTCAAAACACCTGAAGGTAATGTGGCAAGCAGGTATCCTTAGCCGCCGCAGTGAAGGAACTTGTGCCTATTACCGGGTGGAAGATGAAATGATTTTTGATTTGTGTAATCGGGTTTGCGATCGCCTTGCCACAAGGTTAGAACAGCAAGCCCGTAACTTTCGTGTGTTAAATAGCAAACGGTAATTATAAGAAAGTTATGAGTTATGAGTTATGAGTTATGAGTTATGAGTTAAAACTCCTCTCTCCTAACTTGTAACTCCTAACTTTTTTAAAGCTGATAATTTTTCTGAAAGCTTTCACGAGTTAGTGGCTGTTGTAACTCTAAACCTTCACCGCCTAAAACATCCAACGGTTTGCCGTTCACGTCAATGTACACTTTGGCTTTGGGATTTAAAGTTGTCGCAGTGTAAACAACTTGTCCGACTCGACCCATCATTGATGTGCTTCCACCACCACTGGTAAAATCTTCAGATAAATTAACGTGAACCTCATCATTTTCTGTCTTCAGTCCCAAAAGTTTGGTTCCTTTGGGGATAGTTGTAGAATCTGTCGTCCCTTCTGTAGGGCCTGCTAACAAACTTTGGAAAGCTGCTTCTAATGGCTGGTTGGGGCGTATAGAAGCGACTCTAACAGGCTGGGGGACTAAAGAAACATTTTTGTCCGTTGGTCTGAGCCAATAAACGTTAGGGCTTTGCTCATTAGCTGGCTGCTTAGTTGATGGCTCCTTAGTTGATGGCTGTGGTGGTTGAGCGATGCGCCCAGAGGGGTTTGCTGGTGTGGGAGTATTGCTGGAGTGTGTAGTAAACCAAGCCACACCGCCACCCACGGCTACAACCACTGCTGACACGGCTGCAATTGCGCCTGAAGAAATACGATTAGATCCTTGTTGGCCTTTCATGTTCAAAACCTTCCTGACTGAGGGCTGATATGGTAATTATGTGAGGAGCAGCCTGGTTAAGGACGATACTTATAACTGAAGAGTTTCCCGCTACCTGGAGGAGGCGATTATTTTTAATTCTGCAAGTCCCTGATTTAATTTTAGAATTTCTATTTCTACTCTGTCACCTGCCAAATTATGTAAATCTCATTCTTTTTGGAGATGATTGATCAACCTATCCCACTAATACAAGAATGTGGTAATCTACTTCTGACTGAAGTTGGGTATATCATATCGTGTCTCGTTAAAGACTTATCATTAAGACCGTAGTTCTTGCTGGAGGAAAGAGAGTTTTCCGTTGCAAAGATGTGCTAACTGTAACTAATTAGCTAGACTACCACTGACAAGCGTTTTGCCATCTGGGCTATATTTGGTTTTGTTAATTTCTAGCCAGTTGCAGAGCGGGAACTGAACTCTGTTGAGTGCTGTATCAATTATGTAGAGCTATTCTACAGCACTCATTTGACAACTGGCATAGCTGGGACACCAGAAGCGGGAAGTTTTGCCCTATCCCTCGTACAACTTCTTCACTGTCCCATTGTGTTGATATCTCTATTGAAACTGCAACTCGAAGTCATGAGATGCCAAATTGCCAAAATTGCTTAGAGCGGTATTATGTCCGTTTAAATGCAAGTCATATCAAATCCGGTAGCATCTGAATGATTAAAAAACCGCTCCAGACGTAGAGGGCGCAGAGGGAGAGGAAAGAGCAATAATTCTTATACAAACGGATTTTATATTATTGCGAGCGGAGCGTGGCAATATCAAAACCTTGCTATTGCTTCATTTGGCTTAGGAACAAGAATTAAATAATATACAATTTATATCGCTAAATTACCTCACCCTCAATCCCTCTCCTTATAAAGGAGAGGGAAGTTAGATAATTGATCAGGAGAGGGAAGTTAGATAATTGATCAGGAGAGGGAAGCTAGATAATTGATGAAGTTTTGCATTTTATTTAACTAGTTCCGTGGGTTTAAGTCCCCCAGTTCTAAAACCGACAAGTAATGCGATTGGGGTTAAATCCCACGTTGTAATGCGAGTCGGAAACCGTCCCCACAACAGCACTCTTCATTACAAAACAAAATTGACGAATTACGAATTACGAATTACGAATTATTTAATCCACGTTCCTTAGTTACATTCGCAATGACATACCGTAAATGATTGACCGAACATGATATTATTCCCATATTCTTTTGCAGGAACAGCTAATCTTCGCGCAAGATTTGCCACCACACGGCACTCATCACTCCAATAGCCCCTTGTAGCATGATTGACTATATGATACCTGAAGTTACAGAGGTGTCACAGAAGGCTGTTGCACGCTATTGTTAACAGTTTTTGGTTCTACAATAGCTTCTCGGCCTGTAATCAATCTAGAGCGACGATTACGAGTGATATAATTCCACGCCCACTGAAATACTACTAGTAATTTAGTGTCAAACTCGATTAAGAAGTAGATGTGAACTAATAGCCAAAATGCCCAAGCAAGGAAACCTGTGAGTTTGAGGAAGCCTAAATCTACAACAGCTAAATTTTGCCCAATCATCGCCAAACTACCCACATCGTTGTAATGAAATTGTGGCAAAGTCTTACCTTTAAGCCGTTGTTGAATTAGTTTACCTACATACTCTCCTTGTTGTTTAGCTACGGGTGCAACACCAGGTAAGACTTTACTATCTTGGTGGGAGAAGTTAGCTAAATCTCCAATTACGAAAATGTTGTCATAACCCTCGATAGACAAGTCAGGTTCTACAATTACACGCCCAGAGTAATCGCACTCTACACCTGTACTTTCTGATAATACTTTCCCCATTGGAGAACCTTGGACACCTGCTGCCCACAATATAGTTTTTGAGGCAATTTCTGTAAATTCATTGCCTTGCTTGAAAGTAACGATATCACCTTCAATATTTGTCACCCTGGTGTGAGTGTGGAGTTCTACACCCAACTTTTGCAAAGCTATTGCTGCTGATGCCGATAACTCTGGTGCAATGTGTGGGAGGATGCGAGGGCCACCTTGTAATAGTAAAATTTTTGTTTCTGAGGTGTTGATGCTGCGGAAATCTTCTTTGAGAGTTTTGTATGCCAACTCAGCGATCGCACCTGCTAATTCTACACCAGTCGGGCCACCCCCCACAATCACAAAATTCAAAAAAGCCCGGCGTTTTTCTGGATCGGTTTCTTTTTCTGCTGCTTCAAATGCGCCAAATATCCGGCGACGCATTTCTATCGCATCTTCCACAGTTTTTAAGCCAGGAGCAACTTTTTCCCAGTTATCTTTACCGAAATAGGAATGGTTCGCACCTGTGGCAACAATTAAGGTATCATAAGGTACTACTTCATCACCCAAAATAACTTGTTGCGCTTTTGGATCGATATTATTTACTTCTCCCAACAACACCTTTGTATTCTTGCTTTTGCTAAATACAGATCGCAATGGTGCGGAAATATCGGAAGGTGATAGCGTACCTGTGGCAACTTGATATAAAAGCGGCTGAAATAGATGAAAGTTACGTTTATCAATGAGAGTAACATTTACATTCGCTGCATTCAGACCCTTTGCTGCATACAGTCCACCAAAGCCACCGCCAACGATTACAACCTGATGTGGTGCATTATTTTCAAGTGAGACTGGCATAAGAAATATTTCCTTGTGTTAAGAGCTTGTAACTATTCTTAACAAAGATGTAACAGCATTATGATGGAGGTTGCTGTTTATTTAGAACAATTGAAAAAATCACGAAAGTAGTCAAAGTTAGTTTTTACCCCCCAGGGCTATTTCATTCTATTTTTACGACAGTTTTTAGGAATCTTTTTGAAAAAAATAAGAATTTAAACCGGATATAAGTTGAGAACCGTAGTTTTTGCCCTCACCCTAAATCCCTCTCCCATATATGGGAGAGGGACTTTGAAATTCTGGCTCTTTTTCTGCCAATACCGTTCGGATAAGCTTTTGAGGCTTTTGAGGAAAGAAACACATCTATATAATAAGATATTCACTATGAGCGATAACTATATTTTGAAACGTATATATACATACAGACAGCAAATCCTAAAATAAAATAAAGAAACCTGTGTTTTGCCTAATCAAATAATAGGATAATAATAGTAGTAGCATATACAGAAAATCGATTTCTAGCCTCATCAAACTCATATTTGAGTATATCAGAGTACAGCTTAATATATTGCAAAATATATTGATGAAATGTTTGCAAAGACTTACAGGTAAAGTTTCTTGTAGCGAGTACAGAAATTCTTAACCCCTGCCCCAAAAATACTAGTACCCCCATCGTTAAATACTAGCGCCCCTACCCCAAGATAAATTTTAAGTTTATCTTGAGTGGGGGTTTGGGCGTTTGAGTACAACCTTAATCAATCCAATAAATCCAATCAGCATTGGGTTTTGTATCGAGTTGGGAGTCGGCTGATATAAGCATAAAAATAGCAGATGACTCGTTTACCAGATAGACATTACCGATGCGACAGTCTTTAGACAATACTAGCGATAACCAGACTACCAAAACGCAGGATTCTGCACAACATACATCCAGGCTGAAAAATCTCCACTCTGGCGCTTTTTTTGAGCCACTATTGAGTGATTATCGCATTATTTTTGAGCGCGACCCAGCAGCACGTAATTGGCTAGAAGTGGTGTTTTGCTACCCTGGATTGCACGCGCTATGTTTGCATCGTCTTGCTCACTGGTTACATTGTCGAGGAGTCGGTTTTATCCCCCGTTTAATTTCTCATTTGGGGCGATTTTTGACGGGAATTGAAATTCACCCAGGTGCAGAGATTGGCCAGGGCGTGTTTATCGACCACGGAATGGGGGTTGTGATTGGCGAAACTGCGATTGTGGGCGACTATACACTAATTTACCAAGATGTCACCCTTGGCGGAACTGGTAAAGAGACTGGTAAGCGTCATCCCACAGTGGGTAAAAATGCAGTGATTGGGGCGGGTGCGAAAGTTTTAGGTAATCTGCAAATTGGCGATCGCGTCCGTATTGGTGCAGGTTCCATTGTCTTGCAAAATGTCCCTAGCGATCGCACAGTCGTAGGAGTTCCCGGCCGAATTATTTCCCAAAATCAAAACGCTAGCCTTTCTCCTTTAGAACATGGAAAGCTACCCGATGTGGAAGCAACCGTGATTCGTTCTTTGCTCTGGCGCATTGAAGAACTGGAAAAACAACTGCAAAGTTTAAGACAAGAGTTAGGAGTTTGGAGTTAGGAGTTAGAAGTTAGGAGTTTGGAGTTAGGAGTTAGGAGTTTGGAGTTAGGAGTTTGGAGTTTGGAGTTAGGAGTTAGGAGTTAGGAGTTAGGAGTTAGGAGTTAGGAGTTAGGAGTTAGGAGTTAGGAGTTAGGAGTTAGGAGTTAGGAGTTAGGAG
>NZ_JBALFF010000082.1:0-219215 GCF_036916975.1 Nostoc sp.
ATCACTGGCTCGTAGTTGCGCTTTAGCGCTAAAGCGCAACTACGAGCCAAATACAGAGATTTTACTTTTCGTTACATAGTTTGGTTTTATCTTGTCTACCTGCGTCACCCGTTGCGTGAGGACTTTAGTCCTTAAATGAGATACCGAGCCGTTTACTACGATATCATCTGCCCAATCCCCCAGATAGATTATTCAGACTGGCTACAGTATTTATTCATCTGATTGACTAATGTATCCGACTGCTTGCCAAGTGTTGTAGCTGTTGTCAGTGCTGAGTCAATTTCGGCTCTCGCTTTTTGGATTTTTTCTCTACCAGATGCTGAAGCACCTGCTGTTTTGGTCGCACCAAGCGCCCTAGCTGCAACGGCTACCGCTTGACTAAGATTTTGAAATATATTCACAAAACCGCTTTGAAATTCTTTCAGTTTGGGATCTTTTAAATTCAGTTCCTTAAGCGATTTAGTCACAAATTCTAAATCTTTGGATAGCTGTATGCTGGTGATCACTTGCGTTCCTTTATTTTTATCAATCAGAGAAGTTCCGGCATTCACAACTCGAATCAGTCGCTGGCATTGGGAAGTTCTATTTTCGCTGCAACTACTAATGAATAAAGCAATGCTTAGGCTAACAGAAGCAAGAACAGTATATTTATGTAAAACAGACATTAACACCCCAACAACAATAAAACTGAGAATATAGTATCCAATATTACGAATAAATAAGGTAAATAAGATAGGGGGCATTGAAAAGAGGCAGTTCTTGCTGGGGGCAGCTACCACTACACTTACACCAGCTGCAATGCCAGCCGCTAAAGGTAAGCGCCCTTTAGACCGGTTTCCTAGTTTATTAATTTTTATATTAGAACTTACGCATTGACAGGAAATACCAAATGTAATATGTGGATTTCAGGCATTAAACCTTGATTTTTCGACCCTTTTTAGGCGATGCCTACGATGGGCTGCGCCTACGCTATTTATCAAAGCATAATTGCTCAAAGTCGGAAACGACGTATTTTCGTTAATTCACAAGATAATAAATTTGTACAGTGCGTAAGTCGTATATATATCGTTAAATCTTGAAAAAGTCGAAAAAACTTGACTTTAATCAGGTAAGATGCATTTAATTTGCATATTCTCAATCGCCAAAAGACTGGCTAGGATTGTTTTTTTTCTCTACGAGACACTACGTAAACATTTTGAATTGCTTTGCTGTTCTTACGGTTGAGATATAATTATCACACCAGTTTTGATTTATTGAAACCACATCTGTCGTCGGAAACATGGCAGCGCCCAAAAGCGCGAGTTTATTTACTAAATTGCCTTGATATTTATCTCGAATTAAGAATAATTCGGAAGTCAGAGTTGAGGATTCAGAATGCAATTAGCTCTTGATTCGGATTTACCACTTTCTTGTTTACCACCAATTTTAAGATTTTGTGAACCAGTACTTAGTAAGTAAGTGCAAACAATTAGGAGCTTGTGTGGTTAGCCTAACCCACCGAAAATTTTAAATGGTGGCTTACAGTCTCCGTAACCCACCCTATAGCTACTATTTCTCACGAATGATTTCGGATTAGTACATTCCACCTACTAATACTAAAAACTCTTCACATAGTCTAGATAAACTGTATATTTGCTGAGTTAGATAACTTAATGGTACAGTATTTATTGTTGTATAAAAAATATGCAATTCTTGATAAAGATACCATAAAATTACGTGGTTAAATGTAAAGTTTAGATGAAGTTTAGGAAAATATTTTGAATGAAGGCGCGGAAATTATTAAACTTTTCAAAATAGCTAACTGTAATAAAAGTATTCATCAAATTTTGACTAACCCGGTTGAGTCAATCAAGCCAGCAGATGTTCGGCTTTTTTTCTCTCGGTTTTTACACATCCTCCTTCTGTAATGTGAAATTATGAAGACAAACTCATCCAACTTGCTGTTAACAGTACCAACTGGCCCACTAAAGATTTCCGAGTTGCCCCCTAACGGTGTGGGTACAAGTGGTGAATCTATCCATCTTTCCCTAGTAATTCCTACTTATAAAGAACGTGACAACATCAAGAATGTGGTCAACATATTGAGTCAGTTACTGGATGAATCTATTCCAGAAAACTATGAATTGATTGTGGTAGACGATGATAGCCCAGACCGAACTTGGGAGATCGCCCAATCCTTGACGACAGAATACCCGCAGTTGCGGGTGATGCGACGCCAGCAGGAGCGGGGGCTATCAAGTGCGGTGATTCGTGGGTGGCAAGCAGCTAACGGGAGTGTGTTGGGCGTGATTGATGGAGATTTGCAGCATCCACCAGAGGTACTGACGCAACTGTTGCGTAGTGTCGATCAAGGAGCAGATTTGGCAGTAGCCAGTCGCCATGTGGACGGAGGCGGGGTGAGTAGCTGGAGTGTTGTTAGGCGGATCTTGTCTCGTGGCGCTCAATTGTTGGGCTTAGTGATCTTACCGGGGGTACTAGGCAGAGTTTCTGACCCCATGAGTGGTTATTTTATGGTGCGCCGGAGTGCGATCGCAAATGCAACACTCAATCCAGTTGGGTACAAAATTCTCCTAGAAGTAATCGGGCGGGGAAAGGTAGGCCAAGTTGCTGAAGTTGGGTATGTGTTCTGCGAACGCAAAGAGGGTGAGAGTAAGGTGACATGGAAGCAATATATAGATTACATCCACCACTTAGTACGGTTGCGGCTCTCCACAGGAAGAGTAGGACGATTGAGTAAAAAAGTCAATTTTCCAGTTGGTCGATTCCTCCGCTTTGGGTTGGTTGGCTTGAGTGGTGTGTTTGTGGATTTAACGGTGTTTTATTTGCTGCGTACTGTGATTCATTTAGGTTTAACTCGCAGTACGATTCTTTCGGCCGGAGTGGCAATTATAAATAATTTCCTATGGAATGATTTATGGACTTTTAGTGATATTTCTCAAAGGCAACGCGATCGGCATCAACGTTTCAAGCGATTCTTGAAGTTCAGTGTGATCTGTTTGGCAGGAGTTATATTACAAGTTCTAATAATTAACTTTCTCTATAATGTCTTGGGTATAAATCAGTTTGTAGGTAAGATTATTGCGATCGCAGTTGCTACAGTCTGGAATTTCTGGATTAATTTGAAACTTAGCTGGCGCGTCACTGATGTGAAATAATCACAACCAGGGATTTGAGATTTTGATTTTTGTTCTTAGACTTTAGAACGAACTAAAATCTAAAACGTCAAATCTACAAGTCAATTTGTGTGAGGCCCGGCAATGAGAGCTTTTTTCCAAGGTGCATTTGATTTTTATAGAAAAATTATCTCGTTGCTACCAGTCTATGCTGCCCGTTTCCTGCCGATAGTCGATGCAAGTTCTAACTCACAACGCAAGCATTGGCATAATTGGCAGGTTCGGCTTCCTCCTTTCTGGCTTCACACCTTGCTGAACTTAACCTGGTTAATCATCGGCATCAGCTTACGCCTAACCAACTTGACTGCAAAGCCTCCTTGGACTGATGAATTTTCCACCTTGGTGTTTAGCTTGGGGAATAATTTTTTATCAGTACCCCTAGATCAAGCGATCGCGCCTGATATCCTATTGCAACCACTGCAACCAAACCCAGCCGCTAGTATTGGTGATGTGGTTCATAACTTAGTTACACAAGATAATCATCCACCACTATATTTTGTGCTGGCTTACCTGTGGATGAAATTATTCAAGAGCGACGGAGGATTAGTATCGCTGTTTGGGGCGCGATCGCTACCAGCTATATTCGGTGCTGCCTCCATACCCTGTGTTTACATATTAAGTAAAATAGCATTTCGTTCGCCATTAGTGGGACACTTGACTGCTGCCATGATGGCAGTATCACCCTACGGCATATTTTTAGCACAAGAAGCGCGTCATTACAGTTTGGCAGTCTTATGGGTAATTGGTTCCCTCACCTGCTTAGTAATTGCCACACGTCATATTCAAAACCGCATACCTTTACCTATCTGGGTAGCACTTTTATGGGTAGGAATTAATGCTTTAGGTTTTGCTACTCATTATTTCTTCAGCCTCACCGTCTGCACAGAAGCCGTAATTTTGATTTTCCTTGCTTGGCTGCAATTGCAAACTAGCAGCAAATTTTCTCTTTTCTTCTCTTCTGGCTGGCGGCGCATCTATGCCGTTGCTATAGGTACTTTGGTAGCGGGTTTAATTTGGATACCAATCTTATTAGAGAATAAAAATCGTGATAACTTGACCGACTGGATTCGAGGTTCGCGCGTTGGATTAGATTGGTTAAGCCCAATTTTTCAAGCTTTAGGAACATTGATTGCAATGATTTCACTGTTACCAGTTGAATCTTCTCAAGCTTTGGTTGTGATTCCTTCTGGAATAGTGATGCTGACTTTCTTTATTTGGGCAGTACCAATTTTGCTGCGTGGGATCAAGATTCAACTACAGCACCCAGAAAACCGGATTATGATTCAGGTGTTTGCTTACGTAGTGAGCAGCGCGATCGCTTTATTCTTTATCTTTACCTACTTTTTGGGTATTGACCTGACCAGAGGTGCTAGATATAACTTTGTTTACTTTCCTGCGATCGTTGTTTTACTAGGGGCAAGCCTCGCAGTTGGTTGGCATCCCCCCAAGGAAATAAAAAGCTTAGGTAAATGGGGAATAAACGGTAAAAAAGCCGCGATGTTAATTTGGCTAATGGGATTTTTCAGTGCAGTTACAGTAATCTGCAATCTCGGCTATCAAAAGTATTATCGCCCTGACCTGTTTGTGCAACTAATTCAACAAACATCCCCAACACCAGTACTGATTGCCACCGCTCACAAAACTTATGTACACACTGGGGAAATGATGGGAGTAGCTAGGCAGATTAAACTTGCCAATTCACTCCAAAAACCTCTGTTTCTCCTTGCTCATCAAGACAAAGACCCGAATACTTCCACCATTGCTCTGGAAAATACTTTAAATAAATTACCACGACCTTTTGACTTGTGGCTGGTAAACTTTCACGCACCCGTACCAGAAGCCGTCAAAATATGCGTTAAGCCTGATACTCAATCAATGCCTAGCATAAATGGCTACGAATATCAACTTTATCATTGTGAATAAGTTGGGGGCTGGGGATTGGGAGCAGGGGGAGAAATAAGCAATAGAATGCCCTGTTTGCCCAATCCCCAATCTAGATGCATCTTGTGGAAGTTCCTCAAATATCAATATCCATAGGAGACTAGAGAAAGCAGAAGAAAATATATCTGACACGTTTTCAACCAGCGAAGGCTGTAATTAGTTAAGGAGGATTTATGCGTGCAGTACTGATGGCGGGGGGTTCGGGAACGCGGCTTCGCCCGTTAACTTGCGATCTGCCTAAACCGATGGTGCCGATCCTTAATCGACCAATAGCCGAACATATTATCAATCTCCTCAAACGACATCAAATTACAGAAGTTATTGCGACATTGCATTATTTACCTGATGTCTTGCGCGACTATTTTCTAGATGGCGGTGATTTTGGCGTTCAGATGACTTATGCTGTCGAAGAAGATCAGCCTCTAGGTACGGCAGGCTGTGTAAAAAACATTGCTGAACTTCTTGATGAAACCTTTTTAGTGATTAGCGGCGATAGCATAACAGATTTTGACCTCACGGCTGCGATCGCATTTCACAAACAAAATAAGTCGAAAGCTACTTTGATTTTGACCAGGGTTCCTAATCCGATTGAATTTGGGGTCGTGATTACCGATGAAGAAAGACGAATTCGCCGATTTTTAGAAAAACCCTCTAGTAGTGAAATTTTTTCCGATACCGTCAACACTGGTACTTACATTCTCGAACCAGAAGTTTTAGAATATCTGCCAGCAAACATTGAATCCGACTTTTCTAAAGACTTATTCCCCTTACTGTTAGCAAAAGATGTAGCCCTGTATGGTTACATCGCTCAAGGTTACTGGTGCGATGTTGGTCACTTAGATGCCTATCGAGAAGCTCAATATGACGCTTTAGATGGGAAAGTGCAATTAGATTATGCCTATAAAGAAGTTTCTAATAAGTTATGGGTAGGTCAAAATACTTACATCGACCAGACGGCTGTGATTGAAACCCCAGCAGTAATTGGTGATAATTGCCGCATCGGTGCAAGAGTCCACATTGAAGCAGGAACCGTAATTGGAGATAATGTCACTATTGGCGCTGATGCGAATCTCAAACGTCCCATAGTGTGGAATGGGGCATTTATTGGCGATGAAGCACATCTTTCTGCCTGTGTAATTTCTCGTGGCGCTCGTGTAGACCGCCGCGCTCAAGTATTAGAAGCTGCTGTTGTGGGTTCGCTTTCCACGGTAGGAGAAGAAGCCCAAATTAGCCCCGGCGTGCGCGTTTGGCCTAGTAAAAAGATTGAGTCAGGGGCAGTTTTAAACATTAACTTGATTTGGGGAAACACCGCCCAACGGAATTTATTCGGTCAACGTGGTGTGCAAGGATTAGCTAATATCGACATCACCCCAGAATTCGCTGTGAAATTGGGATCTGCTTACGGTTCTACCTTGAAACCAGGTTCTAAGGTAACGGTTTCTCGTGACCAGCGTAATATCTCTCGGATGGTGACGCGATCGCTCATTGCTGGTTTGATGTCAGTAGGTATTGATATTCAAAACCTTGATGCTACAGCTATCCCCATTGCCCGCACGGTTATACCCACTATGTCGGTAGTTGGTGGTATCCACGTCCGGGTACACCCCGATCGCCCTGACTACATTTTGATTGAATTCATGGATGTAAAGGGCATTAATATCAGCAAAGCCCTGGAAAAGAAAATTGAAGGGGCTTACTTTAAGGAAGATATGCGGCGGGCGCTAATTCATGAAATTGGCGATGTATCTTATCCTAGCCAAGTCATGGATCGCTACTGCACTGCTTTTGAGAAACTATTGCATGTTCATACACTCCGCAACAGCCGCGCAAAAGTGGTGATTGACTATGTTTATGCAGTATCGGGAGCAGTTTTACCCCAAATGTTGGATAAATTTGGCGCTGATGCAGTGGTGCTGAATGCCAGTGTCAATAAAACGGCGATGTCAGTAACTGACCGAGAAGGATTGCTGACTCAGTTAGGTCATGTAGTCGAGGCATTGAAAGCTAACTTTGGTGTACAAGTCACGGCTAATGGAGAACAACTAATTTTAGTTGATGAATCCGGCTACCCAATTCGTGGCGAAACTTTAACTGCACTGATGGTAGACATGATTCTGACGGCTAACCCCAGAGGAACAGTAGTTGTACCAGTTCATGCTTCCAGTGCTATTGAACAAGTCGCCCGTCGCCACGATGGCAGAGTAATTCGCACTAAAGCCAACCCTACAGCTTTAATGGAGGCTTGCCAGAAAAACCAAAATGTGGTATTGGGAGGTAGTGGAGATACTGGTTTTATTTTCCCGCAACTGCATCCGGGATTTGATTCTATGTTCTGCATTGCGAAGATAATTGAGATGTTGACTATACAGGAGCGATCGCTTGCTGCTGCGCGGTCAGAATTGCCCCGTGTAATTCACAAAACTTATACAATCCGCTGCCCGTGGACTGCTAAAGGTGCTTTGATGCGTTACTTGGTGGAAACTCATCCAGCCCAAAACCTAGAACTCATCGATGGAGTGAAAATTTGTCAGCCCTACGATGACAGTTGGCTGTTAGTTTTACCAGATGCTAGCGAACCACTGGTGCATTTGTACGCAAATAGCAACGATCGCGAATGGGTAGATGAGACTGTGAGAAACTACCGCACCCGTGTGCAGTCGTTTGTGGAAAGACAGCAAGAATATCAACCAGCCGAAGCCTAAGTTGTAATTCGTAATTCGTAATTCGTAATTCGTAATTTAATTTTTTAATTACGAACTACGAATTATCTTGACCATCAGCCCAACTATCGGAAGGAAAGTAGGGTTTCACATTTGCCTCTGTAGTTTACTTAAAATATTAAAAGTTGGCCAAAAACATAGATAATTTATATTTATAAATCACTCAATTTAAAATATTACCAATTGACACTCCCCACCTTATGAGTACATTGAAGGTGGGGATTCTACATTCACCGTCAGAACTTGCTCTAGCAGGTTTGCACCAACTAGCGTAGAGGTTCCAACTCCTGTAGCGTTACTTTGGGTATGCCCTACCCTAGCTTTTGCAAGATTCAGAATATTTTTTGCAGCGTTAACGTCCCTTTGTAACTCACATCCGCAACTACATTTATGTGTGCGAGTAGAAAGAGATTTTTTAACAATTATTCCGCAATCACTACACTTTTGTGATGTCATTTTAGGATTAACGGCAACAACAGTACTGTTAAATTTAACTGCAAAATATTCTAACCAACGACGGAAAATCCCCCAAGAGGCATCATTAATGCTTTTGGCTAGACAGTGATTTAAAACCATGTTTTTAACGTTTAAGTCTTCATAGGCTACTAAGCTGTTAAGCTTGCATACGTCGCGTCCCAGTCTTTTGGAATGCTCATTACGTTGCCTACTTACTCTTAAATGCTTCCTTTGATATCTCTGTCTTGCTATCCGTCGTTGATTTTTCCCTTTCTCCTTTTTATAGATTTGACGTTGAGCGTGTTTAATTGACTTTTCAGTTTTTCTCAGAAACCTTGGGTTTTCTTCATGATGTCCATTTGAATCAGAGTAGAAAAATTCAAGTCCAACATCAAGTCCAATTTCACCCTCGCCTAATCTTGGTTCTAAACTGACTTCTATATCTAAACAGAATTGGACGTAAAAGCCATCAGATCGTTTAACAATTCTTACTCGTTTGATAGATTTAACTGGATATGCGTGAATATCCCATTTACCCAACAACTTGAGTTCACCAATACCTTTTTTATCAGTAAAGGTGATTCGTCTTTTTGTCTGATGTAAAGACCAACCGCAGGTCTTGTACTCAACTGAACGGTTATCATGCTGAAATCTGGGATACCCCTTTTTACCCACCTTACTTTTTTTGCAATTGTCGTAAAAGCGGGAGATTGCTGTCCATGCCCTTTCAGTTGCAGACTGGCAAGCCATTGAGTTTAGTTGTTCAACAAATACAAACTCTTTACGCAGTGCCGTAGAGTAATTATTTAAAGCTATTTTATTTACTTTCAATTCTCTTGGTGCATCTATCCAGAAACGGATAGCTTTATTCCTGATGAATTGAGTTGTCCGAATAGCCTCCTCAATAGCAGTCGTCTGTTGTTTGCTTACTACTGCTTTGTACTCTAAAACCAGCACTACTTATCACCTCCTTATTTTTAATATAATCTAATTATAGAGTATGGATTGGAGTATAACAAGTGGCAAGACAAAGAAAAATGCAGTTTAATGTGACTGAAGAAGAATATCAGATTATCAAGGAATATTCAGAACAGAAACAGCTATCTATGGCGGAAATTCTTAGAGATTATATTAAAACTCTCGCGTTGCCAATTAAGAAATAGCTCATTCCTCAAACCATAAGTTCTTTGTCTTACCTACGGTAAAAATCAATCACAGATGCAATCGTCAATCGTGCCCTGCAATCCCCACCCTGTAGAGGGATGGGGTATTACGGCGTTCCGATAAAAAATATAGCAATCGAAAAGTTAGATCCCCGACAACTTTTACGAAGTCGGGGATCTTGACACCGCGAATTTTCACAAATTAAATATAATTCCTATGGCTAACCCTCCCAAGATGCGTTGAGAAGGATTCCAAATTATCATCGAGGGCATTCTGGTAAACTTCTCTCAGCGTAATTGCAATCAAAATAAATTAAAGCTTCTCTAGTAGAGGGGAATGTTCTAGTTGTGCTATATCGGTCACTGTTTGAACTTGCTTCAGATGACCAAACTTTCAAATAGTAATGACTATTATCATCGCTAGACCATAATTCATAACGGTAATTACCTCCTGAACCCTGACTAGTTAAATAGTCAGCTAGTACTTTATTTGATGCAGACAACAAGCTCAACACAGCCAAGACAGGAATTACAGCTACTTTTAATGTTGGGATGAATTTCATAAATGCACAAAAAATTTACTTTCTCTAGCTTCTTTTACCGTTGTATGTTTTGAAACCAGTAATAATTCGTAATATTGTGTGAGCATATCGTAAGCCACTTACAATAAGTTGGGGTGAAATGAATGCCCGCCTGCATTTTCGGTTTGTTTCCTGAAATACTTTACAAAATTTTACTTAAATTAAATGATAAAAACTTTCAATAACTCTGGTAGGATATCTTCAGACTTATTGAGATAGATATTCATTAAGTGAAGAATATATTTCAACAAGGCAAATAGGTATTTTGGCGATCGCAAGCCCTATATATCAGGTAAAAAATATGTCGAAAAAAATCGGTCTGTTCTACGGTAGTCAAACTAGTAGCACTGAATCTGATGCTGAAAAAATTCGGTATGAGTAGGGTCATACAGGCGTGCGTTGAAATTGATAATTTAGAAGTTATAGGTATTTATGTCTGATTCATTTGATGTTCTGTGGTTAAATGCCAGTCCTATTTTGAAGCGTTTTGATAAACCATTACTTGATTACTTATCTGGGCATATAAGCGTCGCCCAGTGGGAGTACCAGCAAACCAAAGATGAAGGCAGTTCTATAGATCAAGCTGTGGAGTTGCTGTATGACTTTTTAGAATACTGCGATCGCCCCGTGCATTTGGCAGGTCATGGGATGGGTGGTGCGATCGCCTTAAGCTTTGCGCGGCGATTTCCTCAAAAAGTGCGATCGCTCACCTTGCTAGCTGTTGCAGCTCAACCTGCAAACAATTGGCAGGCTCACTATTACTTTCAACGACAGCTTTTTAGCATCAGCCGTGAGCTAGTTTTAGCAAGCAACGTTCGCAGTCTATTTGGAAATCAACCACCTCATACCACTAAAAAGTTAGTAGCTGCCTTAGATAAAGATTTAGAACAATCTCCCTCATCACACTCTTTATTTAAGTTAGTTTATTTACCCAAGGGTGGAGTTTCTATGCCAATGATGGTATGTGGTAGCAAGACCGATCCGGTAGTCAACTCAACTGTATTGCATGATTGGTTGAATTGGTTGAAGCCAGAAGATAAACTTTGGGAATGCCCAGAAGGATATCATTTTTTTCACTACTTCTATCCTCAACAGGTTGGTGAAGAGATTTTGAGTTTTTGGCAACGCCACCATCCGCATCTGGTAGAAGCATCTGCACTATCTTTTAGCACTTCTACAAATTAGGGACTGACAAATAAAAAAAAGACTCAACTATTTCTTGTGGGGTGAGCGACACGAGAGCTTTGGGCTATGGGATCTCGTGTCAACCACCCCACAAGATAGGATAATTTATTTGTTGGAAATCCCTTAGTAGTGCGATCGCATTTGGCGTTGACGCAGTGAGCCTACAGTAATAGGGGAGGAATGCGATCGCCAGCTTTGACTTATATATACCCCTGAATCTAACCAATTAATTTCTGCCAGCTAGCAGGTCCGACAATCGCATCGGCATCTAAACCATTTTGCTTTTGAAAGTTCTTAACTACAAGCTCTGTTTGCGAGCCGTAAACGCCATCATTTTCAACACCTAAACGGTATTGCAAGTATCTAACAACTGCACCACCGGCATGGTTGGGTCTGAGAATTCGTTTTGCCAAAATTAGATTTATGGCATTCCATGTAGCTTCGTCAGCAATTCCAGTCGCTTGAAGCCCGACAATAGTCTGAAATTTTTCTACAGCAGATTTGGTGTTACCCCCGGTGAAGCCATCTTCTCCTAATGCGTTACCATTTTTATCGGTTATTTTTAGTCGATTTAAAGATTTTTGCAGTCTGAGAATACTGGCATCTACATTATCTTCTTCATCTTGTACAGGTTTAACAGGAAGACTTGGCACTTTACCAGTTAAGCCTTTAACGATCGCATTAGCCATTGCTTCAGGATTAAAAAGATTCATGTCTTTTTGCGAATCGATAAAGCAACCTTCTACCAGAATCGCAGGCATATCTGTATTTTTCAGAACAAACAAGTGGGAACCACTCTTAATGCCGCGATTAAAAAATCCTAACTTGACGATTTCATCTAATACAGGTTTAGCAATTTTTATACCTGTATCGCTAGTTGCAAATACTTCTGTACCGTTAGCTTGTCCGTTAAAGCAGTTAAAATGAATCGAGACGTAAATATCTACTTTACTGGCATTAGCTGTAGCACATCTTTTTGAGAGTGAGTCGCGGACTGTACTAGCACTACTTGGTTTACATACTACGACTTCATTTCCTAAAGCTCTTAATTTGGCGATAACTCTATTACCTACATCTAGAGTTAAATTATCCTCAAATTTAATCCCTCTAGCTCCTGTGTCTGGTGGACAATTATGCCCGCTATCAATTCCAAATTTCATGATTTAATCCTCTTACTTCTTTTTACACTAATTCAAAACTATTCTAATTTTATAGACAAAGTTTTGTTAATAAACTAGTTTAATTACTTGTTGGCAATATCAGCATTATTACGCTGGTATACAAAATAAGTTATTGTACGAAATTGAACAGTAAATCTTATGTGGTCAAATCCACTAATTGAAATTCATATCGGAAGAAAAACACAATCCTCATAATTTATCAAAATCGGAAACAACCAGGTGATTGTTGCAATAAATTGAAATGCAGCAATTAACCCCATTATCCAGATAATAGCGCTTCGTTAAAGTAGAAAGCTATGACAATTGTACTTATTCTGATGCCATGCCAAAAGCGCTGCTTGATGTAAAGTGCGCTTATAAAGCCGTAAACCCTATCCAGGCTAGCTTCTTGGTATTCCTGTTAACTTTGAGCGGCTGAAGACATAAATGATACAGGACTTACGCTTTCCTGACTTTTCACGTTATGTGGAAAAGCCAGGAAAAACCTAACCTTCTAACCCCCTTCCCTACTAGCGTTAGGGGAAAATTCAAAGTCTCTCTCCTTAAAGGATGAGAGAAATAGAAGTGAGGTTTTCCAGATCACCTGAATTGTCAGTTACGCTTTCACTGCCTTGAAAGCCCTGATTTCCCGTAGGGGCAATTCATGAATTGCCCCTACATTTCGTATGTAATGCGTAAGTCCTATGATAGTGAAGTCCTAACTCCTTCAAGGAATTAGTAAGCGGAATCTGTGGGTAGATATTTAACAATCAGCTTGAAAGCATGTTTAAAATTTAAGTAAAGAAATATTTCGTAGCTTACAGGCATGAAACGCATCGTCTTGGTTGCTGGGTTTGAATCGTTCAACGCTGACTTGTATAGAAAAGCAGCTTTTTTGGCTAACTCTCGCACCCCTGAGTTGGATATTCGGGTATTTAGCGATCGCGATCTTACCAGCATTCGGCCTGAGGTAGAAGCAGCCCTTGATGGCGCTGATGTGTTTTTTGGTAGCCTCCTATTTGATTATGACCAGGTTGTGTGGTTGCGCGATCGCATTGCCCAAATTCCCATCCGTCTAATCTTTGAGTCAGCCTTGGAATTGATGAGTTTAACCAAGCTGGGTGACTTTGCCATTGGCGACAAACCCAAAGGAATGCCCAAACCAGTTAAATTCATCCTTGACAAATTTAGCAACGGACGAGAAGAAGACAAACTCGCTGGTTACATCAGCTTCTTAAAAATTGGCCCAAAGTTACTCAAATATGTGCCAGTGCAAAAAGTCCAAGACTTACGCAACTGGTTAATTATCTATGGTTATTGGAATGCTGGCGGGCCAGAAAACGTCGCTTCATTATTCTGGACACTAGCAGAAAAATACTTAGGTTTAAAAGTTGGCGACATTCCCCTATTAATTGAAACCCCCAATATCGGATTACTCCATCCCGATTATCAAGGGTTTTTTGAATCGCCAAAAGCATATCTGGAATGGTATCTTGTGGGGCAGTCGTCTCGCCTGCCATTGTCACAGGGCGCTCATGTTGCCCACCCCACAAAACCTATTGTGGGTATTTTACTTTACCGAAAACACGTCATTACTAAACAACCCTATATTCCCCAACTAATTCGCAGTTTTGAATCATCTGGTTTAATTCCTTTGCCTATTTTCATCAACGGCGTAGAAGGACATGTGGCGGTACGAGATTTGATGACAACCGACTATGAAATTCAGCAAAGACAACTAGGTAATATCGAGACTCCCTCACTCTCAAGTGAAGCAGTAAAAGTAGATGCGATCGTTTCCACAATTGGCTTTCCTTTAGTGGGTGGGCCGGCTGGTTCAATGGAAGCTGGCCGTCAGGTGGAAGTAGCAAAGCGTATTCTCACTGCTAAGAATGTACCTTATATTGTTGCTGCACCATTATTAATTCAAGATATTTCCTCGTGGACGCGCCAAGGTGTGGGCGGATTGCAAAGTGTGGTTTTGTACGCTTTACCAGAATTGGATGGGGCTATTGATACTGTTCCTCTGGGTGGTTTGGTGGGCGAAAATATTTATCTGGTTCCCGAACGGGTGCAGCGATTAATTGGTAGGGTAAAAACTTGGGTGGCTTTGCGGCAAAAACCTGCTTCGGAACGCAAGATTGCGATTATTTTATATGGGTTTCCTCCCGGTTATGGTGCTGTGGGGACAGCTGCATTATTAAATGTGCCGCGTAGTCTTTTAAAGTTTCTTCATGCACTCAAAGAACAAGGTTACACTGTCGGGGATTTACCAGAAGATGGGGAAGATTTGATTCGCTGGGTGAAAGAAGCGGATGAATCTAATCCTCTTGTGGGCGTAGATAATGGCGGACAAGATGCCCACCACACAAGTAGTGTCAATGTTCGCACTTTAGAAAAATGGTTGGGATATCTGCAAACTTCCCGCATTGAAAAACAATGGAAATCTCTCACGGGGACTGGTATTAAAACTTATGGCGACGAATTCCAGATTGGTGGTGTGCAATTAGGAAATGTCTGGATAGGTGTACAGCCACCTTTGGGGATACAAGGCGACCCGATGCGTTTAATGTTTGAACGAGATTTAACGCCACATCCCCAATATGCTGCTTATTATAAATGGTTACAAAATGAGTTTCAAGCTGATGCTTTAGTTCACTTTGGAATGCATGGGACGGTGGAATGGTTGCCTGGTTCTCCGTTGGGTAATACGGGTTATTCTTGGTCGGATATTCTGTTAGGAAATTTGCCTAATCTATATATATATGCGGCGAATAATCCTTCTGAATCAATGTTGGCGAAACGTCGCGGTTATGGTGTGTTGATTTCTCATAATGTCCCACCTTATGGTCGCGCAGGTTTGTATAAGGAGTTGGTGGCGTTGCGAGATTTGATTTCGGAGTATCGGGAAGATCCACAAAAGAATTATGTTTTGAAGGAAGGGATTTGTAAAAAAATTGTGGATTCTGGGTTGGATGCAGATTGTCCGTTTGAGGATGCTAAACGGTTGGGGATTGCCTTTACTCCTGAAAATGTGCGGATGTTTAGCAATCATGCTTTTGATGTTTATTTGGTGGAGTTGTATGAATATTTGCAGGTTTTAGAAAATCGGTTGTTTTCTTCGGGGTTGCATGTTTTGGGGGAAGCACCGAATGAAGAGGAGTTGGGGTCGTATTTGCAGGCTTATTTTGGGGGGGAGGAGGAAGAAAACGAACCGCAGAGGCGCAGAGAACGCAGAGAGGGGAGAGAGGAGGAGGAAAGGGTAATTAGGGATTTGTTGATGCAATCTACGGATGAGTTAAGGAATTTGTTAAGGGGGTTGAATGGGGAGTATATTCCGCCTGCGCCTGGGGGGGATTTGTTAAGGGATGGGGCTGGGGTTTTGCCTACGGGGAGGAATATTCATGCTTTAGATCCTTATCGGATGCCTTCTCCTGCGGCCTATGAACGAGGGCGAGAAATTGCAGGGAAAATTATCGCCCAGCATTTGGATGAATATGGGAAGTATCCTGAAACGGTGGCGGTGATGCTTTGGGGATTGGATGCAATTAAAACTAAGGGTGAATCTTTGGGGATTCTTTTGGAGTTAGTGGGGGCTGAACCTGTTAAAGAAGGAACTGGTAGAGTTGTTCGTTATGAATTGAAGCCGTTGGCGGAAGTTGGACATCCTCGTATTGATGTGTTGGCTAATTTGTCGGGGATTTTTCGGGATAGTTTTGTCAATATTATCGAATTATTAGATGATTTATTTCAACGGGCGGCTGATGCTGATGAACCAGATGATCAGAATTTTATTAGAAGACATGCTTTAGCTTTAAAAGCACAAGGTGTAGAAAATGCATCGGCGAGATTGTTTTCTAATCCGGCGGGTGATTTTGGTTCTTTGGTGAATGATCGGGTGGTTGATGGTAACTGGGAATCTGGCGAGGAGTTGGGCAATACTTGGCAAAGTCGCAATGTGTTTAGCTATGGGAGAGAAGATAAAGGTCAAGCTAGACCGGAAGTGTTGAATACTTTATTAAAAACTAGCGATCGCATTGTTCAAGAAATCGATTCGGTTGAATATGGTTTAACTGATATTCAAGAATATTACGCCAATACTGGCGGTTTGAAAAGGGCAGCAGAAAAACAAGGCGGTAAGAAGGTTACAACCAGTTTTGTGGAAAGTTTCTCGAAGGATACTACACCCCGCAATTTAGATGATTTGCTACGAATGGAGTACCGCACTAAGTTACTAAATCCTAAATGGGCGCAAGCGATGGCGAATCAAGGTTCTGGTGGTGCTTTTGAAATTTCTCAACGGATGACGGCGTTGATTGGTTGGGGTGGTACTGCCGATTTTACCGATGATTGGGTTTACGATCAAGCGGCTGATACTTATGCATTAGATGCAGAAATGGCGGATAAGTTACGGAAGGCAAATCCTGAAGCTTTTCGCAATATTTTAGGGAGAATGTTAGAGGCGCATGGACGCGGTTTTTGGGATGCTGATGATGACAAGTTAGATAAGTTACGTCAGTTGTATGAGTTGACAGATGAGGAGTTGGAGGGTGTCACAGTTTAATGAGTTGGGTATGTTAGGCATTGTTAATGCATTTTACTTTATTGTTGAAGTAAAAAATATATGACTTCGTTAGTGTTGTAACAGTATGACACAGCTAAAATAGTGCAATAGAAAAATTGAGTTATGTTTTAGAATGCATCAATTTAGCTGTCCCACGCTCCTACAAATACCCTTCTGCGTCTACATGGTATCCAAACCAAGTGAACAGTTGCTAGCCCACAACGCGTGATTGTAATGATTATATACAGATTTCATGTAGATGAGTATTGATTGTCTACATCAATAAGGCAGTTCGGTCTTGGGGGTTCCCCCCATGAGAAACTGCCGTGATGGTACTATGTCAGACGTTGGCGCTGTCCTTCATGTCTTTCTGTTAACGACCGAGACGAAAATGCTAGTTTAAATATTAAAAGAGTCGGGAGTTCGACTCTAGGCGTAGGAGATGTCAGACAGTCTCAGACTGCAATCTCTGTCTGATGCCTGAATCCCCCGTTTTCAAAACGGGGGAGTGGCTCAAAACATGACAATTAACGATCTCCGGTCTAAGCTTGCTGCCTACAACACTGCATTATCTACCATTGACAAACTCACAGATGACGTGAATAACGCAGAACAGGCTGTAATAGCGATGTCAGAAAAAATGTTACTAGGAGTTGGCAGCCGTTACGGTAAAACCAGCCAAGAATACGAGATGGCGGGTGGTGCTAGACGAGGTAATGCCAAGAAGAAGCAAAGCGTACTAGGCAATTCTAAAGTCACCAATTCTTTAGCAGCTGATTCTGTTAAGCTTTCTTCTGCAAATGTAGGACTTACGCACTGTACAAAAGAACAATCTTGTATATTAACGTTTCGGCAGTTGTTTCAGGCTTTTGGAGGTCGCTTTTGATTGGTGGCGACACCGAACAGCCCGCCCCAGGCATCGCCAAAATCTGATTGAAAAACCTAGCTAGAAGCCTTGAAAACTATACCTGTTATTTTGGCTTTTCTGTCAATGCGTAAGTCCTAAAATGGATCTATGAATGGGGTGTCGGGTGCGATCGTGAGTTGAGTAAGTAGATGGGTGGCTTAAGCCTTGGCGAATGGAATAGAGCCTCTGGCACGCTGACGCGGTAAGCGAAGCTATGCCGAAGGCTTTACGCAGCTACACAGGCAAAGTCCGCCTTTCCTACGGAACGCCAAGGGCGAACGCAAACTAACAGAAAATCAAAGTATTGAAACCCACGGAGGTGGGTTAAGTCTCGTGTAGACGCGGTTTCTAACCGCCCGTTTTGCATTAAGTTGATTTATTCCTATTTCTTCAACTGCTGCACAAACGCATCATGTTCCGGTGACTTCAACCCCGCTTGCACCACCTCCAACACTCGCACCATCTGATTGTTTAACAGCGCCTCCACCGCTAACCACAAACCCGGAAACACCCCAGAGCGAATAATTCCATCTGCACTGGGAGATAGCAATCGATAGTCGCCATCAATTAGGCAAAACCATTCAATTTTATTCTCGTAAGATTGCCAGATTACGTACTCCAACACTCCATTACGACGATAAACTTGCTTTTTGCTACCTGTATCGATCGCAACGCTACTCGCTGCAATTTCAACAATCAATTCGGGAGATCCTTCAATGTAACCGTCGCGGCTCAAACGGGTTTGTCCGCCTGCGTCTGGTTCAATAAACAGCACTACATCTGGCTGGGGTTCATTGTCTAAATCTAGTCTGACGGTTGGTTCAACGCTCAAATCAACGCCAGGAGTCAATGATTGGTAGACTCCTAACCAAGTTATGACTCGACTGTGAGGTTTGCCATGTTGCTCATGTCTTAAGGGAGATGCCACGTAAACGATTCCTTCAATCAGTTCTGCTTTCTTGATATGGGGTGCAGCCGCATAACGCCGTTCAAATTCAGGGCGAGTTAAGCGATCGCCACTTTCAAGCGGAGGCAGATGTTTTTGGGCCCAGTACTCTCTAACCATTTGCCAATCCTTGGAGTTGCCGGATATTTCTGACTTTAGCAAACCTCAGTTATCAGTTAAAATTTCTTGATTTGCTGCTTTCCTCAAATTCCAAAAATCATAAAACGTAATGTTAATTGTCATTGTGTGTTCTACCACAGGGCTATTTCGTTCTAGACATAAACCGCCCAGAACTAAAGTTCCGGGCTAATAGCTCAAGTCCACTAAAGTGGACTAAAAGCCTTTATTAGTCGTCTTTAGACGACTTTTGCTATTAGCCTCAGAATTTATTCTGAGGTGGGCTAGATGAGAATGAAATAGCCCTGGTTCTACTGTGCGATCGCTTACTCGCCCAAGTTAGGCATCGCCGACCTTTACTAGCTATCATTAGCTAAGTGGTATGCCAGATACGACGGCAATACCATTTAGTTAGCAGTCTTTATCAACTGCTTACACTCGCACCCATAAAAATTAGTTTGCTCCACTTTCTATTCCCTGCTCTCTATTTTGATCCGCATTACCTAAAAGTTATCTCACTAGGTACGGGGTGCAAAAAATACAAAAAATTCCTCAAGATTCAAGATTAAGGATGAGGCTATGGCAACCGAACAGTTAACTAGAGACAGCGATAATCTAGATTTAAATCAGCTACTAAGAACGCTGAATGCTGTTAAACAGGGTGACTTCTCGGCTCGGATGCCCATAGACCATACTGGTGTAGCAGGGAAAATAGCTGATACACTCAATGATATTATTGATCAAAATGAGCGGATGGCGGCCGAACTACAACGGATTGGTAATGTTGTCGGCAAAGAAGGCAAAATTGCCGATCGCGCCTCTCTCGGAAATCTTCGCGGTTCTTGGTCAGATTGTGTTAATTCTGTCAATACTCTAATTACAGATTTAGTTCAACCAACAGCTGAAACTACGCGGGTAATTCGGTCAGTCGCTAATGGTGACTTATCCCAAACGATCGCCACAGAAATTGATGGCAGGCCCCTACAAGGTGAGTTTCTTCAAACTGCTAATATCGTTAACACGATGGTAGAACGGCTTGGTTCTTTTGCATCGGAAGTAACAAGAGTTGCCCGTGAAGTGGGAACCGAAGGTAAGTTGGGTGTTCAAGCCGAAGTGCAAGGTGTGGCTGGCACTTGGAAAGATTTGACTGATAACGTTAACTTGATGGCGGGTAATCTCACCGGACAAGTTCGCAATATTGCCGAAGTTGCCACTGCGATCGCAAATGGTGACTTATCCAAAAAAATCACTGTCGATGTCAAAGGCGAAATTCTAGAACTCAAAAACACCGTTAACACAATGGTGGATCAACTGAATTCTTTTGCATCGGAAGTTACACGAGTTGCCCGTGAGGTGGGAACTGAAGGGAAGTTGGGCGTACAAGCAGAAGTTAAAGGTGTTGCAGGTACTTGGAAAGATTTAACTGACAACGTTAACTTGATGGCAGGGAATTTGACTGCCCAAGTCCGTAACATTGCGGAAGTGACAACAGCAGTAGCAAATGGCGACTTATCGAAAAAAATTACTGTTGATGTCAAAGGCGAGATTTTAGAGTTGAAAAACACCGTAAACATCATGGTGGATCAACTTAATTCCTTTGCATCGGAAGTAACAAGGGTGGCGCGTGAGGTGGGTGCTGAAGGAAAATTAGGCGGCCAAGCAGAAGTTCGCGGGGTAGCGGGTACATGGAAAGACCTTACCGACAGCGTGAACTTCATGGCGGGAAGTTTAACGGCACAGGTGCGGAATATTGCGGAAGTGACAACGGCGGTGGCAAATGGCGACTTATCTAAAAAAATCACTGTCGATGTGAAAGGCGAAATTTTGGAGTTGAAAAACACTATTAACACAATGGTGGATCAACTGAATTCTTTTGCATCAGAAGTGACAAGGGTGGCGCGAGAGGTAGGAACTGAAGGGAAGTTAGGCGTACAAGCAGAAGTCCGGGGAGTAGCGGGAACTTGGAAAGATTTAACTGATAACGTTAACTTAATGGCGGGTAATCTCACCGGACAGGTGCGAAATATTGCCGAAGTTGCCACTGCGATCGCAAATGGCGATCTATCCAAAAAAATCACTGTCGATGTTAGAGGTGAAATTTTTGAACTCAAGAATACGATCAATATCATGGTAGATCAACTCAGTTCCTTTGCATCGGAAGTAACAAGAGTTGCGCGTGAAGTAGGGAGTGAAGGTAAACTGGGAGTCCAAGCCGATGTGCGCGGTGTGGCTGGAACTTGGAAAGATTTAACCGATAGCGTAAACTTCATGGCGGGAAGTTTAACGGCACAGGTGCGGAATATTGCAGAAGTGACTACAGCGGTTGCAACAGGCGATTTATCTAAGAAAATCACCGTTGATGTCAAAGGTGAAATTCTGGAACTCAAAAACACTATTAATACAATGGTGGATCAACTCAACTCCTTTGCATCGGAAGTTACACGAGTTGCGCGTGAAGTAGGGAGTGAGGGTAAACTGGGCGTACAAGCAGAAGTGCGCGGGGTGGCTGGAACTTGGAAAGATTTAACCGATAGCGTAAACTTCATGGCGGGAAGTTTAACAGCACAGGTGCGGAATATTGCGGAAGTGACTACAGCGGTAGCAACAGGCGACTTATCCAAGAAAATCACCGTTGATGTCAAAGGTGAAATTCTGGAGTTGAAAAATACTATAAATACAATGGTGGATCAACTTAGTTCCTTTGCAAGTGAAGTGACGCGAGTGGCGCGTGAGGTGGGAACTGAAGGTAAATTGGGTGTACAAGCCGAAGTTAAAGACGTTGCTGGAACTTGGAAAGATTTAACTGACAGCGTGAACTTCATGGCGGGAAGCTTGACGGCACAGGTGCGGAACATTGCCGAAGTGACAACTGCGATCGCAAATGGTGACTTATCTAAGAAAATTACTGTTGCAGTCAAAGGCGAAATCTTAGAACTCAAGAATACTATCAATATAATGGTAGATCAACTCAACTCCTTTGCAAGTGAAGTGACGCGGGTTGCTCGTGAGGTGGGAAGCGAAGGTAAACTGGGAGTCCAAGCAGATGTGCGCGGCGTAGCTGGAACTTGGAAAGATTTAACTGACAGCGTGAACTTCATGGCGGGAAGTTTAACGGCACAGGTGCGGAATATTGCCGCCGTCACCACAGCTGTAGCTAATGGCGACTTATCTAAGAAAATCTCCGTTGATGTCAAAGGTGAAATTTTAGAGTTGAAAAATACCGTTAATACAATGGTAGATCAACTCAATTCCTTTGCAAGTGAAGTTACAAGAGTTGCGCGTGAGGTGGGAACTGAAGGTAAGCTGGGCGTACAAGCCGAAGTTAAAGGTGTAGCCGGAACCTGGAAAGATTTAACTGACAGCGTAAACTTCATGGCGGGAAGTTTGACAGCACAGGTACGGAACATTGCCGAAGTTACCACAGCCGTCGCAAACGGCGACTTATCTAAGAAAATCACCGTCGATGTCAAAGGGGAAATTCAGGAACTCAAAAACACTATTAATACAATGGTGGATCAGCTAAATTCCTTTGCATCAGAAGTTACCAGGGTTGCCCGTGAGGTGGGAACTGAAGGTAAATTGGGCGTACAAGCTTATGTCAGAGGAGTTGCTGGAACTTGGAAAGATTTAACAGATAATGTTAACTCAATGGCGGGGAACCTCACCGGACAAGTTCGCAACATCGCCGAAGTTACCAAGGCGGTAGCGAATGGCGACTTATCTAAAAAAATTACCGTCGATGCTAGAGGCGAAATTTTAGACTTGAAGAACACTACCAATACAATGGTAGATCAACTCAGTTCCTTTGCATCGGAAGTAACACGGGTAGCGCGGGAAGTGGGAACTGAAGGGAAGTTAGGCGGACAAGCGCAAGTCCAAGGTGTGGCGGGTACTTGGAAAGATTTAACAGATAATGTAAACTCAATGGCGGGGAACTTAACAGCCCAAGTGCGTGGTATCGCTAGAGTTGTCACAGCAGTTGCTAACGGTGACTTAAAACGGAAACTGATGTTAGATGCTAAGGGAGAAATTGAAACCTTAGCAGAGACAATCAACGAGATGATTGATACTCTAGCGACATTTGCCAATCAAGTAACCACAGTAGCGCGAGAAGTGGGAATCGAAGGTAAATTAGGCGGACAAGCTAGAGTTCCGGGGGCGGCTGGAACTTGGAAAGATTTGACGGATAATGTAAATGAACTTGCTGCGACACTGACAACTCAATTAAGAGCGATCGCAGAAGTTGCAACAGCTGTAACTAAAGGTGATTTAACTCGTTCAATTGCCGTGGAAGCACTAGGGGAAGTAGCAATCCTTAAAGATAACATCAACCAGATGATTGCCAATCTGCGAGAGACAACGCAGAAAAATACTGAGCAAGATTGGTTGAAAACTAACCTAGCCAAGTTTACCCGAATGTTGCAAGGACAGCGAGACTTAGAAACCGTATCTAAACTAATTCTCTCAGAACTAGCACCCTTAGTAGGAGCGCAACACGGCGTATTCTTCCTGATGGAGTCTGGGGAAAATACACCGTTTTTGAAACTAATTAGTAGCTACGCTTACCGCGAACGCAGACATTTGGCTAACCGTTTCCACTTAGGTGAAGGTTTGGTGGGACAATGCGCCTTAGAAAAAGAGCGAATACTGCTAACGGATGTACCAAGTGATTATGTCAGAATTACCTCTGGTTTAGGAGAATCAACTCCACTTAATGCCGTGGTGTTACCTGTACTCTTTGAAGGACAAGTGACAGCAGTCATAGAATTAGCATCCTTCCGCCGCTTTAGCGAAATTCATCTGACATTCTTCGACCAGCTTACCGAAAGTATAGCGATCGTCCTCAACACGATCGCAGCATCCATGCGAACTGAAGAATTACTCAAGCAGTCGCAATCTTTAGCTGAAGAACTCCAAACCCAGCAAAATGAACTCCGGGAAACCAACAAGCGCTTAGAACAACAAGCCCAATCACTCAAAACCTCTGAAGATTTACTCAAAGGACAACAAGAGGAATTGCAACAAACTAATGCCGAATTAGAAGAAAAAGCAGAGTTGTTGGCGATGCAAAAGAAAGAAGTTGAACGCAAAAATCGGGAAATTGAACAAGCAAGACTCTCTTTGGAAGATAAGGCTGAACAACTCGCCCTTTCTTCAAAATACAAATCAGAATTTCTCGCCAACATGTCCCATGAACTGCGGACACCGTTAAACAGCTTGTTAATTTTAGCGAAGTTGTTGTCAGATAACATCGATCGCAACCTCACCAACAAGCAAGTCGAATACAGCCAGACAATTTACTCAGCAGGTACTGATTTGTTGACGTTAATCAATGACATTCTCGATCTTGCCAAAATTGAATCTGGAACTATGTCGATTGACATAACCCAAATGCCATTGACAGAATTGGGCGATCAGATTGAGCGCACCTTCCGACAAATCGCTCAGAGTAAAGGACTTGGTTTCATAATTGAATTGACTCCCGAATTGCCCTCAACCATTTATACAGATGTCAAACGCTTACAACAGGTGTTAAAAAATCTCCTCTCCAACGCTTTTAAATTTACAGAAAAAGGGGAGGTACGCTTACAGATTGCGGTGGCGAAGCAGGGATGGAGCAAAGACCAGGAAACTTTAAATCGCGCCTCAAATGTCATCGCCTTCTCAGTCAGCGATACAGGTATTGGTATTGCCCCCGACAAGCAAAAAGTCATTTTCGAGGCATTTCAGCAAGCCGATGGCTCTACGAGTCGCAGATACGGCGGTACCGGATTAGGCTTATCAATTAGCCGTGAAATCGCCCGTCTCTTTGGCGGCGAAATTAAACTAATCAGTCAACCCAGTCAAGGCAGCACCTTTACATTCTACTTCCCCCAATTGAGTCCTGAGTTCCAATCCTCAGATACTGAGTCAAAATCAACATACACCAGCCCTCCTAACTCCCCACTCCTAACTCCTAACTCCTCACTCCTAACTCCTAACTCCCCACCCCTAACTCCTAACTCCCCACTCCTAACTCCCCACTTAGCACTGATTAACGACGATCGCACTACTATTGAAACAGGCGATCGCGTGTTACTAATTGTTGAGGATGACGTTAATTTTGCGCGTATCCTGATAAATATGGCGCAACAGCATGGATTCAAGGCGATCGCTGCCCAAACAGGCACAACAGGTTTGATGCTAGCGCAGCAATTCCAACCTTCAGCGATTTTGCTAGATATCAGGTTGCCAGAAATGGATGGTTGGACTGTATTAGATCGTCTCAAGCATGACCCAAATACGCGTCACATTCCTGTACATATTATGACCGTTGAGGAAGGGAGACAGCGCGGTTTGCAACTAGGAGCGATCGCATATATGCAAAAGCCCTTAACCAGCGACACAATATCTGAAGCGTTGACCAAAATTAAAGGTTTTGTTGAGCGCCAGGTAAAAAATTTGTTAGTAGTCGAAGACGATGACACTCAACGGCTTAGTATTGTCGAGTTGATTGGCAACAGCGATGTTTCTACCACTGCTGTAGCCACTGGTGCAGCAGCTTTAGAAGCAATTCGCGCCCAGCATTTTGATTGCCTGGTTCTCGATTTAGGGCTACCCGACATGACCGGGTTTGAACTGATCGAGCAGATAAAGCTTCTACCTCACGGTAAAACTTTACCAATTATTGTATACACAGGTAGAGAAATTAGTAAAGCTCAAGAAACAGAACTTAGACGAATTGCCGAAACAATCATCATTAAAGATGTGCGATCGCCCGAACGTCTCTTCGATGAAACAGCATTATTTTTACACCGAGTCCAAGCAAATTTACCAGCACCCAAACGACAAATACTTGAACAAGTGCATTCCATAGACTATTTACTCGTTGGCAAAAAAGCGCTAATTGTAGACGACGATGTACGTAATATCTTCGCGCTGACAAGTATGCTGGAGCGTTATCAAATCCAGGTTTTATATGCTGAAAACGGCAGGGAGGGGATTAGCCTATTGGAAACTACAGCAGACATTGATGTGGTTTTGATGGACGTAATGATGCCAGAAATGGATGGTTACGAAACAACACGCTTAATCCGCCAAAAGGAGCAATTTAAATCTTTGCCGATTATTGCACTGACCGCTAAAGCCATGCAAGGCGATCGCGAGAAGTGTATTGAAGCCGGTGCGTCAGATTACATTACTAAACCCGTAGATACTGAGCAATTGCTTTCACTATTGCGCGTTTGGCTATACCGTTGAGAAGGGGATGAGGGGGATGAGGGAGAAAGCTAGGTAAACTTTCGCTCACAGGGTAGCAGAATAATTACTAACTCCAAACTCCAAACTCCAAACTCCAAACTCCTAAGTAAGTGGGCGCAAATAATCATTACTAGTTCGTAGTTGCGCTAAAGCGCTAAAGCGCAACTACGAGCTAAATACAGAGATTTTACTTTTCGTTACATAGTTTGGTTTTATCTTGCCTACCTACTTAACTCCTAACTCCAAACTCCTAACTAACTCGTAACTTTTAACTAAAAAAGGGGGCAGAAAAAAGTCGATGATAAAACAACTTGAGGGTAGAGTGGCATTGGTTACAGGTGCTACGCGGGGAATTGGTAGGGGAATTGCTATTGGGTTGGGTGAGGCTGGTGCAACTGTATACGTCACAGGGCGCAGCCTCAACAACTCTTCGAGTAATGCGGTTTTTGGGAGTCTTAGTGAAACCCAATCAGCCATAGAAGAAGCTGGTGGTGTGGGCATTCCTGTGCAAGTAGACCACAGCGACGATGAGCAGGTGCGTTTACTGTTTGAACGCATCCAAGATGAGCAGGATGGACAACTCGACCTACTGGTGAATAATGCTTACTCAGGAGTCCAGGCATTAAAAGACGCTTATGGGCAGCCCTTTTGGGATTGTGAACCAAGTATTTGGGATGCTAGCAATAACGTTGGTCTTCGTAGCCACTATGTTGCAAGTGTTTTTGCTGCCCGAATGATGACCAAGCGTAACTCTGGACTAATTTGTACCATTTCCTCGTGGGGTAGTATGTCTTATATCTTTAATACAGCTTATGGTGCTGGTAAAGCAGCTTGCGATCGCCTAGCAGCTGATATGGCTGTTGAACTCAAACCCCATAATGTCGCTTCTGTTTCAATTTGGCCAGGTATTGTTGGTACTGAGCTTTTTTCCAGTTTTGCTTCTGAAATGAATCAAACTAATGCTACTGAGCAAAAAAACTCATTTATTAGCGATCGCTACAACTGGGAGACTCCCTTATTAACCGGACGGGCGATCGCTGCACTTGCTGGTGAGCCAAATGTCATGCGCCGTACAGGACGTGTGCAGATTGTTGCCGAACTAGCCAAGCAATATGGAATTGTAGATGAAAATGGCGAGCGGCCCGCATCTCTACGTTCTCTGCGTTTTATGCTGCCGGCTACATTACCTGTACTGAGAAAGTATTCATGGCTCATACCTGATATTAAAGTGCCTTGGTCACTACTACTATTGAATGCTCTCAACTCCCCTAAAATTTAACCAATATTGGGGTCAAGTCCCCATCCCCAGAGGGCATGATTGTAATGCGATTGGGGTTTAAATCCCCTGAAGTTTTGTGGACATCAATAATGCTAGATTTAGCAACAGTTCTCAAAGCGTCTCAGACTCTATTCAGTGAAATTGAACTCGATAAATTACTCACGAAGCTGCTACAAGTTGTGATTGAAAATGCTGGAGCAGACAAGTGTGCATTACTACTGCTGAAAAAAGGTAAATTGGTAGTTGAGGCAACTGCTCAAGTTGGGCAACAATCAACAGTACTACAGTCCATTTTTGTAGGAGATAGCACAGACATTCCCCATAGCCTAATTTACACCGTCAAACGCAACCTAGAAACTATCATCCTTAATACAACAGTACATCCAGCATTGATAGCTGACCCCTACATAATTCGTCAGCAACCCAAAAGCTTGCTGTGTACCCCAATTCTCTATCAAGGCAAACTGTTGGGAATTTTCTATTTAGAAAACAATCTTACTACAGGGGCATTTAGCAGCGATCGCGTCGAAATTCTGAATCTGTTATGTACTCAAGCTGCAATCTCCATAGAAAACGCCCAACTTTATCAGCAATCACAAGATATTCTCAAAAATCTTGGACAGACTGAACAATTTTTGCGATTAATTATTGACAATATCCCGCAAGCTGTTTTTTGGAAAGACCGCAATAGTGTTTTTTTAGGCTGTAACCAAAATTTTGCTCACACTTCGGGTATAAAAGTGCCAGAAAATATAATCGGTAAAACAGACTACGATCTATCTTGGACTCGTGAAGAATCAGATTCGCATATAGAGTACGATCGCCGTATCATGGAATCTGGACAAGCGCAACTCAATATTATTGAAACATTACAACAAGCAGACGGCAAACAAATCTGGTCGAATACAAACAAAATTCCACTACGAGATAAAGAAGGAAACGTTTTTGGCATCCTTGGTACATGCGAAGACATCACCGAATTCAAAGAAGCACAAAAATTGCTACAACAACAAAAGCAACAATTAGAAGAAGCTTTGCAAGAACTCCAAACAATGCAATTGCAACTAGTGCAGAGTGAAAAAATGTCTGCCCTTGGTAATCTGGTAGCAGGTGTTGCTCATGAAATCAATAATCCTGTTGGCTTCATTGCTGGCAACATTGAACCAGCCAAAGACTATATCAAAGATTTGTTTGAATTAATTAACCTTTATCAAAATAAATTTTCAGTTCCCGGCTCAGATATTGAAGATAAAATTAATGCGATCGATTTAGATTATATCCGAGAAGATTTACCTAAGTTGCTAGACTCGATGGAACTGGGTGTTAACCGTATCCGCAGTATCAGCATTAGCCTGCGAACTTTCTCCAGAGCAGATAAAGATTACAAAGTGCCATTTAATATTCACGAAGGCATTGACAGTACTATTTTAATTCTGAGACATCGTTTAAAAGCCAACGAAAACCGTCCAGAAATTGTGGTGTTAAAAGAGTATGGCAAATTACCTTTAGTGGAATGCTTTGCTGGACAAATCAATCAGGTGTTTATGAACTTATTGGCAAATGCGATTGATGCACTTGAAGAATGCAATACAGAACAAAGCTTCTCAGCCATTCTAGCCAACCCGAATCGGATCACTATTCAAACCCGTGTAGCAGAATCAGGTCAGCAAATTTTGATTAAAATTGCTGATAATGGAGTGGGCATGTCCCCAGAGGTCAAGCAACGAGTATTTGACCATTTATTCACCACCAAGCCTGTAGGAAAAGGCACAGGATTGGGATTAGCGATCGCTCGTCAAATTGTCGTAGAAAAACATGGCGGTTCACTCTCCTGCACTTCCGAAGTTGGACAGGGGACAGAGTTTATCATTCAAATTTCTACTCAACAACAGTGATGCTCAAACTATACAAAGTCTGATTTAACAAGGGGCAGGGGGCAGGGGGAGATGAGGGAGAGCATCCAAACTCCAAACTCCAAACTCCTAATATCATGTCCGCTTGATTACTTATTAAAACCGAAGAACCTCACCCCGCCAAAGCTACGCTTTGTCTCCCCTCCCCTTACTAAGGGGAGGGGATTAAGGGGTGGGGTGTAATGACTGTGGGAATCATAACTAATTATGCGGACATGATATAACTCCAAACTCCCAACTCCCAACTCCTAACTCCTAACTCCCAACTCCCAACTCCAAACTCCTAACTCCTAACTCCCAACTCAGCACTCAGTACTAAAATCAGATATACCAATTAATTCAGTATTCTTAAGATTTCCTTTATCAATAGGCTCTAAACAAGCTGTTTGAGATCATAAAACTTTGTATGCTGAATTAATAGGTCTTAATTAATAGTTCTTTTAAAACTGGTGCAAGAAGATTTTAGGCTAATTGTTGATTTAGTTTTAGTTCTAGGCGTTGCCGCCTGTGGTGGACTGTTGGCGGCACTTTTGCGACAACCCGTGTTGCTAGGGTATCTCATTGGCGGGATGATCGTTGGCCCGGCTGGACTGGGACTGATTAAAGAACTTATTCAAGTAGAAACTCTGGCACAGTTCGGTGTCGCCTTTTTGTTATTCGCCTTGGGTGTGGAATTTTCCTTGGCGGAACTTAAGAAGGTAAAAGCGATCGCTCTTGGCGGAGGTGGACTCCAGATTGCTCTGACGATTTTGGTCACAGTTGCAGTATGCGGATTAACCGGAGCCTGGGGAACCTTACCTGCTAAGGGCATGTTCTTGGGGTGTATTCTATCCTTGTCTTCCACAGCAGTTGTCCTCAAATGCTTGATGGAGGGTAACGAAACAGAAACGCCTCACGGACAAGTAATGCTAGGAATTTTGGTAGTACAGGACTTGGCACTGGGACTGATGTTAGCAGTCTTACCAGCCCTCAACCAACCAGCAGAAACTATTGGTATCGCCGTGCTGACAGCGCTAGCTTTGATTGCTTTATTCGCTGCTGGGGCAATAGCTGCGGGGATTTGGTTGATACCGCCTTTGTTGCGACTGTTAGCCCGTACCGAAAGCAAAGAACTATTTTTATTAGGAGTTGTAGCTCTATGTTTGGGCATTGCTCTGTTGACAGAGCATTTAGGGCTGTCGATTGAGATGGGGGCATTTGTCGCGGGTTTGATGATTTCTGAGGTGGAATACGCCGATCAAACCCTGACTTATGTCGAACCACTGCGAGATATCTTTGCCAGTTTATTTTTTGCCGCCATTGGGATGTTAATTGACCCAGTGTTTTTGTGGAACAACTTAGAATTGATTTTGGGGTTGGTGGCACTAGTTTTCGTAGGTAAATTTTTGATTATCACGCCCCTAGTAAAGCTGTTTGGCTACCCTTTGAAAACAGCGATAATCGCCGGTTTGGGACTAGCGCAAATTGGGGAATTTTCCTTTGTTCTCGCTAGTGAAGGGCAGTCTTTGGGGCTGGTGTCCCGACAGATATACTTATTAATTTTGGGAACCACCGCAGTTACTCTCATGCTTACTCCCTTTGTGCTGCGGTTAGTGCCATTTTTATTTAACTTTGCCGAATCAATGCCTTGGTTGAAACCGTATTTAGAAGAACAAGAGGCGCGGGATGTGTCGGACGATTTGCCCTTCAAAGACCATGTGGTAGTCTGCGGTTATGGGCGAGTCGGCAAAAATTTAGTAAAGTTATTGCTACAACACGGCCTACCTGTGGTAGTAATCGACCAATCAGAAAGTAGAATTCAGCAGTTGCGTGAGGCTGGGGTGTCTTATGTCTATGGCAATTGCGTAAGTTTACATGTTCTAGAAACCGCCGATGTGAATCATGCCAAAGGAATGGCGATCGCACTTCCAGACCCCATGAGTACCCGTCTTTGCTTGAAACGCGCTTTGGAATTGCGCCCAGAATTAGATTTAGTTGTCCGTGCTACCCAGGATAAAAATATTGAAGTGCTGTATCAATTAGGAGCGAAAGAAGTTGTGCAACCAGAGTTTGAAGCTAGCTTAGAAATGGCAACTCATTTATTAACTAGCTTCGGCTTGTTGTCACCAGCTGTCGTCCAACAGGAAATGCAGCAAATCCGCAACGATCATTATTTAGATTTTCGCCCAGAGCGTTCTGCTACTGAAGTTGCTCGTGATTTGCGCCAAGCAACTCGCGATCTAAATCAGCGCTGGTATCCTCTACCATCTGATTCGCCTTTAATTGGCATGAGCATAGAAGAAGCAGATATGCGCTACTTAACAGGAGCGAGTTTAATGGCAATTCGCCGCGCTAACGGCGATGAAATCGATTATCCCAATAATCAAACCAAATTGGAAGAAGGCGATCGCTTGCTGATAGTGGGAGCAGATGAAGAATTGGCAGCTTTGGCAGAATTCGCTAAAGGACAAGCTGCTGTTCCTGGAGAAAATAGTGCTTGTCAGTGGATTACAGTTAATGCAGATGCGCCAACGCTTGGTAAAACCCTTGCAGATTTAGATATCGGTAAGCAATATGGAGTACAGGTACAGGCAATTCGGCGCGATGGCAAGTTTATTCGTTATCCTGATGGCGGCATGGACTTGCGAGTTGGCGACCAAGTATTATTATGTGGTAACTTAACAGGTCTAAGTCAACTGCAACAGTTATTTGCGATCGCCACTTCAGTATCCCTTTCTATCCCAATGGTGAAAGCTGCCTCAGCAGAAGCGCTCAAAGAATTTCTCCCTGCCGATAGTGTAACTGATTAACTAATTCGTAATTCTTAATGAGGCTCGTTTTGAACGTATATATCTAATAAATACAATAGCGATCGCGCCCTTTTTGTTTGGCCTTGTACAGCGCTTTATCGGCTGAAGCGATTATTGTATCTGGCTTGATGTCGTAAGTGGGTATGACACAAGTAATACCCAAACTAAGGGTAACGATATCCTTGACATCAGACTTTGCATGGGCAATAGCTTGATCATGGATTGCTTGTTGAATATTTTCTGCGACTTTGATTGAGCCGGCTAAGTCAGTATTGGGGAGGAGTACCGAAAATTCTTCTCCACCGTAACGCGCCACGAGATCGGCAGGACGATAAACTGTCTGTTGAACTGTTTGCGCTATTCTGATTAGACAATCATCGCCTTTAAGATGACCATAGTAGTCATTGTAAGATTTGAATTTATCAACATCTAATAAAATCAGTGACAGGGGTTGTTGCTCTCGTGCAAGGCGTTTCCATTCTGCTTGCAGTCGTCCATCGAAGCAGCGACGGTTAGCCACCTGAGTCAAACCATCTAGATTTACCAGTTTTTCTAGTTTCTTATTTGCATCTTCTGCTTTTTGTTTAGCAATTACTAACTCTGCTGTTCTCTCCTGTACCCTTTGTTCTAAAGTTTCAAAAGATGTTTGTAACTGAAATGCCATGTTGTTAAACGATTTTGCCAATTGACCTATTTCGTCTTTTGAGCTAATTTTGGCGCGGATATCTAAGTTACCCGCGCTAAACTGGAAAACTATATTGGTAAGGTAAATTATTGGCTCTGTTAACAGTTGCCCAATAGCAAAAGCGATGATTGTCACTACTCCAGCGATAAATGTAAATAGAAATATTGCGTGATAAATTTGCTTTTCTACAGGTACTAGGGCATCAGTAAGGGGCTGTGCAAACAACACAGGCAAAGATTTATATTTTAAACGAGCAATCGCAATCAAATTAACCTGATTACCGGTTGCTGGCAAATATGCAATTAAATCCGACTGTTTATTATCCAATGCTTGCTTAATTTTTGACTGATTATTTACTAATTCTTTGAGAAGATAATTAGGCAAACGTCCTTCTCGTTGCATTTTAGTTACAACATCGTCAGGCAGAGACAGAATTGATTTAAAAAGTAGTTCTGGTGCAGTGCTATGTGCGAGATAAATCTTATTTTCATCTAAAAGAATAGCAAATTTTGCCCCAGCCCCTTCAGTTTGTCGAGTTACTAACTGCTGAACAACAGTAGCATTGTATGATACACGCAATACACCCAATATATCTCCCTTGGCATTGCGAACCGGACTGCTAAAAAAGAGGGTAAGAAGGTCACGATTTGTTGGCGATCGCTTCATGCTAGAAACAAAGCATAACTCAGTTTTTAGCGGTTCTTTAAAATAATCTTCACCTGATTCATCTTTGCCAATGTTCGCTGTATTTGTATCCAATACATTTTTCCCGTTTAAGTCGAGCAAAGCGTATGAGAGAATATTCAGCATATCTTTGCGACTAAGACGCATTAATGTTTCTGTTGCCAATTGCATTTCGGGGCTGTCATCTCGCTGTTTTGGAGCGAGGCTGAGGTAGCGTGCCAAACCTGGTAAAATCGCCTCTACGCGCACGGCATTGAGATTTACATCAATAAAAGCATCTATTTTGTTAGCGGTTTCCTTAGCCGCCGCAGATAGGGCTTGTTTTGCCTTTTCCATTAGTACATTTTCAGTTGTCTGTTTGTTGATAAATGCCAATAACAGCAACGGAACCAAAGCAACAATGAGAAACCAAGCGATCAACTTTGTACGGATGCTGCCCAAAACATAGTGCTGCATGGCTTTAAACTAGGAGGGAGGGTTCAAAAAGGAAGAATTGAACAAATTTTCTACCTTAGGAATGCGTGTCACGTTTCCAGAGCGAATAAAAAAGTCTGCATATATATTGGCAGTTTTGTAGATAGAGTTAAGGTTGCTAGATTGAAAGAATTTTTTATTTTCACCTAAATCAGTTAGGTTTACTCCCTCCAGAGAGATTGTATTGCGAGGAATCTTTAACGCTTTGCTGATGATAGCGTTTCCTTTCTGAACATTTGCTTCCCAGTAAGCCGCGGCTTGCAGCCATCCTCGCACAAATGCTCGAATGTCTTCGGGGCGATCGCGGATTGTATCGCCGCGAAAGACAATCAAATCTAAAATCAAGCCAGGGGTTTGTTTGCTGCTAAATAGGATCTGTCCCCCTAATTTAATAGTTTCAGAAATATAGGGTTCCCAAGTGTGTCCGGCTTGAATAGCATTATTTTTCAGGCCTTGAGGAATTTCTAAAGCATCTAATTTAACCAAATTCACATTATCGCTGGTTAATTTGGCAGTTTTTAACATTTCAGTCACGAAGACTTCGCTAAAACCGCCTAGATTTGCACCCAGGTTTTTTCCTTTCAAGTCGGCGACGGTTTTAATTTCTGATTGAGCGACTACAACATCTGCTCCTGTTGATTCATCTATAATGAGTACGCTTTGTATATCTGGATTTGTGGCACTCAAGGTTATAAAACTTCCCAAGGACGATGTTATACCATCATACTTACCCGCACTGAAATTTGCTAGTTCCAATTGGCCATATTCTTTATAAATTAGTTCTACATCTACGCCTAGTGCTTTAAAAAATCCTTTTTCTTTAGCAATTATGCCTGAATGTTCCCCAATAAAAGATGTAAATTCCACTTTCAAGGGAGGACGTTTTAATTTAGTCGGTATCCAAGCATGATAAGCAAATAGCAAACAGGCAATAATCAGAAAAATACTAATGTATCTGAGGAGTTTAAACATAGAATATTTGATTAATATTTTTTACTCATTTACGATCAAATATTCAACTAAATGAACTATTTGTTAAAAGTGAAAAGCAGATTTTGTGAAATATTGAATTAAAAAAGGCTCAATTTTTGGAATTTACCTAATAAATTCTCTAGCAAAAGTAGTATTTGCCAGGGCTTTCGCAGAAAAAACGGAAAATCTAACCTTATTAGGCGCAGAGAAGCCAATGCGCCCTTGCGGTTAAGAGACTTGTGCAGCGTCTTTCCTTGGGAGAAGCAACTGGTGCGCCACGGAGGAATAAGAGTTTGAGAGGTTTTTTGCGTAAGTCCTATTTGCTTCTAAAACAGCCTCATCGAATTGATTAATCTATTATTGAGACATTCAAATTAGCTTATCAGATGTTAAAGAATTTTATTCTGTATATTCAAAATTTGAAGAATTATTTTCAGCAAATATATATTTGACATTTAGATGATTGTCGGGGTATCAAATACTATTTGTAGAAAAAATCACGTAGAAAGTCATCACACCCAGATGAAAGAACGATCGCTTTCTGTTCTTCTAAAAAACTCGCCGTTAAAGCGATCGCAGGCTTTGCATTGCCCTTGGTAGTAATTTTACAGGTGGAGATGGAGCTAGATTGCTGAGAGCGGTATTAGCGCTACCCAGCAATAAAAGGCAACTTTCATCTGCTAACTTATTTTCGGCTTGATGTAGGCGATCGCTTGTTTCCAAACGGTGTGCTGGCTATTTTCATCAGCAATACAAATACACTGGGGATCTTGCCATAAAACCTTTCCTGCCAGCACATCACCAGTCAGCAGCTTTAACTCTACTGGCGTTGTTTGTTTAATTAGGTTTTGGACAAGTCTAATACTGGGTAAAGTGGTGTCAAATTCGGTAAGCATTTTTAGTAAAGATGAATCAACAAGGCAAAATAAAGAGTAACTAATCCTTGATAATTCATCCTTGAAGAAATGGCAATCGAATTTACTAAGTATCATGGTCTAGGCAACGATTTTATTTTGATTGACAATCGCTCATCATCTTTGCCTGTAGTGACTCCAGAGCAAGCCATTAAGTTGTGCGATCGCCATTTTGGTATCGGTGCTGATGGTGTAATTTTTGCCCTCCCTGGAGAAAACAACACTGACTACACCATGCGGATTTTTAATTCTGATGGTTCAGAACCAGAAATGTGTGGTAACGGCATTCGCTGTTTAGCTGGCTTTTTAGCAGATTTAGAAGGCGAATCCCGGAATCAAGACTCATATCGCATTCATACTTTGGGTGGTGTAATGACTCCCCAACTCTTATCTGATGGTCAAGTTAAAGTAGACATGGGTTTACCCAGGTTACTCGCTAGCGAAATTCCGACTAATCTTGCACCCAATCAAGAAAAAGTAATTTCTCAGCCGTTAGAGGTGGCGGGGCAAACTTGGTTACTCACCTGTGTAAATATGGGAAATCCCCACTGCATTACCTTTGTGGAAGATGTCGCAGCAATTGAGCTAGAAAGCATCGGCCCAAAATTTGAGCATCACCCAGCTTTCCCGCAACGCATAAATACCGAATTTATTCAAGTGGTACGCCGTGACTATTTGAAAATGCGGGTGTGGGAACGGGGGGCTGGAATTACATTAGCTTGCGGGACTGGTGCTTGCGCTTCTTTGGTCGCTGGAGTGTTAACTGGGAAATGCGATCGCGCCGCCACTATAGAATTACCTGGTGGTCCCTTACAAATTGAATGGTCAGAAATTGACCAACGAGTTTACATGACAGGCCCGGCTGAACGAGTATTCACGGGTAAACTGTAACGGGAGCATCCCAAAATTGGCTTAAATCTTTTCCCTCACCCCCAATCCGGCTTCCCTCTCCAAAATATCGGAGAGGGATTGAGGGTGAGGTTTTTTCTTATGTTTAATTGATTTTCTGCCATTTAGTTTATATTTATTATCGAACCGCCAAGAGAGAAGGAGCAATTATTTGGGATTACTTAGGTAATAGTGCCATAGAAGTCTTGCTGCAACTGCTCGCCACGGTTGCCAAATCTGGGCGATCGCTTCTACTTGCACTGGGGTTGGACGCGTCGGCAAGTTTTTGAGTTTTTGTAGAGCGATAGCGATCGCTAAATCGCCTTTAGGAAACACATCAGGACGTTGCAGCGCCATTAGCAAATAAATATCAACTGTCCAATCTCCGATCCCTTTAAGGCGCTTTAACTCAGTTCTGATAATAGTTTCGTCCATTGTTTCCAACTTGATTAGGTCAAGCTGACCAGTTGCGATAGCATTCGCCAATCCACGACAGTATAGAATCTTTTGCCGGCTGAATCCAATCGCTCTTAATTGAACATCATCTAATATCAAAAAGTTTTCTGGCGTTAAAGTTACAACAACCCCACATAGACGGTTAAATACAGCCCTTGCAGCCGCTACGGAAACTTGCTGTTCCAAAATGATGCACAACAGCGTTGCAAAACCCGGTTCTCTTTTCCACATCGGTGGAGGCCCCAGTGTTTCTAAAATCCGAGCCAAATCACTATCAAGATTGGCAAGCACCATTAAACCACGGGTAAGACTTTCTGGAGTCAGCGATTCTAGTTCAGGTGTTTGAGTCATCTTTGAAAAAGTGAGTGGGGAGTGTGGAAGAATTCTTTTAACAAAGTTTAGGGGTCTAAATCTCCGTCACAAAACAAAATTTACCAATTACGAATTACGAATTACGAATTACGAATTATTTAATCAATCTTGCACGGTGCATTCTGATTCTTGTGTAAGCAGTTTTTGTTTGCGCTCAATTCCCCAGCGATAACCACCAAGACTGCCATTACTTTGCAGCACCCGATGACATGGTACAATTAGGGCTGTTGGATTAGCTCCACAAGCATTACCTACAGCGCGGACTGCCTGGGGTTTGGCAATATTACGGGCAATATCAGTGTAAGTGCGGGTTTCGCCATAAGGAATTTTTTGTAATGCTTCCCATACTTGTTTCTGAAATGCTGTCCCACGGACATCAAGTGGTAAATCGAGATGTGCCTCGCTTCCCCCAATAAAGTCGAGAATTGCTTGTATCCATTCCTTGTGTGTGTGGTCATCACGTATGATATGCGCTTGGTGAAATTCCTGGTTCAAAATGTGTTCAAGCTTGTCTGCTTCATCACCTAGTTTAACGGCACAGATACCCTTCTCTGTTGTTGCCACAAGCAAATATCCTAGTAGACATGGAGCGATCGCATAGACAATGCTGATTGTTTTTCCAGCTTGTTGGTAAGTCTTTGGTGTCATTCCTAGTTGTTTAGGTGCTTTCTCATACAGTTGGCTACTTGAACCATACCCCGTGTCGTAAACTGCATGAGCAATTTCCTCGCCTTTCTGGAGACGCTGTTTTAATCGTTGGCTACGTAGTGCATCTGCATATTGAAAAGGGGATACACTAATTATTTGCTTGAATACCTTTTGCAGATAACTGGGACTCATTTCAACTTCAGAGCATAATTCTGAGAGGGTTGGGATGCGATCGCCTTGTGCTTCAATATATCGACATACTGCTAAAACTTTCGCCTGAGCCGGATTTAGAACTGTTTCAAATTTTGGCTGACAGCGCTTGCAAGCTCGAAAACCTGCAATTTCAGCCTCTTGTGGCGATTGGAAGAAACAAACTTGATTGCGATTTGGTCTGCGACTAGGGCAAATAGGTCGGCAATAAACCCTTGTAGAGCGAACACCATAGAAAAACTTGCCGTCAATTGTAGCATCTCGACTGAGAACTGCTTGCCAAAGAGTTTCTTCTAAAACTGATACCTGTTGCAATTGCGTTTATATCTCCTTGGATCTATTACAAAGTATCCCTACTTTTAAATGTCGATTATTAGTTTCTGCCTTTAGGTAAAACTAGATTAAATGTATCGATAAACTATTTTCTATCTGATTGTTGCGATCAAAGTTTATTTTCTCAGTTTTTTATGTACCAACTCGCTGAACTGGTATTCACTGCTCTATGAAACCAAAAACTTAAATTAGGTCAACACAACAGAGTTTTTATGAAATGATTAAAAGTAGACAATTACTCACCAAATTTCCACCAAATCTAAAATAAATCCTGGCAAAACATCTTCTCCCGATAGAGTTTTAGGACTTTGTAAAATCTCAACTTCTCGATTGGGACGATAAATTTCTACCTGTTGCTGTCCTCTATTAATTAACCAGCCTAATCTTGCGCCATTCTCCATATATTCCCTCATTTTGGCTCGCGTTTTTTCTAAGGAATCACTTGGAGACATTAACTCAACTACAAAATCGGGACACAAAGGAGCAAAGCTTTCTTTTTCTACTTCGCTTAAAGCGTTCCACCGTTCCATTTTCACCCAGGAAGCATCTGGAGAACGCTCTGCACCGTTGGGAAGTTTGAAACCACCAGAAGAGTCAAAGGATTTCCCTAGCTTATTTTGACGACTCCAAGCTCTTAATTGATAAGTTAAATCGGCATTACGTCCACTAGTACTACTCCCCGTAGGTGGCATAATAATTAATTCCCCTGTAGCTGTCCGCTCAAACTTTAAGTCTCGATTATTTTGGCAAAGCTGAAAAAATTGCTCGTCAGTCAAGTCGATATTTAATTCGAGGGTAGGAGGTAAACTGACGGTGGGAATATTCATGTTATCAGTTTGGGTGGAAGCAACATCTCTATTCTAGTAAGTAGGTCGGTGAGCAAAAACCAAACTATATAACGAAAAGTAAAATCTCTGTATTTGGCTCGTAGTTGCGCTTTGGCGCTAAAGCGCAACTACAAACCAGTGATGATTATTTGCGCCGATTTACTTAGTTTGTCAAGTTAACGATCCTAGATAAATAAGTTTGTAGTAAAGACTTTAGTCCTTATATTAAGCACGTATGCTTACTAAGTACCAGGCTTTCGTTAGCTTGATGGACTAATACCCACACATGATATAACTCATACCATTTCTTTGTGAGGCTGTGCCAAACCCTCTTAACTTCTTCTTTCTTTCTTTCTTCCTTTCTTTCTTTCTTTGTGTTCTTTGCGGACTTTGCGGTTCGTTTTTCTTTCTTGTACTTAAATATGGTTTAGCGCATCTTCATACAGAATTGGTATCAGCACTCCTGAAATTATTCTCCCCCTAGCAAATGGTTCACCCGATGGGAGCATCCCGTCAGGTGCAAAAACCTTGATAGCCCCTAACCCCGAATCCCTTCGTATGCGATTCGGGGAACTGAAATTATGTCTCCCCTCTCCCATGTTTGGGAGAGGGGCTGGGGGTGAGGGAAAAGATTTAAGCAAAATTGGGATGCTCCCTCACCCGATTGGGGGAATGCGATCGCCCCATCAGGAACTACTCTGAAAGAAGGTGCAGTTTGAATTCTGTTAGCAATTATGCCTACAGAATCAAAACTCTTAAATTAGTTATTCTGGCTTTTAATTGTACATCAATAGCTTGTGTATCAAAGGGTTAAAGAGTGGATGAAACCGTTGTAAAATCGCTGTATACACCAAATTGCCAGCAAGATGCTATTAACTTGCTCTCAAAACTTACTGTCAATTTACCAGGAATGATTTTCCAAGTTCTGCAACAGCAGGATGGTTCTTTGTTAGTCCTTTATGTTAGTTCTGGTTGTGAATATTTGTATGAATTAGAACCAGAAGCTATACATAAAGACTCTCGGGTGCTATACAAAATGATTCATCCACAGGATATAAAAGCTTTTGCAGAATCTATAGCTTCTTGTACTACAAATATTACACCTTGGCATTGGGAAGGTCGCATCATTACGCCTAGTGGGATTAAATGGATTCAAGCTACTTCGCAACCGGAACGACAAGAATCAGGTGATTTGCTTTGGAATGGCTTGGTCATGGATATTACAGACCGAAAACAAGCCCAAGAAAAATTGCTTGAGACTGAGGCGCACTATAAAGCAGTTTTGGATGCTATCCCCGATTTAATGTTTCGCATCAGCCGTGATAGCGAGTATCTAGATTTGAAAAGTGAGGGAGCAAATGTCAGTCTTTCGAGAGAAGAAATAGTTGGCAAACATGTGCAGGAATTATTGCCTAGTGATGTTGCTGCAATTAGCCTAGAAGCAATCGCTAAAACTTTAGATTCTGGAACATTACAAACTTGCGAATATCAACTACCAACGCCTTTGGGAGTCAAAGATTATGAGGCGCGGTTGGTAGTGAGTGGTCAAGATGAGGTAGTAGCAATTGTCCGAGATATCACAGAACGCAAACAAGCAGAAGTCGCTTTAGAAAATATTGCCCAAAAATTTGCTAAAGCTTTTAGTTGCAGCCCGGATTCAATTACCATCAGCACACTCCAAGAAGGACGCTTCATCGAAGTTAACGACAGTTTTGTGAAACTCTCAGGTTATCAGCGAGATGAGGCGATTGGTAAAACTTCTTTTGAGTTAAATCTTTGGGTAGACGATCGCGATCGCCTGAATTTATTACAGCAGTTGCAAGCCACAGGAGTTGTTCGCAACTTAGAAGTTGAATTTCGGCAACAGTCTGGGAAGATAATTACAACGCTGCTTTGGTCCGAAATCATTGATTTAGATGGTCTGCCTTCGCTTTTAGCAGTCCATCATGATATTACAGAACGCAAGCAGGTAGAAGCACAATTACGTCTATCAGCAGAACGCGATCGCTTGTTGGCAAAAACCTTAGTACGAATTCGGTCTTCGCTTAACTTAGAGGAAATTCTTCAAACCACCGTGACGGAAGTAAGACAATTTCTGCAAGCAGATCGGGTTTTTATTGGTTTAAATAATAGCAAATTAGGAGCCAGAACTCTCGCAGAATCAGTAGATTCTAAATATCCATCAGTCACAGGATGGTCTACTAATGATGAAGCTTATCTACAACAATTGAGAAACTTACTCAAAGATAATGTTGTGGGTATCGTTGAAGATATGACACAAGTAGCATTATCTCCCAAAGTCAAAGCGCACTTTCAAAAATTCCAAACGAAGGCGACATTGGCTGTACCAATTATGCTAGGTAATGAATTATTTGGGGCGTTAATTGCCAACCAATGCTCAGGGCCGCGTCATTGGCAACCAATAGAAATTGATTTGTTAAAGCAGATGTCAGAACAGGTAGCGATCGCCATTCACCAAAGCCAGATTTACCAAAAACTTGCAGAACTTAACACTAATTTAGAACACCAAGTACAAGAACGAACAGCACAATTGCAGCAGAAAATGCAAGAAGTTGAAGAATTGCATCGGGTAAAAGATGTTGTTTTGCACACAGTTGCCCACGATTTACGAACTTCGGTGATGGGTAACTTGATGGTGTTAAAAAATTTGTTAAATCAAAAAGTGGGGAGTGGGGAAGAAGCAGGGGAGCTGTTAGCTGGGAGCAAGGGGGAGAATAAAAAATTACCTCTTTCCCCTCAGCAAAGCGCACCCTGCCCCTCTGCCTCCTCCCAATCCCCAATCCCAGTATCTCGCTCGATAATTGAGCGGATGATTCAAGGCAACGATCGCCAACTGACGATGATTAACTCATTGCTAGAAATTAATTCCAGTGAAAAACAGGGTATGGACATCAAACCCGAACCTGTGGATTTTAACAGCCTACTGAGAGCGGTTTTCGCCCAGTTGGAACCCACACTGGCACAAAATCAAGCAACTTTAAAGAACTTGGTTCCTGCCGATTTACCCTTAGTAATGGCAGATGCAACTCGATTGCAGAAAGTTTTGGCACATTTGATAACACATAGTTTGCAAAACAATCCACCAGGATTAAATTTTATTCTAAGTGCCAGCATTGAGGGCAAAATGATTCGCACTCAGATTCAAGATGACGGTGTGACAATGAGTAAAGTAGAGTGCGATCGCCTTTTTGATCTGCATGTCCGCAATCCCCAAGACTGTTGTTCCACAAGCATTGGCTTAAAAACGTATCTTTGTCGGAAAGTTATTAAAGCACATGGCGGCGAAATTGGTATTATAAGTAACCGCAAGCGCGGGTTAACTTTTTGGTTTACACTACCTTTAGCAACATCCGCAACAAATCCCCCATAAATCACCAAAAAATGCGAGAGTAAATAACCAGTAAGGCAAACACTCTCGACAGTATGGGCAAAGTTGCTCGGATGCTAATGGCTACTCCGTTTATAACAGTGCAAAGATGGTGCAGACAAAGCTTTTCTGCACCAATAAGAGATGAAACCACTACTCTTTACAGAGATTGGCGTAACCGTTTTTTGTGGCAGAGACTGCGTTTATGGTTATTACTGGCGCTGATGTGTCTGTTCTCTTTTACTTTGCGAGACATTTACGGCTTGTTTTTTCCTGTTGCAGAGTTGCAGCATCTGCCAGAAGTACTTAGAACTCAGCGCCTTGTAATTAATATTGCAATGTTGCTGTGTATATTAATCTGCTTTGCCTTACATAAAACTAAGTTAGGTCGTCGTCATCCAGATTTATTATTTTTGGGGTCTTCTTGGTCAATTAGTCTAGCATCGCAGTTGTTTGCAACCATCACAGGTTTTGCACTACCTGATACCATCGGTTGGTCGCTGCTATTCTTAAGCCAAGCTGTGTTAGTACCCGTCTGCTGGATTCTTCACTTGCTGACTCAAGTAAGTGTGCTGATCTACTATTTTGGTGTGAATACAGCACTTGGACTAAAAACACCAATCCCCGGCCACCCAGAAATATATAATGTAACGTTCATTTTATACATTTTTTGGTTTTGTACTATCTGCGACATTGGTGTTTATTTGTACGATCGCCTGCAACGTTCTGAATTTTACGCCCGTCAAGAACTCGAATCTGCCTACCAAAAACTCAAGGTTGCAGAAGTTAAATATCGCAGCATTTTTGAAAACGCCGTTGAAGGGATTTTCCAAAGCACTCCTGATGGACGTTATATTACAGCAAATCCGGCTTTAGCACGCATTTATGGCTACTCCTTAGCGGAGGAAGTGACAGCAAATTCCACTATTATTGAACAATTGTACGTTGATCCGAACCGCCGCGCCGAATTTGTCCGCCTGATGGAAAAGTACGGCAGCATTTCCGAGTTTGAATCCCAAATTTATCGCCGAGACGGAAGTATTGTTTGGATTTCGGAAAAAGCCTACGCAGTGCGTGACGAAAATCTTAAACTGCTTTACTACGAAGGTTTGATTGAAGATATTACCCAGCGTAAACAAACTGAAGAAGAACTACGAGTATTTTTCCATGCAGTTTCCCACGACTTACGTAATCCAGTGCTGGGTACTTTAATGGTGCTGAAAAATTTGCTTGCACGTCCCGAAGATAATATTTCGATTTCCCGCTCAATTTTAGAGCGGATGATTCAAAGTAGCGATCGCCAACTTAATTTAATTAATTCCTTGATGGAAGCTCATCTTAGCGAGGTGCAAGGTGTTGTTTTGCAGCGTCAAGCCGTACAATTACTGACAGTTGTCGAAGGTGCGATCGCAGATTCAGAGCCATTGCTAGAGCAAAATCAAGCCAAACTGACAAATCTGGTATCCGCAGATTTGCCATTAGTGAATGCAGATCCCACGCAACTATGGCGAGTCTTTTCTAACTTAATTGTCAATGCTCTGAAACATAATCCTCCTGGTTTGCTCTTGACAATTGACGCTACCCGTGCAGGCAAAATGATTTATTGTACTGTTAGTGATAACGGCGTGGGCATTAGTCAACAACAAAGCGATCGGCTTTTTGACCTTTACTTTCGGGGTGCAAATATCCGCAATTCTGTAAGTTTGGGATTGGGGTTGTATTTGTGTAAACAAATCATCAATGCTCACGGCGGCGAAATTGGTGTCAACAGTGCATTGGATGCAGGGGCAACTTTCTGGTTTAGATTACCTATTAGCTGACCTTTATAGGCAGAGGTCAGCCCCGTAAGGGGAAGTCAAAAGTCATCTTACCGCAGAATATGAGGATTTTAGAGAATGTCTAGTGCAACGAAATGACTTAAGGGACTTCCAATAAATAAATTATTCCAATAAACGAACCACAAGAGACACAGAGAGAAGTTGAGTGCGCGAGTTAAGAGCGTTGAGCAAACTTCGGAAGAACGCACAGAGAAGAAATACAGAGTTTTTGCATCAGTTTTGGAACATTTTTTTATTTGGAAGTCCCTAAAACTAATGAAGACAAAACACTTTATTACATCAACTTTAACTTTATTTGCTACAACAGTATTATGTTTTCCACTAGTACAGTCTACTGTAGCTCAAGCTCAGACAACTAAGTAGGTAGGCAAGATAAAACCAAACTATGTAACGAAAAGTAAAATCTCTGTAGTTGGCTCGTAGTTGGGCTAAAGCGCAAGACAGCGCAACTACGAGCCAGTGATGATTATTTGCGCCCACTTACTTAGTACTGCTGCTGTTATAGGATCTATTGTGACAGACTATCTTTTACCAGAAGATTTTCGGGTATACGTTAATGAACAAGGAACTGCTGTCAACTGGCCAGCCCCTGGATATATAGAGAAAATTTTGCCCACTGTTAACAAGTACCTATTGCGAGATGGTGGTTATATTGCTTGTTATTCTCGCAATCAAGAAGGAAGTATTTATTCTGTTGGTGGTGGAATTTATGTAATGGGACAAATCCGATTACAAGGCCACTACAGTGGGCGAATATTTCAACCCTTGGGTTATGAGGGTAAAGATATTAGTGACGCTCAAGAGTTCAAAACTCTTTGTAATCAGACATTTCCGGCTGCACGAAGAAGCGGTTGGGCTGGTGGTGATACTGGCGGTTGGTTTGGAATCCAGCCTAGCGGTGAGACGAATCCCTGCTGTCCCAACCAAAGCTTGTCCTTGTCTATTCCAGAAGAACAACCTTGTTCAGAGATATTATACCCTGAATAATTCGGGCTACTTATTCACGCTTGCGACCACCGGATTTTGGTTCTAGAATCATGTCACTCAGAAATTCATATTAAACACGGGTATGCTTTACTCATCATCTCTCCGACTTTTCAAACAGGTATTAGTGACAAAAGTAACTATTTAAAAGTGACTTTAGATACAGGCGTATGCCTGATTATTCCGATTATATTGAGAATATACAAATCAATGCGACGGAGATTAAAGGATATATGAACCGCTTTAAATCTATTCTTCTTGGAGGCTTATTAGCAGCTGTTTCAATTGCTGCTCTTTCTCAAAATGCTAATGCTGCTGAATTTAAATCTGAGCATGATCATTTTAATCGTGATAGTGTAGCTTTTAATAACAATAGAGTCGAACGCGAACATCAAATCCGTGAACAACGCGCTCGTGAATTGCGTCAACGTCAAGCCCGTGAACGACGCGCTCGTGTATTGCGTGAACGTCAAGCCCGTGAACGACATACTCATTTTAATCGCTAAACTGAAAATTTTCCCTCATATCATGTTAGGAGAGTATTACTACTCTCCTTTTTTTGTTTACATAACAACATTAGATTAACTGACCTGTATTAAAGCATAGGGTAGGCGTGGCGAAGTGTGCGTAAACCCTTAAAGCGGCTTGTTGCAATCCATCGCTAGTTAACCCACAAATTAGTTTTATGTTTTAAACTAGAAAGTAGCTTGATTGAAACTGTTTGTTACTAGCTATTGAATTTTTTAGGGTTAGTCCTGCCAGTCCTATTGCTGCTAGGCACACCTGCGATCGCAGTTGAGTACAAAGGGCAAAATATTGATGGTAAAAAGCTGCCTGCTAGGGCTTACTATTATGCAACTGGTGGTGTATACAAAGTTCAGGTACGCTTTCACAACAAACGAGCCACCATTTATTTTGATGACGGCAACCAAACAACCATACAGTTGAACCAGGAAGCGATCGCTGACTCAAACAATATTGAAGGTTTTGGAAAACTAGGGCAATATCCTCTAAATAGAATGAGGGGAGACATAAATTCTAGTTCCCCTTCTCCCAAAGATGGGAGAAGGGGTTAGGGGATGAGGGCTATCAAGGTTTTTGCACCTGACGGGATGCTCCCGGTACAGTAATACTGAAACCTTTGCGCTAGACACCCCCGCTTCTGGAGAATCGACCTCTAGTCTAATTGAAGCAATCAATAAGAGCAAGCCGTTTCATAGATAGAAGAATCCCCGTGCCTTCACGCCAGGGAATGTCAAATCATAGAAAAGGGCATCGAAGAATTGCTGGATAGTTGCTTATTTAATCCTTTGATTAAACATCTATTTTACTTTCAATTCCTACTGGCTCTATCAGCTTTTCTGGCGGGGTAAACTCATCAATAAGCGTAATTATCACTGCGGCCGCAGGTACTGCAAGCAGCACACCAATAAATCCAAATAGCTTACCCATTACTAAAAATGTCACAATCACCATCACTGGATGAATATTAACTTGCTGACCCATCACCAAAGGCTGAACAACATGGGCATCTATTTGATTCATTACAAAGAAAAGGATCAACACAAATACTAGTTTTAGCGGTGAAATACTCAATGCTACTAATGCTGGTAAAAAAGCACCAATAATCGAACCAAAGTAAGGAATTATTTCAAATAAACCTGCAATAATCCCAAATGGTAGGGCTGACGGAACCCCCAAAATCAAAAGTCCAAACGTTGCTCCAACACCCAGAAATATCATCGCTATTCCTGTCCCAAAAATCCAGCCTCGCAATCTTGTCTCGCAAGCTTTAAGGATTCGTTTAGAGCGTTGATGATGTTGCCTTGGAACTAATCTTAAAATCCCTTTCACTAAAGAATTAGGATCGTAAGCCATGTAAAGCGCTAAGATTAACGTCGCTACCAACTCAACGGTTAAACTTAAAGCTTCACCTAAGAAAACTGGTACTCCCCCTAGTAACTGGTCGGTCAAATTCCGTAATTGTATTAGTGCTTGGGAAATGTCAGGAATAAAAGTGAATTTCTGACGCAGTTGTTCCACATCTCCTGTCAATCTATTGAGATAAGTTGGTAATGTTTTGATTAATTTTTGAGATTCAAATGTCACACTAGGTAGAACTACAGTGGCTAATACCACAACAAATCCGACGATTAATCCAATTAGTAGCAAAACAGCAACATCCTGTGATTTTACTAACTTTTGCAAAAACCGTAATAGCGTTCTCAAAATTAAAGCAATCAATGCTGCTATAACTAAAAGTTCTAATACGGGTAAAAGTTGGTATAAAATGTAGAGTACCACCGCTACTATTACTGCCAATGGCGCACCACGACTTAACTGCGACCATCCATTCTCTGTATCTCTGAGATTCGCCATTACTATCACTTATTCTTCTGTTTTAATTTGACAAATTTAGTGCCTGGGATGGCGCAGAATTTTTCTTTTTAAGAGTAGCTGTAAGCCTGATTATCACAAATCTAGTTTTTTCTCCTGTTTGTACCCATATACTCAAGTCAGTTTTAATTTGTTCAGATATTTTACTACCTAGCTAAAACTTTATTCTATTTACCCTCAGAAAGGTCTAGACATTTAAATCTTCTTTCTTGAGAAATAAGTTTAACTATTTTGTGCGTCTGCATGAAAAATATGATTTCCCAATTTACCCAATTGTAGTTTTCTCCTTTGCCGAACCCAAACGGGCGCTACTCAATCACCACGGTCAATTAATACACGTATAATCAAGTCAAGCCCTTGCTGTGAGCCATCAACAATAATGATTTTATCTGGCTCATGTTAACTGCTCTAGAACGTGTAGAGTTACAGTTTATTCGATTTCAACCAAGCGTTTTCGAGAATATCTGGGTCTGCTTTTCACGATTCCATGTCTGTAAAACAAGTGATGCGCTTGCTGCGCCACAAAAAAGCTTGACTTCCAGAGAATAATCTTATTGCGATCGCTACCATTTATGCAACAGATTGTGCTATAGCATTTGCATTTTAAAATAAATTTATACTCAATTGATAAATTCCTCAGCAAGGGACTCGTATTTTTCATAGATTTGCTGTATCTTGTTTATTCCGTGCAATTATTAACACCCAACTTTTCCCAACTTTGCTGTCATCCAGATTTTCAGCCAATGCCCTTGGGGAAGCAGTAAATGAAACCATTAACAAGATAGATATGAAGATCATCAAAAAATCTGACAAGCTGACTCTCAAGAAAATGATGGAAATCCAACAGGCTGAAGACCAAAATCTTCTCTTCTGTACTGTCAATTCTTCAACCCCTGTGATTGATGAGCAACCAGCAACGATTCCAGAGGCTATTCCTGACTATATTCCCTTCCTTGACAATCCTCCAGTCCAGTCTGTTGGCAACTCTGGCTGGCAGATTTCTGACATCTGGCGAGATATTCGAGTTGATGATTTTTGTGGGTGATACTCTTTTGAAGGAGGAATCATTGCTTATATCATGTCCGGCTAATTAGTTACAGTTACCTCATCTGGTGCAACAATCAAAAACCCGTCTTTCCCCTAGCAAGAACTGCGGTCTTGATCATAAGTCTTTAACCGGACATGATATTAGAGTTCAATGATTGTATATATAGCAAAAACCTTGCGATCGCTAATTCATTGTTAGACTTTCAATTATCATCTAGGCTTGCCCTTCTGAGATATCTGGCAGTTCAAAATGATATTCGCTAATCAAAACGACTGCGTTAGCCGGTTTAAGAGCATTATAGAATAGGAAATAAACCTTATATACATTACGCTAATTAAGCAGAATTGCTCATGACCACTTCTAAACGCCACTATCACATTACTACTTTCGGTTGTCAGATGAATAAAGCTGACTCAGAGCGCATGGCTGGCGTTTTGGAAGACATGGGCTTTGAATGGTCAGAAGATCCGAATAATGCAGATGTAATTCTCTACAATACCTGCACAATTCGGGATAATGCCGAGCAAAAGGTATATTCCTACCTTGGCAGACAAGCAAAGCGTAAACATGAACAGCCTGATTTAACCCTGATTGTTGCTGGTTGTGTTGCCCAACAAGAAGGTGAAGCACTGTTGCGGCGAGTCCCAGAATTAGATTTGGTAATGGGGCCACAACACGCCAACCGTCTTAAAGATTTGCTGGAGTCAGTTTTTGAAGGTAATCAAGTTGTGGCAACCGAATCGGTTCATATTATTGAAGATATCACCCAGCCGCGACGCGATAGTAAGGTAACAGCTTGGGTAAATGTAATTTACGGCTGTAACGAACGCTGCACCTACTGCGTAGTTCCCAATGTGCGCGGTGTCGAACAATCTCGCACACCGTCAGCTATCCGGGACCAAATGGAAGAATTAGGACGGCAAGGTTACAAGGAAATTACTCTACTCGGTCAAAATATTGACGCTTACGGTAGAGATTTACCAGGAACAACAGCAGAAGGTCGGCATCTGCATAACTTCACAGATTTACTTTATTACGTCCACGATCTGCCGGGGATTGAAAGGCTAAGATTTGCTACTAGCCATCCCCGTTATTTTACAGAGAGATTAATTAAAGCTTGTGCCGAGTTGCCCAAGGTCTGCAAACACTTCCACATTCCCTTCCAATCTGGGGATAATGAACTTTTAAAGGCAATGGCGCGGGGTTATACCCATGAAAAATATCGCCGGATTATCGATACTATTCGGCGCTATATGCCAGATGCTTCTATTAGTGCCGATGCAATTGTCGGTTTTCCTGGGGAGACAGAAGCACAGTTTGAAAATACCCTGAAACTGGTAGAAGATATTGGTTTTGACATGTTAAACACAGCAGCATATTCGCCGCGTCCGGGGACACCTGCGGCGTTGTGGGACAATCAGCTGAGTGAAGAAATAAAAAGCGATCGCCTCCAACGGCTGAATCATTTAGGAAACTTGAAAGTAGCAGAGCGATCGCAACGTTACTTTGGGCGCATTGAATGCGTTTTAGTAGAAGACCAAAATCCTAAAGATCAAACCCAAGTGATGGGACGTACTGACGGTAATCGTCTGACATTCTTCAGTGGCGACATCAAAGAATTGCAAGGGCAGTTAGTAAAGGTAAAAATTACCGAAGTTCGCCCCTTTAGCTTGACTGGTGAACCTGTTGAAGTCAAACAAGCCTTGTCTGTCTAACAAGTTATTTGAAAAGTCTCATTTATTACTTGCCTCGGCGATTGGAAATCGCACGCCAGGTGCTTCAAGTCGGGCATTGCCCGCCCAACGCACTGGCTTGGCTACACAAACAAAACCCTTGATTTTGATTAGTCCACCTCCAATACCGTTCGGATTGTCCAATCGGCAGTGATTATTTACATTTGACAATCCCCGCTTCGTTATCATCTCCGACAAAGAATCTAGAATTGGTATAAGGACAAAACCTTACTTTTAAAGCTTATGAACGCCATCACTTTGAATATTCCCAATCTGGGTATCAAGGGGTTTTATGAACTTTGTCAAGCTAATCAAAATTTGCAGTTAGAACGTGCTGCAACTGGAGAAGTTATAATTATGCCTCCGACGTATCCGTGGACGGGTAAGAAAAATTTTAGCCTAATTGGTCAACTTGCCGCCTGGATTGAAAAAACTGGACTTGGTATTGGTTTCGACTCCTCCAGTGGTTTTACATTCCCCAATGGTGCGGTTTACTCACCCGATGCTTCTTGGGTAAGTAATGAAAAATGGGAGGCTTTAACTCAGACTCAACAAGAAGAAGAATTTTCCCCTTTAGCACCTGATTTTGTAGTCGAATTGCGTTCTAGTAGTGATTCTCTGAAAAAACTTAGAGAAAAAATGCAAGAGTATATTAACAATGGCGTTCGTTTAGGTTGGTTGCTTGATCCGAAACATAAAACAGTAGAAATTTTTCGTTTAGGGAAAGACGTAGAAATATTAGAATCTCCTACAACTGTATTTGGTGAAGATATTTTACCTGGGTTTGAATTGAATTTAGCTAAAGTATGGTAGATAGGTGGACAAAAATATCTGACTTTTCACGTTATGTGGAATCCAGCAAAAACCTAACCCTCTAACCCCCTTCCCGCATCGGAAAGGGGGAAATTCAAAGTCTATCTCCTTAAAGGATGAGAGAAATAGAAGTGAGGTTTTCCAGATACCGTCAAAAGTCAGACAAAAATATCTATTTCACCTTAGCCCGGAAACGGATAAACCCGTAAGAATTAATTGGTGTACCTGGTGCAGTTGCATTTGGTACATTTCCAAAATTCACAATCACCATACCGTTAGTATTACTACCATCACATTGAATCGTAGGGTATTTAATAGTGGGGTCAACACCTGGGGATAAATATTCTGCTTTATCGCCATCGCTAACATTAGTTAGAGATTCAGTTGCACCATTATTTTGCCAAATGATACCGCGATCAGCACCTGGAAGACCACTTGGATTTTTGGTGGCGAAACTATTAAAAGCAGTCGGTAAGAAAGTGAGATTATCAGGAACGCGATCGCAAATCAAAACATTATTTGCTGTTGCCTTACCTGCGGAGAGGAAATAGATAGTATATTCTATTTCATCACCTGGCTTGACTTGACCGCCATTGATGCCACCCAGCATAAAGCTATTTAAGGCTGGCCACTTGTCCGTGTCTTGGGGTGGGTCTGTTGGTGTGGGTTGGGTGGGAATGGTGATGGTATTATCATCATAAGGATTAGTTGGGGCATCAATATACCCGGACAAAGAATCTCCCCCTAATGTGGTAGTGCCGCCATTAATCGCTGTGATTCGTTTCACAAGTAAGATATTAGGTGTTGTAGCGATCGCAATTGGATAATCTTCCACTTCACCAGCACCCCCAGAACCTGTTGGGCTGGGTGTTGCAACTGTACTAGTGGTATACCGGAAACGCGCAAAGCTATTACCAATGGTTGCATTGCTGGGTACAGTAAAGGTTAAAGTATTATTTCCAGCATTAAGCGGAACATTATTAATCGTTGCAGCTGTTCCATTGGTGACGTTGGTCAAATTTAGCTGTTCGCCACTATCAAACACCCCATTTTGATTAAAATCAATCCAACTATTCAGAAACCCGGCGGTTGAAGCGTTAACAATAATTGTTGCAGTTTGTCCGGGAACTAGGCTTGAAGGCAAGGTGACACCATCATCCCCAGCATCGCCACTCGCATTTGCACTGTAAGACTGATTATATTCTCCAGTTACAGTTGCGCCAAGATGGGGATTACCACAACTAGGTGCCTGTCCAACTTCACCATAACTACTTGGTGCATCACCGAAATCAGAAATGAAATCAGTACTGACGACAAACCCACCAACATTGTCATAGTTCGAGAGGCGAATCTCAACAATATCGCCAGTATTCACCGAAACTGTGGATACCCTATTTGCTGCTAGGCTGGTAGTATAAGTTAGAACTGGATTTCCGACGCGCACTCCATTAATATAAACTTCCATCGCATCATCAATGTAAGCTCCTGCTTGCCCTAAGGTAACTCGACCTTTGGTGAGTGCCTGCCGCTTAAACACGATTACCCAGCTGGGTTGGCCAAAATTAGTCTGTGTTGAAATGTAGTCTCCGTTAATCGGAACGTAGCCTGAAGAAGGAAAGCTACCGTTGATAATCGTTCGCAGTGGATGGGAAGTCTGGCTAATGGATTGATCGTTAAAAGTAAATGTAGAATTTCCCGCTCCAAATTTTGCAGTGCCACGGAGCGTTGGTAATCCACCTGTACCAAATAGACCAACAGATTGCTGATCTTTTGTATAACTTGCACCAGGAATAGGGTAATGACCACTGTAGAGTTGAGCTTCCCATTCACAGGTTAAAGGAGGATAGAAGCCAAAATCTTCTCCTGTGATATTGGTAGTGTTAACTGTAACTGGCAAATTATCAGTAGTACCCAGCGTGTACCCTATAGGCACATGTGTATCAGCAATGTCCACTTTGATTTTGTAAGTTCCAGGTGCGACATTGGTAAATTGATAAGTCCCGTCAGCAAGAGTTGTTACTTGCTGGATGATTTCACTAGAAGAAACTTCACGATTGTTGTCGGTATCTTGGTAGAGAATCACACGCACATTCCCAATCCCAGGCTCACCATTATCCGTACTGTTGTGATCGTTATCCCGGTAAAGCGTCCCACTGACAGTGTTAAAAGCCGTCGCGGTCTGTATAGCACTGGCTTCCTGGCGGTGATTTGTCGCATCTCCATTAATCGGTACGCCTGCTGATTCACCAGAAACGCCATCAGGGTTATCAACAGTATATAAATCTTTACTTCCACTTCCATTTGCACCCACGACATAAGGAGTGTTGCTATTGCTGGGTTGTCCACCAGTATTACCTAGTGTCACACTTACAGTTTGTCCACCACCTGCTGTCACTGTGACTGGAACCCGTACAACTATCGACGCACCAGCTGGAATTGAACCGTTATTAGCAGAAGCGATCGCACCTAACAATGTCCCTGTATTTTGACCCCCACTAGGAACAGTAACATTGTTGCCAGTCAGGTCAACTGCTGCTGCTGGCCCACTACCATCCGAGTCATAGGCAACAATTTGCAGAGTGCCAGCTGTACCGCCGCTAATGGCCGAAGGTGCATCGGGAATAAAGAACTGCGTCGGGTCATTACCAACGTTAGTCACCGTAAAATCAAAGTTGACAGTACTACCAGCTGTTGCGCTGGGTGTATTCGCTGCTGTAATTGTAATCCCTGCGACTTCGCCGAGAGTTACGGTCACTTTGTCAGATAGTAATGTTTGGGTAGAATTATCCGATTCATCGATATACGAACCGGTGGCTTGGTTTTCAATAACAGTGCCAGGCGTGGGGCTAGCAGCAAAAACAGATAAACCAGCTAAAGAATTCCCACCTAATAAAAGGGCACCAATTAGTAGCGATCGATAAGTGTGTTTCCCGGTAAAGTTATGGCGAGACATAGGTTTAAATAGGACTAAATATAAATGTGTCAAAACTAATCAATGAAAATACCTAAAAACCATAAAATCCTCAAAATCAGGGTTGATCTTTAGGTAATCAAAGATTAGGGATTGACAATGGTTTTAAAGCGGATAAACCCGTAGGAAGCAGTCGGTGTACCGGGTGCAGTTGCACTCGGCATCGTCGTAAAGTCCGGCTGTGCCGAGCTACCAGTACCCGTAACATCTACTGCCCAAGTACCGTTATCTGCTACTCCAGTACCAGGAGTAATTAAATTACAAGCAGCCGGAGCAGAAGCACTACTAGGGTAAAATTGACCTCGATCGAGTGCAGGATCTGCGGCATCTGAGAGTGAGATACTAGTAGTCGCATTCCCCAGGCGGATTTCTAGGGAACCAGCTTTATAAGTTTGGCTGCCAATAATGCGATCGCATATTTTCACCGTATTGGCATTAGCACCTTTGGCATTGAGGAAATAGACTGTGTACTCCAACACATCACCTGGCTTGATTTTGCCAGCATTGAAAGCCCCAACTAAATAACCAGGTGGCCATTTGACAGTCGCATCATCATTTGGAGTAGCGGGATTATCGAGAACTTGGTCAAGATGGGTAGTGTTATCGCTAGGATTAATTGTGCTAACCCCATTAATTGCGGTAATGCGTTTTACCAAGACAACATTCGACTTGCCACAAACCTGAGTCGAAGTGGCTTGAACGGCTAGCAAGAAACCAGCTTGGGGTGGGCCAGAATCCATAATGATTTCAATGGTGTTTACCCCAGCCTGCCAACCTTGGGTGATGTTAACGGTTTTCAATGACCCATAATCACCAGCTTGGGAGTTTGGCGCTGGAGTCGGCACGAGATTTTCCACCCCATTTACCTTAATGCTGCCAAATTGATTATCAATCGCCACGCCAACGGGTAACGAAATCGAGATCGTATTGGCATTACTCGGTAAAGTCACCTGCGAGGTGAATTTGAGTCGCACCGCGTCAGAGGTACCAACAATTGCAATACCACTACCATCTTCCCCATTGTTTCCATCTAAATCAGCATTATTATGATTTCCATTGCTATTAACGGATAATCGGAACGGATAGCTAATCCAGCGAGCATTGGCTGGATTGGTTGGCTCATTCGCCCAAGCACCAGGGGCGAGGTTGCCAACCACCACAGCAGGCATTACCCCCACTGGGCGCGGCGGGGCATAAGGTGTTCCAATGCCGCTAGCAGGGCCAGCAATCCATTCAGCAGTCCAGTTTAAGTCATTTGCTCCAGTTGCTAACTGCCCACCAGCAGCAGTAATGCCTGTGTTCAAGGCAGTTCTGTAGTCTGGGTTACAGGTTGTTGGGGCGGTATCTGCTGCAATGGTATAAGGTTGACGAATACCAAAGTTTTCATTGGTAAGATTGGTTGTAGTGGTGGTCAGAGCAATGTTACCAAGGGTAGCGATCGTCCCATCGACTGTGCCATTTTTGTTTTCGCCCGTATAATACCAACCACTGGGAATGCTAGAGGCTGTGGGTGCGGTTACCCCAATTGCCACAGTGGAGTCATTAGAAAGCCGCAGCGTTACACTGCTATTTCCCGGGACTTTGGTGAAACTGTAAGTACCATCAGCTGCGACAGTGGCTTTATCTACTACTTTGCCAGTAGTATCAATAGCATAAATTGTCAGGTTTGCTGACCCGGCATTGGTTCCAGCATCGCTGCCGTTGATGGTAACATCTGCATCAGCATCGCTAAATACCGTCCCGGAAACGTTGAGCGTGTCATCATCTATCAGCTGTGTATTAACAGTGGTACGGGCGCTACCAATACAACTGGTGGCAGCAATTGATAAAGGAGGAATTGACAAACTACTACTGCCCCCACCAGTAGGATTTGATATGGTAAAAGTAAGATTATCACTAGGTTCAAAAACGGTGTCTCCAAAATCAATTGGGATGTGTAAATATTGAGATGGTTGGTTAGGGTCATACGTGCCAGCAGGAATATTGAGCGTGATATTATTTCCAGATTTACTCGCAGTCAATCCAGTCAGAGTTGAACTGCCCTGTAACGGAGTACCAACTGTAAAGTTGCGGGTAGCATTCAGTCCAGAAAGGGAAATAGTCGCCGTCCCAGCAGACTGCATAACACCATTAATGCGTACAGTAAGGTAATATTTATTACCGCCATTTCCTTCTGTAGTTGTTGCTAAATTGACATTATTAGTAGTATCCGTAGGGGCAAAGTCAATAATCGGGGACAATTGCAGGTTAATATCATCGACAAAATTTCCCAAGGTTACATCTCCATTAGAACCCTGGATAGCTGCAAGGGCAAAGCGTAGAGTTTTAATACTTGTAATTGTGCTAGACCAACTTCCAGTTTTGCTTTGCCACCCTTGAGCATAGGTCGTAGTTAAGTTTCCACTGTTGTAGAGTTGGGTAGTAGGAGGCGTTTTCCCAGTCCAAAGGCTAGGATCTGTAATTGTCACCTGCATGATGTTAGTCTGCCCAGCACTTCGGGCAGCATGCCATAACGACCAAGGTATATTCTCGTTGGGAAAAATGCAAATATCTTGATATATTGAGGCATTTTCTCCACCATTAATTTCAGCATGCTGGTTTCCACTGTGCGGCCCAGCTATTGGCCCGCCTTGACTAGTGTTTGTCCCTCGCCAAATCTCTAGGGAATTGTTGTAGGAAGAAGAAGTATCTGTAGTCTGCCAAACAATAGGGGAAGTAGTATTAGCGTATCCTTCTCCCCCGTGCCCCCCTGCTCCATTTGGAACACTGGGCTGCTCAAATCCGCTATTAATTACCATCCGCGTACCAAGGAGAGGGCTAGGTTGTTGAGGAGTTGGCACGGGGTTTGCTAGTAGCGGACGGGGTATGGACATTAAAATAATTGGTAATCCACCCAGGATTAGCTTGCATATCTTTAACGATCGCTGAATCTGATGCCTCTTCAAGGGAGATCCAGCGGTTTTATCAATTACTCTTAAATGCTTAAATAAATATTTCATGATTAATTGCTGAACAAGTAGGGAAGGCTAGCGAATTGCTGGTTTTGCTATGGAGCGAACAATGGTATTAACAGCAGGTTCAGAAGTTCCATATTGGGGATGAGTAGCGATCGCACTGAAGCGATCGCCCGTTTTTAGGTTTCCCAATTTATACGAGAATCTCCCATCTAAATTCACATTCACCTTTGCAATTACTTTATTTAGTGGTCCTCGAATTTCTGTATCTTCACTAACTTGATAAATTTCCACCACAGAACCAGGGCTAGCAAAGCCATCTAGAAGTACTGTTCCATCTTGAGGACTAATAAAAAACTCTGGACTCAAAAAGCGTGGCGCATCAATGCCAAAATTACCTGTTTTGCGATGACGCTGATATGTGTCATTTACAGCATTTTCCCCATCGCCTTGCTCATAGTCTTGCACACCAACATGGTATTGAGTCACTAAGTCAATACTCAATCCCTTTAATTTAGCAAACTGATTATTTTCAATCCGGTTTCCCTGGCTTGGCGGATAAGCTGCTATTACCACACCTGGCCCAGACTGATCGGTAATCTGGTTATTAATTACTTCATGGTTATTACCCATCAAGTAAATCGCCGCTCGACGCAACATCTGACCATTATTTTTGATTCTATTAGAACGAATTTTTACTGAACCTTCTGGCTTAAAAAGGTATATAGCACTGCCAGCATTTTTCTCAATTTGGTTGCCGATAATTTCAGCATTACTAATTACCCCTTCTAAACGGATCGCATCGGGCATTCCAGCAAAACCATTGCCAGTAATGATGTTGTTTTTAACTTGCAAATTCTCTGCCCGAACTGAGGTAATAATAGCGCTACCATCATGATTAAAAATACGGTTATTTTGGATAATTGTATTTACACCATTAAAAACAGAAACTCCAAAGGCAGAATTGCTTGGAGGTCTAGTTTCAATAATGATATTTGGTGATATACCCAACCAGTTATTTTCGATGACGACATTCGTCGGTGGTGGTTGTTTAATATCGATTGGGCTAATGAAAATATCCGCAGGGGGAAGACTCGCAGTATCACCGTGGCGATAAGTGAAACCATAGAGACTCAAACCCCGAATCGTAATATTATTTGCTGCTACCGTCAAACCGCGAAAAATTACAGAATTATATGCGGGAGTTATGGTAACAGTTGGTGTTGCTGCTGATCCGCCTTCAATTACTAAGCCTGGACTAGTCAGGGGTGGCAATATTTCTGTAAGTTCAATAGTATTTTGTTGGGGAGGCAAATTAAACTCAATGCGGGAAGAACCTTTACCACCGAGAGATTGCACCTGAGTTTTTTCGCGATCGCTCAATTTATCAATAGACAGCTTACCATTGACAATAGCGATCGCTTCTCGTAACGTCACGACATCATCAGCTTGGATAGCGCCATCTTGGTTACTATTCACCACAACTCGCACAGATAAGTTTTGAGTTTGGCTAAAGGCAACATCTGGTAATGTCGCCAGAAACAAAAAAACAGCTAGACTAATTTGAAGTTTCATATTTTCCCTACCTCTGTAACTTTGCTCCTCTGCTCGCGGATTTTTTGGATCAGGGTTTGTATTGTAGACTCCTGCTGCTGACGTGGTGCAATTTTTTGTTGTCCAAATCCATCAAACAATTCGTTAAGCTTGACAGATACACCTAAGTATGCACCTCCCGCAGAGCGTGTACCAGAAAAATCTCGGTCATCAACTTTACCAAACACATATCCAGCCGAAACGCGCAGGTTAGGAGTCAGATAGTAACCTGTTTCCAGAACAAAGCCTGTTTCGCTGTAGCTAGACTGACTAATTACACGAGCCTCACCCACCAAATCCCAGCTATATCCCAAACGATAGGTAGTGCGGAATTGGGCCAGATTTACTGTGCTAGTACCAGCTAAATCGCTAGCTATGTAAGAAGTACTGTTACGCAAGGCATACTTACCGTAAAATTCCCATTGCCAGTTAGGAGCATATATAGCTTCTAAAGCGAAGGTATGGTCTTGGGAACCCGTACCACTTCCTAACAGAATGGTGTCAGGGATAATTGAGGGATTTTGGCGATATTCATAACGCAACAAAGCATTAAATTTATCGTTGTTCGGATCACGGTAAGCTAAACCCACCTTTAAGTTAGCAGTATCTCCCAATCCTGAAAGCGTTTGATTGGAGGAACCAGCTTGTTGATAACGGACTAAAGCCGTGAGAGCCGGAGAAATTTTACCTGTAATCCCGGCGCTAATTACTGTATTGCTACCGCTAGAAGAAGAACGATGTTCATAACGAGCGCTGGCTTGAAATTGCGGATTATCAGAGTATTCCAGCCCCACACTATAGCTATCGCCACCATCAAATCCGATAGACGATGCTGATTGACCAAAAGCGAACGGTTGGGCATATTGTTGGCCTGCTCCAGTCCGTCCAAAGAAGTTGCCAAATACGTGTTCGTAAGCAAGATTCAGCCGCAATCCATGAGCAATAGTCCAACGATTATTTAGACCAATTGCCCCTTGAGTGGTCATTTCATTAGCACCACCCAAAATTGAGTAACGACCAGTCAAAGTAGTATCCGATCCGAGTTTGTGTTCACCGTTGACACTCAAACTGGTGATGGAATTACCGGAATATTGACCGCTAGTGTAAAACTGTTGGGCTAGACTGATATTTACACCAGGAATTGCTGCCCAATTCAACCCAAAAATGGTACGGTCTGGGTAAACACTATCTTTTTGGGAAGATAAACTTAGTTCATTTTGCGCCTGAAAAGTCAGGTTATTCGCAATAGGAACTGAAAAACGCGATCGCAATTGATCGGAATTACCACTTAAGGCGCTGTCGGGGATGCGGTCTTCTCGTTGACGATGAATCCAATCCAGATCAATAGTAGCTTTACCCAAGCGTTGTTGAATCCCGGCGGAAATCGTCGTCAGCGAATTATCAACTTTGCTCCCAGGTATGGCTTCAGAACGCGGCCCAAACAGTTCTTCAAAAGTATCTAGCGGTTGGGGAGCAATCCCAAAATTGTCTTCGTGGTCATATTGCGCCCTGACATTGGTAGTTGAGCTAAGTTTAGCTGTAACCTGCGCTCCATAACGGCTTTGTCCTGGGACAAAGCTGATAGTGGCATTATTGGCAAAACCTGTATCAGCAAAGCGATAATAGGCGCGAGCTTGAATCCCATCAGTGATTTTTCCCTCAGCTTCCAAGCGGTAAGCGTCACCTCTAACTTTTCCCACAACGTCAGAATCATTACTAGAATGAGCATATTCTGCGATTAAATTACCCTGATTACCCAAAGAAATCAGCGCATCTGCACCGTAGAGTTGAAAGTCACGCACTCCCTGATTTTCTTGAACGTAAGTTGCTCCAATCCAGCTTTCGGAGTTGGACTTACGGGAAAAGTTATATTGCAAACGACCAGCATAGATATTGCTATCAGAGTTTTGGCTGTCGTATTCATAGGTAACAACAATCCGGCGTACTAAGACTTGTCCGACTTCATCTATATCGGTGCGGAGGATGGGTTCGCGGAATATTAAGGTACCGCGATCGTAATCAATTTCGTAGTCTGGGCCTCGGTTAAGCTGTTTGCGTTCTAATACAGTCCCAGGACGATTGAGTTCTTCTAACTCGATAAAGACATTTTCGCTACCTGGTTGTAGTATCCGACGGGAGAGGAAGTAATAACCACTAGTGCCATCAGGAGCAATAGTATCCCGTTGAAAGCCTTCTAAATGGTTGCCATACAAACCTGTAATTTGTAGGTTCCCTAAATTGTAGTTAGCCTTAAAACCGTGAAGTTGACGGGTGATAGAAGTAAATTGCTGCGATCGCCGCGCAAATTCTTCTGTATTGTAGTCACCCCACATGGCATAATCAGGGGAAGATCCAGGGATACCAGTTGAGCGCTCCAAACGCAGATATAGGCTGTCAATAGAAGGAGCGAGGACATCAACTTTCGAGCTATCGCCATAGACAGGATAATTTTGCTCACTGGATTGGTAAGTTTTAAATAGGCGATTATTGCAGTCGCAATCTTCATTGAGGTTACGAGAACTGTTATATGCGCCTGTAAACAACCATTGCCCGATCGCACCAGTGGCAAATACCGCCGAGTGGAAATCTAATTGTGTTCCATTGTCTTTGTCAGGAGGAAGGAAATCACGGAAACTGCCGTAATAATTTGTCCCTCTAGCGCCCAAACGTAAATCTATTATCCCTGTCACCAAACTCGGACGCAGCGCAGTTTCAAATTGTAGTTGAGTAAAGCCTTCTAAATCATTAGTGATGGCGCGAATCGTGACAGTTTCGGCTTTGAGTTGCGATCGTAAACTCGCTGTAAATTGCCCCCCTTTCGCCTCGACTTGAAATCCAGGTTGATCGGGTTTGAAGTCTGTCCCCACAAACTCCCCAGCACTGGGTATCAAAGTTACAATAGCATCGCGGTTAGAGCGATTACCATTTGCATCAATCAGTTGACCCTTGATTGTAGCCGTAGAACGTCCATCGGCTGGAATACGTGACTCAACTGTTTCTAAAGTTATTTTCAGCGGCGCTCCCCGGACTGCTACTTGCACTGTTACAGGCGGTTCTGTTGCACCAACAACTTGTGCAGATATGGTGTTTGCACCTTCTTTTAACGAGACACCATACCATGTCTGCGTTATTAAGTTAGTACTAGCATCAGTTTCCGTTCGTCCAATCAACGAAGAGTCTACCAACGTGCCATTTACCCGCAATTCCACCTTACTACCAACGGGAAATTGCACAACTACCGTAGTAGCTTGTACATCTACAACACTTTTAGGCGTTGGAGTCAAAATTTTGAGCGCTGTAGATATGGGGGGAGTGGCAGGGAGTATAGAAGGGGAGGACATCGGCAGATTTTCATTTACCCCTTGTCCCTGCGCGTCTTTGTTGACTACTCCGGCAATTTTGCGTAAGCCTCTAGGCAATTCCACAGAAGTTGCTGGTTGAAATGGTTGTATTTCGGTTGGAGAAGCTGGAGACTGTGGCTCAGTGTCTTTGTGTGCGTCGTTGTTATCCGCTATTTTGGCAATTTCGCGTAAGCCTCTAGGCAATTCCACAGAAGTCGCTGGTTGAAATGGTTGTATTTTCGTTTCCCTTAGCTGGATATCTGGAATTGAAGTATCAGTAATTGGTGCTGGAGAAGTTGAGGCAACTTCCATCGGTGGAAACTGCTGCTTGGAAGTTCCTACAAGATCGGGAGAATTTAGGCGTTGTTGAATTATTCTCCTTAGCTTTGCGCCTTTGTCTTGAAAATTTCTGATTGCGGGAAGCTGACGATCAGACTTTTCGCTGGGTGTTTGCGTTTCCCCTATTTCATATCCTGAGACAGCAGTGCCAGAATTGGCACCTATAATTTTTTCAGACACTTTGTCTTGATCGGTTTGATCTTCAACAGCCTTCTGTGTTTGCAAAGGAGAATCAGGGAAAACCTGATTTTCGTTGGTAAGTTCTGCTTTGACAATAGCAGGATACAAAACTAAGACCAGAGCTACTGGCATCGCCCCCATCAATTTCAGGTTAAATATAGTTGTATGGTGCAGTCTGGGTTTCATTTTTTGACTGGCTCCTGAAATGTGGGGGTGACAGCGAAGTTCATCCGTACCAAGCCACCAGGCTCTAAACGCACCAAGCGAGATTGGCTATTTCGTTCGCGGAATTTTTGATTGGGAGCCAAGGTGTAACCAGGAAGACTACTGAGGTCTAATACCCCTGTGTGGTATCCAGGTAAGACATTAGCCAAGGAGAACAAACCATTAGGATCTGTAGTGATGCGGTTTCCGTCCTCCATAACAATCACTGCATTTGGTATTCCAGGTTCACCAGGTTGTTGTTCACCATCAAAGTTTTTATCAACAAATACTCGACCGATAATCGTGCCACAATCAGAGACGATTCCTGGATTAATTTTCAACTGGTAGGTTGCTGGTCCATCTTTGATGCTAAAACGGTTATCAGCTCGTTGGGCATTAACGATCGCACTATTGCGACCCGTTCCCCGCACCGCATCGGCTGTTAATTGAGCAGCGTAGGCAATATTCAGGACTTTCTCGCTGGGAATTGTTACATCTGTTTGCAATGTCACTGTGTTACCATTGCGAACAGATGTGAGAGTGACTGGTTGACCATCTAATTCTCCCCGCACAGCTTTTGGCAAAAACTGGAATCCTAAAGGTAGGTTGTCGGTGACAACTATATTATTCAAACCAGCATCAGCTAAATTTTTCACCGAAAGACGGTAGATTACCGTATCTCCAGGTTCAGCAGCTGCGCGATCGCCTGTTTTGATAATTTGTAACTGATTGGCTTGACACATATTTGTAGTAAATTCAAAGGCTGATAAGTCCAGTCCTACTGTTTCTGCATTAGGAACCAAGACAACTGTTTGCTCTATCCTGGTTTCGCCTGTGATACTGATTGGTTGACCATCTAGAGAACTAGCGACATATCGCACAACACCGTTACCTTGTGTACCTGTGCTATTAAGGATTTCAATCTTGATGCGCCGTTGTTTGTAGATAGAATTTGCTGGTGGATTGACTACAAAAATGTAAGTTCTACCTGGATCAGTTTGACCTTTATTCGGATCGAGTAGGAAATTGTAGCCACCCGCAGGATTATTCGTAATAAAGTAGGGGTTACTATTCTCGATATTTGGCGATTTACCCCCAGGAACCTTGTTATTAGGAATATCAGGTAACTCTGTTCGAGTTAGAGGAGCCAAGTTTCCCAATTCTGTCCCTGTAGGATCGCTAGCGTTAGGTTCGTATATCCCAACTGAAAAACCTGTATAGTCAGGTATAATTGCGCCATTGCAACCTAAAATCCGCCCTAATGGATCAACTAATGGTGTAGGATTAACATTAAGCTGACTAGTAGTTCCTTCATATCTATAATTATTTTTAGAATCTGTATAAGTATAAGCAGCTTGATTTATCAATGGCACAGACGTAGCCGGATTGTTAGTCTGTTGTGCGATCGCTGGTAGAGTTATAGTACTATGCAAAAAACTTCCCAGGATAACAGTTGTTGTTAACCGTCGCCACCAGTTATTGCTAGAAGTAATTTGCTTTTGGTTTTGAGGACGGCTCACTAAACATACCTCCTCTGGGATGCCAAGGTTGTTATTAACAAAAACACTGCTTTATGTGAAAAAATCTAAATAATTGAATAGTATTTAATAGACATTTCCAAAAATTAAATATGCGTTATCGAGAACCATTGTATAGACGTAGTAGTTCTACGTGTCTACATTTGACACTGCGATGTTTATGATTCTTTTTTGGAGATGTTTACCGCAAGTTGATTGCTACAGTAATGCAATTGGATTGGTTAAATATTGCGTGAAAGTTGTTCTTGGTCATTTACTAATTACAAAGGACAAATGACCAAGGACTAATGACTAATGACTAATTGGACTTTGGACAAGCCCAATTTCAATCAGCGCACTTGGGTTTGATAAGTTGCCTTGACTATTGTCTTGGCTGCAACTGACGGAACCTGTAAACGGATGTGGGTGTAAGCAATAGCTGGTGCTGGTTTAGTTTCCACTTTGCCGTCAGGAAGAGTAACTTTTACAGTGGGATTTTCGACAAAGCTGCGCCCACCATCAATGCTGTAACTAATTTTTGCATCATTGGTGACAGTCGTAGATTTAAGCACATATACCATTCCTTTAGGAATAGGCTGATTGAGAGTCAGATTTTTAACTGGGCGATCGCTCTTATTCTCACCAGTTAAGGTATATCGCAACACATCACCTGGCTGCACCACACCTTGACCTTTCAAAGGTTGCCATCTCTTACTTTGCTTACCTTGTTGATCCTGTGCCACTACTTGCTTTTCTGCTTCTAAGTGCAGCTGTAACTGCCCTTGAGGTTTGACATTTTGAGCGATGGCGCTTGTAGAATGCCATAGAGAAGCCATTCCCGGCACTTGACTGACAAATGGAACGGTAGCAATGAGTGCGATCGCTCCTAAACCTGCAAAAGAAAGACGCTTCATATAAATAACCTCAAAAAACTTTCACAATGTTGATTGCTAACTTATCTTTCCCTGTTTTCGCTGGGAAATAATCAGTTTGTAGTTGGGGATTTAGGGCTAAATTGCCAACTACAAACACAGATGCGCTATCACACCCCTCTTTGTAAAAAAAGAGGGGTGAAATCAAACTATCTAGTTAACCTTGCGTTGGAAGGTAAATGTTCTTAGAACACCAGGTGCAATCTGTCCAGTAGCAGTATTTACATACTTTGTGACATCACTATTTACCGTGGTTCCAGTTTGATCGACGCCAGAGCTAGTAGCTGGATTACCAGTGAAGAACTGGATAGTTGAAGCCCCAGAATCTTTAGCCGAACCAACAATGTTGCTGGTATCAATTTGACCACTGGTATCGTTGTCTAGCGCCCAGTTGTTGGGGCTTTGCGTACCATCTTCACTAATCACAATCTTGTCAGCATTCAGAATTACATTTCCGGTTCCCACTTGAGCAGTAGAAATATTTTTGTAACTAATCTGATACTCAATAATGTTGCCTGGGGCAGGTTTTTTGGGTGTAACACTAAATGTACCATCAGCACTATTTACTAGTGCTGGACCAGTTCCTTGTAAAATTCGTGACTGTTTCAGCAATTGCAAGAAGCCAGTGTATACACGGTCAATGCTGACGTTAGTAGCTGCGTCATCAGGTAAGCCATTATTGTTTGCATCAATAAAAGCCGTAACCGGTGTGGGGAAGCCGCGTTCTATAATAGCTGTGACAGCTGCACCTTGAGCAGTAGTATCAGTTGAGAGTGGCGTACCAGCAGGCAGGTCAACGCTTATACCATAGTTAGCTTTACCACCATTGGCTGCAACTGCATCAATTCGCACTGGATTAGTGGCGCTAATTGGGTTACCACCGACACTACCCGCACCACTTCCTGTCACGAAGACAAAGCTTGTGCCATTGTACTTATAAGCAGCTGATAAACCTTGATATGATACTGTCACCACTGTATTCGTAGGCAAATCACCTGGTGTATTTGGTGGTGTAGGTATAAGAGAAATATTGGCAGCAGATGTACCAGTATTCTGAACTGTGTTAGTAAAGGATACCGCAGCTGGATCAACTGTTGAGCCAGGAGCAATATTGGGTGGAATTAGTGCTGATTTATTAGTGAAGTCATCACTGTTGTTGGTTGGACCAACGGCATCAGGCGCTCCATTTGGCCCATTCAACACAGAGGTGGGACTGGGGACTGTGAGGGTCGTTGTGTTTACAGCACCAGTAGTACTATTGGTAGCAGTGTTATTATTCTGTGTGTCAGTCGTCGTACTAGTAGTACCAGCGTCTGGTGTAGTAGCAAAGGTGTTATTGCTAGAGTTATAGTTATCTGGGTTTTGGTCACCTGAGTTGTCATAGACTTTGCTGGTCGGGTCTCCAGCAGTTGTACCAGCCACTTGAGCGATGTTGCTAATAGTTGCTGAGGGAGTATTTGCAGCAATACCACTTGCCTTAACTTGGATGTTAAAACCGCTAACTGTTGTCCCAGTACCAACTGAAGTGACAACGCTAGGATCGTTAACGAAACCAATCCGTGTAACTGAACTCAAGGAGCCTGGTGCGGTATATGACCACGTAGCGCTTTCAGCATTTGTAGTAGTAGCAGTAGTGGTGTAAACTACTTTCCAACCTGTCGGAGCAGTTGGAGTGGCATTAAGTACTGTATTTGCTGGAATAGCATCAGAAACTAAGATGTGGGCGGCACCATCAAGAGAGATAGTTGTACCAGCCAAAGCTGCGGGAGTAACACCACTATTAGTTACATCGTTACTCTCAACCCGCAAGCTCAAACCATAAGTTAGTAGGTCATCACTTAGGCTAGAAGTGCCAGCATTATCATAGGCTGTCTTAGTTTTGAGGATAGTTGCTAACGCTTTAGTTTTAGCAGTATTTCCTACTGTAATCTTCTGGGTAACACTGGCTTCTCTCACACCATTGATTGAAGCTCCTGCTGCGTTATTATTATCTACAGTGTAAACGTCGCCACCATCAGCACTCCGGGGTTGGTTTTGAGCATCACCAGGAGTTTGTCCTAATTGGACAGTGATAATATCGCCTGTTTGAGCCCCAGCTTGCACGGTAACTGGTACACGCACCAACACACTACCATTAACTGGGATTGCACCTGTAGTTAGTCCACCAGCAGGGATATTTGTCCAGGTTGTACCGCCATCAGTACTGTATTGCAAGTTACCAGATGTAGTACTACCAGGTAATAGACCCGAAACTGTGGCTGGTCCTGTTGGTGTCGCTAAGTTAGGAATCTGGAATTTGGTGAGGTCGTTACCGACGTTGGTTACAGTATAAGTGTAAACTAGTGTATCACCAGCCTTAGTACTAGCACCTGGGTTAGTTTGATTTGCAATCCCAGAACCTGTAACAGTAATACCAGCCACCTCTGCTATAGTCACGGTGACGGCGTTAGATGTGGCATTGATGGGACTCCCTGGCGCATTGGGATCTTCGTAGGTCGCTGTCGCTGTGTTACTTATAGATGTACCTGCTTTAGTACCGTCAGCTAGTACAGGTGCGACAAACTGGAAAAGGCTACTACTTAATAATGCTGTTGCTACTAGAGACTGATAGCGCTGGCGCTGCTTGTTGAGAGATTTGTTTCGGTTTACCATAGAAGTAGTTTGTTTATTTGCTGAACTTGTATCTTGGGTTTTGAGACAGGATAAGGTTCGGCAATTCCTTAAGAATTACCGATTAGACGAGCCAAAACGTTAGTGTTTGGGAGATGTCTATTTGAGGAGTTAACTTATTGGCTACTCCTGAAAAACTAGATTGAGGCAATAAACAGAAAAGTTATTGCCTACTTGTTTTACGCTTACCGTTGATTATCAAGGCTAGCGATCGCAAATATGGGTAACTTACCACTGTGTCCTGCTGAATCATCCATGTAAGTAGAAATGTAACTTTGGCAGCAAAATAAATCTTCCGTATAAATAACTAACTTCTTTAACGATGAATTGAGTGCATCAAAGCTGAAAAATCAACTTCATTTTGGCAATACATAGAGCAATTTTAGGGGTTTAATCAGACGTTAAAAACCATAAAACTTATATATAGAAAGGTTTTTGAATTTTTACTGTCATAATCTCACTACCTTGTGGAGTCATTTAAATAAAAAAATATAAGCTTAACGAAGTGATCTAAATCACTTAAAATTGAATAAAGATTTCAATCAATGCAAGTTCATCATAGATGTAATGCAATTTAATCATATTAAATCGCAGCGTTAATACTGAGTACCTGAAACTATGATCTAATTTTTTAACAAAGCCAGTAAAAGCATAAATACCCAATATAGCGATTACGGATATAAAAATTTTACAGAAATCTATTTTTTCAATACTAAGAATACCCGACATTTTTAATCGGGTATGTTTGACTGGTATTTTTGCTCGTGTTAGTATCAAGCGACAGCAGACAGACAAACTTATTAAAGCTAGTTTATGACTCAGGCAACCCAAACCCAAACCCAAACCAGCACTGCCTACTTTAAAGCCTTGAAGTGCAAGGAATGTGGTGCAGAATATGAACTCAAAGCCAGTAACGTTTGTGAGTTATGTTTTGGGCCTTTAGAAGTGAAGTATGACTACAGCGCCCTCCGTCTAACTGTGACTCGTGAAACAATTCAAGCTGGTCCCAATTCAATTTGGCGCTATCGTCCCTTTTTGCCTGTTGCAACTGACAATGTTATAGATGTGGGAACGGGTATGACTCCTTTGGTTCGTTCCCACCGCCTTGCCCGTCGCCTGGGTCTAAATAAGCTTTATATAAAAAATGATGCCGTTAATATGCCCACCCTTAGCTTTAAGGATCGGGTAGTTTCAGTTGCTCTATCGAGGGCGCGAGAGTTAGGTTTCACTACCGTTTCTTGCGCTAGCACTGGTAATTTGGCAAATTCTACAGCTGCGATCGCAGCTCACGCAGGTTTAGATTGCTGTGTGTTCATCCCCGCAGATTTAGAAGCCGGTAAAATTATCGGTAGCCTGATCTACAGTCCCACTCTGATGGCAGTAAAGGGTAACTACGATCAAGTCAATCGTCTCTGTTCAGAAGTTGCTAATACACATGGCTGGGGTTTTGTCAACATCAATCTGCGTCCTTATTACTCTGAAGGTTCCAAGACGTTAGGTTTTGAAGTTGCAGAACAATTAGGCTGGGAACTACCCGATCATGTTGTTGCTCCCTTGGCTTCTGGTTCACTATTTACAAAAATTTATAAAGGATTCCAAGAATTTATTGAAGTTGGTTTAGTAGAAAACAAGAAAGTCCGTTTCAGTGGCGCTCAAGCTGAAGGTTGTTCACCCATCGCCCAAGCCTTCAAAGAAGGACGCGACTTTATTAAGCCAGTAAAACCGAATACAATTGCTAAATCGCTAGCGATCGGTAATCCAGCAGACGGTATTTATGCTGTGGAGCTAGCTCAGAAGACTGGTGGTAACATTGAATCAGTCAATGATGCAGAAATTATTGATGGCATCAAGCTGCTGGCAGAAACCGAAGGCATTTTCACAGAAACGGCTGGCGGTACAACTGTGGCGGTGCTGAAAAAACTGGTAGAAGCTGGCAAAATTGATCCAGATGAAACTACCGTCATTTACATCACCGGCAATGGTCTGAAAACTCAAGAAGCAATTCAAGGCTACGTTGGCGAACCCTTGACTATTGATGCAAAACTCGATAGTTTTGAACGTGCGCTAGAGCGATCGCGTACTCTGGATCGCTTGGAATGGCAACAAGTCCTTGTATAGTTAGGAGTTAGGAGTTAGGAGTTATGAGTTATGAGTTTTTTATGCATAACTCTTGACTTTATTCCTCACTCCTCACTCCTCGCTCCTCGGTCCTCACTCCTCGCTCCTCACTCCTAACTCCTCGCTCCTCACTCCTAACTCCTCACTTTCTACTTCTATGGCTGTAACAGTTTTAGTTCCTACGACTCTTCAGAATTTGACTAATAACCAAGCTAGTCTAGAATCCAACGGTAGCACCATTGCTGAATTGTTGGACTCCTTAGAGCAAAGCTTTCCTGGAATTAAATCGCGGTTGTGCGATGATGAAGGAAAGCTCCGTCGCTTTGTAAATTTTTATGTCGATAGTGAAGATATCCGCTATTTAGATGGTATTAACACAGCCCTGAAAGATGGCGATGAAGTAAGTATTGTCCCAGCTGTCGCCGGTGGTTAATACAGAGAATACCAAATAAACTAGAAGCCTGACTAGACAAAGCTTTGAGATATTGCCTGGTTCCCAGTCTCCGGCTGGGAATACTCATTAGTGGGCTGATGCCTCTTTTATTCGTGGCATAGACGATATAACCAGTATTTCCTTCTTAGATCGTGAAAATGAGATTTTCTCCGGTATTTTGGTTGAAGTTGACACAAGGTGAACTTTGTGGAGAGTAATTTTTTTCTAGTATTATCGACAACAGTCCTAAGTAAGTGGGTCAAATTAAATATAAAACCTCACCCTACCTCCGGCTTCCCTCTCCAAAGCATCAAAGAGGGATTGAGGGTGAGGTTTTTTCTTATTATGTTTAACTAGTTCCGGGGGTTTAAGTCCTCCGGTTCTAAAACCGGTAAGTAATGCGATTGGGGTTAAATCGCACGTTGTAATGCGAGTCGGAAACCGTCCCCACAACAGCACTCTTCATTACAAAACAAAATTGACGAATTACGTACAGCCCAAAGGGCCATGAAAACCGCGCAGCGTGCCGGAGGCTCTATTACGAATTACGAATTATTTTAATTACGTCTACCTACTTATTATAGATATTTGCATACACCCTATGGGAAGATGCCCTATGAATATAATAATGAGTAAATTAATTGGGGATGTTGTTATGCACTGGATTTATATAGAGGTTTGGCAGTGAACCAAACCTTATTTTTATATCTATTTAAAATGAGATATAGTGTATAAAAAATTGACTAGAGGGGATTGCAAAAGGGATTTTTATTGTTTTTTGCGCCCAATTGGGTATAAATATCTGTCAATATTTAAGTTCAATAATATTTATTGATAAGCGGAATTAAAAAAGAAAAGTACTCCGTAGAATGCCGATGGTAACTGAGTCACTATCTGGTGTGTGACCAGGCTCGATGATATGAATTATTCCTGGTGTAATGCTGATGTTATCTGTTAGCTGAAAACGATAAAATGCCTCAATTTGAGTAGTCGTCCCTGGTTGTCCACCTGCACGTCCTAAACCAGTATTGACAAAATCAGGAACATTATTTCCTACAGGTAAGTTGCTACTGGTAATTTTAGGAGGTTGACCGACATAAATTCCGCCCAAATTTCCTTTAGCAAATAAATCAGGAAAATTCAGAAACACCATATAATTTGTCGTCTCTACATTTCCCGATTGCCCAGGAATGTAAGATTTAGTATAACCACCCCATGCACCGGCGCTAATGCGGGGTGAAATTTGCCAAGTTACTGTCGCACCCACAGCGTTGGTTTGCAGTGGTGCTGATTTTCCGGTACTGGTATTAACTGTAGTTAAGCATTCATCGCCAACAAAGGTTAGTAAACAACCATCCGAAGAGTAATTGTTAACGTAATACAAACTTAAATCTAGAGTATCGGTTGGTGTCAGCAGCAATTGCACACCTGTAGTCGTGCTTCCATCAAATAAACCGCTACCTTTACCAGAATTTCCTGGTTGATAACTAGTATAAATTGCCTGCAAACTAGCGCGTTTAGCAAGTTGCCAATCAATAGCTATACCGCCGTGACCGTATCCCATATTTAAAATTGGGTTTCTTTGGGCAAAATAAGATAGCGGCCCTGTTGCAGCACTTTCTACCCGATTTGGACCTCGGAAAGCAGCTGGCATACTTACGCCTTCTGTTCCCACCATTACTGCTAATTTATCTGTTACTAGCCAATGAAAATTGAGGTCACTTACAATCAAGCTATCTGTAGGAAATTCGTAGCCAAGTAAAACATCATTCCGAGAAACACTATTAGTAAATCTAGGCGAAGTTTTTCCTTTACCATCTAAAAGACCTGTAAACAAATAACTACGGGGAGTTATTTGACTAGTTAAATATAGTTGCGCTAGGGATATGACATTAATGTTTGTCCCCGCATCATTTGTATCTTTTTGTCCATCTCTAGGATTGACATCACCACGATTGCTAGTCCGTCCTTGAATACCAACTATTAGTAGTCCGCTGAGTTTGGTTGTTGTTGAGAATTGGTTGGCTTGGATTTCGGCGGTTCTGGCTTCTAAACTATCGACACGACCGCGCAAAGTTGCTAATTCAGGAGCAAATTCTGACTGCAACTTTTGTAATATTGCTAAATCTTCGCGGGTGACTAAATCGCTGGTGGCTGTAGTGATTAATTCGTTGACTCTATCTAAACAAGCATTCACGCCAGCAGCGAATTCATACCGACTTAAGGCACGATTACCTCGATAGTTGCTATCTGGATAACCAGCTATACAACCATAGCGTTCTACCAAAGATTGTAATGCTTGAAATGCCCAATCGTTGGGTTGTACGTCCTTGAGTTGAGAAACCGATGTAACTTGCGCCATCGGATTTATTGGGGAGAGGAGAGGGGCATTTAAATCTACACTCTCTTGCGCCTGAGTAGTTTTTGTATCTGTGTACTCTTGTGCTAGAGCTTTTTGTGCAACTCCATTTACTCCCGCAATTAGTAACCATGCGAGCATCCAGATTTTGCTATGACTGCGGCTAATAAGTCTACCTTTCAACTTTTTACACTCTGCTCACATACTTAAGTGACAAGTGTATTCGCTATTGTCTAGCGTTCACATGGGAAAATTTACGTATTTTGTCCCAAATGAGACTTAATGCTTCTGGGCAACTTCTGAAAGGACGAGTATAACAGGGTATTAGGTAATAGGGAGTGGGGAGTAGGGAGTAGGGAATAGGGGAGAAGTTGCATTAAATGTTTCCCTTCTGCTTCTTGTGCCTCTTGTGCTTCTTGTGTCCAATACCAAAAAATATCCACTGGATTGATTGAAAACTAATATGCCAAATCGCTCACGCAAGCTGACGCCAAAAACCTGTAAACAAAATAAACCTCATGCAGGTATGGTGAAACGCGTCGTTAAAAAACCCCAGAAAAAGCTAAAACGGGGAAGTTGGTTGTCGTCAATGCTAGCGATCGCAATTCTCTTAAGTAGTGCTAGTCTAATTATGGCTTTTGCCTGGATTAGTATTCTCTTCATCTTCAATCCTGACCAGGTAAGCTGGCTAAATAAAATTTTACCTGTATGGGCGCAAATCCCCCTTAGTAAGCACGAACGCCCCCAAACTCTCAAACAAATTCAACTCGATTTGAGTCAAAAAAACCAAATATTTGGGGAAACTCTGCCTTTACATCAAAATGTGGAAAACTCCTTTTTATTACCAGTTTTTCAAGAGCGTGCTAATTGTCAATCTGATTGTAAAAAACTTGTAGAACTCAGGGTTTATCAACGCTCAGAAGAGTTAGAGTTTAAATCTCAGTCAAAAAATTACTACTATCTGGCAACTCAATTACCTGTAACTAGGCCAGATGAATCCTTTGTGATTTCTCCCTCACTTGATGGGACATTAGAACCCCAGGATATCAGCATTCCCCTAACTTTAACTGAAGTGCAACGCTTTGAAGGTGGGACACCATCACCAGGTGTTTGGTTTAATTTGTGGGGTAAACGACAACAAGGTACTGGTGTCTTCGCCTACGGTTACGTTGTATACTACAATCCAGAACGCACAAACTTACTACAAATGTTGTCTTGGACTAGTCCCAATGGACAATTGCCCAAATGGCAGCAGGTAACTGGTGATAGTACCAAAGAGTTAGTTGTTGACCAAACTATAGGTTTAGAACCGCACTTACAGGTTTACCAAGTCAAGCCTCTGAAGTTATTCCTCAAACCAATTCAATTAGAGACGATTACCCTCAAATCACCAGCCCTCAAGGATTATGCCTACCAAAACGCCCTGTCAATTGCCCGTAGTGGACTGTGGACACCTGCCTTTGAATGGTTGAAGTTTATCAAGAAACAGCACAAAGGAGTTTTGCCAGAGGCAGCGCAAGCTCAAATGGATTTGATTCGCTTGCACTCCCAACTTACTAAAACCCAAGCCCAGAAAAATTGGGCAAGTCCTAGTCAACAAGTGCTAGCAGATTTGATTGATGGTCGTTGGGAGAAAGCTTTACAGGTGTTTGAAGCGTCGCCAAATAATGCTCAAGAAATTGCTACCCTACTCAAAGCTGATAAAAAACGGTTGTGGAATCGCATGGCGGCAGCGTTGCGGATGAACCCAAATAGACCAGAGGTGCAAGCTTGGTTTGCTTTAATTTTAGCAGTTCAGCAGGGAGAAGAACATGCTAATTCTTGGTTGAAGGCGCAACCAAAAATTACAAAAGATAATCTTGCCTATATTCAAGATTTGTTAGCAAGACTTAATGGTGAGGGTGCATCGCAAATATCCTCTACTCATCCTAGTCGAATTGTTGGTACAGTCCAACCAATCACTCAAGTTACTAACACTGAGTGGCTTCAACCAAATTCCTCAGTAGACTTGAAACTCACAGATAACCAATGGTATCAAATAGAGGTGAGTGCATTTAATGACGGGAAACGCTGGCTAAATTCCCCCTTTGAGACTTTCAATCTACCCAAAACTGACGCCGCGAAATTTTTATGGAAAACTTTGGGAATCACTTCTGACCCGGAAATTCAAATTGTGGTATGGTTGCCAAATGGAGAACAAAAAATTACTGTAGCCGCTATTAAAGCGGTGCAACTACGGGGTAAAGTTTTGCGGCTATTAGCTGCTGGCCCCAAAATCCCAGAGAATCAAAACGATGTTCTCCAACCTAAACCTTTAGCCTTGACAAATGCAGCACTGGAATGGGTACAGCCATCTCCTATCACTCTACAACAACTGCATCAACAAAATCCCCAAGGGGTGAAGGTAATGTTATCGAGTGTGTGGCAATCTTTGCAGCAATCTGATGAAGTTCCGGGTGGCGCTATTCCTAGCTTTGAGCAGATGCAAGAAAAGTTGGGCGATTGGCCGGTTCAAGTGATTGATTTAACAAATAACGGTAAACCAGAAATAATACTGACTATCTCAGCAGCAGCAATAGCATCCTTGAATCAGCCTAAACCTGAAATTCAAGGGAAAAACCCAGAGCAACGCCGTGACCGGACTATAATTTTGTCTGATAGCAATAAAGTTATTTATACTGATTTTACAGGAAATAACTTACAAAGACTATCTGCTTTCGCCAAGCTTTCAGGGGTGCAATCCTTAGCTTTATTAGTCGAAAATGCTCATAACTACAGTTTGAGGCGCTGGTCAGAGAAAAATCAGCGCTTTGAATAGCACGCCCCTTACTGAAATTTACCCCTCACTTAAATTTAGATTAGAGAGGGGAAAAGCGACGCCGAATAGCCCGTCGTAGACATCGCTATCTGCAAAACTGAATTATTCTTTTTGGTTAGTTTCAGCTAAACGTTGCTGCTTCAGGTTTTCCAACTGCTGTAACAGAGAGTCTACCTCTGCTTGTAAATGCATCAACTTAGCTTGCTGATCGTCTTGATAATAAGACTTGGTTAACTTACTGACCCAGTTAGCGTGGGACTCGCGATCGGAAACACTAGATAAACAAGTAGGCATCGCTAATTAAATCCAAAACTTAACTCACACCATTAGCAATATTATAATATTGCTTTTTTAAGCTTTATTAAAATATTGTATATTTTCAATCGATTACTCTAATGAATGGATTTCAGGTTCAATCATAAGAGACAGCGATCGTAATGGCTATGTTCCTGAGAAAACATTGCCCCAAGTGTACAAAACTTCCTTCCATTCGATGGTACTTAGCAATAGTTAATTGATAGCCTGCCAATTCTAGTTGTATTAATTATTCTCGCTGTTATTGAGTAATTTACCTCAAAAATTCCCTGTAGATGATATTAAATTACGCCAGATTAGGAAAAAATCTAGTGTAAAGCACTTACCTCTGGTGTATAGGACTTACGCTCTCAAGGCAGTGAAAGCCTTGATTTACCGTAGGGGCAATTCATGAATTGCCCCTACATTTCGTACTTGATGCGTAAGTCCTAGTGTAGAGTCTTTGTACCACTTGCCTACGGCACGCTCCGCGAACGTGGAAGCAAGCTAGCAAGAGCGTCTTTCTCAGCACAAAGATAAAACTACCGCAAAGGAAAGGCAGGTTACTGCGTATTTTAAGTTAAAAAATGCAGAGATTAAAGTGGTAAAATATACAGAAAGGTGTTCGCGGAGCGCCTAGCACAGAAGTGGCATTTTGCAAAGTAGGAACAAGTGTTTCAGAGAGTTATTACGTAAGTCCTATAAATTTGTTTATCATTTTTCACTTTGTCAGCATCCCCAGGTCGCCGTGGCGGTTATGATAAACTGACATTCTAAATAAAATAAAAATGGCAAAAATCAAACGCCTGTACCACAAAAAATAATATTCTTACATAATATTCATTTTGGAACTAGGGGACTTCTAACTGGAACAGGGCAAAGAAAAATTCACTTTCTTCCTCATTCCCGATTCTGCGCTTCCCTATGCCACCCTTTCTAAATATCCAATCCAAAACATTAAGAAATTTTAAATCCCGTGACTTTGAGCCTGTCTGTTGCTAAATCTCATCGCCAACCCTGGCCCGGACTGATAGAAGCCTATAGCGAATACTTGCCTGTCAGCGAAAAAACTCCGATTGTGACTCTGTTGGAGGGTAACACACCCCTAATACCAGCGCCAGCGATCGCAGAACGCATTGGCAGACAAGTACGGGTTTTTGTAAAATACGACGGTTTGAATCCCACCGGCAGCTTCAAAGACCGGGGGATGACTATGGCAATTTCCAAAGCCAAGGAAGCAGGCGCAAAAGCAGTAATTTGTGCCAGCACCGGCAACACCTCAGCCTCAGCCGCCGCTTATGCAAGGCGTGGAGGCATGAATGCCTTTGTACTGATTCCCGACGGTTATGTGGCGCTGGGCAAATTAGCTCAAGCTTTACTCTACGGGGCAGAAGTATTGGCAATTAAAGGTAATTTTGACCAAGCCCTAGAAATTGTCCGCGAGATGTCCGAAAGCTATCCGGTGACTTTGGTAAATTCCGTCAATCCCTACCGCCTAGAAGGGCAAAAAACAGCAGCCTTTGAAATAGTAGATGCGCTGGGTGATGCCCCAGACTGGCTCTGCATTCCTGTGGGCAATGCGGGAAATATCACAGCATATTGGATGGGATTTTGTCAATATCATCAAGATGGTAAATGCGATCGCTTACCCCGAATGATGGGATTCCAAGCCGCAGGTGCAGCCCCCTTAGTACACGGTCAGCCAGTAGCAAATCCCGAAACCCTAGCGACAGCAATTCGGATTGGTAACCCTGCGAGTTGGGACTTAGCTGTTGCAGCCCAAACCGCAAGTCAGGGTAATTTCCACGCCGTTACCGATGCAGAAATTCTCGAAGCTTATCGACTTTTGGCATCATCAGAAGGTATCTTCTGTGAACCTGCTAGCGCCGCTTCGGTAGCCGGATTGTTGCAGGTAAAAGATCAAATTCCTACAGGGGCGACAGTGGTTTGTGTCCTCACAGGGAATGGTCTAAAAGACCCAGATACAGCGATTAAACACAATCACAGTCAATTTAAACAGGGTATTGCAGCAAAATTGGGTGCAGTAGCCGAAGCAATGGGATTTTAAGCACTCTAGAAGTAAATGCGATCGGAATAGCTAATTGAAAAATTGCTTCGGCAAAGTCCAACAAAGGTATCGCAGCCAGGATTTTTTAGTCTGGGAAGTGTCAAAATAATCCTAGATAATTTTTAAACAACTAGTTGATCGTCTTGTAATGACCAAAACAGACTCATGAATACAAGCCTCTAAATTTATTTATGGGGATTAAAAATTATTGAATTTTGAATGTGTGAATTTTAAATTCGGAGCGAAACGACGTGACTCATTCTACTGATATTGCCACTTTAGCCCAGTGGATGGCAGCTGACTTTAGCAATCAAGAACAAGCTTTTGAAAACCCGCCTTTTTATGCCCACATTCGCGTGTGTATCCGTCCCCTTCCCTTAGAATTGTTCTCAGGAGTAAGTTTGTTTCTCGAACAAGCTTATGATTTTATGCTCAATCAACCCTACCGGATGCGGGTAATGAAGTTGATTCCGGCAGAAAACCACATTGTTATTGAACACTACACGGTTAAAGAAGAACAAAAATTTTACGGTGCATCTCGCGATCCCGAACGTTTAAAAGGTTTATCCGTTGACCAATTGGAAAAAATGTCAGGTTGCAACATGCTCGTAGAGTGGACAGGTAAAAGCTTTAAAGGCAGGGTTGAACCTGGAAAATGCTGCATTGTGGTTCGTGACGGCAAAAATACTTATCTGGATAACGAATTTGAGATTGATGCTAAAGAATTTTCCAGCCTCGATCGGGGAAGAGATTTAGACACCGATGAACATCTATGGGGTTCTATCGCCGGCCCATTTCACTTTGTCAGATGGGGTAGTTTTGCCGAAGAAGTCAAGGTGTAAGAAGTTAGGAGTGAGGAGTGAGGAGTTAGGTGTAAGAAGTTTGGAGTGAGGAGTTAGGAGTTAGGAGTTAGGAGTTTGGAGTTAGGAGTTGTCACAAGATGAGTAATACGATCGCCTTTCACTAATTTCTCAAGAAACCTCATGCGCTGTGGAATATATGCTATAATATAAAATTAGCATTTCCTACTGCATTGATCGCAGCCTCTAATGCGATCGCTACATGAGTCCAATGAGTTCCACCTTGGCAATAAACCACATAGGGTTCACGTAAAGGGCCATCTGCTGATAATTCCAAGGTACTCCCTTCAATAAATGTCCCCCCAGCCATGACTACCTGGCTCTCATACCCCGGCATATCATCTGGAACAGGGTCAAGATAGGAACCTATAGGAGAATGCTGTTGTATCGCCTTACAGAAAGCAATTAGCTTTTCGGCAGAACCAAGTTTGATTGCCTGAATTACATCTCCACGGGGAGCCAGAGGTTCGGGATTAACTGGATAACCAAGTTTGTCAAATACATAACCAGTTAAGTATGTCCCTTTCATCGCCTCTCCTACCATTTGTGGAGCCAGAAATAAGCCTTGGAACAGCAGACGATTTTGGTCAAAAGTAGCGCCGCCATAACTACCGATACCCGGAGCAGTCAGGCGACAAGCCGATGCTTCCACTAAGTCGGCACGACCGGCAACATAACCACCAGCGCTGACAATAGTACCACCAGGATTTTTAATCAATGACCCCGCCATTAAATCAGCACCTACAGCTGTAGGTTCTCTGGTTTCGATAAATTCGCCGTAGCAGTTATCCACAAAGCAAACGGTGTTCGGGTTTTGCTGTTTTACCAAATGGATGATTTTTTCAATATCGGCAATTGATAAACTAGGACGCCAAGAATAGCCACAAGAACGCTGAATTAACACTAAACGAGTGTTTTGGTTCACACTAGTAGTTAAAGCTTGCCAATCTATAGTTCCTTCTGGGGTTAGCTCCAATTGACGGTAATTTATGCCAAACTCGATTAGGGAGCCTTGACCTTTACCCCGTAAACCAATAACTTCTTCAAGCGTATCGTAGGGAGAACCGACCACTGCTAACATTTCATCTCCAGGACGGAGTACACCAAACAAAGCACAAGCGATCGCATGAGTTCCCGAAACGAACTGCACCCGCACGGCCGCAGCTTCGGCACCCATAACTTCAGCAAAAACTTTATCTAAAGTTTCTCGTCCTAAATCATCATGGCCATAGCCACTTACACCAGCAAAGTGGTGTGCGCCCACACGGTGATTACGAAAAGCATCCAGCACTCGTTTTAGATTATGCTTGACCTGAGTGTCAATTCCAGAAAAAATTTCTAATAGTGCCTTTTCTGCTTGCCGCAGGTGTTCTAAACTGTTCATCAGTTCCTCGTTCAAAAAAAATTAAATTTATAGATATGCGGATTTTAAGATCGCGCAGACTAGGCTGGAAAAATCAAATTCAGGTTACTGCATGACAATTGCTACCTCAACAAAACCTCAAATTAACTGGGTTAATACCCTGTTTTTCATTGGACTGCACATCGGCGCTTTATTTGCCTTTGTTCCTGGCAATTTTAGCTGGACGGCAGTTGGTGTGGGTTTCTTGCTGTACTGGGTAACTGGCGGCTTAGGCGTTACTCTAGGATTTCATCGCCTTGTTACCCACCGCAGTTTTCAAACTCCCAAGTGGCTAGAGTATCTCCTGGTTTTCTTTGGGACACTATCGTGTCAAGGAGGCCCAATCGAGTGGATCGGGACACATCGCATTCATCATTTAAACTCTGATACTGACGCTGATCCCCATGATTCTAATAAAGGCTTCTGGTGGAGCCACATGGATTGGCTGATTCATTATTGTCCCGCTCACGCTGATGTTCCTCGTTTCACCAAAGACATTGCAGAAGACCCAGTTTATCAGTTTTTAGAAAAATATTTCATTTTGCTCCAGGTTGCTCTGGGTGTATTGCTTTTGTTTCTGGGTGGCTGGCCGTTTGTTATTTGGGGAATTTTTGTTCGCATTGTCTGGGTTTACCACTGCACTTGGTTGGTAAACAGTGCTACTCATAAATTTGGCTATCAGAGTTATGATTCTGGCGATCGCTCAACTAATTGTTGGTGGGTAGCCGTACTAGTTTTCGGTGAAGGCTGGCATAATAACCATCATGCTTTTCAATACTCGGCTCGTCATGGGCTGGAATGGTGGGAAATCGATTTAACTTGGATGACTGTTCAATTGCTACAAGCAGTTGGTCTGGCTACTAATGTGAAGTTAGCCCCAGCAAAGATTAGTTAGGAGTTAGGAATTAGGAGTTAGGAGTTGAAGTTTGGAGTTTGGAGTTATGATGTGTAACGTTTTTAACTCATCACTTCTAACTCCTAACTTTTAAAAAAGCTATTTACGGGTGCGCTTGTGTCGGTTAGATTGCTATAATCCAAAGCGCTAATATTAAGAATTTTTGCGGGAAGCCACTTTTTGAGTGACTTGGTAGAGGAGTTTGTTGTTTTTCAGGTGTCCATGACTACATCAATAATTAATAGCCAGAAACTAACTGACGAGCCTGGTAATTCCGACTTTAGGCTCAAAGATATTGTCAAAACCCTGCCACGGGAATGTTTTCAGCAGAACCGTCGCAAAGCTTGGACACAAGTACTGCTCAGTGTATTAGCAGTTGCCTTGGGCTATTACAGCCTAATCATCACTCCTTGGTTTCTCTTGCCCCTAGCTTGGATTTTTACGGGTACTGCTTTAACAGGTTTTTTTGTAATTGCCCATGATTGTGGTCATCGGTCTTTTGCCAAACGTCGTTGGGTAAATGATTTGGTGGGGCATTTTTTCATGATGCCGTTAATTTACCCTTTTCACAGTTGGCGGATTAAGCATAATTATCACCATACTCATACCAACAAGCTGGATGAGGACAATGCTTGGCATCCAATCAGACCAGAAGTGTTTGAAAATTGGGATAAAACCCGGCAGTCTGCTTTTGAGTTGTTCATGCGTAAACGCTTTTGGTGGGTAGGTTCCATTGGACATTGGGCTGTAGTGCATTTTGATTGGCGGAACTTCAAAACTAAAGACCAATCGAGTATCAAGCTTTCGGTGGCTGTAGTAGTGGTGTTTGCTGCGATCGCTTTTCCGATTCTCATCGCCACAACTGGTATCTGGGGATTTGTCAAATTTTGGCTAGTACCCTGGATGATTTACCATTTTTGGATGAGTACTTTTACTATTGTTCACCACACTGCCGCAGATGTTCCTTTTAGGACAGCGAATAAATGGAACGAAGCTTTAGCACAGTTATTTGGCACTATTCATTGCGATTATCCGCGCTGGGTAGAAATCCTATGCCACGATATCAATGTTCATGTCCCTCATCATATTTCCACTGCGATTCCTTCTTATAATTTGCGGCTAGCTTACAGCAGCATCAAAGAAAATTGGCAGCCTTATCTCCATGATGAGTGTCAGTTTTCTTGGCCTTTAATGAAGCAGATTACAGACCAATGTCAACTATACACAACTGATGTTGGTTATAAGACTTTCAACGAATATTACACAGAGCAATAAATAGCGCTGTGATTACATTCACGCTCTTGAATCGACGAGAGCGTTTATCATGCTGTATTTAAATAAAATCTGGCAATTTTTTACTTACTAAAACTGTTAGGCATATTGCCAGAAATTATCCTCTTGTGTGTTAGCGATCGCTAGTTTCGTGGGCATCCTAGAAATGAGATAATTTTGTCTCAAATAAAGTTCCGATTTCTATCCAACAAAAGAATCCAGTGCAATTAGATACCATCAGTTTCAACAATCCTCTTAGCAGTGAAACCTCTGAGGATACAACTAAATTACCTTTCACACTTGGGGATTTAAAAGCTGCAATTCCTGCTGAATGCTTTCAGCCCAATGTGACAAAATCAGTTTTTTACTTCTTTCGTGACATCATGATTATCGGTCTGCTTTATGCAGTTGCTCATTACCTGGATTCTTGGCTTTTCTTCCCGATTTTCTGGCTAATGCAAGGAACGATGTTTTGGGCTTTGTTTGTAGTCGGGCATGACTGCGGACACCAATCTTTTTCTAAGCATAAATGGCTCAATGATTTGATTGGACATCTTTCTCACACACCAATACTTGTTCCTTATCATGGTTGGCGGATCAGCCACAGAACTCATCACAAAAATACTGGCAATATTGATAACGATGAAAGCTGGTATCCTGTGACAGAATCACAATATAAGGAGATGCCTTTAGCCCAGAAGATAGGCAGATATTATGTTTTTCTCTTGGCTTATCCTCTGTATTTGTTTAAGCGTTCTCCTAATAAGGAAGGCTCACACTTTTTGCCCAGCAGTTCGCTTTTTAAACCCTCGGAAAAATGGGATGTCATCACTAGCACTGTACTTTTGATTTGCATGGTAGGTTTGCTAGGTTTCCTCACCTACCAGTGGGGTTGGATGTGGTTGCTAAAATATTACGCTGTGCCTTACCTTGTGTTCATAGTTTGGCTAGATTTGGTGACATTCTTGCACCACACTGAGCCAGAGCTTCCCTGGTATCGTGGAGAAGATTGGACTTTCTTAAAAGGCGCAATTTCTAGTATTGACCGTGATTATGGTTTGGTTAATCATATCCATCACGATATCGGTACTCATGTTGCTCACCATATATTCCTTAACATCCCTCACTACAATTTGCTGAAGGCAACTGAGGCAATAAAACCAGTGATGGGTGAATATTTCCACAAATCGGAAGAACCAATTTGGAAGTCAGTATGGAATTCATGTATCAGTTGCCATTTTGTCCCTGATACTGGTAGTAAGGTTTACTACACATCCAATAATAAGTTAGCTAAAGACTAAGATTCAGATTCCCGGCTTCTTTAAAGAAGTCGGGAATCTTGTATTTTCGTCAGCGCTTTCTGACTATTGACCATTTAGCACTGCCTGTAGATAAACTTTTATAAAAGTTGTATTAAAGATTACTTAAATATTTTACTAAAACTTACCTTTTGAGGCGCGTTGGCGTAGCCCGCCGCAGGCATCGCATATTACATTATAAATGATTGTAACTCTGGCAGTATTTGAGCGTCCTTAGCCTGCGGTAAATTTCAAATTCCTAGCTGTAAAATAAAATATAGATAGATGACGTTTGCCAATTCTAGGGCAGATCGAAAGCTTTGCACTAGAACTTATTCCCCGCTTGTGCAGAAGACACTAGTTAAGTTTATCTAGATGTAGTGACTTAAGACCATTGCCTGCTAGGGTTATAAATCAGCACAGATTAGACTATATATAGTATAGACAATTTACCTAAAACTCTTTCCAGCTTTAAAATCAGAGGTATCAATGATTATAACTAATTTTAGCAAACAAAGAAATGAATTTAAAGAACCTAAAGTACTCAAAGCTAAACCACATTGGCAAGGGCAAAATTTGAACGATACTCCTGTCAAAGGTAAAGATACCAAGACGGAAGATCCTGTACCTGATAGCTCGATTTTAAATAACTTGAATCGTGGTCGAGTTGCCATTTTTATTGATGGCTTAAGCTTATTTCATACAGCTTTACAACTTGGTATAGAAATTGACTATGTTAAATTGCTTTGTCATTTAACTAACGGTTCAAGACTGTTGCGTGCTTTCTTCTATACTGGGGTTGATATCACTAATGAAAAACAACAGGGTTTTCTATTGTGGATGCGTCGTAATGGCTATCGTGTAGTAGGTAAAGATATCACGCAACCAGCAGAAAATTTCAAAAAATCAAATCTGAACGTAGAAATTGCTGTAGACATGATAACTTTAGCGCCTTATTATGATACTGCGATTTTAGTCAGTGGCGATGGGGATCTAGCCTATGCTGTAAACGCTGTTAGCAGAATAGGGGTTCGGGTGGAAGTGGTGAGTCTACAAAATAGCACTAGTGAAAGCTTGATTGATGTTGCTGACTGCTTCATTGACCTTGATAGTATTAAAACACACATTCAAAAAGATTCTAATGTTGGCTATAGTTATCGCACGCCGTCAAATTCAAACCTTTAATTATAGCGGTTCTCACTTCGGTGCATACACTAGTCACCTCACCCCGTATTTGCTGACACAAACACTCCCCCCTCCTTGTCAAGGAGAAGGGTTGGGGGTGAGGTTGAAAAATGTACATCATGCAAACAAGAATACGCAAAGACTACCAGACGCGGTGAAAGAACTCTCCTTTATCTTCTTCAGTCCCATTTTGCTTAGACCTAATTTAAATGGATATTTTAATCGTTGAAGATGAACCAGAAATTGCTCATTTAATCGAACTATCTTTAGAAAAAGAAGGATTTTTTTGTCGCACTAGCCGCGATGGTATGAATGCTTTGCGGATGTTTCAGGAACAACCACCTGATTTAATTATTCTGGATTTAATGATTCCTGGTTTGGATGGGTTAGAAGTTTGTGCCAGAATTCGCCAAAAACCAGGTGCAAAAGATCCTTACATTTTGATGCTTACGGCTAAGGGTGAGGAAATCGATCGCGTCATTGGTCTGTCTACTGGTGCTGACGATTACATGGTCAAACCCTTTAGCCCCAGAGAGTTAGTAGCTAGGGTACGGGCATTATTGCGGCGTAGTCTCCGCCAAGGGGGACAGCATCAAGTCAATCGTACTCAACACTTTATTGTCGATGTAGACCAGCGCACTGCTAGTCGTCAGATGGATTCTCAGGAAGTTGAAATTTTGGATTTAACTACCCTAGAATTTAACTTGCTAACTACCTTTGTCAGCAATCCTGGTCGAGTTTGGAACCGCACTCAACTAATTGATAAACTTTGGGGAGATAACTTTTTTGGGGATGAACGAGTGGTGGATACTCATGTAGCTCGGTTGCGAAAAAAGATTGAGCCTGATTCGGCAAATCCTACTTTTATTAAAACTGTTGTTGGGGTGGGCTATAAATTTGAAGATCCTCTGGTAGGCTAAATCTTATGAAAATAGGGCTGAGAGGGCGCCTATTTCTCTCCCACTTAGTAGTAATGATCGTAGGGGTAGCTAGTCTGGTGAGCATCAGTAAAATCTCTTCCCCTCGCTTGTTTGTACTGCATTTGGAACGATTAGAAAATCAGGGGTTTGACTTAATCGATGTCCGTACTGAATTGGTTACAGGATTTGAACTTGCTTGGCAGCGAAGCACTATTTGGTCAGTGTTAGTTGGCACCACCGCCGCCGGAGGATTGAGTTACTGGGTGTCTAGACGGATTATGCAGAGGCTAACCGAGATGGAACAAATCACCCAAAAATTTGCTGCTGGTCAGATGGATGCACGACTACCGATGTCTGACATTCCAGAACTTAATGGACTGGGTGCTAGTTTCAACCTGATGGCGGCCAGTTTAGAAGGGGTAGAAGCGCGGCGGCGAGAAGTAATTGGAGACATGACCCATGAATTACGGACACCGTTAACAGTGGTGCGCGGTTATTTAGAAGAACTAGCTGATGGAGAAATTGAAGCGTCTCCTGAAATTTATCGGCGTTTGGCTAGAGAAACTAGGCGCTTAGAGCGGTTGGTGAACGATTTACAAGAACTGTCTAAGGCAGAAGCTGGTTATTTGCCAATTAATATCCAACGGGTAAATCTGCGTCCATTGTTAGAGTCATTAGTGGAGAAATTCACTGACCAGCTGTTGGAAGATGGGCCAGTTCTGGTATTACAATGTCCATCTGTGCTGCCTCCTGTATTGGCAGATATTGACCGCACAGAACAGGTGTTGGTTAATTTGCTAGGTAATGCAGTGCGTTACACGAATGAAGGTGCAATTACGATTCGTGTTGGGACTGAAGCTTCTCTTCTCTGGATTGCGGTTATAGATACAGGTATAGGTATCGCTCCAGAGAATTTGCCCCATGTGTTTGAGCGCTTCTGGCGAGCCGATCAGTCGCGCGATCGCCATTCGGGAGGTACGGGTATTGGCTTAACTATTTCCCATCGTTTGATTGAACTACAAGGCGGTCAGATTCAGGTAGAAAGCGAGTTGGGAGTTGGCAGTACGTTTCGGTTTTTTCTGCCTTTGGCTTAAGTTCAGGAGGCAGGAGGCAGGAGATACAAGGGATTGACATAAGCTAGTCACTCCTGTGTCATACGCAATTGCTAATTTGAAAGTATCCAAAGTCTTTGTTTTTTGATGGATGCCAAGGTTTTGGAAGTGCATAGAGTATAACATTATGTCTGCTTTTATTTTGGCTGCTTTTTTGGTTAGTTTACTCAGTGTTTCGGGTTACGCTGCGATCGCTTACCTCTTCCCTCGAAATGGTTCCCAAGATTAAGCAAATAACAATCTCTTGCTATTCAAGCTTAAAGAGCGACTGCCAAAATTTAGTAATAAATTCAAGCTTCTTGGTTGAATGCCTTATTGGTCAGCAGTGACGATCGCGATCGCAAAGCCATCGTATCCTTTGCTGCCCACGGTCTGGATTGCCGTGGCACTGACACGCGGCTCAGAGGCGAGTAGTTCGTTGAAGCGACGCACCCCCTGGACGCTAGGATCGCTGCTGGTGGCATCAATCACCGCTCCGTTACGCACAACATTATCGGCAATGATTAGGCTACCGCTACGGGAAAGCTTGAGCGCCCATGTGAAGTAATCTGGATTGTTAGGTTTGTCGGCGTCAATGAAGATCAGGTCAAATGTATGACCCTCGGCGGCAATCTGTGGCAGCGTAGAGAGTGCCTGTCCAAGGCGCAGGTCAACAATATCTGACAGACCAGCATAGGCGATGTTAGCACGGGCGATTTCGGCGTGCTTTGGGTCAGCCTCCAGGGTGATCAGACGGCCTTTTCTAGGTAAAGCCCGCGCTAGCCAAATAGTACTGTAGCCGCCCAGGGTGCCAATCTCCAGGATGCTTCGCACCCCTTGGATTTGTGCCAACAGCAGCAGCAGCTTGCCCTGGTTTGGCGAAACGTTGTGCGGTGGCAGTCCGGCTGCCGCGCTGGTCTGGAGCGCCGCATCCAGCGCCGGGTCGGGCGGCACAAGCAGATCGGTAAAGTAATGATCGACCGCAGTCCATTGCTCTTGAGTCATAGATTCTCGCTTTTTACCCTATCTATAAAACAATACGCTTGGTGTTATTTGATATTTTGCCATGAAAGAAAGATCCCCCCAACCCCCCTTTTTAAGGGCAGGGCTGTTTCATTCCCTAAATAGCTAGAAAAATCAAGGTTTCTAGCGATTAAAAATTGATTATTTTGTTACTAACGTGCCGATAAAATGAACAATTTTACTGTTGTTTAAGTGCTTAAAAGTTCATCTCATCGTCACCCTCACTTACAATTTTTCTCGCTAACCATCTTGACAAATCCTGTTTGAAATGGAATGAAACAGCCCTGCTTTTTAAGGGGGGCTTAAGGAAATATTTAGATACAGCGATCGCTCGTTTCATAGACTTTAAAAAGGCTTGCTCTAATTCCCTCCTTTTTAACGAGGGTTAGGGAGGATCAACCCTTAATCCAAGCGTATTAATCTATAAAATATTCAAGATTAGGTGTCAGATATTGCTTCATTGGAGAGGATTGTAATGATTTCATCCAATGGACGATCGCGATTGCATTCTTCTGGTGTTTCCTTACCCAAGGAGGTTTCTTTCACCAAGCGGTAAACGTCGGCTGCGCCGTAAAAAATGCGCTCAGTCAGACCTAACTCTTTAAAAGTTTCTGCAATTTCTTCCATTTCTCCTATCCAACGATGCGCTTTCGGTGTCATAGATGGAATCGAACGGGTTAATATGCTAGCAAGTTCCTGTTGGCTACTAGACACTTCATCCCATAATTGCTTATCCAAGCCTAAACGATGGGCTGCTATTAGTAATTCTGTGCTGATTGCTGTAAGTCCTTTTGTCAGGGCTGCATAGGTCATTTTGAAACCGGAAGCCTGACCAATTTCATCACCAATCACCCGCACATCCAAGCCATGATCCCGCAGTTGTAGGAGTTGACTGGCCTGTTTTCCCGAAGCATAAATGCGGGTGCGATTGGGAACTCGTGGTGGTGGGCCAATAATTGATGCATCTACGAATGTTCCCCCAACTGATTCAATCACTTGGCTGATACTGATCACTTTTTGGGGTGCGATTGCATTACAGTCAACATAGAGAATGGGTTTACTAACATTGCCGATCGCTTCAGCTACTTGCTTCGCTGCTTCGGTGGCTGCTGCGGGGACTAGAACTGACAAGACTACATCAGATTCAATTACTAGTTGCGTGAGGGAACCCACATCTTGAATGTTGGCTGCGGCTGCTAATTGCCGAGTTCGTTCACTGCGATTGTCTAGAGCAGCAATAGTTTTCAATCCATTTTGATTGAGAACGGCTGCGATCGCTTGTCCCATATCACCTGGACTTAAAATACCAATAGTTTGGATAGGCATGGAAAGTTTTATATTTACTTTGTGGCTGACAAGTTAATTCAGGTAATTGAGTCATCAACAAACTACGATAATTTGATGTAAATGCCGTATTTTAATCAAACCACAGATAAGCTTAACAGTAAATACAGTGATAACTCAAATAAGCTTGATAGCGAACTGAAGCTCAAAACGCAAGATGACGTAACCAAGCTTTTAGGCAATCGGAAAATTAAAGAAATTAAATTCCTAAAGTGGAAAGATGCTAAACCACCAAAAGAAGATAATCCTAATATCGACGGCAACCGTAAGGTTTGGAAAGTTACAGCTGATTATGTAGGCGGTATCGACTTTGACAGTGGGCGTTGTAAATCAAATGCCAAGTTGACTCAAGTGCTGGATGCGGAAACTGGTGATAATCTAATGCTTGAAGTACGTTGCCCTAAAGGTAGCTTTGAGTCTAGTCATCCTAAGCCTACTGCTGAAGAGTTAAGGATATTGGAAAACTCTAGGTAACTATTCCCGCAGGGTAGAAACGCGGAGGTTAACGCTGTCGGTTCGCAGAGTAAAAACTAATGGGATTAAAATCGCTGACCTGTGGTAACTTCAAATCTAACTTCTCCCCGGTCGCTAATTCCTAAGTCGCCTCGAATCAACCCAAAGGATGACTTGACTCGCAATCCTAAGCCGTAACCAAAGCCACTTCCAGGCTTGTCTCGCAGGACTCCTGGTTCTCCTAATACGGTTTCGCTAGACCCGAAATCTGAGGCGAGGTCAGTAAAGAGAACTCCTCCGATTGACTGTAAAATTGGAAAACGATATTCAACCGAAGCTAAACCATAACTGCGACCACTGGCAACTTTACCATAACCGTAACCTCTGACAGAATTTAGCCCACCAATATTAAAGGCATCTGCTGGTGGAAAATCTCCAATAGTCGTGCCAATTTGTAAATTAATCGCCAACATTTCGGGATTGTCAGTTAGTCTACCATTCCCTATCCAACTGACTGGTAAATACTGAATATAATTTCCCTGTAGGCGGTTGCTGGAAATATTACCCAATCCAATAGGTATTGCTTGTTCTGTGCTGAAGGTGAGGATTGATCCTTGAGTCGGCTTGTCTTTGCGATCGCGTTGATCTCTGGATACAGCAAATGATACTGTAAATAGATCGTCAATGCCAGTACCGCTCACAGATAGGGGACTCCCTAATCTATCGACCTGTACAACGTTATATTCTCCATCGCGTAGGCTAATCCGGGTATAGTTGAGAGCCACTGATGTATTCCACTCATCAAAAGCTCGTAAAAGTGCCACAGAACCGCCAAACCTTCCCTCTCGCACTTTGTTGCCGTTAGACAATCTGATATCTTCGTTGAAGGTTCCCGATATATTTCGACTACGAAAACCTCTAATGCTATAGCCTAAGCGGTTTGGTTCTCCAGGACGATAAGGACTAGTGAATTGACCATTAAACTGGACATCTTTACTGCTCAACTGCACAGTTGTATCTAATTTATCGTTAAAACCGCTAATATTTGCATCTTTATAACCTACCCGACCGTATAGCCCAACATCATCGTTATTTCCGCCTCCTAAGATTAGAGAAGGAAAGTGACGCTCTTTGATTTTATAGATGATATTAACACTGTTTGCATCTTCTTTTCGATCGACATTTACTTGATTAAATGACTCTAATCTCCTCAATCGTCGCAAGTCTGCTTGAAGTAAATCTTCACGGAATACTTGACCAGGTTTGAGTCTTAGCAATCCAATGATAAAATCTGTCTGAGTCCGCCCTTTGATCGGCTGACCTTTATCATCAAACAACTCACCTTTGTCATTAATAAAACGAATTTGGATGTCTTTGACAACTTTTTGGGAAAATTCAAGGGTCTGGTTATCTCCTGAAGTCCCTGCTATATAATCAGCATATTTGGCATCCTCTTCTATATGGATCGTAGCTTCTGGGGTCACAATACCACTAGATGTATCCTGAGTAGAAGATTGCGAGTCTGCAAGGGCTTCTAGATTTTTCCCACCCACTAACATTAGTGCGATCGCAACTACAGTTATTTGAACTCGCATATTTAAAATCCGTTAGTGTTATTAACTTTACCACGTAAAGCGAATCTGTTGTGCGTAAGTTCTAGATGAACCTTGCTATTGGGTATCCCAAAATCCGGTTGCTTGTGCAACTACTGAGTCAGAAATGTTGAATCCTAATACAAAACTTTACATATTTAATTACACTAACTCTAAAAAGCCTAAAATAGTTAACATGACATCATCTCCTCAAACCAATGAACATAACTGATTTTCTGACACATACAAGATTGTAAATAGCGGAATTTATCTAATAGCGTATGTCCCCATTGTTGTGGGATAGATAATATCTGTAAAATCAGATAAGCTATCAAACTAACGTAAATTTGTATGGTGATACCATTGACGTTTTTGGTAATTAATTTGTCAAGTTTCAAGTGCATCTTTAAAAACTTCCATAAGAGTTCAACTCCCCAACGTAATCGATAAATATCCCTAATTTCATCATCACTAACAGCTGCATCTTCCGATGAAGGTAAATTAGTTACTAAACGGAATTCAGTTTTAGTTTCTAGATCACAAAAATTAATGACTCTATAGGATTGAGCATCATCAGATGCACCTACTTTGACTAATCCACTTGCATCCTCAAATTCTAGTTTCCAATTGTTTTTAATCCGCAAAACAAAGTATTTGTTTTCTTGCACTAATTCTTGGATAAATTTCAATCCAGCAAACCCTCTATCCATTACTCCAACAGCATTTATTGGTAGATTAGACATCATTTTTGAGCCAAATTTATAATCATGGTCATGCCCAAAATTGATGAAGTTATCTGATGGACTTCCAGTAGCTAGATTTAGAGAACTGAAAAGTTTTACTTGATGGTGTCCTAATACCCATAACAATTTACTTGTGAGAGTAATAATTGTTGAATCTATTGGACAAATTGCATATTTATCATGTAACTTTTTTTGAACTTTTTTCTGTACTAGTTCATTTAATTTTTGGTAAATTTCTTGAAAAGGTTTTTGACTTCGATGTAAGTTTGCTTTCGAGAAAGTAGAAATATCTACCTCAAATCCTGTGTTGTTTAATCTGTTAAACAAATCTCGCATACTTGTTAAACTGTTATCCATAGCATAAGATAACCAGCACTCAAAGAACAGACGACTGTTCAATACTGGATAATCGTTTTTTGGCAGTCCTCTCAAGATACCTTTGACAATCTTGGGAAATGAATTTATAATCACTACTAAATAGATATACTTTAATCTTCCGCCCAAAATTTAACATATTTTGGGCTGTTTTTATCGGATTTTTCTTAACATTCAACACTTTTGCTACTGAGTATATGGCAAACTGTCTTCAGATTGCGACGCCGAATAACCCGTCGTAGACATTGCTCTTGATAAAGTCCTCAAAGCTTTAGAAGTTGCGCTGCTGCCAGAAAAAGGTATAGTCTATATAACCTCTTACCAAGAACTATGACAGAGGAATACTCAGGTTTTAAACTCTTATTTGGCTTTTTTATAGACAATATTCTGACGACTGGCGCTTTTATTCTGTTCGATAATTATAGGAGTAAATAATGATATGATTGGGATTGCGATCGCAGGCACTGGATTTGGTCAAAAAGTCCACATCCCTGGATTCCAAGCACATCCTCAAACTGAGGTAGTTGCTGTTTATCACCGAGATATAAATAAAGCTAAAGCTATAGCAGAATCCCATAATATCCCCCACGCTTCCGACTCACTGACAGATATTGTGGCATTACCAGAAGTGCAAGCAGTTAGCATCTCTACGCCGCCTTTTTTGCACTATGAAATGGCAAAAACCGTATTGGAAGCTGGGAAACATTTATTATTAGAAAAACCGACAAGTTTAAATGCAGTTGAGGCTAAAGAACTTTATCAGTTAGCTAAAGCAAAAGGTGTTATTGCAACTGTAGATTTTGAATTTCGCTTTGTACCAGGATGGCAGTTGTTTGCTGAATTATTGTCAGAAGATTATGTGGGTAAGTTACGCTTAATTAAAATTGATTGGTTAGGTTCTTCTCGTGCTGATACTTCACGCCCTTGGAATTGGTATTCTGACAAAGAGAAAGGAGGCGGTGCATTGGGATCTTTGGGTTCCCACGCTTTCGATTATATTTACTGGTTATTCGGCCCAGTGCGTAGATTAAACGCCCATTTAACTACTGCTATTCCTAGACGAGTTGACCCTGTTAGTGGGGAATCTAAAGCAGTTGATACAGATGACAACTGTATATTAACACTGGAATTAGCAGATGGTACACCTTGCCAACTTTCTATCAGTGCGGTGGTTCATGCATCAAGAACTCATTGGGTAGAAGTATATGGCGATCGCGGTACATTAATTGTGGGTAGTGAAAATCAAAAAGATTATATACATGGTTTTCGTGTTTGGGGTTCCCAGGTAGGTAAACCTTTGACGGAAATCGAAATACCGAATCGGTTAATTTTTACCAATAATTATGCTGATGGACGCATTTCGGCATTTATCCGCGTAGTAGACCAATGGATACAAGGAATTGACCGCAATCAAGAAATTATACCATCGCTGCGAGAAGGAATTTATTCTCAGTTGTTGATGGATTTATCTCATGAATCGCATCAAAAAGCAAGTTGGGTAGACGTACCAAGCTTGGAAGAATTTCTTAGTAACTAGAGAGAACATGAGCAAAACTCCCCGTATTCATATCCCGCCGTCAGTAAATAAATATGTTTTTCAACGTGACAAATATCAATGCCAAAGCTGCGGTAAAATTACTATAGAAACTAACTTCAGCATTGACCATATCATTCCCCTTGCCCGTGGGGGTCAAAATCATATCAGCAATTTACAAACCCTCTGTCTTAACTGGAATCAACAGAAAACAGACAACATTGATCCCCGCTTCAGGCAATATTTTCAGCTTTAGGTTAGGATCGGATGAGCTATTATTTTCTGATTATTTATGCCTCAAGATCAAAATAGCAATTCCCTAAGATTCCTCAATATTAAAACTACGATTCTCTACCTCTTCGCTGTCATAGCTGTTTTAGTAGTAGCCTTTCCCTGGTTATATGAGATTAAAACCAAAGCTGGGATCGATATATCACCTGGACGCCATGCAGGAACCTTTTTTGAGAAACATACCCACGGACTGTTCAGGTGTGAGTGGCTTTATCCCTACCATTGCGATCGCTCCCACGTTAAGTAATATCAAGTTTAGTTAAACACTTGTCTGGGAAATCAAGCTAAATCAAAATGTTCGTTCGTAGTAATACCAATTCTGTATGAAGATGCGCCAAAATATACAAGGAACGAACCACAAAGGGCGCAAAGGACACAAAGAAAGAAAGAAAGCGCAGCCTCACAAAGAAATGGTATAAGGACTTTAGTCCTGTCTTGGGGGACTGAAGTCCCCACTACAAACTGCTGATTATGGCTGAAGTTGACACCAATGTACTGCTGTTTGCTACTACATTTATGCCAACTGATTTGAGATGGTGCTGACATCAACGGCTAACTTTTTGCCCAACTTGAGCAACTGAAGACACTGATTCTCTGCTTCATTACCAAAACTAGTGATACACACTGGCGCTATCTGACTTTGCAGACAACTAAAGTATAGTTCCTGCGATCGCTGTAGGGAAACATCAATATTTAGTTGATCCCCGACATCAATCAATCTCTCCAACAGTTGGATATCTGCATTAAAACTACCATTGGCATCGTGCAATAATTGCCAGAGCGATCGCGCAATTAATTGTTCTAACATCTGCTTACCGTCGGGAATATTCAGCCGACAACGCAGATGTTTTGCTTCAGTAGCGATCGCCTCCAATTCTAAGATGTGATTCCAACTCTTTTGGGGATCAGCGATATCTTGCTCAAGCGATCGTAATGTCATCAAACAGCGATGCCCTAAAGCAATATCTGCTGCAACCTGTAATTCTTGCGGTACTGCTATTTCATCTCGATGAAATGCCATCAGCACACCATAATTATCACGGTACGCTTGGGTATACAACTGTCCTAAGCGTGAGAGTGTTTCCTCAGAAAGTAGCCGCATAATTCGGTGGCGTTCTTCAGCAAATAGATTTTGCAAGCTAAAAGCTTCTTCGCCAAATAGCTGTGTCATCACCAAGATAGTATGAGCCGCACTCGCTTGTTTTAGCGCCCCAAACAGCTTTTCTTTTAATTGGCTGTAGTTACGCCGCCCAGTAAATTGTTGAATGCAGCAGTGGAAATCCCAGCCTCCCAAATGCAGAACTGCAAATACTAAATGCTCACTTTCCCAAGTAATCTCTGATACCAGCTTTAAATTTCCGATAGCCAGAGTTAGCGATCCCATGCGTTGCATTTGGTAATCTAACTCATTAGCAGCGTAGCAATAAACCTTTTTGTGGTAACGCTGAGACTGTTTGTCAGCAGCATCTTTTCTAGGTAAGGAATTGTGCGCCTCTGCTGGTTTCTGATTAGTAAATAGGGAAGTAATGGCGTAATGGGCTGCTACTTGCTTAAATCCAAGTTGGGCAGTTAACACGAGTTGCCGATAAATTTCCGCACCGTGTTTAAACTGATCTACATTACTGGGGGCTAAACCAAGACGTTTGACGAAGCCTTTTTCTAACTGTACACCAGCTACATCCCCTGCCAATTCCAATGCACGGGCGGCGTAGCGCAGAATTTGTGTCCCCTCTGGACGGGAAATTTCTTCAAAAAACCAACCGCAACTAGTGAACATCAATAAAGCGTGACGCTGCATTTCTAACAGGCGCAAAGCGTCTACTTGTTCGGCTGCGGTTAGTTTGTGGGTTTGATGACGCGCGAGGAAACGGTTGACATTGGTAGCAGAGCGATCGCGCAATACTTGGATATATTCATCTCGTGCTAGCCAGGGATCGCGAAATAACTGCTTACCATGTTCTGCATACACCTCAGTTAGCTGATCCCGCAGCCAATTTAGGGAATCCCGCAACGGACGACGCCATTTCTGATGCCAAACTCCACCTTCTCCACCGCAACCACAGTCATCTTCCCATCTGCCGACACCGTGGGCGCAACTCCAGGCTGTGACTGACTTTAATTCCACTTCCCAACCGGGAGAATTTAAGCTGAGGTAGTGGGCGAAGTTCGTCACCGTCCAACCCTGTTGGGGAAACTCTTTAGTAAAGGCGTAGGCTAAAGTTTTCTCAGTTCCCTTTTTGTGGTGTCCGAAGGTTTCCCCATCTGTCGCCACAGAAATTAACTGTGCCAGACGATGATCCCCACGCACTGCCGAACCGATACGTCCGGCAAAGTGACTGGAATTAAAAACGACATCACTAAAACCCATGTCTCGTGATATCGGCCCATCGTAGAAGAAGATATCAATGTAGGGTTTGTCATTTGTTTGGTTTGACTCTTGACTATCTTTCAAATAACAACGATAGGGACGGGTAGAATCAATCTGACTACCCCCGACTTCGATCCATTCAGCATCGGGATGATCTTCAGTGGGGAGGGGACGGCAACGCAGGGCTTGAGACGGTGCAAGGACAATGAAGCGAATACCCTCAGCAACAAGAGCTTCTAGGGTGGGGTAGTCTACAGCAGTTTCTGCTAGCCACATGCCTTCGGGATCGCGGCCAAAGCGGGAGCGGAAGTCTTCTTTACCCCAGCGAATTTGGGTGTATTTGTCGCGTTCGTTCGCCAGAGGCATGATGATGTGATTGTATACTTGCGCGATCGCATTCCCGTGACCTTGCAAGCGATCGCTACTCTTGGCATCCGCCTCTAAAATTCGCTGATAAACCTCCACATCGTAGCGTTCTAGCCACGACATCAGCGTTGGCCCAATATTAAAACTAAAATACTCATAATTGTTGACGATCCCCACCACTTCGCCTTGGTCATTTAAGACTCTGGCAAAGGCATTTGGACGATAGCATTCCCAATGAATCCGCTCATTCCAGTCATGGAAAGGTGCAGCGCTCGCTTGGCGTTCAATTGCGTCCAGATAAGGATTTTCCCTTGGTGGCTGGTAAAAATGACCATGCACCGTCACATAAACACCATTCGCCTTTCTCAGGGGATCGGTTTCTTTGGTGTTATTGGGATCTGAATGTAATGTTAACGTTGAGCCACTAGCTGGCATTTGGTCAGCAGAAGTCATGTATATTTATCCAAAACAAAAAACTTGCAGTTGCACCGAAAGCATTGTGCGTAAACCTTTCTACAATAGTTGGAACACAAAATCCGGTATAAATAACAACTATGAAATCCCAGCCAATTTTGATAAAGCTGTTTTATTCTAGTGGGAAATCTGCGTTATCGCACAGCCCTTTTTCTGAAGGCTTAAAGTAATTAGCCATTGAACAAAGCCTCAGTTAGGGATTTTCTCTTCTTGGGCGCTAATCAAAATTTTAATTGTCTTTTAATATATTAAACCCCATTTTGGGTGTAAAATTTTGGCTCAAATTCATACTTTTGCAACAAAAGATTACAAAAACTGATTATATCGCAATCTGATTTTACATACACAGCAGTGAACTGAAAACAGTACAATTTCTGAATTGCTCTACAGACGGTTAAGAGTACCATATCGGAGTGATGAGTGAAAGTAATTTTTAATTCAACACTCCAAATTTCAAATTTAGGATTGCTCGCTGTGAATGATACCTTCAACCCAAAAGAACAAATGTCAACCAAAAACATTATTCTTTTCGTTTTATTACTATTTATCCCAGTTTCCCTAGCAGCCCACTTTCTGGAGTGGGGAGAATTGATAGTTTTCATTACAGCTGGATTAGCAATTCTGCCCTTAGCAGCTTGGATGGGTACAGCTACAGAAGAAATTGCTGTTGTAGTGGGGCCATCATTGGGGGGCTTGTTAAACGCCACCTTTGGTAATGCTACGGAACTAATCATCGCCCTAGTAGCGCTTAATGCTGGGTTGATAGATGTAGTCAAAGCTAGTATCACGGGATCGATTATTAGCAACTTATTACTGGTGATGGGTTTTTCTATGCTTCTGGGAGGACTGCGTTACAAAGAACAGACATTTCAGCCCATTGTGGCGCGGGTGAATGCTGCTTCGATGAATTTGGCAGTGATTGCCATTTTGATGCCAACGGCAATGAATTATACCTCTGAAGGAATTAACGAAGAAACACTGCAAAATCTTTCTATTGCTGTTGCTGTAGTATTAATCTTGGTTTACGCCCTAACGCTGCTATTTTCGATGAAAACCCACTCCTATTTATATGATGTGGGTGTAGCGGAGACAGAAGCAGAGGAAACGCCTCACGCCAAACCAAATATGATGTTGTGGGTTGGTGTGTTGCTAGTATGTACCTTGCTAGTGGCAATTGAATCAGAAATGCTAGTGGATTCTCTGGAAGTGGCCACATCTCAGCTAGGTTTGACGGCGCTGTTTACAGGGGTAATTTTGGTTCCCATCGTTGGTAACGCGGCTGAACACGCCACAGCAGTCACCGTGGCCATGAAAAATAAGATGGATCTTTCCCTCTCGGTAGCTGTGGGATCAAGTATGCAGATTGCCCTATTTGTCGCGCCCGTGTTGGTAATAGCAGGGCGGATATTGGGTAAACCAATGGATTTGGATTTTAAACCCTTTGAATTAGTAGCTGTGGTTGTGTCAGTGTTGATTGCAAACAGTATTAGTTCTGATGGTAAATCCAATTGGCTCGAAGGCACTTTGTTATTAGCTGCTTATACAGTATTGGGGTTCGCCTTCTACTTCCATCCAGTTATGGAAGGTATGGGGTAGTACCGCAGGGCAAAAGTCATATCGTGTCCGGTTAAAGACTTATTATTAAGACTGCAAGGGGGCAGTTCTTGCTGGGGGAAAGAGGGTTTTCCAATTTTTGCACAGATGTGGTAACTGTAACTAATTAGCCGGACATGATATCAAAAGTTAAAAGTTAAAAGTCAAAAGTTTTGTATATTAAGGCTTTTACAAATTTTAAAATGGTAGCTTGATTTCCGCCAAGCTGTACTACTTAGTTAGCTGCGGCACTTGATCGAGCCAATTTTAGATTTTAGATTCTTTTGGTTCATCCCAGATTAATACGGGAGCAACGCGGTTTCAACCCTTCTGGGTGACATAAATCCAAAATTTAAAATTTAAATAGGACTTACGCAAAAAAACTCTCAAACTCTTATTCCTCCGTGTCGCGCCAGTTGCTTCTCCCAAGGGGAGACGCGCAAGGGACAAGTCGGGGAACCCGCCCAACACACTGGCTTCTCTGCGTCCTCTGTGGTTCGATTTTCCGTTACCTGTGCGTAAGTCCTGATTTAAAATCCAAAATCTGTTGATTACACCCTTTTACGTGGAACAGGAGAAAATAAAGAGATATAAGAGCGATCGCCTATATGAGCTACTGCCTTAATCCCCATTGTCCCAAGCCGGAAAATCCTCATGATGTCAAATTTTGCCGGACTTGTGGTTCTAAGTTACTCCTCAAAGAACGTTACCGGGCTATCAAACCAATCGGACAAGGTGGTTTTGGCAAAACCTTCTTAGCTGTGGATGAAGATAAACCCTCAAAACCACGCTGCGTAATTAAGCAATTTTATCCTCAAGCCCAAGGCACTAACACTCTTGCCAAAGCCGTAGAGTTATTTAACCAAGAAGCAGTGCAGTTAGACGAATTGGGCAAACATTCCCAAATTCCCGAACTACTGGCATATTTTACCCAAGAAGACCGACAGTATCTTGTACAAGAATTTATCGACGGGAAAAACTTAGCCCAGGAATTGACACATAGGGGTGCTTTTAATGAAACGCAAATCCGGCAACTATTAAATGATTTATTATCAGTATTACAATTTTGTCACGCTAGACACGTAATTCACCGCGATATTAAGCCAGAAAATATTATTTTACGCGAAACCGATCGCAAACTAGTTTTAGTAGATTTTGGTGCGGCTAAATCTGCTACTGGTACTGCCTTAAATAAAACTGGTACAAGTATTGGTAGTCCAGAATATGTTGCCCCTGAACAAATGAAAGGTAGGGCTATTTTCGCCAGCGATATTTATAGTTTGGGTGCGACTTGTATTAACTTATTAACAGTGCGATCGCCTTTCGATTCTTATGATACCAATGATGGTACATGGGCTTGGCAACAATACTTGAAAACTCATGTTAGTAATCAGTTGACCCGCATTCTTAACAAGATGTTAGAAAGTATCCCAATTCGGCGTTATCAAACAGTAGATGAAGTTCTCAAAGACTTAAATCAACAGTCGCAAGTAGCAGCCACGCCAGCGAGTGCGCCAAAACCTATTGCTCAAGCCCCACCCAATTCTCCACTCACATTTGTATCGCCATCTCCTAGTCAAATTGATCTAGAATTAGAGGAAATGAAAACCCAATTTTTGGGTAGCAACAAACCTCAACAAAATAAAATACAACCACCAAATACTACATCTGGGGCTTCTAGTAAGAGCAAAATAGATGAAGAATTAGAAGAATTAAAAGCCAAATATCTTGGTAATAACAATCCTTAAAATCATTTGTGAAAAGTTAGATCCACCGGGGATTTGGACACCGAGAATTTTCACAAATCAGATAGGATTGCTATTCTATGCCTCCTTTGCGGTTCTTTAAAAAGAAAGTGACTCTGAAACTCAGAGCCACTCTTAAAACTGTATTCTGAAACTTATTAACCTTTCACTGATTGTCTAACTGTGAAAATTTACTTCTTAGCTTCAGCAATTGGTACCCATTCAGTGTGGAAACTTCCGGGCTTATCAAGACGCAGGTAGGTATGTGCGCCGAAGTAGTCGCGTTGTGCTTGAGTTAGATTTTGAGGTAAGCGATCGCGGCGATAGCTGTCAAAATAATCCAAGGATGCGCTAAATGCGGGTACTGGAATTCCCAGTGTTGCAGCTGTTGCAATCACTTCCCGCCAAGCAGTCTGTCTATCGAGAATTGTCTGCTTAAATTCGGGGGCTAACAGCAAGTTAGGCAAAGCTGGATTTTCGCTAAAAGCCTTCTTAATCTTATTCAAAAAGCGAGCGCGAATAATACAACCACCTTTCCAAATCCGCGCCATTTCGCCCAGATCCAAATTCCAATTATATGTTTTTGAAGCTGTGGATAGCAACGCCATCCCTTGAGCATAAGAACAGATTTTTGAGCAATAGAGAGCATCACGAACTTTGTTGATAAAGTCCTTAGTTTGCCCTTCATACTTGCCACCCGGGCCTGTAAGGACTTTAGATGCTGCAACCCGCTCCTCTTTAATCGAAGATATAATCCGGGCATTAACTGCGGCTGTAATTGTGGGAATAGAGACTCCCAATTCCAAGGCAGTTTGCACAGTCCAGCGTCCAGTTCCCTTTTGACCTGCTGCGTCAACAATCAAATCCACCAGGGGTTTATTTGTTTCTGGGTCAAGATATGGGAAGATATTCTTCGTAATCTCAATCAAAAATGAATCGAGTTCATCGGTGGTGTTCCATTCAGCAAACACCTCATGTAGCTGATTATGGTCTAATCCAGCGACATTTTTCAGCAAGTCATAGGCTTCAGCAATTAGCTGCATATCGCCGTACTCAATGCCGTTGTGTACCATTTTGACATAGTGGCCAGAACCACCAGGGCCAATGTAGGTTACACAAGGGCCATCATCGACTTGGGCAGCAATTTTGTTGAAAATTGGCGATAGAAACTCGTAAGAGCTTGTTGTACCTCCAGGCATCAGAGATGGGCCATTTAGCGCCCCTTCTTCACCGCCACTGACACCCATGCCAAGATACCGAAGCCCTGCCGGTTCTAATTCCTGAGTGCGTCGTTCCGTATCTTCAAACCAAGAGTTGCCACCGTCGATAATGATATCGCCTTCCTCTAACAAGGGTTTGAGTTGAGCAATCACCGCATCTACTGGCTTACCAGCTTGCACCATTACTAGAATTTTGCGGGGACGTTCCAATAAGGCAACGAATTCTTCTAGAGTAAAGGCGGCTTTGACGTTCCTTCCTGGCGCACGTTGCGCCATAAACGCATCCGTTTTTTCGCGGGAGCGGTTGTAAACTGCAATTGGGAAGCCATTGCGCTCCACGTTTAGAGCGATGTTCTCACCCATAACGGCTAATCCAATCACACCAAAGCTTTGTAGTGTCATAAAAAATTTCTGGCTAACTCTTGCAGATCCTTTTACTTTAAGGGTAGTCCGATATTTTCCCTTCTCTCCTAAAGAAGACCTTAAGAGTTGAATAAATGACAAAAATCCACAACTAACACGGATAATTAATTTTAATTTGTATCTAAATCAACAATTGACGGGCAAAATTGTTAATTAAGGTATTGGGGACTGGGGACTAGGGACTGGGGACTGAGAAATTCTTTCCTAGTACCCAATTCCCAATCCCCAATCCCCAATCCCTAGTGAAAGGAGTAACCAAATAATGCTGGCATATGTCCTAGCTTTGGTGGTCGGTCTTGGTAGTTTAGCCATTTACATAGCAGCTTTCTTTTTCCCAGAAATCCACCGTAAGAATGACTTTATCTGGAGTGGTGTAGGACTTTTCTATGCCTTAGTCTTATGGGTGTTTGCACCACGCATTACTGGAGGTTTGTTGCTGGGCCATGTGGCTAGTGTGGCTCTTTTGGTCTGGTTTGGCTGGCAAACTCTATCATTACGTCGCCAATTGACCCCCCACCCACAACAAACCCAAGTACCCAGTCCTGAGACGGTGAAAACTGGCATTCAGGAACAGGTAAATAAGTTCTCGCTTCAGCAACGGCTAGGCCAGTTGCAAAAAGGTCTTGGTAGCACCTTCAGTGGCGTGAAAGATAAAGTGCAACAGACTGGGAGTAAAAAAACACCCACAACCCCCAAACCTGAAAACACTACCTCTGTAATAGCAGAGAAACCTACTGTTGAGATTATCGACAAAACTACTGCCATACCAGAACCACTAGCAGAGGAGACAGCAAAAACTGAGAGTGTACCGGAAGCGATTCCACCACATCCCCCATCTCCTGAATTGGTGGAAGCAGCGCAACCAGATTTTGAAATTGAGGAGAAGCAACCGATTCCTGTAGAAGAAATTGCTCCCGATGCGGTACTCGCTCCCCCGGCGGAAGCACCACCTGAAGAAATACGGCCTAATCAAGCTAGTTGAATGCTGTGAAACCCAACGTTAACCTAATATAATGTTGGGTTCCACTAAACTTGTTTTATTTAACGAACTTTGGGGGTTTAAGTCCTAGCCTTTGAAGGGCAGCACGTTTTGTGTCGGGGTCTAAATAAGAGTCACAAAACGTAATTGCGAATTGGTTTAATGTTCTGCCACAAATTGACTGCAACAAACCTTGATAAATAGCCCAAGGATAATGGAATATTTTATTGCCAAAGAAGCAAGCCAAGAATTAGATGAAATTTTGGATTATTTTATAGTTCGCAATATCAACGCAGGGGAAAGATTTATTCAAAAATTTAATAACAAGTGGCAAAACATAACTCAATTTGCAAATATAGGACGAAGTTACGCCAAGTTTGATCTAAGCCTTAGAGGATGTTTAAAAAGTATTGGGCGAATAGAATTCGCTACAGGGCTATTTCATTCTATTTTTACGGCAGTTTTTAGGAATCTTTTTCAGAAAAATAAGAATTTAAACGCGATTTAAGTTGAGAACCGTAGTTTTTGCCCTCACCCTAAATCCCTCTGCCAAGTCTGGGAGAGGGACTTTGAAAACGTCACATTTTAGAATGAAATAGCCCTGGAATTCGCTACTACACAAACTCTCGTCCACCTCCGTGGACTAAGAGAAAATCAAGACTTCTAAACCCACGGAGGTGGGTTTAGGCTGTGTAACCGCGATTTATAATCGCCACGGCTAGTAAGAAATTAGACTTTACAAACATCCTCTTAGAGGAATGCCCTTAGATGGCTAAATTATATTTTATCGAGTTTTTAAAGATAGTGTTGTGATTGTGCGGGCAATTAGCGGTTATCGGGATTTAAAATCTATAGTTGCAGATGTGGACGATGAATAGATTTTTGATAAAATTTACCCTATCGATTTTATGCAGCGATCGCAGTACCATCAGAATATATAAAAGCATATAGCGATCGCAATTCCATATCCCCAACTTCAGATATTTTAGTTCTGTAGAGTGCGTTACGGCGCAAAATTAGCATAGGGTGAATATGAGCCAGGATTAAACCCCCTACCAAGCGCTGTTAAATGCCATGGCCTTACTAACATATTTGTATCATTATTAAAGTGAAATGCTATAACATCATCTTCAACAGAAATTTATTCAACTTTGGCGCGGAGTGCAGGCGATGGAAAGAGACTTTCAAATTCAGCTTGGCGCTCGTTTAAAGGTTCTAGAGCATCGTTCCAAAGACTTTCATAATAAAAGAAGGTTACGCCTAAACTGCGTTCTTGGGCAGCCCGCACCTGAGACTTAATTTGCTGGATGGGAACTGGATTATTTCGTAACCCTGTCATAATGCCAATTCCAGTTGGAATTATTTGTTGCGCTTCTTGAATTTCTGGGCGGGAAATATTAGCGACAAAACTTTGCAGATTCGGACGATAAATTTAAAGACAAACTTAAGTAGTCGCCGCCAAGTTTGAATAATACTTCGTGATTTCATAAATTTGAATGATACATTACCTACTCACACACGCAATTGCTGCTTTTGATGATTGAATCTACTAACCATGTAGTCTACAAGTATTTATGCTTAGTACAGGATTGATGAGTTGGTAGTTGTTCGTTCCCTGCTTATGAAACTTTTGCAGCAGAAAAACTAAAGCAGACAAATTAAGATAGTTGACGCAGCTACTAGGCATTTGTGTCCAATGTCTAATGGGCATTGGTTATACTCCATCTCCCTTTTGCACTTCCAAAAAATAAAATCACCAGTTTATTGGAATGATAATCATTGATGCAGAAAGTTTCGCTAAGAACTTGATGTACACTTGGATAAATATGAGTTAAACTAATGAATAAAGTAAAAACACTTTGGGAGATTTAAACTATTGAATGAAATCTCCCATTTTATTTTAATAACTGATTTCTACTTTTTTTCGCTGATTATACTATATAATACTGTTATAAGCACGGAATTTGAAAAAAAAATTGATGGAGCGGCAAAGTTGTGATTTAGTATGATACTAAGCTCTTGAAAATTAGGCTGATAAGAAAGTTCAGAAATTGCATGATCAGATGTTGGAGATAAGGTAATATTAACAAATCTATTTGCTCGTTTTAAGCGAAATATAACATCACGAGATGATCTAGGTTTAAGACCTACCTTATTTTCTAACCATTGTTTAAATTTCTTTTCTTCCATTAAATTTTCCATACTCAACTTTTCTTAAATAACAATAATCTCATCCATAAAATTAAGCTGAATCTATTAGCTTACCATTTCTTTGTTTGAGGTGCGATCCAATGAGCGCTTTTACTTTATACTCAAAAAATCATTCTCTTCGGACGAAATTATGGATTTGACGTTCATATTTTAATTTGCAAAACATGACTTCATAAATAACCTAGACTAACATTGATAATGTTAACAAATAGCTAAGTAAATTTAGCATATTAGCTATCACCTTGAAGGAACTATTAGAAAAGATATAGTTATTCAATTTGTTTATCTGAACTGAATTCTAAAACATAAGTTTTTTCAATATTTTTTATAGATTTATTTAAATTATCTTTAATATATTCAAGGATACTTTGAGCAACATATTCTGCAAGCTTAACTGGTACAGCATTTCCTATCATTTGTTCAAGGTCTGTTTTTGTACCTTCAAAAATAAACGTTTCAGGGAAAGTCTGCAAGTAGCTTCTTTCAATTGTAGTCAATGGGCGCAAGTTTTGTATAACGCTTACTGGATCTTTAGGATGTTTCTTATAGGTTTTAGGAATAGGACGATTAACTCCTCTTACTGTTGGGCTAGGTTCATCAATACTAAAAATTCCTCTTCTTTGGTAACTTCTTGGATGTCTGTAGTAATATTCAATTTCTAATTTATTTCCCAGATAATCCCTAACGGTCATTGGTTTATCTGCTAACTTTTTTTTCAGGTAAGGTTCTAGACTTTCGTCTTTTCCCTGTAACTCTCCAAAACAAAAAAATCTTTTTCGCTTTTGAGGGACACCGCACAAACTTGCATCCAAAATTATTTCACTTAACCCATATCCAGCACCTTTGAATATTTGTTTAACCTCTTTATATTTATTGCTTTTACGAAATAAGTCTACGTTCTCTATCAAAAACCACTGAGGAAGAACACTTGTAACTATCTCAGAAAATACAATACTTAAATCTCCCCTTCCTAAATTTTCATTGCGTTTCCCGGCACTAGAAAAGTCTTGGCAAGGTGGCCCCCCAATAATAATTTCAGGACACCTTTCTCTAAAAATTTGATAGTTTTTCCTTAAATTACTAAGATCGTAATCAAAAATTTCATGGCTAAAGTTTTTTTGATAAACATCTATAGCTGGTTTCCAATTATCAAATGCTGCTAAGATATTAAAACCAGCATTTTGAAAGCCTAAAGATAACCCTCCACAACCTGCGAAAAGGTCTAAAACTCTAATTGAAGAGCTTTTGGTATCATCTCTATATTTTTCTTTCATATATTTATATGTTTTTTAATACTTCATCAAATATCTCTGGATTACTTAGAATAATACCATCAAATCTTCTTTCAGGACTTAAGTAATTTTGTCCTCCACCTAAAATAATATTCCCAATCTCTTCTTTAGTAATTCTAGGTTTAATCAATTCATCGCAAATCATATAAGGGTGAGTATTTAATCCACTTGATGCAAAAGCTTTATCATTCTTAGTATGATACGTCAATATGTCAATTATTGATGCGTATGGTATTTTCCCATTTGTGGCAAATTCATATAACATTTTTGCCAGCCATATTACTGTTCGCGTATGCCGTTGGATACTTTCTGCCCCAATTAGTAATCTTTTTGTAACATCAAAAAATAATCTAGTAAAACTAAAATCACTCCAAATAAATATATCTAAACAATTTTGATATAATTTTGATGTTTTACCTACGGTTTTCCATACTGGCTGCATTACTAATGGAGATTGCATTTCTATATGATCGTAAAGTAGATTATCTAGACTTTCTATCAATCTTGAAATATAAGGAAGCATATTACGAATACTAATCCAATCACTAATTTCACTACAAACAGGATCAAGATATTTAACTATTTGTTCTCTAGAGTCTTTAAATCTGTCAGCAATACTTAATGCTAAATACACTATGGTATCTGGACGAGTAACAATTTCGCAACCATATTTATGATCAGGTAAGCGACAAGTTGAGTTATCTGGTAAGGCTGTTAATTTAATTTCTATGCCACGCAAGCAAGCATCACTATTAAAAGTATTTAATGTAACTAAGTCTACTCTGGGCAATCTTCCTATAACTAGTTTTCTATAAGGAAGATAATCGCTTTCAAATGCAAAAAATAAGTTAGGAGATAGTGGTGTAATACCAAAAATATCGGTTACATCAATTTTCCCATGTTTAATGTTTAGGTTTTTATCAAGAGTTAAATAGACTAGCTGTAGCCCTTGACTGTGCATATAGCAAGCCAATGAAGCAGGAAAAGAATTATTAAATTGATTTTTTCCCCAACTATTAGCCTGAGAGAAATCTCTATTAGATTTAGCTAATCCAAAAAGACCAGGTTGTACTGTATTTTGATTCATTAGTTTCTCTGTTACATACTCATTTAAATAGCATTTTCCGCAATCAGTGATTTTGCCGCGACACTATTAAATGATTATTATTTTAGTGTATATACTCAAAATAATGTATTGAATAATACTTTGAAAATTACTAACCTATTCCACACCCCAACTGTGTCACAATAGAAAACTGTAATAAGAAAAATATTGTTAAGGTAATTTAGTGAGTCCAACTGCTCAATCCACGGCAAGTGCGCGTCGCGTGGTATTTCCTTTTACGGCAATTGTGGGCCAGGAAGAAATGAAACTGGCGTTGCTATTGAACGTGATTGACCCCAAAATTGGTGGTGTAATGATCATGGGCGATCGCGGCACCGGTAAATCCACAACTATCCGGGCGCTAGCAGACCTGCTGCCAGAAATTTCTGTGGTTGCCAATGACCCCTTCAGTAGCGATCCTAGCGACCCCGACTTGATGAGCGATGAAGTCCGCCAAATGTTAGAACAAGGGGTCCAAATACCTGTAGCTCACAAAAAAGTCCAAATGGTAGACCTGCCACTAGGAGCTACAGAAGACCGAGTTTGTGGCACAATCGACATTGAGAAAGCTTTATCTGAAGGTGTGAAAGCTTTTGAACCGGGACTGCTGGCAAAGGCTAACCGAGGCATTCTCTATGTGGATGAAGTCAACTTACTAGATGACCACCTCGTAGACGTGCTACTCGATTCCGCCGCGAGTGGATGGAACACTGTAGAACGAGAAGGTATTTCTATTCGTCACCCTGCGCGTTTCGTTCTTGTAGGTTCTGGAAACCCAGAAGAAGGCGAACTACGCCCGCAATTGCTCGATCGCTTTGGGATGCACGCAGAAATTCACACCGTAAAAGAACCAGCCTTACGGGTGCAAATCGTGGAACAACGGGCGGATTTTGACCAAAATCCTCCAGTATTTCTCGAAAATTACAAACCCCAGCAAGAAGCACTGCAAGAGCAAATTGTCAATGCTCAACAGCTTTTGCCAGAAGTGAAAATGGACTATGAACTACGGGTAAAAATTTCTGAAGTCTGCTCAGAACTTGATGTAGATGGTTTACGGGGTGACATTGTTAGTAACCGCGCCGCCAAAGCTTTAACAGCTTATGAAGGACGTACTGAAGTTACAGTTGATGATATCCACCGCGTAATTACGCTATGCTTGCGTCACAGGCTGCGAAAAGACCCCTTAGAATCGATTGATTCTGGTTACAAAGTCGCCAAAGTTTTTAGCCGCGTCTTTGGGGTTGAACTACCAGAAAGTGATATTACACAAAAAAATGGCACAGGTCAAAAGTTAGGAGTTAGGAGTTAGGAGTGAGGAGTGAGGAGTTAGGAGTTTTGAATGGAAAGCTGCTTCATAACTCACAACTTTAATTTCTCACTCAACATTGAGTATATAACTCACAACTCCTAACTCAGCATTCAGCACTGACTATATAACTCCAAACTCCTAACTTCTAACTCCTAACTCCTAACTCCTAACTCCTAACTCCTAACTCCTAACTTCTAATTCAACACTGATTATGAGATTTTGGTCTTTTTGGTTTAACAGCTTTGTTCTATCTAGCCAATACAACCCGCCCAGGTTTGTAGAATTATTGATGCTCTTATTAGCGATCGCTATGTTGGCAATAGCCAGTATTTTACCCGATAGACCCTATTTAATCTTAGGCTTGAGCTTAGTAGTTGGGGCATCTATTTCTATTTTAGTGCGAGAAGCGATCGCGCCCTCACCCCAGAGGCGAATTACCCAACTAACAGCATCGCTATTGCTCATCATCAGCCTCTATGGTTTTGCTGACTTAATGCACACTCTATAAAATTAGTTATGAGTTATGGTGAGCATCCCAATGAGTGCTTAAATTTTTTCCCTCACCCCCAGCCCCTCTCCCGATTCCGGGAGAGGGGAGACATAATTCTAGTTCCCCGAATCCCATCATTTGGGATTCGGGGTTAGCCGATGAGGGCTATCAAAGTTTTTGCACCTGACGGGATGCTCCCTGAGTTATGAGCAAAAAATTAATTAAAAACTCCAAACTCCAAACTCCCAACTCCAAACTCCAAACTCCCAACTCCAAACTCCCAACTCCCAACTCCAAACTCCCAACTCCAAACTCCAAACTCCTAACTCCAAACTCCTAACTTCTAACTCCAAACTCCTAACTCCAAACTCTTAACTCCTAACTCCTAACTTTTTCATTTACCAATTCTGCATTTCCACCAATTCCATACACAATTCATTAATTTGCTCTAAATCAGGTTTTTGAGGTAAACCAGATTGTTCGTAAACCATTTCCATTTCAGCGACCAAATCTTCTGCCATTTTCATCACCTCTTCATAAGAATACTCACCTTTTAAAATAGCTTTTAAATCCTCAAAATCACCAGCTATTCTCCTATCTACAATCACTTCACCTCGCCGCAATATTTCTACTCCACTGCGTAACAATCTAATGCAGTGCATTCCATGCTTGAGGTCAAAACCCGATTGTCTTTCCATTTCTGCCCTAGCCGGATTTCTATTTTCCTGCCAAGATAAGTAAGCCTTCCATTCTCTTAAAGCTATTTGATAACTTTGGCTTTTCTGAAGCAGGCGGATAAAATCTTTACGGCTATTGGTTAACTTTTGGGTATATTCCAAAGTTTCATCGGGTAAAGTGTATTGTTTCAACACGCCTTTAAAATCAATATCTGCCGTCAGCAATTGATATAATTGTTCCGCTTCTTCCAAAAACTCAATCCTTCCTCTGATTAAGTTATAAAGATATTCCAGAAAAGCATTTAACTCATCTTTGCTTAAGGGCGCTTCGTCTTCTATGGCAAAATCAGATGGTATTGGCTTTTTTTGCGGTGGCTTTAACAACCATTTACGATGAGTTTCCATCTTTTTGATTTGAGCAAAGGCATAACCAGTGTAAGTATGTTTTACTTTCTTACTCAAAAATAACTGTTTATGATTAATTAAATGCTGTCCGACTGCGTTTAAAAAAGGATAGTTATTTAACCACAGCAATTCTAAAACATTGGGATTCGCGCCCGCTAATAATTGGAGGATTTTTCTTAATTCATATATAACTGTATCTTTATTACCATCAACGAATGGAAATATTCCTGGTTCATCCCAACCAGTATCTTTTTGTTCTATGCAATCAAATCCCAAGTAGTACCTTTTGGGTGCGATAAATACTCCCCGATAATCAAAGTCTGAATCAGGACGATTTAAACCATAGCCGTGGCTACCCGCCAAACCAATTAAAATAGTTCTTTGTTCAACTTCTATTCTTTTCATATCACCTGATTAAAATACAGCCATCCTAACTCATGATTTAAGCAGGTGGGAAGTGAGTGAGAAATGGTGATAAGTAAGTAGGTCAAATTAAATATAAAACCTCACCCTGCCTCCGGCTTCCCTCTCCGTGAGTTTGGAGAGGGATTCAGGGTGAGGTTTTATCCTATGTTTAATTACGCCTACCTACTTACAGAGGAGCAGAATAAAAATCCCCATACCGAATGACAAATGACAAATGACTAATACCAAGAGTTGCTTAGTTTAATAAAAATGCCCCTAAAAGAGATCATGCAACGATATCTCCTTGAGGAGCAAAACTTAACAAATTAATTCAGTTGTTCCTATACTTTTGCTTTCCTAGAACAGGAATTATCTAGGATTAATGTGCCGTCTAGTCCCCCATCCTGGATTAACAATGGCGGCTAAATCTTCTTCAGACAATTTGTTGATTTCACTCTCTAGTTCTTCGACGCTGAAATCATAGCCACGCTCTTGAGCAATCTTAACGAAGGCTTCTGGATTAGCTGTTGCTTTGAGTCTTTGCTGTAATGCTTGATCTTGTTTTACAGCTTTAAAAAGTCGGGTAGCATTTTGCTGTGTCATGACAGTCCATCTCCTGTTTTAAATATCAGGTTTGAATGTAGTAATTTGACTCCTGTGGAATCACTAAATTTTGTGAAGAACCTTTAAATTAAGAGTGTAAGTTTAATTTTAAAACAAAGAAGATAATTGTGTAGATTCTGATAAGAAAATATAAGTTTTAGTCTAAATATTTTTACTATTTTGTAAAAGTCAGCCCTAAGATGGAAGCAGTATTTAACTAAATAAGATTTATTTTTAATTGTAAATTTACCTTACATTCTTTGCGTGGGTGATTTAGCCATGACGACTTCTGGCAAATAGAAGCTTGACTTAACACCTGTTAATAAAATAGAATTTTAGATTGTCTGTCTAATTCCTGCTCGGATCAGGTAGACATATTACAAAAGCTGGCAAAAGCTTCTCTACACGAGATCAGAACCAGCTACCTGTACGGCAACCTCAAGGACAATTTCATGACCTACGCGATTATTGAAACTGGCGGCAAACAAATACGAGTAGAGCCAGGCCGGTTTTACGATATTGAACTGCTTCCGACCGAACCAGATGAAAAAGTTACAATAGACTCTGTATTACTCGTGCAGCACGATGGTGAAGTTACCATTGGACAGCCACTAGTGACAGGTGCGACTGTAGAAGGCACTGTAATGCGACATTACAGGGGTCGTAAAGTCTTGGTATACAAGATGAAGCCTAAAAAGAAAACCCGCAAAAAGCGGGGGCATCGTCAGGAAATTACCAGACTTATGATTGACTCCATCACCCTTAACGGTGCAGTATTTGCTTTCCAAGGAGAAACGGAGAAGGAAACCCCCGTTTTAGATGAGACTCCTGCCGAAGAAGTTGAAGCTGCTGCTGAATAATAATTAATAAGAAGATACACAAGAGGAAATCATGGCTCATAAGAAAGGAACAGGTAGTACACGCAACGGTCGTGATTCTAATGCCCAACGTCTGGGTGTCAAGCGTTATGGTGGTCAAGTTGTACGTGCAGGAAACATTCTCGTGCGTCAGCGTGGTACCAAATTCCACCCTGGTAACAATGTCGGTATTGGTAGCGATGACACTCTGTTTGCCTTAATCGACGGTGTTGTAATGTTTGAGAGAAAGGGCAAGACTCGTAAAAAAGTTAGTGTTTATTTACCGATAACTGCTGCTGAGGCAGTCCCTGCTGAGGCAGTAGCAAGTTAGAGTGTTAGGGTGGGTAACAGTGTCCACCCTAATTTATACTTAGCGATCGCATGTCCCAACAGTTGCTTAAAAGTCGCTTTGTTTTTCTGTTACCCATAGATTAGTTTCAGGAGCATCAAAGCGCAGATATTCTTCAATAACAAAATATTACTCAAAGAAATTGAGTTGCGTAGCTTGCAGTCGTAGGCATCGCATATCAAGTTTTAGTTTAGGAATAAGAATTAAATAACATACATTTATGTCCGTGGTTTACCTCACCCTCAATCCCTCTCCTTATAAAGGAGAGGGAAGCTAGATAATAAAGCAGAGGGAAGCTAGATACAAGATGAAGTTTTGTATTTTATTTAATCCACTTTCCTTAGTATCCCCACTGTCATACTATTTATAATTCCTCAATCTTTACTTGCTTTAAAGCTAGGAAGCATCCGTCTAATTAAGTCTATGTTCCTGTAGAGGTACTTATGAGTCTGATTCTTCCCAAACGCACCCTATCCCGTCGTCGGTTACTGCAAGTATCTGGACTTTCAGGGGTAGGCTTTCTTTTAGGTGGCTGTGGGACAAATTTGTTCTCAGATAATCTGCGGCAAATATCTGAGCCACTAAACCAACGTCTTGAAGCACTCCTGCTAAGTCAAAAACCAGTACCAGAATTTCCTGTTAGTGCCATAGAACCAGACAAATTGCTGATTAATACCTTTGACTTCACGCCGCAAATTGATCCGGCGCAGTTTCGCCTGAAAATTGATGGCGAGGTTAGTAACGCGATGCAATTGAGTATGGTAGATATTCAAAAACTCCCCTTGACTTCAATGGTAATTCGCCATGTCTGTGTTGAAGGCTGGGCTGCGATCGCTCAATGGGGAGGTGTGCGATTACGAGACTTAGTAGCACTGGTACAGCCTAAGTCAAACGTCCGCTATGTCTACTTCAAATCTGCTGATGGCTACTATGAAAGCTGGGATATTGCCTCTGCTGTACATCCCCAAACTCTCATGGCTTATCAAAAGAATGGACAACCTTTATCAGTTGATAATGGTGCGCCCATACGCCTAGCATCCCCAATTAAACTGGGCTACAAGCAAAGTAAATGGGTGACTCAAATTACATTCGTCAGCAATTTGTTACCTCGTAAAGGCTATTGGGAGGATCAGGGCTATGAGTGGTTTGCGGGGTTATAAGGGAGATGAGGGGGATGAGGAGGGATAAGGGAGAAAATTCTACATCTCTACACTATAGAGGGATGGGGAATTATGGCAATTAGTTAAAAATCGTTTGGGAAGCGACAAAATATCGGACACCCAATATCTGAGACTCGTTATCCAGCATTGATGTTGACGAGCTAACAAAGGACACGGGTGTTAGTCCATAAAGCACGGAAAAGTAACAGCATGACTACAGAGAACCTAACTACTTTGCCATCATCTCCAGCCCAGACGGAATTAGAATTCATAGATTCTCCCGGTTGTCAATCAACAAGTCTGCACGACTCGGATGTAACGGAAGTGGACTTGTTTAGTCCACTGAAAATTCGAGACATTACCCTGCCCGATCGCATAGCGATGTCACCAATGTGTCAATACTCGGCAGAAAATGGATTCGCAAATGATTGGCATTTTGTCCATTTGGGGAGTCGAGCTACTGGAGGCACTCATTTGATTGTAGTGGAAGCGACAGCCGTAACAGCCCAAGGGCGAATCACTCCCGGCGATCTTGGTCTTTGGGACGATATGCACATCGAGCCACTAGCTAGGATTGTCCGCTTTCTTCGTGAGCAAGGAGCGATCGCAGGGATTCAATTAGCCCATGCTGGCCGGAAGGCGAGTTGCAATGTTCCCTGGCTGGGTGGTACACCGTTAACACCTGAAGAAGGCGGTTGGCCGGTAGTTGGGCCAAGCCCAATTCCGTTTCAAGAGGGTGGCCCCGTTCCCATACCCCTCGATGAAGCTGGGATTGAAGAGGTGATTGAAGCCTTCGTTACCACAACGCAGCGTGCTGTTCAAGCGGGCTTTGAGATTATCGAAATTCACGCGGCTCATGGATATCTACTGCATTCTTTTCTTTCGCCGCTAAGTAATCAACGAACAGATCGTTATGGAGGTTCGTTGGAAAACCGAATGCGTTTGTTACTGGAGGTGACAAGACGAATCCGAGAAATTCTGCCAACGGGGATGCCGCTTTTTGTGCGCCTCTCTGCTACCGATTGGGTAGAGGGAGGTTGGGATCTCAAGCAGTCAGTGATATTATCCCGTGAACTAAAGGTATTAGGCGTTGATTTGATCGATGTTTCCACAGGAGGCTTAGTCCCTCATGCCAGGATTCCCGTGCAGACAGGTTATCAAGTGCCTTTTGCTGCCAAAATCCGAGAAGAGGCTGGGATTAGGACTGGGGCTGTGGGGATGATCAAGGAGGCTGAGTATGCCAACCAAGTAATTACTCGTGGATGTGCGGATTTAGTTCTTATCGGTCGAGAAATCCTCCGCGATCCTTATTGGTCGATTCGTGCGCGTTGCCAGTTGGATGAAGAACCAAACTGGGCTTTGCCCTACGGCTATGCAGTTAAACAACAGAGACGTGGGAAATAAATCTAAACAGCAGGTATTGCGATCGCAATGGTAAGGTTTTAGATTGCCACACTGCGATCGCAATTAACTTGTGTTTAACCGCAGATGATAACTAAAAGCACTCATTAATGTATCTTAATTAGCTCCCTATGCCGCCCAGCACTCAAAGTACCGGGCTAATAGCCTAAGTCCACTCAAGTGGACTGCAATTAATCTCAAAAAATGGCTTAGTCCTCTTTAGAGGAGTTAAGCTATTAGACTGGGATTTGAATCCCAGGCGGGTAATGCAGCCGATGCAGATTACCTAAATTACTGAAACCAACCCCAGATAAAAGCAACCATTCTCCTGAATCAAGGCTGACGATTCCGCCGCAAGTCTTCCACATTTTCACCAAAGCAGGACTTACGCTTTCAAGGCAGTGAAAGCCTTGATTTATCGTAGGGGCAATTCATGAATTGCCCCTACATTTCGTATGTAATGCGTAAGTCCTACAAAGGTTATTGTATTGGGATCATTCTGGGGCTTAAGCCCCAAGTCAAGCGATGTCACCTTCACATAGCTACCCTTAAACCTTAGACGTGAGAAATCTTGATATTTCCGCATGTGCCAACACAGCAGCAGGTTCGCGCTGGAGAGCGTTGTAATACTTTCTCTCGAAGGTATTGCCCGTCTCTAACGGTATAATCAGCGTGCGGACATCAGCAATCAACTTTTCAAAATCCTCTATTGCTATCGGTTCATCTGCTTCGAGCATTTCATCAACTTGCACAACCATCTCAGAAATGCGATGTAGCCAAGCAAATTGTTCATGAGCGATAACTAGCTGAAGTAGTTCTCCGCTTGATACTCGTCCACTAACCTGTTCGTAGGCAATCCGTTCTGTATCCAACAACATTTTATGAAGGTGGAGTAATTTATTTCGTAAATCACGCAGATATTGATGTTGACGGATTCTTTGTGAAAGTGCGTTAGAAGTCAATGTTACCCATCCTTTCGTTACGATAGTCTTCAATGGCTTAAATAATTGCTGCCTCAGTATTCATCACGAATAGACTGTAGCGAATAACTGGTTTGTTGAGTGATATGCTAGCGATGAGTAGCATATCCAATCATGGCGTAGCAAGATCCCCGCAGGTGTACGGGAGCGGCACTCAACATACATTGCCACTTCCTCACTGTCTTGTGCAAACAGCATTATTAGCCATCTGCCCAACCTCAGTACATGTATTCGGTTTCCTTGTTAAGACGCATGACAATCAACATATTTTTTTATAACTGTTGTATCTTATATTTGATTACTCATATATTAGCATAAACTTATAAGAAGTACATACTGTGGAACCTATCGAGAAAATATCAATTATGGGAAAACTGTCTTAATGTCGCTAGCATACGTAATTCTAGGTCTTCTTCAGCAGCAAGAAATGACGGGCTATGACCTGAAAACGAGCTGCTTTGATCGATGTATTGCCCATTTGTGGCCAGCAGACCAGGCACAAATTTACAGAACTCTCGATAAGCTAGTTGAGCAAGGCTGGATTACCTGTACAATTGAGATTGGGCGCGATCGCCCCAACCGCAAAGTCTACAGCGTAACGGAGCCAGGGAAAGGCGAATTAGCCCGATGGCTTGGAACTCATCAGCCCTTGACGACTGTACGAGAACCAATGCTAGCTCAGTTGCATTTTGGACAACAGTTGCCGAATGAAACTATCATTTATTTACTAGAGCAACAATTAGCAGCTCGAAGGAAAAAGCTTGCTGAATGTGAAACCATCGATTTACCATCACTTGGCGATCAGTCTGCCAACCGTGAGCAAGTAATGCAAAGGCTTGTGCTGGAGTTAGTGATCCGAAGAGAACAGACTTATATTGATTGGTTGAAGATAGCGCTTAATGCGATCGCTCACGAAAAGCCTTATGCATCAAATTACCAGATTCTTTGAGACTTCAAAACCTACACAGGCTTAAAATTCTATCTACTATAGGGCGTTTTCAGCAGAACCTTTGCGCTAGCATCTCAAAAAGAGGAAGCCGTTGGCTCTAGCTCGTTTTTCTGTAACTCTGATAAATCAAGGCAATGGTAACAATAGCAGTCAATCCTTATCTCGATCGCAATTTTGCTCCAGTTCGTGAAGAAATCACTACCGACAAATTGCCAGTCATCGGTAAATTACCCCTTGACTTATCGGGGATGTTTGTCCGAAATGGCCCTAACCCTCAATGGAAACCCATCGGAGAATATCACTGGTTTGATGGGGATGGGATGTTACATGGTGTGCAAATTAGCAACGGTGTAGCCACTTATCGCAACCGTTACGTCCAGACAGGCGGATGGAAAAAAGAACGAGAGGCGGGTAAGGCTATTTGGAGTGGATTGTTAGAACCACGGCAGAAGGATAATCCTTATGGTGGTTACAAAAATACTGCCAACACTGCTTTAGTGTGCCACGCTGGTCAGATGTTGGCGCTGAATGAGGGGGGTAGACCTCACGCTATCAAGCTTCCTGAATTAGATACCATTGGCGAGTATACTTACAATGGCAAGTTGGTTTCTCCCTTCACGGCCCATCCTAAGGTAGACCCGGTTACAGGTGAAATGATTTTCTTTGGCTACTCTTTTTTTGCGCCACCTTACCTGCAATATAGTGTTGTCTCAGCACAAGGGGAACTGTTACGGACAGTGCCAATTGATCTGCCAATAGGGGTGATGATGCACGATTTCGCCATCACTGAAAACTACACCATTTTTATGGATTTGCCGTTGACTTTCAGCCCAGAAAGAGCGCAACGGGGAGAACCTGTAATGATGTTTGAGCGCGATCGCCCTAGTCGTTTTGGCATTTTACCACGTCACGGTGACAACAGTAATATCCGGTGGTTTGAAAGCCCTGCCTGCTACGTTTTCCATACCCTCAACGCTTACGAAGAGGGAGACGAAGTAGTACTTATCGCCTGTCGCATGAGTTCTACTACTGTTTTGAGTTCAGATGATTCGCAACGCGACCCAGAAGGAAATATCCCCCGTTTGTATCGGTGGCGATTTAACCTCAAAACCGGGAAAGTCAGCGAAGAAATGTTAGATGATCTAGCTTCTGAATTTCCCCGCGTCAACGAAAACCTAGTGGGGCGACAAAACCGATATGGTTACACTAACAAAATGGCAAACAATCCCCTACCTTTATTTGAAGGTATTATTAAGTACGATTTCAGCAGTGGAAAGTCCCAAACTCATGAATTCGGACACGGACGTTATGGCGGTGAAGCTGTGTTTGCGCCGCGTTCTGGTGCAACGGCTGAGGATGATGGTTGGCTTATGACTTTCGTCCACGATGAGAGTTCAGATACTTCAGAATTGGTAGTGGTGAATGCCCAAGATATAACGGCTGAACCTGTAGCGCGGGTGATAATTCCTCAACGGGTGCCTTATGGGTTTCATGGTGGCTGGGTTGCAGGGGAATAAATTAGGTAAATAATACCGTTCAGTTAAGGCAACAGAGGCAATGAATCGCAGTCTCTACGAAAGACTATAGCGGTTCTCGTTTATGTGAGGTACATCGGTAAGGGCCAGGCAGTGCCATGCCCCTACACCTGGCGATATAATGTTGTACCGCATCTGAAGAACCCCACCCCGCCAAAGCTACGCTTTGTCTCCCCTCCCCGCAAGCGGGGAGGGGATTAAGGGGTGGGGTGCAATGACTGTGGGAATCATAACTAATTATGCGGACATGATATAAAACCAGTATCAATGACAAAATCTAGAGAAAAATCTGGTTGCGAAGGTAAACGAAAAACCACTGGAATTATTACCCTACTATTGATTACTTTGCCATAAATCATTCAGCAGTACGCTCGATCGCACCACCAAAACTGACGGCAACATCATAACCAATTCGGATGGTGAACAATCTAGCATTAGGGTTTTTCTGTTTTAACTTTAACGCTGTCTCTACACCAGTTGGATCTATTCCATATTCACCAGTTTCTGCATCAATCACAATCATCTTGCCGATATTGTCACCACATTCGACATTTTGACGAATACCGTTTTCATAAAACTGTTTAGCTCTTAAGGCTACTTCTTCTACAGTCCAGAAAATTGATTGCATTACAATTACACCAAATGATTGCTTCTTAGAGCATTGTAGTACCACAACATTGAGCCTTTGAACCTCAACATTGAGCCTTTGAACCTCAACGTTGAACCTTTTATCCTCAAAATTGAACCTCTGAACCTCAACGTTGAACCTTTTATCCTCAAAATTGAACCTCTGAACCTCAACGTTGCACCTTTTATCCTCAAAGTTGCACCTTTTAACCTCAATTTAGAAATATATCTAACTATTCCTGAATTTATAGGGGTGAGCGTGTAGTAAAATTTGCTCACCTCTGTAAAGTGGAACATGGCTTTAGACTTCTCCGGTCAAAATCTCCGAGGACGCAACTTCAAAGGACAAGACCTTGCGGGTGCAAACTTTAGCTATGCCGACATCCGAGGGGCAAACTTCACTAACGCTAATTTAACAGGCGCAAATTTCAGTCATGTCAAAGCTGGACTGCAACGCCGTTGGGCAACTTTCCTAGTTATTGTCTCGTTCTTATTGTCGGGACTGTCAGGATATTTATGGGCTGTCAACGGTTATTTCGTATCACAAATATTTGATACTTCCAGGTTAGAGAATCGAATTAGCGGCTGGGTTGCTTTAATCGTATTAATTGCCTTTTTCTTCATCACAATTCGCCAAGGAATAATAGCTGGTTTAGGAGCCGTAGCGGTAGCCGTAGCCGGAGCCTTCGCCGGAGCCGGAGCCGTAGCCGGAGCCTTCGCCGGAGCCGGAGCCTTCGCCGTAGCCGGAGCCGTAGCCGGAACGTTATTTAGTATCTACATCAGCTGGCGAGCCATGAAAGGAGATCAAAAACACTCCTTAATTCGTAATATTACGATCGCTTTTGCTGCAACAGGAGGTACAAGTTTTCGTGGCGCTAATTTAACCAATGCTGATTTCACCCAAGCCATACTCAAAAGTACAGATTTCCGAAACACTAGCCTTATCTGTAGCCGTTGGTATCAAGCCAAAATGCTTGACCGTGTTCGTCCTGGTTTAACTTATCTTCAGTATGCACAAGTACGACAACTGCTAGTTACCGGACAGGGACAAGACACAAACTTTGACCGTCAAAACCTGCGGGGTATCAACTTACAAGCAGCAAACTTAGCTGATACCAGCTTTATCGGCGCTGACCTCAGTGAAGCAAACTTGCAAGATGCCGATTTGTCAAGAGCAAAGCTGAAACAAACGCAACTAGACGGAACCGATTTAACAGGTGCAACCCTCACCGGCGCGTATATTGAAGATTGGGGGATTACAAATACAACTAAATTGCATGGGGTAAGGTGTGAATATGTCTTCATGCGCTTACCCACAAAAGAAGACCCCGACCCCCTCCGCAAACCTGATAATAAACGAGAGGTATTTGCAGACGGCGACTTTGCCGATTTTATCAAACCAATTTTTGACACTCTCGACCTTTACCATAATCAAGGCGTTGACCCTCGCGCGATCGCGATCGCCTTGAAAAACCTCGCTGAAAACCATCCCGAAGCTGAGTTATAAATCGTAGGAATGGAGAAACGCGGCGATGATAAAATCTTACTCAGAGCCAAAACCGCAGCAAGTACCGATAAATCTCAACTGAGTGCCGAATATTTTGATGATTATAATAAATCCAAAGCTTTACAGCAGAGTCAGCAATTATTGCTTGTAGAAAGAAGCGACCGCATTCGTAGTTTAGAAAATATGATTACAACTGCATTTGGGCAGCCGAAATTTTATACACAAGGAGATACCATCATGTCAGATATTAGCGGCATCAATATTGAAGGCAGCAGTAATGTTAGCGGGATAGCTGGCAATAATTCTATTGCTAATCTAGGAACCATTAGCGGTAACGTGAGTATTGCCCTCAATGAGTTACCTGATGCAACCGATGCCGACAAACCAGGAATTAAAGAATTATTGTCGCAGTTGCAAGATGCAATCATCCAATCCACATATTTGCCAGAAGAAGAGAAAGCCGAAGCTTTAGAACAGGTGAAAGCTTTAGCTGAAGCGGGTAAAACTCCTCAAGAATCCACCAAGCAGAAGACGGCAAAAACTGCAATCACCATGTTGAAAGGGATATTTTCTGGTTTACCTGCGATCGCCTCTCTGGTTGAAGCGGGTAATAAATTATTACCTGCGATCGCCAATCTTTTCAGTTTAGGATAATTTTGACCGGAAATTAATCTGCGATCGCTCTCAAAAAGCTTTATGACATTCACCCATGTCTACTTAATTACGAATTACGAATTACGAATTACTTAACCCTTGTTCAAATTCATCAATAGCTTGAATTGAATCTGAAATTGAAATACATTGCTCTAATAAAGAAATATCCAATGTTGGTATTAGCTCACTTTTTGCTATTTGCTCATACCCATAGGTATCAGGGTAAAGAATGGCTTGCTCAGTCTCAGAATTGTCCCGTAGGTGGTATAACTTAAACTGGTTTCTCTCCCAAAACCAAACTTCTGCAACTCCTAATCTTCGGTAGATTTCCAGTTTATTTATGTTACCACTGGTGACAACTACTTCGATCGCTAAATCTGGTACATTTTTCTCTTCACCTATGCAGTAACATTCATCTGGTTCGACACCTGCTTTTTTTGCTTTGTTCCTAAAAGTAGAACTTCCCATAGGTACAAAACGAATCCGCTTGCTGTAAAAGAAACGCTCTAACAGCATCCCTAAATTTGTTTTGATTTTTTCATGCCTGATTGATGGTGACACTATCTCTAATATTCCATCTAAATAAGTAACACGATAATGAGAGTTTTCTTCTAGTTTTGCTAATAGCAATTCGTAGTTTTCCCAAATTACCCCACTGCTGATAAACCTTTCCTCAGGGTCGTCAGCATCACCCAATTCTGGCTCATCAATTAGTTCTTTAAGGCTGCTGACCATTGCGAATTCTCCGGTGTACTTAAATAATTTTAACATTGGGTATGGGACCTTGGGCATTGGTTCTTTCTCCCTCATCTCAAATCATTTCTCCCTATACCCCCCAGCGTAGTCAATTACACAGATTGTTCTATATAATTTGTGAGTTCCATAAGCAACACCAGACAATTTAAAAGCGCCGTTAAAAATGTTTTTTCGATGACCGCGATCGCTCACACCATCATCAATAATTAATTGCATGACGATATCTTGAGCGGTATTTGGCCCATAACTGATATTTTCACCTGCGGTTGTTTGCCATGTACCATAACGGTTGATGCGAGTAAAAGGGTTGCTACCATCGCTACCATCATGACCTGTAGCACCCTTTGGACCTTGGTCTTTAACGTGGTCTTTTGCTGCTAAAGATATACCCTTTGATGCACTCAAGGCTCCTACAGGACGTGCTGATTTGAGAAATGCGATCGCTTCATTAACTGCTTTAACTCCTTCTTGAGTTCGCAAATAGGTATTATTAGAAATTTTGACTCGGTTCCCCTCAAAGCGCTTTCTATAGTTTGCCAAAATTGGGAGATATGACTTAGGATTTGTTCGTACCTTATTTGTTTCAACAATTACCTGTTGTTCTAGTGGTGAAAGATAACTCGCCTTTGCTAATAAAGTTGGACTACTAGGTTTAACTACTGCTGGGTTAGAATTTGCCACAGATGGGTTAGATTGCAACAGTTGATTTGAGCAACCGAATATCAGGGCTACTGGCAAAAGTACCCAAAATTTAATGCGATGCATTCATTACCTCAGAATTTTTTCTATGGATTAATTTAGTGAATTAGAAGAAATAATAATTTTAAACACACACAGAAGTATGTAGACGCTTCTTTATTCAGAATTATCAGACATCAGAACTTGAATCATTCCCCTAACAAGAACGGAAATGAGTTGATCAAGAGTATAGATAACGCTGGGATCGTCTTTGTTCCTGGAGTGTTAAAAAAGGTTACTTAATACCTGTTGTAACCTAGCTAACACTGAAACGTAAAGCACAAAAATTTTTTTACTTTATTACGCCTGCTTTTAAGTACAATAATTCAGAACCTTCGGTATTTGTCGCCACTCCCCAACTCCAATTATTTCTCCCTATAGCCATCAGCGTAATCAATTACACAAATTGTTCTATATAATTTGTGAGTTCCATAAGCAACACCAGACACTTTAAAAGCGCCGTTAAAAATATTTTTTCTATGACTGCGATCGCTCACACTATCATCAATAATTAATTGCATGACGATATCTTCAGCAGTGTTAAAGCCATAAATGATATTTTCGCCTGCGGTTGTTTGCCATCTACCATAGCGATTCATGCGAGTATAGGGGGTACTACCATCGCTACCATCATGACCTGTGATACCTTTTGGGCCTTGGTCTTCAACGTGGTCTTTTGCTCCTAAAGACATACCCTTAGATACACTCAATGCTCCTACAGGAGGCGCTGATTTCAAAAATGCGATCGCCTCATCAACTGCTTTGACTCCTTCTTGAGTTTGCCAATAAGTATTATTAGAAATGTTGACTAGGTTTCCCTCAAAGCGCTTTCTATAGTTTTCCAAAATCGGGAGGTATGACTGGGGGTTTGTTCGTACTTTATTTGTTTCAACAATTACTTCTTTTTCCAACGATGAAAGGTAACTCACTTTTGATAAAGTCGGACTAGTTTGTGAAACTACTACTGGGTTAGAATTGGCTACACACGGGTTAGATTGAAACAGTTGATCTGAGCAGCCAAATATCAACCCAATTGGTAAAAATACCCAAAATTTCATGCGACGCATCCATTACCTCACAATTTTTCTATAGATTAATTTTCATTTTATGATGGCTGCTTGCAATTATTACACTTTGAGAAACCAGCGTTGGCGATACATCAGAACACCAACAGCCCACCACAACAACACGGTGACTAGGGCAAATAATAGCGAACCATTCAGAACTCCGGCCCAAGATGCGAAAAAATTATGGTAAATCCAATTGTAGGTACTGGGAGCGTCTTTAGCTGTGCCAATAGTGGTTTTCACTAAGATTTTAATCAATAAAACGGATGGAACGAAAAGTGCGATCGCATTTAAGCCCATAATCTCAAAAGGTTTACTCCAGCGACGATTTGCCCGGACTTCGATGAGTTCATAACAAGCTGCTAGCAAAAGTAACGCCCAACCGCTAGTAAAGATTACATAAGAACTTGTCCACAGCTTTTTATTGATGGGAAATGTCCACCCCCACGCCCAACCGATAATTAAACAACCAACCCCAAATAATGCTAACCCGATACTTGTGCGTGACTTTACAGGTTGACTGCGTATCCATTGACCAGTAAAATAGCCAGCGAGGACGCTTACTATCGCAGGGATAGTACTGAACAGTCCCTCTGGATCTCCCATAAAGTTGAAACCATCACCTTTATATAGATGTACTTTGGGAATAATCAGGCGGTCAACATAAGCGCCGAAATTACCTTCCCGCGTCAGAACTCCCGCGCCAAAATCGGGTACTGGTAGATACATCATCGTTAGCCAGTAGCCGATAAGTATCACTGCTGCTAGTATCCATTGACCTTTACGCGGAAGGTTGAGAACTATTAAGGAAGCCAGCAAATAGGTAATGCTGATGCGCTGCAACACTCCCATAATGCGGATACTACCCAAGTCAAAAGTCCAAACACCTTGATTCCAAAAGCCATTTAGTAGCAATCCCAAGGCAAAAAGAATGACAGCGCGGCGTAAGATGCGCCAGTAAACAGCTGAGGTTAGTTTCTTGTCTTCGGTGTACTTTGACAGCGAGAAAGTAATCGCTACACCAACAATGAACAGAAAAAAGGGGAATACCAAGTCAGTTGGTGTACAACCGTGCCAATCAGCGTGGGCTAAGGGAGGATATACATCATCTGCGACTCCCGCCATATTGACGAGAATCATCGCAGCGATGGTAATACCGCGAAAAACATCCAGTGAAGTCAGGCGCATAGGCGGAATTTTCTGTTAGATGAGTATCTAAGTACAGCATTTCATTAATTCGTAGCGAATTAAATTTGACAATGCCAATGCATCGACTGACAATGCCAATGTGTCCCCTTGCATTAAAAACGCTACGATTTTACGCAAAGTTGTACTAAGTTACCCCGCTTGATGCAAGTAATCAAGCAAAATTTATAAACTTAGATACAAGGTAAAATTTTGTTAAATAATTACCACAACTCGCTATGCCAATCAAAGTTGGAGATACTGCTCCTAATTTCACTTTACCTGCTCAAAACGGCTCAACAATTAGTCTTCAAGAATTTCGCGGCAAAAATGTTGTCCTATATTTTTACCCCAAAGATGACACACCGGGATGTACGGCTGAATCTTGCGCCTTTCGCGATCAGTATGAAGTGTTTAAAAGTGCTGGCGCTGAAGTTGTCGGTGTGAGTTCTGACTCCATAGAATCTCACCAACGATTTGCTACGAAATACAATCTACCTTTTACCCTGTTAACTGACAAAGGCGACCAAGTGCGGAAGCTATATGGCGCAACAGCAGCCTTTGGCTTATTCCCTGGTCGCGTTACTTACGTTATTGACCAACAAGGAGTTGTGCAATACGTCTTTGATTCAATGTTTAACTTTAAAGGTCACGTTGAGGAAGCGCTGAAAACTTTGCAACAGATTGCGAAATAGGGCATTGGGCATTGGGCATTGGGCATTGGAGATTAGTTATTTCTCCCTTATCCACCCATTCCCTATTCCCCGTGCCCCATGCCCCATGCCCCATTGCCTATTCCCTATTCCCTATTTAGAATGCGACTTTTCCGGCATGACAATATTAGCGTGGGTTGCTTTACCATTCTTGCCGTTAGTATGACCGTTATTATTGCGGGGATGGATCACGCCATAACCGCCGTGGTTGCGTTCGTAAATTACATTAATCTCTCCAGTTTCAGAATTGCGGAACATATAAAAGTCGTGTCCCACAAGTTGCAGTTGTTCTAGGGCTTCTGCAAGGGTCATCGGCGGCATAGAAAAATATTTGGTGCGGACGACTTCGTTGGGTAATTCGGGGGTGCGATCGCCAATTAAATCTGTAACTACCGATTCTACAACAACTACTTCTTCTGGTTGGGACTGAGTTTTCTGGTCTTGACGGCGTTCCTTGTATTTCCGCAGTTGACGGGCAATTTTATCTGCAACTAAGTCAATGCTGGCATAGAGGCTTTCACTGCTCTCCTCGGCACGGATAACGCTACCATTAGCGTAAATAGTTACTTCAGCCGCTTGTCTAGGATTAATTCGAGGATTACGGGCTACGCTAAGATGCACATCTACTTCATTTGTAATGCTCTGAAAGTGACTAACTGCTTTTTCAATCTTTTGATGTACATATTCCCGAATCGCATCGGTGATCTCAATATTTTTGCCGTGGATGACAAGCTTCATGTAAACTCTCCCACTGAATATTTAATGTGTGAATTTGCTTTGTATGAAAAGAAATTGCGGTAAGGTCTATTACTCCCGCCAAAACAAATTGTGAACTCTTTCTATGTAGTGCTGGTAAGCTTTTCTAGACTTACTGCATTTAAGCTTTTGCTCATTATATCCTTGATTTTCCTCCTCATCTCTGCGCTGATATCCAATTGGATATCCACCTAGAACTCTTTGGTGAGGAAATTTGAGCAATAGCTCCTGTAACTGTCTTCTGTGTTAAAACAACGCTTACAGAACTGTTGATAGTTGCTCCTTCTGTGTTCGGTTGAAGTTTGCTTGCTGTTGTTCAATAATACAAGTCTTTGGGGAAATTTGATTCTGTTTGAATTGCAAATTAATCTTATGAGAGTCATCAGCCAGTACATTTGTCTTTATCGTCTTGGCATGATGCTTATTGCAGAGAATTCCTCCTAAAAACCTATTATTGAGGTTGTATATTCAAGCTAGCACTTTGTATTTTCTTATGCCTGTTCCCTTGACTTTCCTTTAAAATCCTTTGCAAATCTTGACATTTTTTGATTCCAATCCTCTAATTTGAAATATATTTCGCTATTAATACAGTTGATTTTTGGCATAATCCATAGTATGGAACTAGATAAAAACCGTTGTTTGTTGTATAATCAAGGATTAATGCCTTACTTAGAAGCTCATAGATGGCAGCGATCGCTCCTAACTGAGCGTATCCATAATCCCAGTCTAGACGACGTGTTAATTTTGCTAGAACATCCACCCGTCTACACTCTAGGACAAGGCAGCAACTCAGATTTTATCAAATTTGATATTGACAAAAGTGAATATGATGTGCATCGAGTTGAACGAGGCGGCGAGGTTACTTACCATTGTCCTGGTCAACTAGTGGGGTATCCAATTTTAAATCTGCAACGTTATCGTAAAGACCTCCATTGGTACTTACGCGAACTCGAAGAAGTCATAATTCGCGTATTGGCAGTTTATGGATTGCAGGGAGAAAGAATTCCGGCTTTTACTGGTGTTTGGTTACAAGGGCGAAAAGTTGCGGCTATTGGTATAAAAGTCAGTCGTTGGATTACCATGCACGGCTTTGCATTAAATGTTTGTCCAGACATGACAGGCTTTGAGCGCATTGTACCCTGCGGTATTTCTGATAAACCTGTAGGCAGTTTAGCCGAATCGATTCCAGGTATCACCTGCGAAGAAGTGCGTTTTTATGTAGCACAGTCCTTTGCTGAAGTCTTTAGTGTGCAATTAGTCGATTCGCAGCATCAAGAATTTTTCCGGTGCGAGTAAATTAAGCTTGTAATTATGTAATAAATACTATAGCAGTCCTGTTTAAATTGTGAGACACTGATGAGAGTAATCCACATTTAATAGTATGAAAATAACTAAGTAAATCGGTGCAAATAATCATAACTGGTTTGTAGTTGCGCTTTAGCGCTAAAGCACAGCTACGAGCCAAATCCAGATATTTTACTTTTCGTTACATAGTTTGGTTTTTGCTCGCCGACCTACTTATCTAACTACGGTTGTCAAAGCTAAAATTTGATTATTTACAAATTTCTATACTAAATTTTTCCGGTACTCAAGCACAACTTTGCGCGTGAATTACTCAAATAATTTTCAGGTATATGCCCCATCGTTAACGTCTCTGAGAGAGCGTGATTGGACAGCTTTGATAGAACTATTTCATAGAGACGACGGTGATGAAATTGAAGCCGACATTAACAGGAGTTTGTTTTGGCTGATACCTGAACCTTGTTGGGAAGATGATCCCTTTGATTTTTTGCGCGAGTATCTTTGAAAAGTGATGAGTTATATGAGTTATGAGTTATGAGTTATGAGTTATGAGTTATGAGTTATGAGTTATGAGTTATGAGTTATAAGTTATGAGTTATGAGTTATGAGTTATGAAAAAAACTTTAATTGACAACTCCTCACTCCTAACTCCTCACTCCTCACTCCTAACTCCTAACTCCTAACTCCTCACTCCTCACTCCTAACTCCTAACTATCTAACATTGAGGCGACTTAGGAAAATACGTAGGCGATCGCTTTGGGGATTGGTTAGCAGTTCATAGGCTGGGCCTTGTTCTGTCACAATACCATTGTCTAAAAATATGACCTGATGGGCTACTTCTTTTGCAAATTGCATTTCATGGGTGACAACCACCATTGTCATGCCTTCTGATGCCAATTGTTGCATCACTTGCAAAACTTCGCCGACGAGTTCAGGATCTAGGGCGCTGGTGGGTTCGTCAAATAGCATGATTTGAGGATTCATACATAAACTACGAGCGATCGCAACTCGTTGTTTTTGTCCCCCAGAAAGTTGTTCGGGATAAGCCGAGGCTTTTTCAGATAAGCCAACTTTTTCGAGATATAACCTCGCTAGTTGGGCGCTTTCCTTTGCTGTTTTTCCCAAGACTTTACGCGGTGCGAGTGTCATATTTTCTAATACGCACAGATGGGGAAACAGATTAAACTGTTGAAAAACCATACCTACTTGTGTTCGTAGTTGCCGCACTTGGCTATAGTTGAGAGTGGGTCGGGATAAGTTAATTCCGTTGATTATTAAACGCCCTTTGTCAATGGTTTCTAAGCGGTTGAAGCAGCGTAGTAGGGTACTTTTACCACAGCCGGAGGAACCAATAACTGCAACGACTTCTCCCCGGTTGATTTCGCCGGTGATTCCTTTGAGGACTTTTAGGGAACCAAAGTTTTTTTCGATATTGTCAAAAATAATGGCAGGGATAGTATTGTTCATTACTTCTGTCAAACTACTCTACAGTTGATTGTAAGGTTTTTAATGTAAACCTGTAGCAGTCCTAAAAAGACCTCAGAATTAATTTATTGGCGGGAGATTGGACAGTTGCAAGATATATTGAACGAACCGCTCCAGGCGCAGAGAGCGCAGAGAAAGAGAGAAAATAATATGGCTACATTTAGTTTTATCCGTTGGCTGTGCTTATCTCTAATTATAAGTTTTAGCTGTTTGTTACTGGCTGGTTGTGGGGTGAATCCTAGTGCTGGAAAAACTCTGCGGGTTGCTACTGAACCGGCGTTTCCACCTTTCGAGTTTCAGGGAAAAGGCGGTGAGTTGCAGGGTTTTTCCATTGATTTGATGAATGCGATCGCTTCCTCTGCTAAGTTTAAAGCGGATTTTCAAAGTCTGCCTTTTGATGGTATTATCCCAGCTTTGCGAGGCAAAACGGTAGATGCGGCGATTAGTTCGATCACGATTACAGAGGAGAGGGCTAAGACGATTTCTTTTTCCCGTCCTTATTTTAAGGCTGGGTTAGCGATCGCAATTCGCGCAGATAATCAAAATATTACTAACTTTGACAGTCTCAAAAATAAAAAAATTGCTGTACAAATTGGCACAACCGGGGCTGCAAAGGCTAAGAGTATTCCTGGAGTGCAAATCCGCAGTTTTGATTCAGCGCCTTTAGCCCTGCAAGAATTGCTCAATGGTAATGTGGATGCAGTAATTAATGATGCACCAGTGACTTTATATGCTATTAATACGGGCAATCTTCAAGGAATTAAAATAGTACAGCAATTACTGACGGAGGAGTTTTACGGCATTGCTACAGCTAAAAATTCGCCGAATTTGGCATTAATAAACAACGGTTTGGATAGGGTACTCAAAAATGGTACTTATTCCCAAATTTACCAGAAATGGTTTAAAGCTGAACCGCCATCACTACCAGCTAAATCACCATTTGAGAATCAAAATAACACTAACGCGCCTAAAATATTGACCTCAATTGGCGTGATTTTGCAAGCTTTTCCAACTTTATTACAAGGTGCGTTGGTAACGTTGCAATTGACGATACTTTCTGTAGTGTTTGGCTTAATTGGGGGTTCATTGATTGGTATTGTTCGCCTTTCTCATATTGCACCTGTGCGTTGGCTAGCGAGAGCGTATGTGGATTTTTTCCGAGGAACGCCTTTATTGGTACAAATTTTTATGATTTACTTTGGATTACCTGCAATTTTGCAAGAACTTGGTTTGACATTTAGTTTTGATCGTTTGCTAGCTGGGGTAATTGCCTTAAGTTTGAATAGCGCCGCATACATTGCCGAAGTTGTTCGGGCTGGGATTCAATCAATTGAAACAGGACAAGCAGAAGCAGCACAGTCATTAGGCTTGAGTTCTGTACAAACAATGAGTTATATAATTTTTCCCCAAGCTTTCCGACGGATGATTCCACCTTTAGGTAATGAATTTATTAGTTTGTTGAAAGATACAAGCTTAGTTGCAGTGATTGGTTTTGAAGAATTGTTTCGCAAAGGACAGCTAATTGTCGCCGATAACTATCGTGCTTTTGAAATTTACGCGGCTGTGGCGGTGGTTTATTTATGTTTGACGTTACTTTCTTCACAAGCATTTAGTCGTTTAGAAGTGTGGATGAATCCGGTTAAACGGCACAAAAAGTCCGATACCTAATAATTTTTCAGTTATTTTTCCGAGTTACTTTAATTAATGAAATGCTGTAATCAATACGCTTGGGTTAAGGTGCAGGGCTATTTCGTTGTAGACATAAACTAAACTGCCCACAACTAAAGTTGCGCCGCTCATAGCCCAAGTCCACTAAAGTGCAATACAGTTCAGTTAGGCAATTTTTCCTTCTCTCTCTTCTCTCTGTGTCCTCTGCGCCTCTGTGGTTCGTTAAAAAAAAGAGTCCTAGCCTTAACCATATTTTTATTATAATATTGACATATATGCTGTATCAAAAATAGCTAAATTCAATTATTTAATGAGTAAAAAATCTATTTACGGAGTATTAAGTAAATGGGTCAAATTAAATATAAAACCTCATCCTGCCTCCGGCTTCCCCCGAAAGAATAAGGACAGACATTGAGAGTGAGGTTTGCTCTTATTATTTAATTACGCTTACCTACTTAACACACCGACGGTTAATAGAGATAAAATAGAAATTAAAAATTCCTAAGCACAACATAATAATCATTGACTAAATGAATTTTTGATAAGTGGCATAATAAATTCAACACTTTCTGATAGTCAACTTGAAGCAGAATACATGGATGCGGATAATTGGACATATCAACTACAAAAGGTACTACCCATGAGTTCTCGCGCACTGCTGTTAGTAAATCGTCATGCCCGCCAAGGGCAAAAAGGTCTATCAGAAGCGATTGAATATCTGAAGACACTCGGCTTTGATTTAATTGAGGAGTCTACAGAAGACCCCAAACATCTTGCAGAAGTTATACTTCGCTATCAGCATCAAGTTGACTTGGTAATCATTGGTGGAGGAGATGGGACTCTCAATGCCGCAGTAGATGCTTTAGTTGAGACTCAGTTGCCCTTGGGAATCTTGCCTTTAGGAACTGCCAACGACCTAGCAAGGACTTTGGGAATCCCGAATTCCCTCAGCGAAGCTTGCAAAATTATTTCATATAGAAATTTACACCGCATCGACTTAGGTTGGGTGAACGGCAAGCACTTTTTTAACGTTGCCAGTCTGGGATTGAGTGTAAAAATTACCCAGCGACTTACCAAAGAAGTTAAACGCCGTTGGGGAATATTTGCTTATGCCGCCACTGCATTGCAAGTGATTTTGGAAGCTAGACCTTTTACTGCAAAGATTTTAATCAATGGTGAATCAATTAGCGTGAAAACAGTGCAAATTGCTGTGGGTAACGGCCGCTATTACGGCGGCGGTATGGCAGTGGCTGACGATGCGACAATAGATGACCAAAGGCTAGACCTCTATAGCTTGGAGATTAAAGATTGGTGGCAGATTATACTATTACTCCCGGCGATGCGACAAGGGCGACATATACATTGGGAGAGTGTACGCTCTCTTCAAGGTCAAGAAATAGAGGTGCATACTCGCAAACCTCACCCTATCAATACAGATGGTGAAATCACTACCTACACACCTGCTTATTTTCGAGTTATACCTAAAGCTATAACTGTTTTAGTACCCTCAGAAATTAAAACTTAGGAGTCATTCGATTTTAGATTTTCCTTCAATTCAAAATCCAAAATTCAAAATCTAAAATTGGCAGAGTTAGGAGTTATTCTCTCTTATCTCCCTCTGCTAGAAATGTGGGAACTCGCATCAATTTGTAAAATAATACTTACTCTACAGCTATTTGTTCTGGTAAATATTCCGAGAACAAATTTTTTTTACCAGTAATACCCACAAAAGAAGACGACATCAATAGAGCCGAACTTTTGCAACAGGCGATCGCCATTTTATAATTACAAATCGCCTATTTCGCTGGTTCGCGGTAACGGTGATTCAATGCTGTTTCAGCTAAACCGTATATTTACATCATGTTCATGAATTTGCAAGTTGTCGGTAGCGTTCCTGAACTTCCTGAATCGAAAACAAAGTTTCAAACTTCAACCCAGCTGACTGATACAGTTCACCTCCTCCTTGCTGTCGATCCACCAGTGAAATTACTTCATTTACGGTATAACCTGCATCTTTAAGACGCTCAACTGCTTTTAAAGCAGATTGCCCAGTTGTAACCACATCTTCCAAAACTACTACTTTTGCACCTTCTGGTAAAGTGGGGCCTTCTATATAAGCTTTCGTCCCATAACCCTTGGCTTCTTTGCGAATAATCAGCGCTGGTATCGGTCGGTTTTCATAAACAGAAACTACACTCACTGCTGTCACAATTGGGTCAGCCCCCATTGTTAAACCACCTACAGCCTGTGTATTTATAGGTAGCAAAGGAAACAGTAAACGTCCGACTGCCAAAGCACCTTGAGGATGGAGTGTTACTTGTGTCTTGTTTACATAATAAGAACTACGCAACCCAGAAGAGAGGAGAAAATCACCTTCTTGATAAGCAAGTTGGCAAAATAAATCTAGTAGCTTGTGGCGCAAAGTAGTCAAATCAGCAGTGCTTGCCCAAATATCTGAGTGGCTAAGAGTTTCAGTAGGATACGTCATTACAAAACATTAAAAGTTGTGCTACACCAAAGGTTGAACTCATCAGAGTTCTGAAATTAAGCATAAATTAAGATTGCCCAAAAATTGAGGAGTTAGGAACGTGGGTATAAAATTTAAAACCTTTGGTGGTTTATTAATACTGCTTGCTGCTGGTATTGCTTTTCCCTCTGTTGCATCTGCCCAAACGGAAACCCCCAAAACAGAAACTACGAATGATGTATTTGAACGAGCCTATTTTAGTCACGATCGCAATTTCTACGAAAATGGTAGCCTCAAGCGCCAGCTAGACTCACTTCTAGGAGCTGGTTACGGTTTTGGTGGTTCCTTCCCAGAAAATGAAATTGCTCACGATGCTCAGTTGCTTAACACTTTATATCATGATGCCCTGACTCAGCAAGCTGGCAACGATCCATATATTCGTACTCCTGATTTACCAAATCCTTATGACACATCATTAATGATGTATCGGGGTTTGAATAGCAACAAACTCAAAGTGGGAACTGAATTGAAGTTTGAAATACTACCTCGGTAATATTGGGGAGATGAAGAGGCAGGGGGCAGGGGGCAGGGGGCAGGGGGCAGAATAAAAAATTAGCTATTTCTTCTTTGCTAAGAACACCCCGCCGCTCTGGCTCTTTTCAATGCCCAATGCCCTTATGCCTCTATTAAGTAGAGCGGAGTGAATAATTTAAGGTTTGTATGTAGTGAGTTAGCGGGGTCTTGGGGGTTTGCCCCCATGAGCGACTAACGAACGCGTTGGGTGACGACTAAAGTCTTCATAAGATGGCTAGAGCCGCTCACTAATAACTAATCTCAAGATTTTTTACAATCTAGTTTGATTTATTCTCACCGACTTACTTACTACTTTTTGATCATTCAGTGCGCCCTGCTGGAATCGAACCAGCCTGAAGACGAATTATGAGTTCGTTGCCTCCCCAATCGGCCAAAGGCGCTTATTTTGTTGGCTTTCGGGTTTATATTAAGAGTCTATTACTTCAAATCTTAGGTCACCCTGATTTGCTAATTTTAGAGGGAGGAAAATACCTCATCCACTGAGTTTAGCCAATTGCGTAATTTTAGCACAGATTTACTACCTGTCAATACTCTACGGTAGCTTATCAGATTTTTATACTACATAATTTAATCATAAAATAGTGCAGACTAATATTGATTAAGTTCCTTTAAGGATTGAGGTCAAAAGCTTCACTATTCTTAAATAGACCAGCATTCTATTGTGATAGCTTATGAAAATAAATTCTACTGTACTTCTTACTTTGGTTTTGTTAATCCTGATGATGGGAGCAGGTTCTGTGAGCGCCCTTTTGGGGTTTCAACTGGGAAGTTCAGCACTTAAAGGCGTTACTACCCCAGATGGGCGTCCCATAACCAAATTTGCCAGCAATAAGACAAATAACTCCCAACAGGGAGGGCTAGTGCTATTAAAAGAGGACGAAATTCTGAAAATTGTCAAAGCGCGAATTGAGGGTAAGACCAAGGCTGCTAAATCGGAAAAGCTAGAGGACGATGATGAAGAAACCAATAGCAGCAAGCAGAAGCCAGAGGAAAAACCCCCAGCAGTGGTTGAAGAAAAACTCCAGCCAGGTTTTCCAGTTACTGCCCAGAGCCAGGGTGTAACCATGTCTGTGCAATCTGTCCGCTACTCTGGTGGTGATTTGCTACTGAAAGTGAAAATGCAGAACAAAGGTAAAGATTCTGTGCGCTTCCTGTATAGTTTTTTAGATGTTACCGATGATAAAGGACGAACCCTGAGTGCTAGTACAGAGAGTTTACCCACAGAATTGCCTGCAAATGGGCCAGCATTTACAGGTACAGTGAGCATTCCCACAGCTTTACTTGATGATGTCAAGAAAATATCACTTGCTCTTACTGATTATCCCGCTCAAGAATTGAAGCTAGAGGCATTGAATATTCCTGTAGAAAGGTAGATTGGGCAATTTTAGATTTTAGATTTTAGATTTTAGATTGGAGACTTGGTACTAAGCAATTTACCTAGTCCCTAATAGCCAAAACTTAATCCAAAATCCAAAATCCAAAATCCAAAAATGGAGGGCGTGAGTTTTACACGAGCTTTAGTGGTGAGTGGTTTTCCTAATTTAATTTGGACAGATGTGGCGCTACGGTTATTGTCAGTGCTACTGCTTATTGCCATAAATGCCTTTTTTGTGACGGCGGAATTTTCAATGGTGAGCGTGCGGCGATCGCGTATTCACCAGCTAGTTAAGGCTGGGGATGTTCCAGCGATCGCAGTCGAAATGCTACAACGTAGTATTGACCGACTATTATCTACCACCCAGTTAGGTATTACCCTCTCTAGTTTGGCTTTGGGATGGATTGGCGAAAGTACGATTGTCGTGCTGGTTAATGCATGGTTAAAATCCTGGCCTTTACCAAGTAGGATGACTACCTTCCTGGCGCATTCTCTATCAATTCCCATTGCCTTTTTCTTGATTACCTATCTGCAAATTGTGATCGGAGAACTATGTCCCAAATCCTTAGCCATGCTGTACTCAGAACAGCTAGCTAGGTTTTTGGGGCCTTCGGTAAAAGCGATCGTGCGTTTTTTCAGCCCCTTCATCTGGATTCTCAACCAATCAACTCGTTTTTTATTGCGGATTTTTGGTATCCAATACACAGGTCAAGGCTGGAGACCACCTGTAACTCCCGAAGAATTGCAACTGATTATTTCTACAGAATGGGGATCTACTGGTTTACAGCGTGCAGAGCGAGAATTGCTCAATAACGTCTTTGAGTTTGGGGATGTCATGGCCCAAGATGTGATGATCCCCCGCACCAGTATTATCACGTTGCCAAAAGATGCTAGCTTCCAAACATTACTCAAGGAAATGGCTGCTACTGGTTACTCTCGTTATCCCGTGATTGGTGAATCTTTAGACGATGTTCGCGGCATTGTTTATTTTAAAGATTTAGCACAACCTTTAGCTGTAGGAAAGCTCAGTTTAGAGACACAAATCCAACCTTGGATGCGTCCCGCCCGATTTGTTCCCGAATACACGCCCCTGAGTGAACTTTTGCCCATGATGCAGCAAGAGAAACCAGCTATGGTCATGGTAGTAAATGAATTTGGCTCTACTGTGGGACTAGTGACAATCAAAGATGTCATTGCTGAAATCATTGGCGACGCAAGCGTTCCTGAAAGCAACGACGACTTGCTGATTCAGATGTTAGATGAAGATAAATTTTTAGTGCAGGCGCAAATTAATCTCGAAGACCTCAACGAAGTTTTGCATCTGAATTTGCCCGTAACAAGGGAATACCAAACACTAGGGGGCTTTTTGCTGTATCAGTTACAGAAAATTCCGGTCATTGGCGAAAGCTTCCGTTATCAAAATCTCGAATTCACCGTGGTATCAATTGTTGGCCCACGCCTGCATCAAATTCAAGTGCAACGGTTGTTAGAAGAGTTAGGAGTTGAGAGTTAGGAGTTAAGAATTAAAACTCCAAACTCCAAACTCCAAACTCCTAACTTCAAACTCCTAACTCCTAACTCCTAACTCCTAACTCCTAACTCCCAACTCCTAACTCCCAACTCCCAACTCCCAACTCCCAACTCCCAACTCCCAACTCCCAACTCCTAACTCCTAACTCCTAACTCCTAACTCCTAACTCAAAAAGCATACTCCACTGGATCAACAAGTCCCAATTCGGCAAAAGCTGCTAGCCGCAAGCGACAAGAATCACATATACCGCAGGCGACATCATTACCTGCATAGCAAGACCAAGTTAACTCCCAAGGAACTCCCAACTGGTTACCCAGTTGGATGATTTCAGTTTTTTTCAGGTTAATTAAGGGTGCAACAATATTAATTGGTTGTCCCTCACGCCCTTGTTTGGTTCCCAGACGAAAAACTTCCTGCATCGCCTGGATATAGTCGGGGCGACAGTCAGGATATCCTGAGTAATCTAAAGCATTGATGCCGATATAGACACGTTCGGCTGCGATCGCTTCGGCAAAACCAAGAGCAAAGCTTAAAAAGATGGTATTACGAGCCGGAACATAAGTTACAGGAATATTTTGAGACATTTCATCCAGCGATCGCTCTTGAGGTAAATCAATCGCGTCATCGGTAAGTGCTGAACCGCCCCATTGTCGTAAGTCAAAATTAACTACCTGATGTTTTGCGATCGCAGCTTTTTGAGCAATAGTCACGGCTGACTGTAACTCTCGTCGGTGTCGCTGCTGGTAATCAAAGGAAATAGCATGACATTCACAGCCATCAGCCTTAGCTTTGTATAGAATTGTGGAAGAGTCTAATCCCCCAGATAACAGAATTACAGCTTTCATCTCAGTTGCAAATTTTGGATTTTAAATCGCCAGATTACACTCCAACAAATTGTCACGAAGCAATGCCAAAGCGACTCCTGAACCCTGTGAGTGATGACAAACAACGCCGCACCTTAGATATTTCAAAGAAACAATCTACACTAGTTTCTCTCAAAAAGCGGTGTGATGTCTTCTCTACCAGACGCTACGCTTAGCTTGCTTCTTTGCAGGAGTACGTTTATACAATGGATACTGCAAATAATCATACAAAAATATTTTCAATTAATCAGTACCGATCATTTCCAATAGTTTTTCTTTAAAAAAGCATAAATGTTACTTTTTCATCACTTTGTAATTTTAGTAGTATCAATTAAATATTGATCCTGGTAATTAATTGCCTAAATGCAACAATTAAGTTAAGTCGGAGCAAAGAAAGGCAATTCTTATAAATTTGAAAATTTTACACTTAAACCTTACTTAATGTTTTAAATTTAATAAAAAGACACATATTTATTGTAGAAAGTGCAAAATCCAAAACAAACCCGAACTATCTATACAAAAGATATTTGGATTACGGGAACCGATCGCAAACTTTGAAATTCTTCATAAACATAGGCTCTATGTTACCATCTGGATGGTTTTAGACGGATCGTAACTGGCATTTCGAGTATAAACGCCAACGGCCGTAGCGTCTCTAAATTTGGTGGTTGAGGAGAGAATAATAGTGCAAGATAGCATGTCAGTGGCAGAACCGAATCTATATACACAGCGTAACCAGCCACGACCGATCCGCATAGGCGTGATTGGAGTGGGTAACATGGGACAACATCACGCTCGCGTGCTGAGTTCAATGAAAGATGTTGAACTAGTCGGAGTGGCAGATATTAATGTTGAGCGAGGGCTAGAAACTGCCAGCAAGTACAAAGTGCGTTTTTTTGAAGATTACTGTGACCTGCTACCCCTTGTGGAAGCAGTTTGTGTAGCTGTTCCCACCCGTCTGCACTATGCCGTGGGCATTAACTGTCTGTTAACGGGAATTCATGTTTTGATTGAAAAACCGATCGCAGCCAGTATTTCTGAGGCAGAGTCTTTAGTAAATGCCGCAGCTGAGTCTGGGTGTATCCTGCAAGTGGGTCATATTGAGCGTTTTAACCCAGCTTTTAAAGAACTAAGCCAAGTGCTTAAAACTGAAGAATTGCTGGCGCTAGAAGCCCATAGAATGAGTCCTTACTCAGATCGAGCAAACGATGTTTCGGTTGTGCTGGATTTAATGATCCATGACATCGACCTACTTTTGGAATTAGCTGCTTCCCCAGTCACAAAATTGACTGCTAGCGGGACTCGCGCCCTAGACTCTGGTTATTTAGATTACGTAACTGCCACCTTGGGGTTTGCCAATGGTATTGTTGCTACTCTGACCGCCAGTAAAGTTACCCACCGCAAAATTCGTCGGATTGTCGCCCATTGCAAAAATTCATTCACTGAAGCAGATTTTCTCAAGAATGAAATTTTGATTCACCGACAAACGACTGCCAATTCTCTCACCGATCACCGACAAGTACTTTACAGGCAAGATGGTGTAATTGAAAAAGTCTACACCAGCAATATTCAACCCTTAAGCGCAGAATTAGAGCATTTTGTCAACTGTGTACATGGGGGCAATCAACCCTCAGTAGGCGGCGAACAAGCTCTCAAAGCTCTGAGACTGGCAAGTTTGATTGAGCAGATGGCGCTGGAAGATCGAGTTTTGAATCCATTAGACTGGCAATCAGAACCAAGAGTACAATCATTGACCCCCACAGCCTAGAAGAAGGGATGAGGGGGATGAGGGGGATGAGGGGGATAAAGTAAAATTTTCTCCCTGCTCTCCTACAGGCGCAACCTCACAACCTCAGAACAAAACCCTCTTAGTATATTTTTAAATTTGCCATCAAATCTTTAGATCCTCTCTAGTCCTTTTAAAAAACCGACTAAGGGGGATCTAAAAAATTAGAAAATAAAATCTGGTGGTTAGTTTCATTGATTTTGTCAGGTTCGTAGCGAGCGATAAATCGTTAAATTTTAAGGGCTAGAGCTACTTACAAATTTTGAGAAACCTTGCAATTAATGAAATAGCGCCCTAGTGGACTGTCTCATTAATTTTGATTACTTCGTAAGTAAGTGCGTCAAACTAAATATAAAACCTCACCTTCTATCCGGCTTCCCTCTCCAAAATATCGGAGAGGGATTGAGGGTGAGGTTTGATCTTATATTTAATTACGCCTACCTACTTAGTAAGCACATGTGCAAAATCTAAGACTAAAGTCCTTACTACGAACTTTTTTACGCCTCAAAATTAATTACATGAACCGCTAGCTTCCACTTGTCTTACTCTGTTTCTTCATTGCAATGTCAACTTTTCGTGTAGCCGAATTACCTTGATATTGGCGGGGATAATTAGCTTTTTTAAAAGCTAAAGCGGAATCTTAGTCACAGGAATAGTACAGCAATTTCAGGAATTGACTCAATGCTCGAATGGATAACTAATACTATTAACTATTTTGGCTATTGGGGAATCGCCCTACTAATGTTCTTAGAGAACCTTTTTCCCCCCATTCCTTCAGAATTGATCATGCCACTGGCTGGATTTACAGCAAGTCCATATCAACCAGGGGGGGCAAAGCTGAATATCATTGGTGTGTTTTTCGCAGGACTTTTGGGTTCTGTATTGGGCGCACTTATTTGGTATTATCCAGGTAAGTTTTTGGGTGAAACCCGTTTGAAAGCTTGGGCTGACAAGTATGGCAAATGGCTGGCTATATCTAGTAAAGATATCACCAAGGCCAAAGAGTGGTTTGACCGACAAGGTAGAAAAGCAGTATTAATTGGCCGCCTTGTGCCAGGAATCCGCACCTTGATTTCTGTTCCCGCAGGTATCAGCAATATGCCCTTGCTGCCATTCTTGTTTTACACAACATTGGGTAGCGCCGCTTGGGTGGGTTTGTTAACATACTCAGGATACATATTGGGTAGTCAGTATGAACTTGTGGACAAGTACCTTGCTCCTGTATCCAAAATCGTACTTGGCGGTTTGGTACTAGCATTTATTTTCTGGATATTTAAGCGCCAGTTAAGACGTTCTAGAAGATGAAACACGGAGGCTTTTGGTTTGAAAGCAGTAAAAGCAGGGGTTACATCTGGCCAAAATTCGCCTACACTATGCCAAATAATACTAGATGTGCGAAGGCATGAGCTTATCAGAGATATCGCCGAAATTAATTTTTGGCGTATTTCTAGCTACACTTGACGCAACCTAGAATTTATGGTTGCTCGCATTTTTGTAAGATGAGCATGACAACTTTTTACAGTTAAGTTTGAACTAGGAGCTTTCATGACAGACCAACCTTCCGCCGCTACACCCATCAATGCTGCTGCTATACCCATGAATAGAGTGTCAGCATCGACTCCGATCAATGCTGTTAATAATACTCCTCCCAAGACGGGCGCTGTTCCGGGAAAAACCATTCTCAGTGTTGATTTAGGCAGAACTTCCACAAAAACTTGTGTGAGTCGTGAACCCGGTAATGTGGTGTTTGTACCTGCCAACGTCAAGCAGATGTCAATTGAACAAGTCCGCGGTGGTGTTTTTGAAGCTAGGGCTACTGACCCCTTAATGGATTTGTGGCTGGAGTATCAAGGAAATGGATATGCTGTTGGTCAACTGGCAGCCGATTTTGGCGCAAATCTAGGAGTTGGGCAATCTAAGGTAGAGGCTGCACTGGTAAAAGTGTTAGCAAGTGCTGGCTACTTCAAACTTAGAGACGATATCTCAGTCGTACTAGGTCTGCCTTTTCTTTCCTTAGAACAATTTGAAAAAGAAAAAGCCCAGTTGATTAGCCAAGTAGGCGGGCCTCATGTGTTGAACTTCCGAGGCGAATCTATATCGCTGAATGTCAGTAAGGTATGGGTAATGCCAGAAGGCTACGGCAGTCTGCTGTGGTCTGAAGCTCAACCGAAGAAAAGTCCTGGTAGTCCCGATTTTACAAAAATATCGGTGGCGATCGTTGATATTGGACATCAAACCGTCGATCTTTTGATGGTAGATAACTTCCGTTTTGCCAGAGGTGCTTCTAAGAGCGAAGACTTCGGGATGAACAAGTTTTATGAATTGGTGTCCGCCGAAATCGAGGGAGCAGATAGTCAATCTCTAGCTCTGATTTCCGCAGTCAACAAACCCAGAGGTGAACGTTATTACCGTCCTAAAGGCGCTAGCAAGCCCACCAACCTAGATGATTTTCTTCCCAACCTCACGGAGATGTTTTCGCGGGAAATCTGTAGCCGTGTGCTAGCCTGGTTGCCAGAACGTGTCACCGATGTGATTCTGACTGGCGGGGGTGGTGAGTTCTTCTGGGACGACGTTCAACGTCTGCTTAAAGAAGCAAAGATTAATGCTCATTTAGCAGCACCTTCACGACAGGCGAATGCTTTGGGGCAGTATATTTATGGAGAGGCACAATTATCCTCCAATCGCGCTGCTAGGGCATAAAGCTGATGTTCCAATGGTCAAAAAAGGTAGTTAAATCCGTCACGTTCAACCCAGAGCTTGCTGATGAAAGCTTGTTAGCGCAAGTAGAAAGTTATTTGGACAAACAACCAGACAAGACTTTCAGCGACCTCTGTAAAGAAGCCTTATGGCAATCTTTATGTGTACCGGAACCTGTACAACCTGCTCCACAAACAGCAGCAACAACACCGATTGATCAGCAAATCGGTGAACTGCAACGTCAAGTGGCTGGACTTGAGGAACGTTTTTTTGCCAAGGGATCTAATCGTTTGGAGGCGATGGAACACCATCTACTGCAACTTTCTCAACAAGTTGCACAACTGGCGATCATTGTCAATGATCGATCGTTCATTCAGTCTCCAAGTCAATTAGAAGTAGTAAATAATACTTCTTATACTGTTGCTACCCCTCCTCAAGAGGTTGACCCCGTAATCAGTCGCCTTAGTCAGTTTCTCGATGATTTTTAAGAAACAATCGCGTTTGTGAGCAGTTTTTGCTCCTCTTAACAATCCTTAATAATATTATCTATTAAGGATTGTTAATGTTTATATTTTTGTAGATGAAGCGATCGCTCATAATAGCGAATCATCACGGCAATCCGAGTTTATCTGTTCTGGTATTGTTGCAATCAATTGGGATTTTTCAAGCTATGCCTAATTTTCGAGATTGCATGAAGAATAATTTATAACCATTTGTAATCTGTACGCCTTACTTCAGCAAGCTATTGACAGATTATGATAGAAATCTAAGGCTTTCTGAGAAAGGCGATCGCTCATGACTACTGAGACAAATCCAGCAGCCATTGTGGACTGGGAACCCCCTACCCCACCTACAGATTTAATTTTTGATGATGGTGAACCCTTGGAATCAAATCGCCACCAAATTGCTATGAATGTCCTGATTCGGTCATTGCAACAAGCTTGGTGCGATCGCAATGATTTCTTCACTGGGGGCAATATGTTTATTTACTACAGCAGCACTCAGGTTCGTAACCGTGATTTCCGAGGCCCAGATTTCTTTGCGGTGCTAAATGTTGACGGCAATAACTCAAGACAAGGTTGGGTAGTTTGGGAAGAAAACGGTCGCTATCCTGATGTAATCGTGGAATTAATGTCACCATCTACAGCAGCAATTGACAAGGGGATTAAGAAAAATCTTTACCAAGAAACTTTCCGTACCTCAGATTATTTTGTCTATGATCCTTTTGATCCTAATTCTTTACAGGGGTGGCATTTAGATGATAATCAGCAGTATCAGCCTTTAACACCAAATGAGCATGGGTGGCTATGGTGTAAGCGTTTAGGTTTATGGTTAGGGACGAGTGAGGGAACAATAGATAGAGAAACGGCGGTATGGTTGCGGTTTTACGATGTGGCTAGCAATTTGGTTTTGTTACCAGAGGAGGCTGCTGCTGTACAAGCACAAGCCGCAGTTGCACAAGCAGAAGCGGCTGCTGCACAGGTGGCTCGTTTAGCGGCTAGATTAAGAGAACTAGGGGAAAATCCAGATTTGTTATGAATTTTGGCTTTTTTGATTTGTTTAGACTACAGTTTTGATTTTTTGATTTGTATGAGCAATAGATGAAAAGACAAGTTATTATCTATCCAGGAGAAGATGGTTATTGGGTAGCTGAATGTCCTAGTTTACCTGCTTGTATCAGTCAAGGGAAGACGAAAACAGAAGTTATTGGCAATATCAAGGAAGCTGAAGTAAAGTACTACAAGGTCATCTTTACGCCGATCACTAAACAGCGTCTCCATCGCTTCCTGCATTTTCTGAGGATCGGGATTCTCCAGTTTTTGGATATCTGTTTCAGCAAAATCTCCCATTTCGGGATGCTGCAAAACTTTGGCGATCGCTTGCATATCCTTTACCGACGCAGGTAATGGGTTAAGACCAGGCTCGTACTCGCTGACTCCGATTAGCAAGGCCACCTTTACCATCTTGCTATCCTCTCTTTTATTATGGGATTTTTCAACCTACGGCTACAAACTTTTGCGCGGCTTCCAGCGCTGCTGTTAATTCTTCCTGACTGCTGGCTTTTACTTTGAGTTTTTTACCGTTAGCCTCAACTTCCAATTCTATAGTTTTGTTACCTAAGCGATCGCCCAAAAATCCCAATAATTTTTTACAATTAGCAACACTCACCTCTGCTTGCAAAACTCCCAGCAGAAAAGCCCCAAACGCCTTTGATCCTGGAGGAGTTTGTGCAACTGCTACAAGTTCAGCACTTTCTACATCTAAATCTCTAATCTCTCTGAGCAGATTCCGTGTTTCGCGTTCTTGCTCATCTGCATCTAAGTTTGGATTAGAAAGAGCGATCGTTAACTTGACGTTAGATTCAGGACTCATTTTGTACCCTTTTCGGTTTTTATGCAGTTGAGAGTCAACTATATTTCCGTAATTTCTCTATTGACATCATATCCTCTCTGTAAATTTCCTGAAATTTTATCAATATTTTTATAAAAACTCATAAAAGTTAGGTAAAAATTACTAGAAATCAAAAAGACGTAGCACTGCTACGTCAAAACAATTCTTTTTCGGAGATGTCTATTAGGTAAGGTTAATTAAAACAAGTCTAAATCTGTCACAGCACCAATACTGCTAGAAGATACCAAAAAGGCATATTTCGCTAACACGCCTTTAGTGTAACGGGGAGCGGGGGGTTGCCAGTTGGCACGACGACGAGCCAATTCTTCTTCGGATATATTCAATTGCAATAAACGAGCGGGTGCATCAATAGTAATACTATCCCCTTCTTCTACAAGAGCGATCGCACCACCAACGGCTGCTTCTGGTGCAACATGACCAACTACCATGCCATAAGTACCGCCAGAAAAGCGCCCGTCGGTAATTAATGCCACCGCATCACCCAAACCAGCACCGATAATTGCTGAGGTAGGAGCTAACATTTCGCGCATTCCAGGGCCACCCTTGGGCCCTTCGTAGCGGATAACCAAAATATCACCAGCTTGAATCTTACCCGCCAAAATTGCAGCTAAAGAAGCTTCTTCCGATTCAAACACCCGTGCGGGGCCGGTAATTACTGGTTTTTTCACCCCGGTAATTTTGGCTACAGCCCCTTCTGTTGCCAAATTACCTCTGAGGATAGCTAAATGTCCTTGAGGATACATCGGGTTATTCCAAGTCCGAATCACATCTTGATTGGCGGATGGTTCTTCTGGTATATCTGCCAATATCTCTGCAATGGTTTGGCCAGTGATAGTAATGCTATCACCATGTAACAAGTTTTGCACAAGTAGCATCTTCATTACTTGCGGAATGCCACCAGCTTTGTGCAAATCTGTAGCTACATATTTACCGCTTGGTTTTAAATCACATAAAACGGGAACACGGGCGCGGATGGTTTCAAAGTCATCCAGGGTTAACTCTACATTAGCAGCGCGGGCGATCGCTAAAAAATGCAACACTGCATTGGTCGAACCACCCACCGCCATAATCACAGAGATGGCATTCTCTATCGATTTGCGGGTGATAATTTGCCGAGGCAAGATTTGTTTGCGGATAGCTTCGACTAACGCATAAGCCGATTTTTCCGTGCTGTCGCCTTTTTCGGCATCAACGGCTGCCATTGTCGAAGAATAGGGTAAACTCATCCCCATGGCTTCAAATGCTGAAGACATGGTGTTAGCTGTGAACATTCCCCCACAAGAACCAGCGCCAGGACAAGCGCGACTTTCAACTTCTAATAATTCCTTTTCGTCAATTTTTCCAGCACTATATTGACCAACAGCTTCAAAAGAACTGACAACAGTTAAATCACGTCCGTTGTAGTGACCGGGTTTAATTGTGCCACCGTAAACGAATATTGCAGGGATATTCATCCGAGCGATCGCCAGCATTGCCCCTGGCATATTTTTATCACAACCGCCAATCGCTAGCACACCATCCATACTTTGTCCAGTACAGGCGGTTTCAATGGAATCGGCGATGACTTCCCGCGATACTAGGGAATATTTCATTCCTTCTGTTCCCATTGAAATACCGTCGCTGATGGTTATTGTGCCAAACATTTGTGGCATCGCTCCGGCAGATTTTATACTAGCCTCTGCTATGAGCGCCAGTTGATTTATCCCCATATTACAGGGAGTGATTGTACTGTAACCGTTGGCAATACCCACAATGGCTTTATTGAAATCTTCATCTTTAAAACCAACTGCCCGCAGCATAGCTCGATTAGGCGATCGCTGCACTCCTTGCGTCACAATTTGGCTTCTTAAATTCTCCGACATCTTTTTTTCTTCCCTGACATCATCGCAACTGTTGCGATTGTATTAACTGATTTTCTCATGTATACGTGGCGCGATCGAAGCTGATAACATCCCGTAAAACACCAGGTTTACTCTCAGAAACTGAGTTGAACTTGAAAACATCGTTACCGAATCCTCCAGTCAGAGTATCAGTCCCAGCACCGCCTATGAGTGTGTCGTCGCCATCTTTGCCCTTAATTGTATCGTTGCCATCAAATCCGTTGATGATATCACCGAAACTAAAAAAATCAACTCCACCAGACAGATTGTCAGGGCTATTAGTACCGTTAATGGTTGCCATAGTGAGTTTCTCCTAAACTTAGATGGGAAAAAAATTACCTCGTCACTTCACCATTAGAAGACTACGTTGCTAATTAAGAGTATGAATTTGGCTTCCGCCAAAAGCCCAAATAAAACAGTTTCAAACATGGAATTTTTTAATTTCAAACTTTTATTCAGCAACACCGAGAATACAAGTGGATAAATAACGAGTGGAAGACATAACTGAACGACACCTGAATAGAACAGGTGTTTGCTGTTAAATCTGAAAACTTGAGAAGATTTTATAACCACTTGATGCATTGATGATGTTGGCATCAAAATTGTGCCAATAGTTGTGTTATATTCTTGTGTCTTATATGTTCATAAGTTACAGTAGTAAGCTGCTAGGTAAAAAGCAGATTATCTCCTACGGAATTGCATAAATTGTAGGAAATTTTTGCTGCATTCAGAATAACAAGAGTATGATACTACCTTCAAGGATAGACTTTTATATATATTAAGAAATAATAAGTAAATTTATTTTATAACTCTCAGCAGAACCTATCTGAAACGAACTGTATTACAGTCAAAGACTAGTGCATTTTGTCAATCCCCCTAAATACAGAAATAAATTTGCGTAATAATAATCACTATAAAAGGAAGAGGCAAGTTAAGCTTACCTCTCCCTACGACTGTTAAATTATTAGAATTCTGCCTCGTGCTTTATTTTGCAGGCAGGTCTATTAAATTAAAGAACAATGTCGTTTGCCACTAATTGTGGTGCGCCTGCCAATCGAATCTCCAAGTTAGGCGATAGATTTCCATCAGTGTTAGCTTGAAGAATACCTCCTGAATAACGAACCTGACCTGCGCCGGTAAATGCGGCAGCCCCAATGAAAGTGAAGGCTTGGTTGCCCTTAATAGTGGAGTTGGCGTCGATATTAGATAGATCGATTATATCACCTGGCAACTTACCGTTTCCAAAAAAGTCAGTGATAACATCTCGTGAAGAACCAGCAGGACTATCTGAAACTGAGTTGAACTTGAAAGTATCGTTACCCGATCCTCCAGTCAGAATATCAGTCCCACCACCGCCAACGAGGGTATCGTTGCCAGCACCACCGAGAAGGGTATCGTTGCCAGCACCACCAATAAGGACATCGTTGCCAGCACCGCCAACGAGACTATCCCTACCACTACCACTGGTAAGGACATCGTTGCCAGCACCACCGATAAGGGTATTGTTGCCATTACCAGCAGTAATGACATCGTTACCACCACCGCCATCGATGCGATCGTTGCCATTCCCAGCAGTAATGACATCGTTGCCATTAGTGCCGTTAATCACCTTGTTACCATTACCGAAGACTTGGACAGAGTTGTTAGGAAGACTGACACTAATGATGTTGTTGGGAATAAGACCACCGAGATCGGAAATGATTGCCATAAATTAGCTTCTCCTGAGTTTAGAGGGTAGAAATTACCTCGTCACTTCACTATCAGAAAACGGTGTCGCTGATTAAGAGTATGAATTTCCTTTACCCCCAAGGCGCAAAGGAAAGAGTTTCAAACATTAAATTTTTGAATTTCACACTTTTATTGAGCAATGCCGAAAAAATTAGGTAAAGAAATAACGAGTCATAAGAGATAACTGAACCACACTTGATTGGAACAGATTTTTCTGTTAATTCCAAAGATTTTAAAAGCACTGCATATATTGATGAGTTTGGCATCAAAATCGTGCCAAGGTTCATTTCTATATGTTTGTGCTTTATGTATTCAGTGGTTACAAGTACTAGGCTGCTAGGGAACAAGCAGATTTTATAGTACAGAATCGCATAGCTTTTACGACGTATTTACTGTATTCACAATCACAAGATTATGATATTACCCTGAAGGCTACTTTTTTGGATCTATAAGAAATAATAATTAATCCTCTTTTGTTGCTATCGCCCACAAAAGAATCTGAAACCTTTGCTTAGATAGGGTTTTGTAATATATGTAGGAAGAATAAAGTCATGATAGTACTCTGGGGGTAGTTTATTTTATTTATAAAAAAAAGTGTCATTACATTAATTACCACTTTTTTTTATAAATTTCTGATGAATTTTAACGAGGTAGAGGTAACCCTGTAACGGCTACTGCTCCGGCGATCGCACTGGCACAGAGCGAAGTCAGTGCTGTCCCAAATAACCACCAAGCAGCATTTGCAACGGTTTTTTTGGTTTCTTGAGCTTGCTTTTTAGCTTGTTGTTGGATCGCTTTCAGGCGTTTTTGTGTTTCTTGTTGAATGCGTTCGGCTCGTTGTAGTACGCCATCTCGCGCCGCTTCTATTTGGTCAATTATCCTGTTAGCATCCTCTTGGGAAATATCCTCACGAGAACTGATCACAGCAACTAGGGTGTCACGATCAAATTCACTGAGGCGATCGCGCAATGCTTCAAATCCGGCTTGGGGATCGTCGAAGACTTTTGCAAAGTCTTGCTTAATACCTTCATAGTTGAGTTCGGAACGATCCAGGGAGTTGAGATAGTTACGAACTTTAGCAAAAACTCCATCAAGCACCGATTGGACTCTTTGCTGGATTTGCTGGAATTGTTCGACAATGGAAGTGCGAACCGACTCAATTTGATCCACAATCCGGTTAGCTTCTTCTTCTGAAATATCTTCTCGTTGGGATAAGAGCGCCACAATTGTCGAACGATCGAATTTGGAGGCGCGATCGCTTAAACTTCCAATTCCAGCGCGGGGAGAAGACAGCAGCAATTGCAAATCGCGTTTAATTGCTTCTGGGTTGAGTTCTTCTTTGTTTGTGTTACGCAGATATTCTTCCAGATTGGCTTCAAAATCTAAAGCTTGTTGAGCAGTCCGCTTGGCTAAACGTCGTGGCGCTCTCACAATACTAGCGATCGCATCTTGTGCTTGATCGATTATCTGATTAACTTGCTCTTGGCTCAAGTCTCCCCGTTGACTCACGAGTTTAACCAAGGTTTCTCGATCGACATTAGATAAGCGATCGCGCAGTGCTAAGGCTCCTTCTTTGGGATCGTCGAGTAATTTTTCCAAATCGCTCCTGATACCTTCGGGATCAAGTTCTTCTAAGTTGGTATTACGGAGATATTCAGCAACCGCTTTTGTAGTTTTTTCGTACTGTTCTTTCGCCTGCTGCGGAACTTGCAAAATACTATTTCGGACTGCTTCAATCTGATCGAGAGTTTGGTTTATCTGTTCTTCGCTCAAATCTTGACGCTGATTGAGCAATTGTACTAGTGTATCCCGGTCAAATTGCGATAAGCGCGAAGTTAAAAGGCTAATTCCAGCTTGGGGATCGTCTAACAAAATTCTAAACTCACGTTTAATACTTTCGGGATTGAGTTCGTCTTTGTTAGTATTCCGCAAATAATCTTCAACTCTTTGGCGCAGTTCATCGGCTTTGGCTTTTGCTTGTTCTTGCAGAACTCTAGCACGATTTAAGAAATTATCGCGGTTGCTTTCGAGTTGACTAACAATATTATTAGCTTCCTCTTCGTTGATATCTTGACGCTGTTGGAGCAATTGTACATAAGTATCGCGGTCAAATTGCCCGAAGCGATCGCTTAAATCTTCAAACCCGGCTTCTGGATCTTCTACCAACTTCTTAAAGTCGCGTTCAATACCTTCAGGGTTGAGTTCTTCTTTCCCCGTCGAACGCAGATAATCTTCAATGCGGCTGCGGAAATCTTGCCCTTTTTCTCGCCCTTGGGCTTGTTTTACAGTTTCTAAAACTTCCTGGCGATCGCTTTCCATTTGTTCGGAGATTTCTTTCACCCTAGCTTCGCTGATATCACCTCGCTGCTTCAGCAAGTTGGCGAAATATTCAAGATTGATTTCTTTTAACTCCCGTCTCACAGTTGTCGGATCTGCATTAACATCATAGATGAGTTCTTTAAATTCATCTTTTAGGGTAATGCGGTTAAAATGCCAAGGAAAGGAATTCAATATGTAATCTTCTACATCTGCCTTAATTGTGTTTTCGGGTGATATTGGCAAGTTTGCAGATACTTGCTCAGTTGCTTGCTCTCTAAGCTTTTGTAATTGTTGCGTGATTTGATTGATATCGACATCTTGAACTTTTCCTTTCAGTTTTTGCAACTGATTAGTAATTTTGTTGATATCAATATTGGAAAGGTTGGTCTGATTTAGTACTGCTGGTACAGCCGCACTCAAGCCATATCGAATAGCTTGCTTGATTATACCATTGCCATTTCCACCTCCGACTGTAACCAGTTGTTGAAGGCGTTCACCTAATTGCTCTGAATTCAATTCTTCAGGTGTTGCAGACTTCAACAAATTAATTACTTTTTCTGTGGAATTGCTCGGATTCAAAGCTTGTTGCCAAGCACCTTCAAATTGGTCAGCTATGCGATTGATATCTTCTTGAGATAAATCTGTTCGACTGCTAATTAAATCAACAAATGTTTGACGATTGATATTTTGCAATAGGTCGTTATTTGTAACAGATTGCAAATCTGTATCTTTAAGAAGCTGGTCAAATTGCTGACGAATTTCTGTGATATCCAGCTTTGGTAATTGCAGAGAACCTAAAGAACTTTGGAGTGTATTTCTAATATCTTCAGGATTAAAACCTGAAGTTAATTCTCGTCGGACTGCGGCTGTAATATCTTCAACACTAGAAACTAACTGTTTTTTCGCAGTATTAGCACTAATACCAGCAGTTGCTGTACCCATCAAAGTTTGAAACCCAGAAGTGACAGTACTAGCGATAGAACCAATAAAAGAACCTACTGCTGATGAACCAAACCAAATTACCAGTGAGAAATAGGTAGCCCAGATGACTACACCGATAATTGAACCTAGAGTTTCGCTTTCGATTAAGCTAAGTTTTACCGCTAGAAAACAAGCAATAAATAATGCAATACTAACGGTTAGTAACGCCCAAGCACCAATTTTGGTCTGAACTGAACGAATTTTACTACCCAAACTTTCTGACTCATCATCAGAATCTGAGTCAATTTCCCAAGATGAAATTCCTACAGCGACTGAAAAATTAGTCAATAATAATTGAAAGGCAAATGCCATTAACACTCCAGCCACCAATGCTACCAAGAATTTAGGGCCAGAAAAAAGAACTGATGCCTCTTCTGGAGTTAGTGCTTCCTGAGCTATTATTGGCGCTAATCCAAAAGATAGCCAGTTCGATTCCAAACTAGTTAAAACACCTTGAAACATAGTATTTTCTCACTTGCAGTCAATTAAATAACCATTGGTAAAATGATCTATTTATCAATTTACTTACCTGTTAGATAAGCTGACACTTTCTTAGGTAAGAAGTTTTCTTGTCAAAAGTCGTATTTTATAAGAAACAAATCTTTTTACTAAAGTAAATAATGTAAAGTTTGATGATTTTCTATTAAGTAATTGGGTCAAATTAAATATCAAACCTCACCCTGCCTCCGGCTTCCCTCTCCTTAGTAAGGAGAGGGATTGAGGGTGAGGTTTGATCTTATATTTAATTATGCCTACCTACTTAACTTATTTTATAAAACTTCATCCGCTTATTGTTAGTAAAATTTGCAACCAAAAGTTTAATTTAATACATAACTAGATATTTTTATTAAAAATTAAATTTAATAGATAGGTTTTTAAGAGAAATTTAGTTAATTTTAAAACAAATTGTTTTAGAGATTCTTTTGATAAATAAAATAATCAACATCTACTTTTCATCAAGTATAAGTTATTTGATTATTAAAATTTATTGCTATCTTTAGATACAGCCACGTATGTCTAATGATAGAGATAAAATTTCTTCCAAGCGATTGATGAAATATAAACACAAACATGTATTAATAAGGTGGTTAGGAGCTATAAATTAGTGAATAATTAATTTTTGCTGAGGAGAAAAAATAATGGTTGTAGGTGTACACAAACGTGGTGTAGGTGTATTTTCTCATCGTCGAGATGTTGAACATGCCCTACATGAATTAAAAAAAGTTGGTTTTGACATGAACAGAGTCTCTGTCATCACCCAGGATGGGGACAGAGATGATATTTCTGGGGCTGAAGTACGCGATCGCGTAGGTGATAAATCTGACGAAGGCGCTAAAGTTGGAGCAGCTACAGGCGGCGCTTTGGGCGGATTAACTGGCTTATTAGTCGGTCTTGGTACTTTGGCAATTCCTGGACTCGGGCCAATTATGCTGGCTGGAGCCGCAGCAACAACCTTAGCTACTACTCTCGCTGGCGCTGGTATTGGTGCAGTAGCTGGTAGTTTGCTTGGTGCATTAGTTGGTTTAGGAATTCCCGAAGAACGAGCTAGAGTTTACGACGAACGCGTGAGACGGGGACATTATTTAGTCATCATAGATGGCACAGATACAGAAATTGCTAGAGCAGAGGCAATTCTACATCAGGGTGGTGTTGAAGAGTTTGGCATTTATGAGAACCCAGATGGTAGAAAGATAAATGCTGATTATGTGCCTCCAACATCTAATGTTGCTAATACTGGTGTTGCCAATGTTGCTAATAGTGGTGTTGCCAAACGAGCGATTGGAGTCTTTTCTCATCGTCGAGATGCAGAAGCAGCAATTACAGAATTACGAGATGCAGGTTTTCCCTTAAATACAGTCTCCATCATAGCCAAGGATACAAACGGTCAGGGGATCGCTGGTGTAGATGTAGATAGAAATGTTGCAGGTAATAAAGCAGACGATGGTGTAAAAGCTGGAGCAGCTACAGGCGGAGTTTTAGGCGGCTTAACTGGCTTATTAGTTGGTCTGGGAACTTTAGCAATTCCTGGAATCGGCCCTGTAATTGCAGGTGGTGCAGCAGCGACGGCTTTAGCATCAACAGTGGCTGGCGGTGCGATCGGTGCTGCTGCTGGGGGTATTGTTGGCGGACTAGTTGGCTTGGGAATTCCTGAAGACAGGGCCCGAGTATATAGCGATCGCTTCCAAAAAGGCGACTACTTGCTAATTATCGATGGTACCGAAGCTGAAATCCGCAAAGCTGAAGCGATTCTCAACCGTCGCGGTGTTGAAGAATTTGCTATTTATGATGCCACTGATTTAGGCGAACATCGCCCAGGTTTAGACCGAGGAACGCATCAGGAGACACCAGTTGTGAATAGCGCTCCACCAGTAGTTAATAGCGATCGCACCAATTATTCAACAGGTCTTCATGGAGACGATCCTGCTGTAGTCATTATTGACCGTCGTGATGAAACACTCTAACTCTAGGTAGTTGTCACTGACACTAATTTGCTTTAATTTAAGGAGCAATAAAATAAATTTGCTCCTAACTTAAGAAACTTGCTCCTTACTTCTGCCGTAAATATCCACACACTCGACAAGTTTCACTTTCCGATTCTGAATTAAATCTATGCAAAAGCTAACTCCCTTCTTAATTAGTTCACTTTTAATTTTTGGTGTTGCTGCTTGTGATAACGCTTCTAAAACAAGTGAATCTGCACCCAATAATCCTAACGAAGCTCCATCATCACCGACTGCACAAACAACAACAGCTTCTCAACAAGACGCTCAAAGTGATGTTCGCAAAAGACAACTTAATTCTGATATCCGCGCCCGCGAACAGCGCAATAATACAACTGGTGGCGATGCACAAAGAGCTACAGGCGACCTAGCAAGTGAAGTTCGCTCCAAGTTAGAAGCTAACATACCCAAGGGTCAACTAACAGTTGATGCAACAAAAGATGGGATTGTCACTGTCGGAGGAACTGTGAACAATCAGAAGGAGTTAGCTAAGATTGAACCTTTATCTAAACAGATTAAAGGTGTCAAAACTGTAGTTGTTAAAGCAACTGTTATTGCTCCAACAAAATAGAGCAGCTAGCAACAAATTCAACTGAGTAGGTAGGCAAAAATAAATTGAGATGCTCCTGCTAAATCTTAGTGGTCAGTTATATTTATTACTGACTACTAAGAATTGACAACTGATGACCTGAATAATTATATTTATTGATGCTCACAGTTATACAAGTTTTTACTTACGGAAAATATAAATTATGGAAACCGAACAACAGCAACGTGAATCCATCAATGCCTCCTTTTCACAAGGTACGCTAGCAATTGAAGGTACAGATACTGCAAACGTGCCAAAGTTACCACCAGCATCTGAACCAGAATCTCAATGGCAGCAAATTAGTAGACAAGTTTCTCAATTTTTGGAGCAATTGCCCGAATATTTAGGTAGCTTTTTTAGTAACTACAAGCAGGCTCTAACAACAGTTGGTTTGATTTTGGCGGCGATTGTTACAGCCAAGCTAGTACTAGCAGTACTGGATGCAATCAATGATATTCCATTACTATCACCGACTTTTGAGTTAGTTGGAATTAGCTATGGCACTTGGTTTATTTCCCGTTATCTACTGAAGGCTTCAACCCGGCAAGAATTAGCCGATGAAATTCAATCACTGAAAAACCAGTTTTTAGGCGAATAAATTTACCACCCATTAGAATACTACACTGTGGCGTAAGTTTGTCTGCCTTAATAGACTAGTCTGTGGCTTCGCTAATTAAATATATACAATTTAAATGTTCACATTCCCGACTTCTTAGACAAGTCGGGAATTTTGTAAGTACCTTATTTCGGATACAAAACCCACTGGAGACACAAGAATGTTGCTGTCAAGTGTCAACTTCAGCTAAAACGCTTGTTTTATATCATGAACGGAAATTACATGTATTGAGCCAGACTTGAGATTAGTCTTTTGGATACATCAAAAGATAGAGAGCATAAGATTATATTTAATTTTAAATCACTTCTAAAGATAGTAGTTTGAAGATGAAAAACAACCTAATCTAGGCTTTGAGGTTATTTAATAGATTCTTTAATGAGGACATAATTTATGGCTAATGAACCAGTTAATCAAGGTATAGATTCATCTGATAGAGCTGAAGTAGATACATACGATCGCGGCATTATCCCAGCTGAAACAGCTGCTCGGATGGAAAGAGAGGGAAATCTTTACAAAACAGTCCCTACAGAAGAAAGGGAGGCAGATGCAGCTACCGATGACCAAACCGCTCCAGACAGTATACGCACCACTGACGGATATACCGTGGACAAAGAAGGTTTGTTGAACAACTATGCAGTTGAACCGGAAATGTACTACGAAGAACCGGGTGATGCACGCAAACAAGCAGCAGCCGAAACCGCCCAACGTGTTGAAGAACTCGGAGAAGTTAATCAGGACGAGGAAGGTAAGTTGACCGAAAATAGTGATACACGCGGTAGAGGCCCAGGAATAATTTAATTACATAATTACAATCATCACTTTTTGCTGGGTGTAATTACACGTAAGAAGGTTAAATAAGTGTTTTGTAGAGATGCAATGATTGCGTCTCTACTTGTATTTATGGGCTATGAGGCCAATATTCCGAGAAATATTTTACTAGTGGTCTGTCCCATTAATTTTGCACGACTCCGAGATCCCCGACTTCTTCAAGAAGCCGAGGTTCTGAACACTACAAACCTCTGAAACACTTTGGGACAGACCACTAGATAATAAACGGATCAAGTTCACGATCGTGCCATTGTCGCTGATACCATTCGGAAACCAAGGGACGAACAATAAACTTGGGATGGCCTTCGCCTTTAACGTCAATACGTAAACCTGAGTAAGGTCGTCGCTTTTGAAAACCTTGACCATTGCGACCAATGAACAGATGCGATCGCGCCACTAATCTATTTTCATTTCCAAAAGTCTCCATCAAATCTGCTCCCTCAATCCGTTGGCGGCGCAAACTAAACCCGCTACCGCCACAAACAATCCAGTGGATATGAGAATCAGCGTGTCCTGTATCCATTGTCTCCAGGTGTTCTAAGCAGTGGGCGTGACCGTTTAATACTAAATCGACCAAAGAACGCCCTTGAGTTAGGGAACCTATTTCTTTAGCTACCGCATCCAGCACACCACGAAGGCGATCGCGAATTATCAGAGTTTGTGCTTGTTGCCATTTTGTCGCTTCAGTTACATAGGGAGGATGATGGAAATAAATCACTCTTCCGCGAACTTCAGAGTTATTCCAAGATTCAATTAATTTTTGCTTGAGCCAGTCTAGTTGTTCAGTGTCAGTCAGGGTTGTTTTATCAGCAGCTAATTGTTTGTCGATATCAACAATAATTTCTTCAATTTGTGACAGCTTGGCGTGGTAGTCGTCTAATTGGTCAGCTTCAATAGGGTTTTCTGGACGAAGCTTGGCTGAGATTTCAATGATTTGTTGCTTTTCTTGCTCTAAATCTTCACGACGTTTTTCTAAAGTTCTGCGATCGGCATCGCCTTGTTTTGTTTTAGGTAGAGGCGGTGGATCGTTAAATGTATTTGAATCCAAGGCAAAGAAATCAATCCCACCATAGCGAAAAGTGTAGTAGCGATTGGGAAGGCGGGTAAAATGCCCAGGTTGATAGCTCAGACAATTACCTGTATCTGTTTTAGCTGTGTAATACTGATTTAAATGATTATTTAACTCTCCTGGAAGCTGAAACGCCTGAAGATAGTCTAGAAATGCTCGTGCGTAGGCTTCACCCGTTCCTGAACCATGCAAACCTACATCCAAGTCTAAGCGCGATCGCAACAGGCGGCGAATCGGTAATGTTGTCAGAGAGGCCAAGCTCAATAAAATCGGCAAGTTATAGTAATCGTGATTACCCGGTACAGGTAAAATAGGCAGCTTAAAAATCATCTGGTCATAAGCAATCCGTTGGGGATGTTCTCCTCCCAAGAGAAACTCTCGATAAGGCTCGATAAAGTTCTGCTGATAGTATTCACTCGATCCCACTAAATAGATCACATCCCCGGTATGCAGCATAAAACGGGATTCGCTGTGATGGGGCAACATCAGTTCAGCCACCTTTCGCTGGGGGTTGTGTCCCCGGTGCTTGCCGGAACCACTATCACCTACAACTAAAAATGAGAACTCAGAATTATCTGTTTGGCCATCCTCCAACACCAGCCGAGTTTGGTCGATGTTCCGTTCTGCAATTAACGGATCTTGCCACCGTACCCGTTGATTCATTTTACGAATTTTGTTAGCGATCGCTGGATCAGATACAAGTTTCAATGCAACCTACTCCTGAGTTTTTTACAAGAGATGATAAGGGCGATGAGGAGGACAAGGAACAATTTCCTTCCCTATCTCCCCCAGCAAAAACTGCCCCCTGCCCCCAGCAAAAACTGCCCCCTGCCCTCACTCCTCCACAGTGTCTTTCATCTCAATAATCAGATTAGGGAGTCCCTCTAGTTTTTCGGTAGGCTCAACTTCTTCTACTAATGGCACAAAAATCTTCAAACCTGCTGGTACACACTTAATTTCTACTGGTGTTGTGCCTACTATTTCACCATCTAAAACAACCTTTTGCGGTGGCTTAGTTGTAATTTTAAATTCTTTGGCTCGCAGGAAGCCAATATCATTGCGATCTACAGCGTTACCTGTAGAAGCCGTTTGGAATAGATGAAATGTAGCTGCGATCGCTCCTGCTTTGTTAACTGGAGCTACAATCGTCAAATCTAATAACCCATCATCATAAATTAGACCGGCTGGCCCCTGAGCTAAAACTGAAGTAGGAGGTGCGGCATTTGCTACTGTGACTGCACAGGCGCTAGTTTTAATTATCCTGTCTTCTGTTTCAATTTCAACATCAAAGTTTTTTAAGTTTCTCAGTTGTTGAATTCCAGCGAAAACGTAGGCCATCATCCCAAAGCGATTTTTAGCGTCCCTATCTGCCAATTCTACAGTTTCAGCTTCAAAGCCAATACCTGCCAAAAGTACCATTGGCTGATCGTTGCAATAGGCTACGTCTACATGGCGGGTTCCTCCCTGCAAAATTGTCTCACACGCACCTGCGATCGTGTCGGGAATTCCTAAAGCTGTAGCAAAAGCGTTTGCTGTGCCTCTAGAAATGATCCCAAATGCAATATCAGTACCCACTACAGCCGCCGCTGCCGCCGAGAGAGTGCCATCTCCCCCCGAAGCAATGATTGCATCTACTCCCCTCGCTACCGCAGCAAAAGCTAGTTCGTCAGCGTCGATTTCTTCAGTTGTAAGATAAATATCTAGGTCAATATCTGGCTCTAATATTGTCCGAATTTCTGCCAGTTCTAAATCTGGGTCACCTTGACCCGCAACTGGATTGAAAATGAGGCAGGCGGAACGATTCATAAAATATAAAAGCTAAACTTAGATCACTAAAATACCAAATTATTTCTAGCATTCTTGTGAAATTTCGGCTTCCTTCTGACGGCTGGTTTACCTTTTGTAAGAAGTTTAGAAGTCTTCTGCGTCGGAACATACCAATGTTGAGGCGTATTTAAGTATCTTTTGTCTCTAATTAAACAATAAACATTTTGCCATGCGTCAATTATTACTAGTTTTAGCAAGTATGCTAACTCTCAGCAGTTTAAATACTCCCACCGTGACAATAGCAGGCACAACGCCTCATTTACGGGAGATGCGTTTAGTTCAAAAGCTCAACTGCAATAATGCTCAAACTCAAATAGCAATTAATGAATGTGCGAAGTTGTCTTATCAAAGGGCAGATAAAAAACTCAATCAAGTTTATCAACAATTGCTACCTACCTTAGAAACGTCTAGGAAACAGAAATTGATTGCTGCACAAGTTGCATGGCTCAAGTTTCGAGATATCAATTGTGAGTTTGAGAGAAGCAGATACGACGGAGGAAGTATTGCCCCTAGTATTTATTCTAGTTGTCTAGAAAATACTACAAAACTGCGTACCCAACAATTACAGGGTTATCTCAAATCTGATCCTTAATATAGTTGAATAAAACCGCAATGTGAGAATCATTGGTCATTACATAAACCACATCCTTTGGGGGCAGGGCTATTTCATTCTATTTTTACAGCAGTTTTTAGGAATCTTTTTCAGAAAAATAAGAATTTAAACGCGATTTAAGTTGAGAACCGTAGTTTTTGCCCTCACCCTAAATCCCTCTCCCAAGTCTGGGAGAGGGACTTTGAAAACGTCACATTTTAGAATGAAATAGCCCTGCCTTTGGGGGCGTGGTTTATATTAGTCTGATAAGCTAAAAAACAAAGAAACTTGCATAACCCTTATTAAATATCTGACTTTTCACGTTATGTGGAAAAGCCAGGAAAAACCTAACCCCCTAACCCCCTTCCCTCGTAGGGAAGGGGGAAAATTCAAAGTCTCTCTCCTTAAAGGATGAGAGAAATAGAAGTGAGGTTTTCCAGATCACCTGAATTGTCAGATTAAATATAACTCTTGTGGGGTGGGCATCCTGGCCGCCCAGTATATGCAAATCTATTTGTGGAACAGCTTATTAATAAGATAATTTCAATTGCTCGACTGACTTTTATTTAGTTTGTCGAAGTACAAGTCAGTCGAACGTCCTACGCCGAAAGCGAGGGGTATTTCATTTTCATCTAGCCCACCTCAGAATGAATTCTGAGTCTAATAGCGAAAGTCATCTAAAGATGACTGAGAAAAGATTCTAGGGGAGCATCCCAATTTTGGCTTAAATCTTTTCCCTCACCCCCAGCCCCTCTCCCAAATATGGGAGAGGGGAGACATAATTCTAGTTCCCCGAATCCCAAATATGGGAGAAGGGGTTAGGGGATGAGGGCTATCAAGGTTATAGAATGAAATAGCCCTACTGAAACCCCGATTAAAACTGAAGTTGCTCACTCTGGTTTCATCTTTAAGCAGCCAAATACCTGTTCTACTGTCAATTTTAAATTAACACCATCTAGAACAGGCAAGCTATCTCCTTCATGACAAAATTCTGGTTGTTGATGTGGTTGAAAAACGAGAACTAAACGGTCATCGGGATCAATCAACCATATTTTAAGCAGTGTAAGATATTGCTGGTAACTCGATTAGAACCCTGTAAAGAGATAATTTCAATTGTCCAGTTCGGAGCAATTAGCACATCATACCTCTGCTACTCCAAAAGTCCTACATTCAGTTTATAGCAGTTTTCAATCGATGCCCCGTATATTTTAATTATATTAGAGTAATAAATATAGTGTCTCTTGCCGTAATAATGCTGAACTAAATAGAATTGTTTGAGATTGCTGTAACAAACTTTAGGTAAAGAATTGTAATCTAAAATCCCAAATCCAAACTCCAAAATTGGTATGAGTCCCTGACTACGGTAGTCTAGATGAGAGTGAATTTCTCGCCTAGTTTGATATATTGTTTTATGACTTCAGTTGTTTCTAGTCCCCCACGCACTATTCGGATTGGTTCACGCAAAAGCCAACTTGCTCTGGTTCAAACCTACTGGGTACAAGAGCAACTCAAGAAAAGATTCCCTGACATCACTTTTGAAGTCCACACCATGTCTACCCAAGGCGATAAAATCTTGGATGTAGCATTAGCTAAGATTGGCGATAAAGGACTTTTTACTAAAGAACTTGAAGTCGGAATGCTCAATCAAGAGATTGACTTTGCCGTTCATTCCCTGAAGGATCTGCCGACTCACTTACCTGAAGGGTTGACATTGGCAGCAATTACTGAGCGGGAAAACCCAGCAGATGCATTAGTAGTGCATGAAAAGCACAAAGATAAACAAATTGATACATTACCAGAAGGTGCGGTAATTGGTACATCTTCGCTGCGGCGGTTAGCACAGTTACGCCATCACTTCCCCCACTTTACATTTAAGGATGTCCGGGGGAACTTGATTACACGCTTGGCAAAACTGGATGCAGGCGAATACGATGCCCTAATTTTGGCAGCAGCAGGATTAGAGAGATTGGGAATGGGCGATCGCGTTCATCAAATTCTCCCCAAAGAAATCTCCCTTCACGCCGTGGGACAAGGAGCCTTGGGTATAGAATGCCGTGCTGATGATAGTGAAGTGCTATCTCTACTCAAAGCGATCGAACACCCCGAAACACGCGATCGCTGTCTCGCCGAACGATCTTTTTTACGCTCTTTAGAGGGCGGCTGTCAAGTACCTATTGGTGTAAATACAGAAATATCTGGTGATAATTTGACCTTAACGGGGATAGTCGCCAGTGTCGATGGTCAAAAGTTCGTAAAAGATACCGTCACAGGCATTGCCAATAATGCCGAAGCGTTAGGCATAGAACTAGCACAAGTGTTGCGGGAACAGGGAGCGCAAGAAATTTTATCAGAAATTTTTGCGGTGATTCAACGCGGTTCCTAAAGGACTGACAAATAAAAAAATATCCAACTATTTATTGTGGGGTGAGTGACACAAACGCCTAGTAATCAAAGGCGCTGATGTTGCCCACCCCACAAGATTGGATAATTTATTTCTTGTCAGTCCCTAAGCAATTGGGCAAGCCGATGTGATTAGATAAGAGTTGATCGCTGTTGCACTCTCATATGTGCCAGACGCGACAAGAGTTAATTTGACAATATAGACTCAGGGAAGCAAAAATTACCATGCGGATTCTATTTGTTGCAGCAGAGGCAGCACCCATTGCCAAAGTAGGAGGAATGGGTGATGTTGTCGGGGCATTACCCAAATTTCTGAGAGAAATGGGGCATGATGTGCGGATATTTTTGCCTTACTATGGCTTCTTACCAGACAAAATGGAAATTCCTAAAGAACCCATCTGGCGGGGAAATGCGATGTTCCAGGAATTTGCTGTTTATGAAAGCGTTCTGCCTGGTACTGATGTTCCCTTGTACTTATTTGGACATCCGTCCTTCCTACCCCGCCACATTTATTCTGGAGATGGTGAAGATTGGCGATTCACATTGTTTGCCAATGGTGCAGCCGAGTTTGCCTGGAATTACTGGAAACCGGAAGTTATGCATTGTCACGATTGGCATACGGGGATGATTCCCGTGTGGATGCACCAAGATCCTGATATCACCACAGTTTTTACCATTCATAATCTTGCTTATCAAGGGCCGTGGCGTTGGTACTTAGAAAAAATTACTTGGTGTCCTTGGTATATGCAAGGACACAACGTTATGGCGGCGGCGGTGCAATTTGCTAATAAGGTAAATACAGTTTCGCCCACCTATGCCGAGCAAATCAAGACACCTACTTATGGTGAAACATTAGAAGGTTTGCTGTCCTTTATTAGCGGTAAATTATCTGGGATTATCAACGGAATTGATACTGAAGTTTATAACCCAGAAAATGATAAATACATTGCCCAAACCTTCACTGCTGATAGCCTGGAGAAACGCAAAGCCAACAAAATTGCTTTGCAAGAAGAAGTAGGATTAGAAGTTAACTCCAAAGCCTTTTTAATTGGGATTGTGACCCGATTAGTAGAACAAAAAGGCATTGATTTGATATTGCAAATCCTCGATCGCTTCCTTTCCTATACAGATGCACAGTTTGTGCTGTTAGGGACAGGCGATCGCTACTATGAAACTCAGATGTGGCAATTAGCATCCCGCTTTCCAGGACGCATGGCAACTTACTTACTGTATAATGATGCCCTGTCTCGCCGCATCTACGCTGGTACTGATGCTTTCTTAATGCCTAGTCGTTTTGAACCATGCGGTATCAGCCAAATGATGTCTTTACGCTACGGTTCTGTACCGATTGTCCGCCGCACAGGTGGATTAGTTGACACCGTAAGCCATCACGACCCCGAAAATGCAGCAGGCACCGGTTATTGCTTTGACCGCTATGAAGCGCTAGACCTTTTCACCTGTATGATCCGCGCTTGGGAAGGCTTCCGTTTCAAACCACAATGGCAAGAACTACAAAAACGTGGCATGGCCGAAGACTTTAGTTGGTATCAATCTGCCAAAGAGTACGTGAAGTTATACAGGTCAATTTACGGTTTGCCAGAAGAAGAGGAGACACCACAACCAGAGTTAGTCTTAAACGAGGCGATCGCTAATAGCAAGTAATAAACCTTTGTAGATATCAGGACTTACGCAAAAACTCTCTCAAACTCTTATTCCTCTGTGTTCTCTGCGTCCTCTGCGGTTCGTTTTTTGGTCATTTTGCGTAAGTCCTAGATATGTAGAGATGTATGCATCTCATTTTTTGAACTCATGATAAGTAACTGGGTCAAATTAAATATAAAACCTCACCCAGCCTCCGGCTTCCCTCTCCAAAGTATCGGAGAGGGATTGAGGGTGAGGTTTTTTCTTATATTTAACTCCGGTTCGCCCCAATTTATCGGGGGTTTATGGGCGCTCAACAAGTGCCTAAAATCACAGTTAACTACTTTTATGAACTGCATACAATTGCAATTATATTAAAACGACATTCTGACATCCTTAATCTTAATTGCTTATTTTTTATAATGGTTACACAAGGAAGTGTGTGGAGTATGTCACAATGTTTATATACTAAAAACTTTAAAAAGAAAAAACTCGCAAAACATCATCCGCAGGAGTAATAAGTAGGAGTTAGAAGATTGATAGACGCAATGGACTTTTTTCACCTAAGTGCTGGGAAGTGGCGATCGCAACGTGCAACTCATCACCTGCCCTTTAAGCGCTCAGAAACAGGAGAATCGGATATACAGGTAGAAACTCTCGATGCCAATCATCCAGAAATCATTGAACTGTGCCAGTATCATCAGATTGACCCCAGCCTGTCAGTAGGCGGATCGCGGGTACAATGGCTAGGAACAATGGCTTGGGATAGAGAAAATGATGAAAACCATCAAGGGAAAACCATATTTGCGATCGTACCTGATGGCGATAACCCAAGAGCGGGTAAATTACTCCGTGAAAGAGGTTACGCCGAAATTATGCCTGTAGTCGGTCTTTTTCACCTGGATGATGAAGATGGGTTAGTGTTGACAACCGAATATGAAACAATGAGTTCCATTGAGAGATTCTGGTTTGCCAGCCCAAATATGCGACTGCGAACCAGTACAGTAAAACGCTTTGGCGGCTTCAGCACTGCATCATTTTGTAGCGAAACCCGCATTGAAACTTCTGTTGAGGCTTCCAACCCAAAAGAAGTAACATCCCAACAAAAGCCCGATGTTCTGGCAAAAAGACAGTTTTATTCAGTTTTGGGCTGGTGAATGATTCTTAAGCAGACCGATGCTTTCACTCGTGGCCGAGATTATCTGCATCAGGTACAGGGGTTTGCCCTAGAACCGGGTATGGTGGATGTGTTCGATAACGTGCGCGATCGCATCCCCATTTGTACTTGGATCGGGGATAATATTAACACCGTTAATGCTCAGATAAACACTTATCTAGAGCTTTGTCATGAGTGCTTTCATCCCCAAGAGCGTCGCCACATCCAAATTTTTGCAGTCCCCATAGCTCAATCCTTCGGCATCGATGGGCTGTGCAACATTCTCACAAACCCAATCACTATTTTGGTAGATGTCGGTCGAGTTGCACCTAGAGACTGGTTTGGCATAGTCATCCATGAATACGCCCATGCCCATCTAGGAGACTTTGGTCACAATCAGCAATTTGCTAGCATCCTATCTCATCTATGTTTAGGACTAGGATTGGAACCACCCTACTGGGAGGCAGGGATGCCAGCAACCTTGCGTAGCTGGCCTCACTGTAAGTCAACCATAGATCCCCTGCAATTTTGGATAGGTCAAGGGAGGAGGGAGTGAGGGAGTGAGGGAGTGAGGGACAAGAATTAATAACCATTCCCCATTGCCTACTCCCCATTAATTTCTTTTGCTATATGTTAAAAATTATTGCTTTATTTCAAAAAGGTGAAACTGAATCTTCTAATCTGAAGTATGTGAACAAAGTTTTTTAGGTAGTTATTAGGCTGAAAGCCGCACTCGCTTTATAGATTAGCTATGGGTTGAGTCCAAGAAGCTAATCTTTGTTTTTTGGAATAGTTAAATTAGCCTTAGTTAAGTTTCGTGAAATTTTATCAGAATCTGAAGTTTTGATACAACTACTCCCTTAATATGTGATCTAAAGTTGTTAACTTTAATTAAGAATATGGAGGCTTTAGAGTGGCAATTCCTCTGTTAACATACGACCCTTCAAGTCAGAACCAGCGTGTAGCTGCATACGAAGTACCGGGTGATGAACAGCCCAGGATTTTTAGTACAGATAATTTGCTTTCTCCGTCAGATTTAGACGTTCTGATTGAAGCAGCATATCGTCAAATTTTCTTTCATGCCTTTGCTGCCGATCGCGAAACATTTTTAGAGTCTCAACTCCGTAATGGACAGATTACAGTGCGGGACTTTATTCGTGGGTTGCTGCTTTCCAATACCTTTAGGAAAAGCTTCTACGACCTCAACAATAATTATCGCTTTGTTGAGCAAGTAATTCAGCGGGCTCTAGGACGCGACCCATACAGTGAACGGGAAAAAATCGCCTGGTCAATTGTAGTCGCTACCAAGGGTATTAGAGGGTTTGTTGATCAAGTCCTCAACACTGAAGAGTACCTGAGCAGTTTTGGAGACTCCACAGTGCCTTATCAGCGCCGTCGCATACTGCCATCTCGCGCTGAAGGTGAGTTGCCATTTAACATCAAATCTCCGCGATACGAAGCTTACCACCGTGCCAAACTGGGTTTCCCCCAAATCATTTGGCAGGTCGAAGTACGCAGATTCCTTCCACAAGAGCAAAAGCCCAAGGCAGGCGATCCGGCTCTATTCTTGTCTATGGCACAAAGTGTCAATGCAACTGGCAATCCGCCACAAAGGATCTCGTCATTCAACATCGATATCGAAAAGTCTGTACCTTATCGGCAACTGGCTGGAATTAAATAACGATTTTTGTTCAACGGCTGTCTAGTACATCCATTTGATCATTTTATAGCGTGCATAAGTCTTGGGTTATGTAGGAGTTTCATTTAGGTACAACTAGTGGAACAAACTGTATCCCATGTCTAATGCACGCTAGTTGTTAAGGGGGATTGGGGATTGGGAATTGGGGATTGGTATAGGTTTTTTCTCAATGCCTATGTTTGTGAAATGGGTCTGCTTTCAGATGTGGGATGAGCTTAGAGACTTTCAAATAAAAAAATACCCAAAAAACTTTCTCCTCCTTATTCCTCTGTGTTCTCTGTGTCTCTGTGGTTCGTTTATTTGAGTAATTTATTTATTGTCATACCAATTCTGTATGAAGATGCGCTAAACCATATTTAAGTACAAGAAAGAAAAACGAACCGCAAAGTCCGCAAAGAACACAAAGAAAGAAAGAAAGAAAGAAAGAAAGAAAGAAAGAAGAAGTTAAGAGGGTTTGGCGCAGCCTCACAAAGAAATGGTATCAGTCCCTTAAAGTACAATTCGTCTTTTTAACATCTCCAAAAGTTTTGTAAAGTGGTTGGGAGGATTTGCTGTCACCTCAATCAACTCTCCAGATATGGGATGCTGCAATTTTAGTCGCCAAGCGTGCAGTGCTTGACCGGGTAAATTTACCCCCACTGAATGACCAGAACTATAAACTCGGTCGCCAACAATGGGATGACCCATTTTAGCGCTGTGGACGCGAATTTGATGGGTGCGTCCAGTTTCTAGTTGAAAGTGGATTAAGGTGAAGTTACCGAGGCGTTCTAGTATTTGCCAATGAGTGACGGCGACTCGTCCGCCTTGTTCAACAGTCATAATAGCCATTTTTTTGCGGTCTTGCGGATGGCGACCAATGGGTAAGTCAATTGTACCACTTTCAACTTTTGGCGCACCGTAAACTACGCCCAAGTATTCTCTGCGTGCGGTTTTAGCTTTGAGTTGGGCTTGTAAGTGATGATGGGCAACTTCTGTTTTAGCGATCGCAATCGCCCCCGTTGTATCCTTATCTAATCGATGGACGATTCCTGGACGTTGAACTCCGCCAATTCCTGGTAAATTGGGGCAGTGTGCCAATAGAGCATTTACCAAAGTGCCATCTGGATGACCGGGTGCAGGATGGACAACTAAACCTGCGGGTTTGTTGAGAATGAGTAGTTGGTCGTCTTCGTAAAGGATATCTAAGGGGATATCTTCTGCAAGGAGTTCTAAAGGTTGCGCTTCTGGTATTTCGAGAGTGATGCGATCGCCTAATTTGACATTAATCTTCTTAGATGTGCAAACTTTGTCGTTAAGTTGGACATTACCCTGTTCGATTAACTGTTGAATACGCGAACGGGATAAGTCTGGTAATTCTTGGGAAAGGTAACGGTCAAGGCGATCGTTGCTTTTAGTGTTGAGGCACTGTATTGTATTCTTAAGAGAAAGCAAGCTAGGTACATCATCCTCTATATCAGAAGAGATGCGATCGCTATTTGTTTGGATTTGTAAATTAAATTCGGTCACAATTGCTCTAGATTAATTCCCCTTCTTTAAGTAAAGCGCGGAATCCTTTAAAAGGGCGGTTAGAAATCTTGTATACCCAGGTAAAACTTTGATTTTACCTTAGTCCACAGAGGCGGATGAGAGTTTATCTACCCGCGAATTGTATTCCCTTAGCTGTCTTGTATTTGTTCTCTTACCGATTGTCGAAATGCTCTAAGTGCTGAACTCATTCCTGTAGTTCGCGCCATTTCCACAAATCGGGGAATCAGTTCTGTGATAGAAAAAGTGGGAAATGTGGGGCTGATGAGAGACTTCACATATTGCTCACCTTGCAGCAAGCTAATTTCTAGGTTTTTGCTTTCATATCGCCAAATTTCAGGTACTTTCAACGCCTGATAAGCACTAATTTGGGTTTTAGAGGTGACATCAATTTCAATCGCCAAATCAGGAGGAGGATCAACAGTTAGGTCGATCCTATCTTTCCCAATCATTAGCTTATAGTTTTGAATATAAAAACAATCATCGGGTTCAATACCTGCACTTATATCTTTTCGTTTAAAGTTAGTTGAACCTAAAGATTCCCAATTGAGATCGAGTACATCTAGCAAGGCTTTCACTAAATCTCCGATAATTACCTTAGATCGCTCATGTTCTGGTAATGGAGCCATAATTTCTAATGTTCCTTGGCTGTATGCTACTCTACACCCGCGATGCTCCCCTAACTCGTTGATAATTGCTTCAAATACTTGCCAACTCACATCTTCCAGGATTATTCTCTGTCCTGGTGGAACTCGAATTTGTTTGAGTTGAAGAGTAACCATAGGATGTTATTTGTTAAATAATTTCATTTTTACTCAAATTTGAGATCAGCGAAAAGGGAATTTTTTCAAATTCGATGTAGCAAATGCCCAAAAAGCGATCGCTTAAATTCTTTTCATCTCTTCTTCTCCGTGTCCTCCGCGCCTCTGCGGTTCATAATTCTAAATTTATAACTTCTTGCGGTAACTCAAATAAACCATCTTCTCCAGCTTCAAAATCAATCACTTGATACACAGCATCAATATTTAATTCACCATAAATATGAGGAAATAATTCGCTTATTTCAGCAAGTTCATAGCGAATTTCAGCTTGTACTTTATCAGAATCAATAAAAAGTATTACCAATTGTTTTTGATTATCAAAAAATTTCTTTGCAACCTTAAGTATTTGCGTTGATTTTGAACAATGTATAAAACCTTCACTCTCTAACGAATCAGCGCGATATCTACCGATGTTTTTTGCTTGTTCCCATTGTTGGCGTTTGGTGATGTGTAGGATAGTATTCATGTTGTTTTTATCAAGATTATTTTATCTCAAGAGGTTCATCTGGATGAAATTCAAGACATACATTATTTCGTTTATGGCTATTAGGATATATAATTATTTTAATTTCTAATTTGCCTTTTTGCCAGCCTTTACCATCAATTTTAAGAACCTGACAATCTTTAACAGCATTTAGTTTAATTTCACTAAAGGGTATGGACTCGTCTCCAACAGAGATACTACCAAACAAACTACCAACTGAATCATTGTTAATTCGACTTTTATATGTACAAATCTCCTGATGCCATTTTTTTATAAAATCTCGTATAACTAACTCTCTTAATTTACTTACTTTATAAGTATCTTTCTCCAATAAAATGACATCATCTCCACAGTCTAGAGGAATGAATTTATCTTTCATAGCAATATTTATACTGACAATTCAAAGTTGCCAGTCTATAATTTCTACTAAATTATATTGTGATTTAATTAACAGTTCTTTAGTATAAATACTGAAGTATGAACTGTAAAGAAACAATCTAAGCAGCATCAAGCGATCGCTCAACAACATTTCTAAATAAGTTACGAACAAAAAGATCCCCGACTTCTTTAAGAAGTCGGGGATCTGAGCCTCTTGGTGTTTGCGAAATTACTCCTAGACATAGAGCTTTCTTTTGCACCTTTGCGTGAGATTATGATTCTATAAATTCGGTGGAATACATACATCTGGCGAACATAAACCAGGAAATTCGAGCGTTGTCACCTCAAGAGTATTCAAATCTACGCAACGAATAGCATGGTTATTAGTATCAGCAATATATAAATATGAACTTAAAATACTCAATCCCGAAGGTTCAAAAAACCGAGTGTTTTTACCCTGACTATCTTGTAAGCCACTAGTACCATCTCCTAAAACTGTTTGACAATTCCCACTGGCACTAACTAATTTAATTTTGTGATTGTAAGTATCTGCTACCCACAGAAAATTATTAGCATATTCTACTCCTAAACAATGTTGCAAACGAACATCTTCACCTTCTCCATCTACATCGCCAAAACCAAATAAACCTCCACTACCGCAAACAGTTCGCACTTGATAGGGTTCGACAATTCCCACACCGCGAATTGAGCTAACTTCACTGTCAGCAATATATAATTCATTCCCATCTGTGCTGATACCGCTAGGTTGAGCAAAGGCAGATTCGGTAAGTGAACCATCAATACAAGCTTCTGCACCAGTACCAGCATAAGTTCTGATGATGCTAGTTTCTAAATCCATTTGCCAAATTTGATGAGGCCCAGCCATTGCAATAAACAAGGTATTTCCCACTTTCACTAAATCCCAAGGAGAATTTAGCGCGGTTTCTAAACCAGCACCGCCATGAGGATGGATATTGCGGCTTTGTTCACCTGTTCCTGCGATCGCTTCTACTACTTGGCGCTTCAAATCAACCCGCCGTAGGGTGTGATTTTCTGTATCAGCAACATAAAGAATCTCATTTTCGGCATCATAAGCTATTCCCTGTGGTGCAAAAAATTCCGCTTCGTTAAAAGTACCATCAGTTAAACCTGATTTTCCAGTACCAATTAAGTGCAAAATTTCCCCATCAAAGCTACTCATAATCAGGCGATGATGTCCAGAGTCAGCGATGAATAAACCCACTGGAGTAGCTAGAACTTTACCAGGAAAAGCTAGAGGTGTGATTAATGGTTGGCGCTGTTTTTCTAAAGTCAAGCTGATTTGTTGGAAATTAATTGTACCTTTGTCTTGATGTTGCTGAATTAACTTTTGAATCAACTCATCTAAAGTGTCACGGTTTCCTTCACCAGAAATCTGGCCAATCACGTAACCTTCTGGATCAATAATTATTAATGTAGGCCAAGCACGCACAGCATACTCTTCCCAAATCCGAAAACCGATGTCAACTACAACTGGATGTTCAATGTCGTAACGTAGGATAGCTTGGCGGATATTTTCTGTTTCTTTTTCGTTGTCAAATTTGGCGGAGTGAACGCCGATAACGGTAAGGCTATCTTGATATTTTTGTTCTAAATATTTCAGGTTTGGCAGAATATGCAGACAATTGATGCAACAGTATGTCCAAAAGTCTAGAATTACGACTCTACCCTTGAATTGTTTAAGAGACAAGGGTTTTTCTGTGTTGAACCAAGAGTGATTTTGCGGTAATGCTGGCGCTCTGACACGGGGAATCATAAAGTATACTTTGCTCTTAGAGGATGTTTATATCCAAATAAATAAACTTTTAGAAAATTTACACTTTGAAAAGACTTGACAAACTAACCACTACAGACATATCAGCGTGGATACAACAAGCTAAAATTCAGGCGAAACAGGAGCGAGTTAACGATCGCATTCCGCAATTAGCTTTAGCTAATCCTGGTTGGTTTGCGGTTCACATCTGCTGTAAATCAGGAAAAACTATCAACTTTGGGGATACAGCTTGTGTTTTCCCGCTAATGAGCGTTATTAAGGCATTTTCCTTACTTTATCTGCTAGAACATTTTGGCGCAGAAACGGTTTTTGGCTGGGTTGGGGTGAAACCATCGGATGCACCTTTCAATTCTTTAGAGCAGTTGATTGCCGATCGCGGATACCCCCGTAACCCCATGATTAATAGTGGAGCAATTACTGTCGCTGATAAATTACCAGGAAAGGACGCTAATCAACGCACTTTGTTATTTTGTCAATGGCTCAATCAATTAGCAGGTTGTCAACTATATTTAGATGAGGTAATGCTGGCTTCAGTGCGATTAACCCGATCAAAAGCTAATGAAGCGATCGCACACTATCTTACCGAAACAGGTCATCTAGAAAATTTGGAAACAGCACTTGACACTTATAACCAAATATGTTCTATATCTGGGAAAGTTGAAGATTTAGCTCTGTTAGGAAAACTCCTAGCTTGTGAAAATGGCAGTTTATCACCACAAAACCGCCGAATTGTCAACGCTGTGATGTTAACTTGTGGACTCTATGAAGCTTCTGCCGAGTTTGCAGTCAAAGTTGGTTTACCGATGAAATCAGGGATTGGTGGTGGACTTGTAGCAATAGTACCAGGTGAGGGAGCGATCGCTTGCTACAGTCCCGTGTTGGATAATATCGGAAATCCGGTAGGTGCGATCGCATTTGTTGAGACTTTAGCGCAAGAGTTACAGTTGAGTGTCTTTGGTTAACTCCGCTTTTTCTGCTTCGGGAGCGCTTATTTTAGGTAACGGCGTTGATTCAGGAGTTGGTATTACCTCTGGCTGTGGTTCTGGTGCAGGAGACTCGATAATCTCTGGTAGTATAGGGGGCAAACTAGGAGATGTCTCAACTGGTGCTTGTGGGGTTGAAACTTTACCAGCCCGACGGTTGAAAAATCCGTCCAATTTAGGTTTTGTTGTCTGAGGCGCAATTTTTTTAGGTAACGGCGTTGATTCAGGTGTTGGTGTTACCTCTGGCTGTAGTTCTGGTGTTGGCGTAATTATTTCTGGCGATGTTGGGGACAATGTAGGAGATGGGACAGCCGTTGGAACTTCCAATTTTGGTTGTTCTGGCTTGGTTAGCTCTGTTTTGGATTCTTTGGGAATTTCAGTTTCAGGAATCGGCTGTTTTTCTAGCTTCGGTTGTATTTCGGGTGTTTTTTCAACAGAGGGCGTAGGTGTGAGTCTATAATTCGGATCTACAATGGAGCGCACCTCATCTGCTGTCAGTTCTCCTCTGACAATTCTCGACAAAGTATCTTTACCCTTGGGCTGGTAGTCAATCAATCTAACTGTAGTATTAAAGGCATTTTTGAGAGAATTTCCCTGATTATCGAGAAATTCCAGTTTTACCCAGTTTTTACCAGGTTTAAAGCCTTTAAGATAAACGGCTTGCCAGCGATCGAAAATAAAGCTTTCACCATTAATTGTGGAACGGATACGCCAATCACTGAATTCGTCGTTAGGGTTTTCCTTGCCGACGAGGTGTAGAGGCGCGTTAGTTAGGTAAAAGTCCAGTAAAATTGGTTCTGCTCCGTAGCTGCTTTGAGGGCGGCTATAAGTTAGCAGGGGTAACTTGATATCTGGATTGTTGTCGTCGGTTTTGGTGAAGACGTGAAATGTTGTTTGGGCATAAGCGCCTTCATTCTTAAAGCTTTCATGCCAAGGACGCGAGGCGAACACCCGCAAGGTATGAGTCCCTGGAGACAAGTCTGGCAAAACCAAAGGCTGATTCAGGTCGTAAACAGGGATATAAGGTTGGTTATCTAGAATTACGTGTAGATGGGGCCCCAATTGTAATTGTGAGTCCTTAAATATTGGTAGATCCTTAACCTGAAAACTGGCTGTAGCTTTGTTGTCTTGCAGAATTTCATCGGATCGGGGAGTAACAATTGTCACTTGTGGCTGATAAACTTCCAAAATTGTCCGCAGTTCTTGGATCACAGATGGTGGGGAAACTTCGGAAAATTGCTTTGAAATTTGAGAAATCTGTGGAGGGTTTTCTCTATAGTCAGTAGATACTTCCTGGCTACTCACTTTATCGCCACAACTGGTCAAGCTTAATACCAGCACCAATGTCATTACCCACCTGAAAATCGGTAACTTCTCAGGGAGGAGCTTCTCTAACACTCTTTTTTGCCACGAGTTCATGCGTTGCACCCAGTGATCCTCTTCGAGAATTTACAGATTATTTTGGCTCAAACTGTCCATCTGGGACTATAGCCCAAAAGGTGAAATCTGCCTCAAATCCGATAATTTTTCTTGTGTATCTCCGAAAATTCTAAAACAAGTCATATTGTTTACAGCTTTTTTCTCACAACAATGGAAATATGACACAAATGTTCATAAGCAATAGCAGCCAAAGCTGGAACATCGGCTCATACAGCCAAACTATAAAATTTGCAAATTGTTATTCTTTGTAAATTAAATGGATAATCTATTGACTTTTGTCCAAAGGCTTTGAAGTTAAAAGGCAGTTAAGGCAGTAATTCCAGCAATATTTCAGCAAGTTTGAATTATTGTTAAAATATCTCCAACTATCTCCAACAAAGTACAAGTTAAGACTCTATAATTCAACGAGAAACAACAATCCACATCGGTCTTCATCGCGGCTTCAGCAAAATGGAATTTGCGGTAATGGTTAAGTTTGTGGTATTCATGATTCCTCATTCCTTATCAAGAGAGGAGGTCGAATGACAATAAGTCCTCCGGAGCGAGAGGAAAAAAAGGCAAGAGTAATCGTCGATAACGATCCAGTTCCAACCTCATTCGAGAGATGGGCGCAACCTGGACACTTTGACAGATCCTTAGCCAGAGGTCCCAAAACCACCACATGGATTTGGAACCTGCACGCACTCGCCCATGATTTTGATACACATACAAGTGATTTAGAAGACATATCCCGGAAGATATTCTCAGCCCACTTCGGCCACTTAGCCGTAATAATGGTTTGGTTGAGCGGGATGATTTTCCACGGCGCGAAGTTTTCTAACTACGAAGCTTGGTTAAGCGATCCGTTGAACGTTAGACCAAGTGCTCAGGTCGTTTGGCCCATTGTGGGACAAGACATTTTAAATGGTGATGTTGGCGGTGGTTTCCACGGTATTCAAATCACCTCTGGTTTGTTCCAAGTGTGGCGTGGCTGGGGGATCACAAACTCCTTCCAGCTTTACGTGACTGCGATCGGTGGCTTGGTATTAGCAGGCTTATTACTATTTGCCGGCTGGTTCCATTACCACAAACGCGCTCCCAAACTGGAATGGTTCCAGAATGTGGAGTCAATGCTGAATCACCACTTGCAAATATTGCTAGGTTGTGGTTCCTTGGGATGGGCAGGTCACATAATCCACGTATCCGCACCGACCAACAAGCTTTTGGATGCAGGCGTTGCTCTTAAAGACATACCCTTGCCCCACGAGTTCATCTTGAACAAAGACTTGTTGACCGAGTTGTATCCCAGCTTTGCTGCTGGTTTAGCACCTTTCTTCACCTTGAATTGGGGTCAGTATGCTGACTTCCTAACCTTCAAGGGCGGTCTAAACCCAGTAACAGGCGGCTTGTGGATGACTGACATTGCTCATCACCACTTAGCGATCGCAGTTATCTTTATCATTGCTGGTCACCAGTACCGTACCAACTGGGGTATTGGTCACAGCATTAAAGAGATCCTGGAAAACCATAAAGGTCCTTTCACTGGTGAAGGTCACAAAGGTCTCTACGAAAACCTGACCACATCCTGGCACGCTCAGTTGGCTACTAACCTGGCCTTCTTGGGTTCGCTGACCATCATCGTCGCGCATCACATGTACGCGATGCCCCCTTATCCATATTTGGCAACTGATTATGCTACACAGTTGTGCATTTTCACCCACCACATGTGGATTGGTGCATTCTGTATAGTCGGCGGTGCGGCTCACGCTGCCATATTCATGGTGCGGGATTACGATCCAGTTGTGAACCAAAACAACTTACTGGATCGGGTGCTTCGTCACCGAGATGCGATTATTTCTCACCTTAACTGGGTCTGTATCTTCCTCGGCTTCCATAGCTTTGGACTTTACATCCACAACGATACAATGCGTGCTTTGGGGCGTCCCCAAGACATGTTCTCTGATACTGCAATTCAATTGCAGCCAGTGTTTGCCCAGTGGGTACAAAATATCCACACCCTAGCTCCTGGTGGCACTGCTCCCAATGCGCTAGAACCCGTTAGCTATGCTTTCGGCGGTGGGATTTTGGCTGTAGGCGGAAAAGTAGCGATGATGCCCATTGCTTTGGGTACGGCGGATTTCTTAATCCACCACATTCACGCATTCCAAATACACGTTACTGTCCTAATTCTGCTCAAAGGTGTACTGTTTGCCCGTAGCTCGCGTCTGATTCCAGACAAAGCAAACCTGGGCTTCCGCTTCCCTTGCGACGGTCCTGGTCGTGGCGGTACTTGTCAAGTATCAGGTTGGGATCATGTGTTCCTCGGACTATTCTGGATGTACAACACAATATCCATTGCAATTTTCCACTTCAGCTGGAAGATGCAATCAGATGTCTGGGGAACCGTAGATGCAGATGGTGCTGTGACTCACATCACCGGTGGTAACTTTGCCCAAAGCGCCATCACCATCAACGGTTGGTTGCGAGACTTCTTGTGGGCGCAAGCAACACAAGTCATCAATTCCTACGGCAGTGCGCTGTCTGCCTATGGTCTACTCTTCTTAGGCGCTCACTTTGTCTGGGCATTCAGCTTGATGTTCCTGTTCAGTGGTCGCGGCTACTGGCAAGAACTGATTGAGTCCATTGTTTGGGCGCATAACAAACTGAAGGTAGCACCAGCAATTCAGCCTCGCGCTCTGAGTATTATTCAGGGTCGGGCTGTAGGGGTAGCTCACTACCTCTTGGGAGGAATTGCCACAACTTGGGCGTTCTTCCATGCACACATCCTTTCAGTAGGGTAGCAATCAGCAAAATTTTGGATTTTGGATTTTAGATTCAATCCAAAATCCAAAATCTAGAATCCAAAATTGAACTGATACTTGATGGCTAAAGGTCAGAGGATTTATTAAACCTATGGCGACGAAATTTCCCAAATTTAGCCAGGATCTCGCACAGGACCCGACTACTCGTCGGATATGGTATGCGATCGCTACAGGCAACGATTTTGAAACCCATGATGGCATGACGGAAGAAAATCTTTACCAAAAGATTTTCGCAACTCACTTCGGTCACTTGGCAATCATCTTCCTGTGGGCATCCAGCCTCCTGTTCCACGTAGCCTGGCAAGGTAACTTTGAACAGTGGATTAAAGATCCCCTTCACATCCGTCCGATCGCTCATGCGATTTGGGACCCCCACTTTGGTAAACCAGCGATCGAAGCTTTTACCCAAGCTGGCGCTAGCAATCCGGTAAATATTGCTTACTCTGGTGTTTACCACTGGTGGTACACCATCGGTATGCGGACAAACAGTGAACTGTACACAGGTTCAGTATTCCTGTTGTTGTTCGCAGCTGTACTCTTGTTTGCTGGCTGGCTGCACTTGCAACCCAAGTACCGTCCTAGCTTGGCATGGTTTAAGAGTGCTGAACATCGCCTAAACCACCACTTAGCAGGTTTGTTTGGTGTTAGTTCTTTGGCTTGGGCTGGTCACTTAATTCACGTTGCTATCCCCGAAGCTCGCGGACAGCACGTAGGTTGGGATAACTTCCTATCCACCCCACCCCACCCAGCAGGTTTGGCACCTTTCTTCACCGGTAACTGGGGCGTTTACGCTCAAAACCCTGACACCCCTGGGCATATATTCAGCACATCTCAAGGTGCAGGTACTGCAATTCTGACTTTCTTGGGTGGTTTCCATCCCCAGACAGAAGCTTTGTGGCTGACTGACATAGCTCATCACCACTTGGCGATCGCAGTTATCTTTATCGTTGCCGGTCACCAGTACCGGACTAACTTCGGAATTGGTCACAGCATCAAAGAAATGCTGAACTCCAAATCCGGTTTAGTACCTGGTAGCAAGAGTGAAGGTCAGTTCAACCTGCCTCACCAAGGGTTGTACGACACCTATAACAATTCACTGCACTTCCAGTTGGGTATTCACCTAGCTGCTCTAGGAACCATCACCTCTCTGGTGGCACAGCACATGTACGCCATGCCTCCTTACGCATTTATTGCTAAGGACTACACAACTCAGGCAGCGCTGTACACGCACCATCAATACATTGCTGGTTTCCTGATCCTTGGTGCTTTTGCTCACGGAGCTATATTCTGGGTACGTGATTACGACCCAGAACAAAACAAAGGCAACGTCCTTGAGCGCGTGTTGAAGCACAAAGAAGCGATTATCTCCCACCTTAGCTGGGTATCCCTTTTCTTAGGCTTCCACACCCTCAGCTTGTACGTCCATAACGATGTAGTCGTTGCTTTCGGTACTCCTGAAAAGCAAATCTTGATTGAGCCAGTATTTGCCCAGTTCGTTCAAGCTGCTCATGGTAAAGTACTGTACGGTTTAGACACCTTGTTGTCTAACCCAGATAGTATTGCCAATACAGCATGGCCAAACTACGCTAACGTCTGGTTACCAGGCTGGTTAGATGCCATCAATGCTGGTACTAACTCCCTGTTCTTGACAATTGGCCCTGGCGACTTCTTGGTACACCATGCGATCGCTTTGGGTCTGCACACCACCACCTTGATCTTAGTCAAAGGTGCTTTGGATGCCCGTGGTTCTAAGCTGATGCCCGATAAAAAGGACTTCGGCTATGCCTTCCCTTGCGACGGTCCCGGTCGTGGCGGTACTTGCGACATCTCAGCTTGGGATTCCTTCTACCTCGCTACATTCTGGATGCTTAATACCCTTGGTTGGGTTACCTTCTACTGGCATTGGAAACATCTAGGTGTTTGGCAAGGCAACGTCGCTCAGTTCAATGAGAACTCTACATATCTCATGGGCTGGTTCCGCGATTACCTTTGGGCTAACTCTGCTCAGTTGATTAACGGTTACAACCCTTACGGGGTGAATAACTTGTCTGTCTGGGCTTGGATGTTCTTATTTGGACACCTAGTTTGGGCAACTGGCTTCATGTTCTTAATCTCCTGGAGAGGTTACTGGCAAGAGTTGATTGAAACCCTTGTTTGGGCGCACGAACGTACTCCTCTAGCTAACCTAGTTCGCTGGAAAGATAAGCCCGTGGCTCTGTCTATCGTTCAAGGTCGTGTAGTTGGTCTAGCTCACTTCACTGTTGGCTATGTCTTGACTTACGCTGCATTCTTGATTGCTTCTACTGCTGGTAAGTTTGGTTAATTCGGCTGCTAGTTTTGTAGATAAGTAATAGAAATCCCCTGCCGCAAGGTGGGGGATTTTTTTAATAAATCTAAGTAATAACTACGCACAACATTTCGTCTTATTCGTTACATTAATAAAAGAAGATACGAGCTTTGTATAAAAATTATGACTATGCAGCCTGAAAGTACATCTTTAGGAGATTTGTTTTGTCGTCGAATTCCTTTTAAAGTACCCAAATATCAAAGAGCTTTTGATTGGGAGCAAGAAGAAATTGATGATTTTATCAAAGATTTACTAGTGTTATATAATGCAAGAAAAATTAATTCTAGTCAGCCAAGAAAACATTTCTTTGGTGGCTTAGTAAGCATAAAACAACATATACCCAACAGTTATACGGGAAATCTTTACGATTTGGTTGATGGCCAGCAAAGGCTAGCAACTTTTACAATGACAATTGCTTCTCTTGTTAAGGCATTCGAGTCACTTGCTAATGAAGCTGAACTTGAAAAAGATACAGAAACCTCGCAAGCAGCTAAATCTTATGCGAGTACAACAAGAGATGAATACTTAGAATACAAAGAAGTAATAAATAACCAATTAAAGCCGCGTCTTCGTCTTACTCTCTCAAAAGCCGATTATGTCTTTTTTGAAGACTTGATAAATGGTCGCAGTCCTAAATGTTCACGAGATTCTCATAAAAAATTACAATTTGCATGGGATTCTATTAGGACAAATCTTATTGCTAAAATACTGAATGAGATTAGTAAATCTAGTGTCTCTGATAAACTTAATTCTCTTCTACAATTACGAAAATCTGTTATTGAGGATTGTTATGTAATTTATATCGTTAGTGAGGATAGAAGTGAAGCTTACAGGTTATTTGCGGTACTAAATGATAGAGGGAGAGAGTTGAGTGATGGAAATAAGCTTCGCTCAGATACTCTTGAATTACTCGAAAAACACGAGAGAGAACAAATACTTGCAGAAGATAACTGGGACACAATACTTAGCTATCCAGCAACAGAAGTGGAGCAATTTTTTAGAAATTACTATGCATCTCATCATGGTAAGGGTGCAGCCAAGAGAAATTTAGCAGATACATTTCGAGATGATATATTTAAGGTTCCACCGGGACTTGTTTTAGATATTTCTCAAACTGAAGAAGCTAAAAAACTATCTCATACTATTTCTGATATAAAAGATGAGCAACAAGTTTTTATAGAAATATCAGAACGACGGTGGCCTTACCGAGATGGTACTGCTTCAGACTGGCAACAGGAAAGACTACAACGTTTAATAAAAGTATTAAGGCATACACTTTGTATACCACTTTTACTTAGTGCATACCATTGTCTTTCGGAAAGCGAATTTATAGAAATTATAGACATTTTAGAACGCTTTGCTTTTCGCTATATTACTATTGTAGGAGGACACGCTGAAAAAATATCTACAATATATTATGACCACGCAAAGTTGATTAGACAAGCACCGCAAGAATATAAAATTCCTACCTTAAGAAATGAATTAAAAGCAGTACAGGAAAAGTATGCTCCTGATGAAATTTTTGAATCTCTATTAATACAAAAATTAAGCTATCAAGATAACTCTTCCAAAAAGATAATTATCAGACACTTTTTAACTACATTAGAGGATCATGTTGAGTGGTACTCTAATGGCGCTAATGGTAAACCAAAACCAAATGAAATAAGTATTTTTGATCTAAGCAAAGTTACTATAGAGCATATATATCCGCACAATGCTAGTAGTGCTTCAGTAATGGAAGACCTTGAATTGTTGAAGAATGACATTGGGAATCTGTCTTTTTGGCCAGGACGTAACAATAATAGTGCAGGTAATAAGTCATTTGCTGAGAAGAAAAGTCTTTACGAACAGTCAAATGTAACACTCAATCGAGAGCTAGCAAAATTTCTTGACTGGGATAAGCAAAACTTCCAACAAAGGAGAAATAAATTACTAAAGATGGCGAAAAAGATTTTTACTGTTTAGACATGAGTCAGCCAGCGTACAATCAAATCAACTATTTAAGTTTTTACCACAATGCCCAGAGTTATACTATCTCTCTCTAATGAGGAGCGATCGCTTTTGGAAGAAAAACTATTTTTCGATTCATTAGAGCCTTCACTAAAAGATGGAGAACCTATCTAAAAAGAAAGCGATCGCCTAAAATTAACTTAATTACAAGCACTCATCCTGGAATTCTACTATTGCGTTAGCAAAGCGTGCCGTAGGCATTCGCGTAACCGTGGCCGTCAAGCAGTGCTAGAAATTTTGTCTCGTGTTGTACGGGAGCAATCTTTAGAAAAGTTGAAAGGTTGTCTTGTAGTGGCAGACGACATACAGACGCGAATCCGGCGAACGCAATGATCGCTTTTATAGGAAATCAAGAATACAGGTAGCTTTTGAATAAATATACTCCTCTGCGTTACTTTGCGTTTCCCTCTGTGTTCCTCTGCGTTAAAAAAATAACTTTTAAAATTAAAAAGCTCTAACACAAGTGGGTTTGTGGCACAGACTTTGCAACGCCAATGAATATCCTTTGAAATTAACGAAGATTATGTAATGGGAAGTCGTTATCGTTTTAGTCAATAATCAAATTAAGTCAAGAGTCGGGACTCAGGAGTTAAAATTTATAACTCCTAACTCCTAACTCCTTAAATTTCTCCATTCACCTGCATTTGATGAACTTGATCTGCTAACTCTTGACGACCTGGATCGTCTAGTTTATCAATTGCTAACATCCCCATGAAAATAACTTCTTTCAGGGTCAAACGTGTCGAATGTGCCTGTTTTTGCACAATCTCTTTAATAATGGGACTCACACCAATCGCTGTACTAGCTCTAGCCACGGAATAAAAGGAAAACACTAATGATTAAGCCTAAATCTTAGCACCTCCCATGAAGTTATTTTCTATAGTTAAAACTTAATTTAAATGTGTTTCAACTCATACTTCAATAAGTAAACATTAATTGTAAATTAGTATGTAGAGAATAACCTTCTAAGTGCAGGTCATTGTCCCACAAATGGACAATTTATATCAAAACCTCAGTCAACTATGACCCATTGGTAAGAGCCTACTTTTGAATGACAATAAATTTAATTTTTATTATCCCAAAATAACGGGTATAGTGTCTAACAGTGCTATAAATAACTCTACAGTAGTTATCCCAAATCTTTTCTATGTTCTAGTAAAGTCTCATGCGATCGCCACAACTAACTGAAATTTTTAAACCTGAAATAAAATGGTTATTTATTATATTAGCAACGGCAAAAACTAAAACCTCTCTCCTGAGATACTCAAAAATCACCTACTAATTGCCGAGTTTTTACACACTTGCAATATTTGTGGTGACTGAGTTATAAAAAATAGTCGGCTTGTGAAAATAGGGCTTTCAGTATAAATATCCTCAAAAATAAAATTTGTATACCACCGGGAAAGCCGTAATTTAAAGAGATCGTGAATTGTCTAATATAATCTCGTTAACACGCTTTACAGAACTATACAGTTTAAATAAGAATAATAACTTAACCGAAGTAAAATTTTCCTGAATACAGGTAACTAATGCTGTCATAGGGAAAAGCAGTGAGTAGAGGAGAGACAAAGCGATGAGGGACTCTTATCTGTTGGCAGCAGGCTTGTTAACAGTATTAGCAATACCAGCATTGACTCTTCCACATTTGTCGATTGTCCTGCCAGAAAATTCTAGATCCCTGTGGGATTTAAAACAGCGTTCTCCGGCAATAGTCAGTACAAAAATTATCAATAGCGTTGATATCTCCTTACCAGAACTCAGAGGCCAAGCGTTCCAACCCCTAAAAAGTTTGCAGCTAACAGCAGGTGAGAAAAACATTAAGAGCCTACCAGAAGTCAGTAGTCAAGGATTACCAGCCCCAACAGAGTCATCACTCAACCCCAGCCCCCAAGCAAGTGGTCTTTCATTGACATCTGGGAATCAACTTTACTACCAAAGATTGGCGGCTCTGAAAACAGGTCAGATTTATACGCGCGTAGATAGTGATAATTTGCAATCATTGTGGGAGTCAATCAAGAAACGTCAATTAACTTATGATGACTGGAAAACTTTATTAGCTTTAGAAGCAAGAGCGATCGCTCAAGGTCAAGGTGCAAATCATCTAAGTATCTTAGTTGGTGATTCTTTGAGCATGTGGTTTCCTAGAGAAAAACTGCCTACTGGGAAATTATGGCTGAATCAAGGTATATCTGGAGATACTTCCAGTGGTGTTTTAAAAAGATTGGGGGCATTTTCCGCAACGCGGCCTGATGTGATTTACGTCATGGCTGGGATTAACGACTTACGCAAAGGTGCTAGTGATGACACAATTTTGCGTAATTATCGCCGGATTATCCGTCGTTTACGGCAGACTCACCCAAAAGCTCAAATCATTGTCGAATCAATTTTGCCTACTCGCCTAGCAAAACTTTCCAATAGCCGCATTCGTCACATAAACACACAACTAACCCAGATTGCCAAACAAGAAGGGGCTAATTATCTAAATATTTATAGTTGGTTTACCGATATGGAAGGCAATTTGCGCCCAGAGTTGACCACAGATGGGTTGCACCTATCTCAAGAGGGTTATGATGTGTGGCGATCGGCACTACAGCAGATAGAATACAAGCTAACTCAACGTGGAAATTGAGCGATCGTGCTGGCGTCACTTGGAGCGATCGCATCACCATAGGGACTTCCAAAAAATAAAACATTCCAGCATAAATAATGATAATCACTATTATGGGGGAGTCAGGGCGCAGCCAACGGCTGCTTCCTGACTGCCTCTTTTGTAGTAAATTTAGTAATGATAGTTCAAATTTTGGGTGCAGTAGGGGTGTCTATAGTATTAACAGATTCGCTTAAAAAACTATTGAAACACACAGCATTTCAATTAAAAGGTTCAGCAAAGCGTAAATTTATAGCTTCAACAGTTCAGGGCTTGGGTCTAGTGCCGTCTCTAATGACAAAATAGCTAAGTCGTAATAGTTGGATTCAGTAATTATTCTAGTTGTATGTATAGGTAAGAAAAAAAATGAGATTATCTGGTGAACAGTTTGAAAAACTATCTAATGCTTTGACTGATGCCTTTCCTGATAAATCTTCATTAGAGCAGATGTTATGGTTTAAGCTAAATAAAAATTTAAACGAAGTAGGCGGAGTAGGGAATTTAAAAACCGTTGTTTTTGAATTAATAAAAGTAGCAAATTCTCAAGGATGGGTTGAAGATTTAGTTCGTAAGGCTTCTGAATATAATTATGGAAACCAACGACTGAGAGCTATTGTCGAAGAACTATTGCCAAATCACGCTCCAGAAACACCTTCTGTTTCCTCACTTAACATTCCCCAGAAACAAAGTAATCAGCCGCAAAAAATATTGATTTTAGCAGCAATTCCCCACGGTCTGCGTTTAGATAAAGAGATTCGGGAAATTGAGTCAGCTATACAAAGAGCCACCAATCGAGATTTATTTGAAATTAAGATTATAACCGCTGTACGTCCTCAAGATATTCGCAGAGCTATCGCGGAAGAACAACCTCAGATTGTTCATTTTTGTGGGCATGGTGAGAAAGATGGTAGCTTACTGTTAGAAGATGATGGGGGAAACAATAAGCCAGTCGCACCAGAAGGTTTAGCATCTCTGTTTAAGTTGCACGCTGATTATGTTAAATGTGTACTGCTTAACGCTTGTTATTCAGAAAAACCTTCTGTGGCAATTAGCCAATACATTAATTATGTGATTGGCATGAATAACCCAATCCAAGACAGTGCAGCAATTGAGTTTGCTAAAGGATTTTATGATGGTCTGGGTTATAAAACTTCAGGCAATCAAGATATGTTTCAACGAGCCTTTGATGAAGGTATGGTTGCAATTGAAATGGAAAATCTTTCACAAGGGTCAATACCAGTTTGTAAAAAAAAAATCGTGATATATACTATACACAACTGCGAGATTTATTGGAAGCGGGACAGTGGAAAGAGGCGAATCGAGAAACTATTGCACTCATGCTCAAAGCAGCTGATAGAGAAAAAGAGGGGTGGCTAGATGACAAATTCATCAACAACTTTCCTTGTACAGACTTACGTACTATTGACCAACTTTGGGTAAAATATAGCAGTGGACGCTTTGGCTTTAGTATCCAAAAGCGCATCTGGCAAAATGTTAGAGTCACCAAACCCAAAAATCATGTAATGATAATGATGGCTTTGGTGTATGGAAATGACACTGTGGCAGATGCTGAAAGCTTTGAATACTTCAGTGACCGTATAGGATGGCAATCACTAAACCGCACGCTTGGTGATCATGAACTGATCTTCTCCAAAGAAGCTCCTGAAGGACATCTCCCAGTCTTCGGCTTCTTTAAACCGTTCTGGAGAATAGATGCATTTGGGAAGACTTATGCTTTCATCCCGGTTCTGGCTGAGTCAGGAAGACTATTTAGTTATTTTTTCTCTCGCCTCGATGCTTGTGAAGATCAGCAGGTGGAATGAAATCAACCAAACACCCATAGTGAGGTAGGTGAAAACAGCACAACCGTGTCTACAGTCCAGGAAAATGCTATAGTTTAACGCCCAAGGCTTCTTGATTCAAAACCTGATTTAACTTCCCACTGCGATAACCTTCTAAATCCAAAGTTACGTAGATAAATCCAAAATCTTGAAATGCGTCAACTAATGTTTGTAAATCGTTAGTTAATACAAACTCTTTAATTTGTTCTGGTGGTAATTCAATGCGTGCTGTATCCCCTTGCGATCGCACGCGCAAATTCTGCCAACCCAGCTTTCTTAAGAAAATTTCTCCTCTACCAACGCGTTGCAACTTAGCGACAGTAATCTCTTCACCGTAAGGAAACCGGGAACTCAGACAAGGTTGAGCGGGTTTATCCCACCAAGGTAAACCGAGTTGTTGCGAAAGTTGTCTAACTTCAACTTTGGTAAGACCAACTTCTGCTAAAGGCGATCGCGCCCCTCTTTCTTTCGCCGCTTGAATTCCTGGGCGATAATCATGCAAATCATCGGCATTTACCCCATCCACCACGTAGGGATAACCCAACTCTAAAGCTAAAGGTTTGAGAGTATCGTGCAACTCACTTTTGCAAAAATAACAGCGATTAACCGGGTTAGAGGTGTAATTGGGATTTTCCATCTCGTGAGTCTGGACGATTTTATGCCCAATCCCAATAGTTGCGGCTTGAATTTTCGCGTCTTCCAACTCTTCTGGTAACAGCGAAGGAGAAACAGCCGTAACAGCCAAAGCGCGATCGCCCAACGCATCATAAGCAATTTTGGCAACCAAAGTACTATCAACGCCCCCAGAGTAGGCAATCAACGCCTGCTCCATTTCTTGAAATAAAGCTTTTAATTGCTCAAATTTTTCTGTCAGCATCATTTCCCAATCCTGCCCAAACCTATAGCACCCAACACTTTCTATTTTAGTCATTACTTATTGGGCATGGGACATTGGGAAGAGGCAGTTATTGCTGGGAGTAGAGGAGAAAGAGCTAATTTTTTATTCTCCCTCTTGTCCCCTGCTCCCTACTCCCCATCAACCAAGCTTGGTGCTTTACTGTATTTAGCCACCAGACGGGCTAAAAGTGGTAAATCAATTGGTTTAGAAATATAGTCATTTACTCCAGCGGCTAGACAAATTTCGCGATCGCCTTTCATTGCCATTGCTGTTTGAACAATTACCGGAATAGTTCCATATTGCCCATTTTCTCGCAGCTGCTGTACCAACTTCAGACCATTTCCATCTGCCAGATGAACATCCATCAAAATCAACACTGGGTCTAATTGTGCTAAAGCTTCCCACATCTCGGCAGCATTCTTAACCCAAGTCACCTGATATCCCAATTCACGTAGATAAATTTGCATCAAATTAGCGTTGGGTAAGTCATTTTCTACCAGTAAAATATCTACAGAAGAACTAGGGATAAAAGGCAAAGGAGATGAGAAGTATTTTGCTTTTGCTGCTTCCCCTGCTTCCCCTGCTTCCCCTGCTTCCCCTGCCTCCCCTGCCTCCCCTGCTCCCTCATCTCCCCCCACTCCCGCCTCCTGCTTAAAGGGAAGTACAAGGGTAAAACAAGAACCGCAATTTACTTCAGATTCCACTTTCACGGAACCACCGTGAATTTGGGCGAATTTCTGAGTCATTGCTAAACCCAAACCAGTACCTTCACCACTAGCGACAGCCTTGGCAATTTGGAAATAGGGTTCAAACAGTTGAGCCTGGTCTTCTTGGGAAATGCCAGTGCCAGTATCCCAAACTGTAAAATGCACAAATAGACCTTTGGGAACAACCTCTAAGCCAACATTTCCTTCGCTGGTGAACTTTAGGGCGTTGGAGAGTAAATTCAACAGCATTTGCTTGAGCCGTAAGGAGTCAGCTACTAGGGTTGTGATATCGGGGTCAAGTTTTAGACGGAGTGTCAAACCCTTCTCAGCGGCTTGCTCTTTCATCATTGCGAAAACATTGCTACATAGTATTGGCACATCAATTGTTTCCCACTGCACTTCCATCTGATTTGCTTCAATTTTAGAGAGATCCAAAATATCATTAATCAGAGCTAGCAAGTGCTTGCCACTAGACTGAATAATATTTAAATACTTATGCTGGCTTTCTTTAGTTGGTTCAAACCCTGGGGTCAATAGCAGGTTGGTAAACCCAATAATGGAATTAAGCGGTGTGCGAATTTCGTGGCTGGTGTTTGCCAAAAACTGATTTTTGAGTTGATTGGTACGCTCCAATTGTTGATTAGAGTTACTTAATTGTTGATACCGTTGCTGCCAAAATAGAATGTGTCTAAGTTGTACCAAGGCTGTTGTACAATGCTTGGCAGACCTTGCCATCAATTGCTCACTGAGTTGAGCAAGTGATTTTATCAGCGAATCACCAGCAGAGTTTAAGGGCGCTGCGGCAATAATTAGCCAGCCCATGACGTTGCCAGAATCATCAGCTAACCGCCAAGCGCTCGGTGGTTGTTGATTTTCAAGCTGCTGCAAATCTTCGAGTTCTATGACCTCTTGCAATCTCAACAGCAGCTTCTTTTCTGCTGTCAGCAATTCTAGAAATAAAGGTTGTGAGTTTGGGGATACAGAACAAGAAACATAGCAAACTGTGGCAACAGTTTCTTGTGGTTCAAACAAAGCGATGCCTACGGCACAATCTGTAAGCGCCAAATTACTGCTGTGAACAGCACTGTTAATCTCGTTAACCACAGTTTGGAGAATTTCTGCTTCTGCGGCTCCTGCCTCTGGGACAGTGTTACAAGCAGAAAGCAGGCAGTCATTAAGGCGACTTTGCAACTGGTTCAAGCTGGTCTCCAGCCACAACTCGGCCCGAAGTTGCTCAATTGTTGTCAAAGGTTTTGGCCTTGCATCTATCTGTGAGTTCTGGTCTGGTAAGCTTGAGTACTGCTGCATGGTCAACTAGACAGTTGAACTAGTTTAACTTCGCATAAGAATCCGAAAAGGATTCTATGTATATTAACGGACAATTCTTTTTTATTTATAAACCATAACTTATGTTGTTATAAACCATAACTTATGATGTTCAATTTAGCAGCTATTCTAAAAAAAATTATTATACAAACCACTGACGTAAATTTTTTAAAGCAACTTAAGGCTTATGGATGCACAATTCGCCCAATTAATCGTTAATGGGATTGCGGTGGGGAGCATTATTGCTCTAGCAGCAGTCGGACTCACTCTTACCTACGGAATTTTACGGCTATCTAACTTTGCTCATGGTGATTTTCTCACTCTAGGAGCCTACCTGACCTGGCTGATAAACACTATTGGAGTCAATATTTGGCTGTCGATGATCCTGGGGGCGGTAGGAACAGTAGCAGCAATGCTGTTATCGGAAAAGTTACTGTGGTCAAAGATGCGCTCTATCCGTGCTACTTCCACTACGCTGATTATTATTTCTATCGGACTTGCCTTATTTCTTCGCAACGGCATTATTTTTATCTGGGGTGGCAAGAACCAAAATTATAATTTACCTGTGACGCCAGCTTTAGACATCGCGGGTTTAAAGGTGCCGCAAAATCAATTACTAGTATTGGGTTTGGCGGTGTTAGCAATTTTGGCACTGCATTACCTGCTGCAAAATACCAAAATTGGTAAGGCGATGCGAGCAGTTGCTGACGATCTGGACTTAGCCAGGGTTTCAGGTATCAATGTTGACCGAGTTATTTTATGGACTTGGGTAATTGCTGGTACTCTTACATCATTGGGCGGCAGTATGTATGGGTTGATTACAGCCGTGCGTCCGAATATGGGATGGTTTTTAATTTTACCTTTATTTGCCTCAGTAATACTTGGTGGGATTGGCAACCCTTACGGTGCGATCGCAGCAGCTTTTATCATTGGCATAGTCCAAGAAATCAGTACCCCTTGGCTGGGTTCACAGTATAAACAGGGTGTAGCACTGTTAATCATGATTTTGGTGCTGCTCATTCGTCCCAAAGGTTTATTCAAAGGAACGATTTGAGCAGCACCACCCACTTCTAACTACTCAATAATGTGGAAATAGTAAGCTGCTACCAAAAAATTGATAGCTAACAAGAACAATGCCCAGCCTGTGCGAAAGGCGTAGGGAGGTTTAGCTCCACTATCGGCAACTGGGGAATTCTTCGTCGTTTTTGCAGTCATAATGCGATTCTCCTAATATCAGGACTTTTTAAGAAATACCAAACTGGTGTACCAAATATTCAAATTCTTCAAGAATATTTGTGTGAAGTTAAGAATTGGGAATTGGGGATTGGAGACTGGGGATTAGGCAGAGGGGATCTTAGAAGGGTGCAGCAGGAGAGGAATATTTCCCCCTGCTCCCTGCTCCCTGCTCCCTCATCCCCCTCATCCCCCTCATCCCCGATTCCCCACTCCCTCCTCTCCAGCATGATAGGAACTGCGAACCAGAGGCCCAGAACGAACATGGTTGAACCCCATTTCCCATGCTAATCTGCCAACTTGATCAAATTCCTCTGGAGTCCAATATTTTTGGACTGGCAAATGTTCAAGAGTTGGACGCATATACTGCCCGATAGTCAAGCGATCGCACCCCACAGCCCTTAGATCAGCCATTGCTTCAACGATTTCATCAAGTGTTTCTCCGTGTCCCAGCATTAAACCTGATTTGGTGGGAATTGTCGGATCGATTTCTTTGACCATAGCTAGTACCGACAAGGAGCGATCGTACTTCGCTCCCCGGCGCACTGGCCCTGTTAACCGTTTCACTGTCTCGATATTGTGATTGAAACAAGCCGGTTTAGCTTTTACAATCATGGCTATTCGCTGGCGTTGACCTGATTCACCAACACCAGCACCACCCCAAAAATCAGGGGTCAGCACTTCAATTTGAGTCTCTGGGTTTAATTGGCGGATAGTTGCGATCGTCTCCACAAAATGCCCTGCGCCCTGATCGGGCAAGTCATCACGGGCTACAGAAGTCAGCACCACATAACGCAATCCCAAAAGCTGCACCGCCTCGGCTACTTTTTGGGGTTCTTCTAAATCAAGAGGCATTGGTGCATGACCTTTATCTACTTGACAAAAAGCACAAGAGCGTGTGCATGTAGAACCCATTAGTAAAAAAGTTGCAGTTTTTTGGGCATAGCACTCTCCCCGGTTGGGACAGCGCCCTTCTTCGCAAATCGTGTGAATTTGGCCCTGCTTAATAATGCGTTGTACGGTAGAGATTTCACTGGCTTTGGCAATAGGACGACGTAACCAGCTAGGCAGTGCCGTAATTTCAGACTTTAGTTCGGCTCGTTGTGACGAAATCATAGACATCTAAGCAAGATACGGATATAGATGGTCTGTTAATTAACAAATGATAGATAAGAATAGACGCGGGGATGCTCTTAATGAAGTCACCATGTCTCGGTATCACCGAAACGCTGCTGAGTGACTAGTAACTCGGCTTAGAGTAAAAAAGTAATAATCGCACTGGCTCAACGCCCCGCTATCGCTAACAGCACTCAGCACTCCTGAATATGTCCTTTATGCCCTAGAACAAAGCTAGAGCCTTAAATATCACCATGACACAAATTGAAATCAGCATAAGCAAAAGTTTTGCAAAACACCTCTAGCAATGTCATTTATACCGAAATATACTATCCCCCAATTGCTAAAAATTTTGTATATAGTGGGGGAATTCTCAATGACAATCGGCAAAACCGCTATTTACACTTAAAGTTTCTGTTAGAGCAAACAGTCGTGGCAAGCAACAAAATTTTAGTTATCGATGACACTACAGTTGTCAGGGTAAAAGTACGAGAAATGTTGCCTCCGGGCAATTTTGAGGTACTGGAAGCAAAAGACGGTTTAGAAGGACTAAATTTCATTCTTCAGGAAAAACTCAGCCTGATTATGCTGGATTTCCTGTTGCCTAAAATGAGTGGCTGGGAGGTTTTCCAGAAAGTTCAAGCCGATCCGGAATTAAGGAAAATTCCTTTGGTGATCATGTCTGGTCGCAAAGAAGAGGTGACTGAGAAAATCACAGAACCCTTTGAATACTTTGAATTTCTGGGTAAGCCTTTTGATCAGAAGCAACTAATTAACGCAATTAAGTTAGCTATGACCAAGGCGAAACAGCCACGCCCAGAACTAGTGTCAGTAGGAGCAGTTGCTGTCAAAAATGGCACGGTTGCAACTTCTAGTGTAGCCACTGCTACGGTAGCAGCCCCTAGCATCGCAAATACTGCGATGCCTACGGCGGCAAGCAACGCAACCCCTAGTGCTGTAAATACTGCGATGCCTACGGCGGCAAGCAACGCAACCCCTAGTGCTGCAAATACTGCGATGCCTACGGCAGCAAGCAACGCAACCCCTAGTGCCGGGGAAGTCTCCAACGCAGAAATTAGTACATTGAATGAGAAAATTGTCAAGATGCAAGCTGAAATCGATGGCTTGAAAAAACAGCTAACTCAGGTTGTCACCTTTATTAAACAAAAAGTCAAGTAGCATTTGTACTCATTATTATTATCGCAGCCAAAAATACCCCGTTTATAGTTAGGACTTACGCAAAAATATACGCGCTCTGGGGCAATTCATGAATTGCCCCTACCTGAAAAAAGGGTTTCGGCCATTGTTTGCGTAAGTCCTAATAGTAACGGGTGTCCGATTAAAAGCGGGTAAAAATAGTTAGTTCAAAAATACTTATGTTGACAAATCATCGTTGAAAACAAAATTCAAAAGCAGGAAAAAATAACTAGCAATTATCTGCACCTCTAGAAATTTTGAATTTTGAATTCCCCGAACACAAATTTATGTTGAGCGGAGTAAAAACACAGCTTCTTCGCAAAAGAAGAAGTTGACAGTCTAGCAAAACAGCCCAATACCCACTAAACCTGCCGTAGTTTGCTCTTAATGTAAGGAGAACGGCAGGCTTTTTTCTTATTTGGTCTGCTGACAAAATCTGCCTCAAAACTTGACCCTAACCTTTTTCAAACTTTTGGGAGTGGAGTTTCCTGAACATCCAAGCCAGTCTGATATTCAGTTAGCAATGGCAGAATTAACATAAAATCTCAACCGAAGGCTCATTGAGGGCTTAATTAATCTGCCAGAGATGCCCGATGTAACAGTCAGATATCTATTTTGATGATTGAAAAGCCCTAAGTATATTTCGGCAGCCAAGCTGTTGTAGAACGAACTAAAGTATTATAGCGATCGCCCCCGTGGTCGCATACAGTAATTTAGTCTGAAAATGTTGCTGTTCTCAGAGTTTTTGGGAACTATAGGATTGTTAGGCTAAAAATTTGTCAGTCAGTCCGCAATAAAACAAAGGTAACTTAGCTGCGATCGCCAGTTCATCATTAAGCTTCCCGTTTGAAAATCATTGCAAAAATAATTATCCATCCATATAGATAAATTTATGTTTAAGGCAGTAGTTGGTCACAGTAACGATCCAGATTCTTTATCGGCAGTTGAAGAAGTTATTCAGCAATGTGTCAGTTTTCTTGCAGGAGATATACCAAAAGCTGGGATTATTTTTGCTGCAATTGACTTTGAACATTCTCTGATTTTACAGCAAATTTATCAGGCTTTTCCGGGGATTGAGTTGATTGGTGGAACAACAGATGGAGAAATATCTTCAGTCTTAGAATTTCAGCAAGATTCAATCACCTTAATGTTATTTTGCTCAGACGAAGTTGAAATTTATGCAGGAGTTGGACGTAAAGTTTCAGACGATCCAATTACTGCAACTAAACAAGCTGTCGAGCAAGCCAAAGCAAAAAGTACCGCACCCCCAAAGCTATGTTTAACTCACCCAGAGAGCCTCACAACTAGTGGTGTGTCTATATTGAATGGCTTAAAACTAGCTCTTGGGCAAGATGTGCCAATATTCGGTGGTTTGGCAGGCGATCAGTCAAGATATCAAAATACATATCAATTTTTTCAAACAGAAGTATTAAGTGATTCTGTACCAATTCTGCTTTTTTCCGGCGCAATATTGTTTTCTCACGCTGTTGCAAGTGGTTGGCATCCCATTGGTCAAACAAGCAAAGTCACTAAAGTAGATAAAAACATTCTCTATGAAATAGATGGTAAGCCAGCTTTAAATTTTTATCATTATTATCTAGGTTTGCTTCCTCCTTCAATGGAATATCCGCTAGCAGTGTTTGATCAGAATGGAGAAAATTTTTATATAAGAGCACCTATTGCTTACAATCAGGAATCTGGTAGCATAACCTTTTTTGGAGATATTCCCGATCAAGCAGTTATTCAAATTTCAGAAGCAGCTTATGAAGATATTCTGGAAGCTTCAAAAGCATCATTCATGAATGCCTTAGATAATTATTCAGGCACAGAACCAAGTGCTGTTTTATTTTTTTCATGTGTAGCTCGTCGGCAAATACTTGGTACGAGAGCACAAGAAGAATACCAAAATACAAAACTTTGTCTGGCTGGCTATTTACCTGCCTGTGGATTTTATTCTTATGGAGAGATTGCTCCTATAGATCGAATTAGCCAAACGCAATTTCACAATGAAACTTTTGTAACTTTAATTTTGGGAAATCGGTAGAAGCTGATGGAAATTGTGGATTATCAACAAGAAATTAAGGAACTCAAAAAAGCGAATAGGATTATCCAAAAGCAATTGGAGCGTTCTGAATCAGACCGGATAAAACTTGAAGATATAAACAAAAAAAAAGAATTTTTGCTGAGGACAGTAATTGATGAATTAAAGGAATATCAAAATAACTTAGAAGAAAGAAGCCATGAGCTAGAAATGATGCTTCTTAATCTTCAGATAATGCAGAATAAGATGTCTAGTTTGGGAAGCCTTGTTGCAGATGTAGCTCATGAAATTAACAACCCAGTTAGCTTTATAGCAGGTAATCTGACTCCGGCTCAAGAGTATATTGAGAATTTGTTACATCTGATAAACCTTTATCAGCAGACCTATCCTAAAGCATCTCAGGAAATTCAAAAAACAATCGAAGTGATTGACCTTGAATATATGCGCGAGGATTTGCCTAAACTAATTTCATCGATGAAAGAAGGCACAGATCGTATTTGTAGCATTAGCGATAGCTTGCGAATTTTCTCTAGAGCAGATACAGAACAAAAAGTTATTTTTAACCTTCACGAAGGTATTGAAAGCACTCTCATCATTCTCAAGCACCGTTTGAAAGCTAATAAGATTCGTCCAAATATTCAAGTAGTTAAAAATTATGGTGAATTGCCTCTGGTAAAATGTTTTCCAGGACAACTAAATCAGGTATTTATGAATTTATTGGCAAATGCTATTGATGCTTTAGAAGAGTCTAACTATGGACTGAGTTTTGATAAAATCAAGGTAAATCCCAATCAAATTACAATTCATACTGCTTTAATCGAAGATACAAATCACGCAATGATTCGGATTCAAGATAATGGCGTGGGTATATCATCTGATGTTCAGCAAAAAATGTTTGACCATTTATTCACAACTAAACCTGTGGGAAAAGGAACAGGATTAGGATTATCAATCGCCTATCAAATAATTGTCCAAAAACATAAAGGAACTTTTAAAGTAAATTCTGTGTTAGGGGAAGGTTCTGAGTTTATAATCACCATTCCAATTTATTAAATTAAAAAATATACTAATTATTCAAGTTAATGTTAGAAAAAATAAATGTTCAATCTGCTAGCAGCCCATAGTGAGCGGATAATTTTTGATTCATAATTCGTAATAAATTGCCCTAATACCAATTCTGTATGAAGATGCGCTAAACCATATTTAAGTACAAGAAAGAAAAACGAACCGCAAAGTCCGCAAAGAACACAAAGAAAGAAAGAAAGAAGAAGTTAAGAGGGTTTGGCGCAGCCTCACAAAGAAATGGTATAAGAATAAAATAAGGGTTGCGGCTATTATTTGCGTAACTCCTGTTCATGCGAAATAAAACTGCTGTATTTTGACCATTCCCATTTATTATAAACAAAAGCAAAATCAAATTTTCTTAAGAAAAAGATTAAGCAGTTATTTTAGATGTATTTTGGGGAACTCTAGAACTGTAGTTCCCAAATTGTGTCCTCAAAATTTATGACCAATGGACTTAACCACTCAATGGTTACGCTTAATCTTTCTTTAGAACGCGATATATTTTTACGTACATTAATCAGAGAATTATCTGGTACTTTGCAGGATGTAGTTGGCTTAGAAGAAGCTTCTGGATTTATTAGTGTAGTTGGTGAAAGGATGGCTACGCAGCTAAACCAAGATTACAAATCTGCCCTAGAAGTCTCAAATCTTTCGCGTCAGCAGGTAGCTGATGTCTTGATTGATTTAAAAAGACGAATCCAAGGCGATTTTTATGTGATTGAGCAGGACGAAGAAAAAATTATTTTTGGCAATCGTGTCTGCCCATTTGCCGAAAAAGTGGTTAATCGCCCTGCCATGTGTATGATGACTTCAAACGTTTTTGGAACGATCGCAGCTAATAATCTGGGATATGCAAAAGTAGAATTGCAAGAAACCATAGCACAGGGTGGTTCTGGATGTAGAGTTATTGTTTACTTAAAACTTACAGAAGAGGCAGAAGATGCAGAAGGTCGAGAATACTTTAGGGGAGTAGAATCTGTGTAAACCCTTTACCATCAAATCAACCCCAAGATACAAGCTTGAGTGCAGATATGTAAATTAGAGTCGAACCCTGAAATTAGAATCCCCATGACTCCTGAACAATTTATTGAATTTGCTAGAGTTTTACCAGAACCTTTACTCTTAGTGAGTAGTGATGGTCTGTTGTTGGCTACCAATCAACCAGTAGCAGATATGCTGGGGTTCCGCCGTCAGCAACTGCAAGGAAGAACGCTCTTTGAATTTGTAACTGAGTCTGCTGATGATGTTGTAAAATACCTGCAAGCTTGTTCAAGTAGCAGGGCAATGGTTATTGGCTCCTTAACTTTACGACAAAATGATGGACAAACGTTAATATGTCGTAGTCAAGGAGCAGTTATTCAACCTTGGTCTCCTGAATCTTCAGCTTTAATTCTCTTACGCTTAGAAAATAGAACTTTAGCCACCGGTAACTTCATTATTTTGAACCAAAAAATTGATGAGTTAGCAAAAGAAGTTCAGAGACGTAAACAGGCCGAGGAAGAACTAAAGAAAGTGAATCAAGAGCTAGAAATTCGGGTTGAGGAACGTACAACTGCTTTACAAGAAACACTAAACGAACTACAACTTACCCAAACTCAGCTTATCCTAGCTGAGAAAATGTCTAGTTTAGGACAAATGGTTGCTGGTATTGCCCATGAAATTAATAACCCCGTCAGTTTTATTCATGGAAACCTTCACCACGCCCATGAATACACTCAGAATTTACTAAAATTGGTGCAAACTTATCAACATTTTTGTCCAAATACTCCTCCAGAAATCCAAGAGTATGTAAAAGAAATAGACTTGGATTTTCTGATTCAAGACATAACTCAACTCTTCCAGTCAATGAAAGTAGGAACACAGCGCATTCAGGAAATTGTTAAATCTCTACGTAACTTTTCCAGACTGGATGAAGCAGAACTTAAAAAAGTTAATATCCATGAAGGCATTGATAATACTTTAATGATTTTGGAGCATCGCCTGCAAGCTAGGCATGAGTACCCAGAAATCAAAGTCATCAAAAAATATAGTCAGCTACCTAATGTAACTTGCTACCCTGGTCAACTTAATCAGGTATTTATGAATATTATTGTTAATGCGATCGATGCGCTGGAGGCGTCGGCGGTCAATGGTCAGTGGTCAGAAAATCCACAAACTATGAATAATCCCCAAATTGAAATTAAAACTGAGATAATCGATGAAAATTGGATAATGGTTAGTATTGCTGATAATGGTTTGGGGATAAATGAAGAAGTTCACTCAAAACTATTTGATCCATTTTTCACTACTAAAGCAGTGGGCAAAGGTACTGGACTAGGATTATTTATAAGCTATCAAACTATAGTTGAAAAACATCAGGGACAAATTAGCTGTTTTTCTGTTCCAGGAAAAGGTGCAGAATTTGTAATTAGGATACCTGTAGCTCATTCTTATGAAATTTAATTACTAATTTAGTATTTTTACGAAAATATGAGAAAGACCTGTCTGCTAATGAGCAAACAGGCGTGTCTTTAAGTACAAAGTTTGGTTGAGACTCGGTTAAATCTTAGCGGTATCAACTGAAGGTTGAGACTGACTAACTGCATCTAACTTTGGTAAAACCAGTGGATTTTCTGCTTTTACATTAGTGTTGATTGTTGCTTGCAAAATTGGGGTATTAGAGATGGAATTGTTCGCCAATGTAAACAGTGGATTTGACAAAATCCCTGCTATAGATGTGGCAATTAATGTTACCACCAACCCGACTTGCAAAGGTCTTAGCCCAGGCAAATCCCAACGCACTTGGGGATAATTCTTCACCGAGTCGGACATTTCATGGGGTTCTTTTACTACCATCATCTTAACTACACGAATGTAGTAGTAGATGGAGACGACGGTGGTAACTAAGCCCAGCAAGACTAACCAATAAAGACCTGCTTGCCAACCAGCCCAGAATAAGTAAATCTTGCCGAAAAACCCAGCCAATGGTGGAATACCACCCAAGGAAAGCAGGGAGATACTCAAGCCCAGTGTTAAGAGTGGGTCTTTTTGATATAAACCAGAGTATTCGCCAATCTGGTCGGTTCCCGTCCGCAGTGAGAACAGGATGATGCAGGTAAAGCCGCACAGGTTCATGAACAGGTAAACCAGTAGGTAAAATATCATACTGGCATAGCCCGCTTGTGTACCAGCAATCAAGCCAATCATCACAAACCCAGCTTGGGCAATGGATGAATAAGCTAACATCCGTTTCATGGTGGTTTGGGCTAGGGCGACTACGTTACCCAAAATCATGCTGAGAACGGCTAGAGCAGTGAAGACAAATCTCCACTCTTCAGCAACAAGGGGGAAGGCTGTTGTCAGCAAGCGAATGGCTAGGGCAAACCCAGCTGCTTTGGAACCGACTGATAAAAAGGCGATGACTGGGGTGGGAGCGCCTTCGTAAACGTCTGGTGTCCACTGGTGGAAGGGTGCTGCGGAGATTTTGAAGCCAATACCTGCGATCGCAAAAACCAACGCAATCACTAAACCTAAAGATTGTCCTACTTTAGCTGTGGCAATGCCATTAGCGATCGCACTTAGTTCTGTTTGTCCTCCAGATAAACCATACAGCAGTGATACACCGTACAAAAATACTGCTGTACTAGAAGCGCCAATTAACAAGTATTTCAGCGCCGCTTCATTGGAGCGGGGGTCACGCTTGGTATAACCTGTCAATAGATAAGAGGAAATACTCAGGGTTTCTAGGGAGATGAAAATCATCACCAACTCACTAGCCCCGGATAAAAACATCCCTCCCAAAGTCGCACTCAGCAAAATAGCGATAAATTCGGCTATTGCGGTGCCGCTCTGCTCAACGTAGCGAATTGACATCAGTATAGTGGCGATCGCAGACAAGGCGATAATACCGCGAAAGACGATACTCAGGTCATCACCGTTAAAGCTACCGGTAAAACCGATGGGATTAGGAGCATCCCATTGAAAATATAGGGCGACAATCGAAGCAAATAAACCTGCGATCGCTAGATATCCAATCCAGCGTGCGGATGTACGCCCCAAAATCAAATCAACAATCAAAACCCCCAAGAGGGTGAGAATAACAATCCCCTCTGGCAAAATCGTTCCAGCGTTTAGCTGGGATGCAATATTAGCAAAATCCATGAGATGTATAGGTTTTGGGGATTAGACATTAAGGCTAACTCTACGTTCACTTTAGCAAGTTTTCTAATCCCCAGACTAGCTCTTTTAACAAGAGCTTAACAGCTTGGGTGCAGATGGCGATTGCACCAATTTCACTGGCTTACCAGCAGGTTTCTCAGTATCTAGGAATTTACCTAACAGCTTTCCTACCTCGTTTTTCAGGTGCGACCTTTAGACGAATATCATAAATAAGGATGCCGCAACTAGTGCGTGCCGTAGGCGATCGCCACGGACAAAAAGCTCATAAAATTAATAAGGGTACGGCAATGCTCATAGGTGTCAACTTAACGTAAAAGTCATGTCCCGCAAGGAACTGAAGTTCCTTGCTAATAGCTAAAGTCTACTGAAGTAGAGTAAAGATTTTTAGGAATATTTAGTCTACTTGAGTAGACTTTAGCTAAAAGCCAAAGAAATTTATTTCTGGGCGGGTGAGGAAGCTAACAGTTAAGCTATTTCTAGGCTTTTGTTGACACCAATGAGCAATGCTGTGTGCCTACAATATTCATGACTCCTAAGTTTATTAAAAATCGACTGATGGCAGTTTGCCTTGTAGAGACTGAAATTTAGACTGAACGCAGTTGGCACAATTGCAACCAAGTTGATCAATAATCGGATTAGATGTTTGAGTCAAATGTGGTGTTGCCAGATCAGGAATTTGCTGTGTAGATACTACCGTCATAACTTGTGTAGCATACGCAGATTTCAGGCTGGATGCGTTTGCTGGATTGACTACCAGCAGCATGGATACCAGAAATGCGGGACAGGCAAGTAAAATCAGTTTGATTATGTTCATAATTCACACAAAGATACCTTTGCTGATACAGCATAGCTAATAAATTGCCGAGCTTCAACTTTAATAATTCGTAATTCGTAATTTTTGGATTTAATTACCCTTCTCCCAAAGGGAGAGCTAACGCTAATATCTATACCTGTCGCCCCTTACTCTCTGTGTATAAATACCTTCATGTAACAGTCTTTAATTACGAATTACGAATTACGAATTACGAATTATTTTAACTACGCCCAAATCCTTGACCCCGCAAAACCTTTGACCATACAACTAATTCACCCTGTTCACCCCCTGCGGCCAGTAACTTACCTTGGGGATGCCAAGCTAGGGTAGAAAATCCTCCTGAGACACCTGTGATAATTTGGGATACTTCTTTGGCTTTATTCCACAAACATAACCAGCCGTCAGCAGCAGCAGAAGCGAGCAGGAAGCTTTTCGGTGCAAAGGCGATCGCATTAATCACACCCACATGATTAGTTAATACTCGCGCTTCCCAACCTAAAGAATCATCCTCTAACTTTTCCCATACTACAATACCTTCAACGCTAGAAGATGCCAGTATTGGCGCACCCAGTTTAGTCATAGCTTCTGACCATGCCAATTGGCGAATTTTACCAGGGAAGCCACGCATCACCCAAGGGTCGGGGTTGTTCCATTCTAAAACGGTGACACTACGATCCATGTTGCCAGAAGCGAGGAATTTGCCATCGGGCGACCAAGCCATCGCTACACTGACAGTAGTCATATCTAGGTTGTATGGTTCTTCGTCCCAGTTTTGACTATGCCAAATTTTGACTCCTTTATAACCACTAATGGCTAAGTATTGTCCATCAATGCGCCAATCTATCCCCAATACTGAAGAGTTATCGAAATTCAGCGTTACAACAATTTCATGAGTATCTGCATCCCAAACTTGGACGTAACGCCCCAAACTAAAAGCTAGTTGGTTACTGGTATAATTCCAAGCTAGCTTGTCAACCCATGCGGGGGCATTTTCTAAAGTGGCGATTAATTCAGTATCGCGCCAAATTTTCACCTGTCCATCTTGTCCACCAACGGCTAAAAATTTTCCATCTGGTGAAAAAGCTAGACAGTCTACTGATTTACCGTTACTAGTTTGTAAACTTGTGAGTTCGCCATCATTCCACAGAACTACTTCCCCGGCGGCGGAGGTTGCTGCTAAAGTTTTACCTTGTGGCGACCAAGCGATCGCAGTTACATAATCTGAAAGTGTCCCCGAATAGTGTTGTTCAAATTCCTTAGATTTGCTGGTCGTGGAGTTCATATTTTATACAGAAGTTAAAAGTTAAAAGTTAGGAGTTAGGAGTTAGGAGTTAAAAGTTAGGAGTTAGGAGTTAAAAGTTAGGAGTTAGGAGTTAAAAGTTAGGAGTTAAAAGTTAGGAGTTAAAAGTTTGGAGTTTGGAGTTTGAAGTTTGGAGTTAGGAATTTTTAAATCATCACTCATGACTCATGACTCCTAACTCATGACTCCTAACTCCTAACTCATGACTCATGACTCCTAACTCATAATTCCTCACTCCTCACTCATCACTCCTAACTCACTTTTTATGCTAGACAAGCGAGAAAATCTTGCTTGAGTTGGGCTGCATCAAGGTTGCGGCCGATGAATACTAGTTCGTTTTTGGGGGTTTCGCTTGGTTTCCAGGGGCGATCGGGTTTGCCATCAAATATCATGTGGACTCCTTGAAAGACAAATCTATTATCTTCTCCAGCAATATTTAAAATGCCTTTCATCCGAAATATATCTGGGCCTTGGGTACGCAATAACTCCGAAATCCAAGTGTTTAATTTTTCTCCATCGACTGCACCTGCTTCTACTAAAGCTACAGAAAAGACTGTTTCATCGTGTACGTGGGCATCTTCGCCTAAGAAATCTGGATCAATTTCTAATGCACGATCTAAATCAAAGGCTTTTACACCTAATAAAGCATCCATCTCTAGTTCAGAATTTTGGGTACGGTAGATTTTTGCGATCGCATTCATCGCCCGAATCCTTTTTTCTAATTCATCCAACTCTTCTGGCGCTACTAAATCTGTTTTATTAAGTAAAATTACATCGGCAAAGGCAATCTGTTCTTGGGCTTCGTCTGCATCCCAGTGCTGCGAGATGTGCTTGGCATCTACAACAGTCACCACTGCATCTAAAGACAGTTGACTTTGCAAATCTTCATCCACAAAAAATGTCTGAATCACTGGGGCTGGATCGGCTAATCCAGTTGTTTCAATTACTAAATGGTCAAATTTATCGCGCCGCTTCATCAAGTTGCCAATGATCCGAATTAAATCGCCGCGTACTGTACAACAGATACAGCCATTGTTCATTTCAAAAATTTCTTCATCTGCATCGATAATCAATTGATTATCAATACCCACTTCCCCAAATTCATTCACAATCACAGCAACTTTTTTGCCGTGTTCGTAGGTGAGGATGTGATTGAGTAGAGTCGTTTTACCTGCTCCCAAATAGCCTGTAAGAACAGTAACGGGAACTGAATTGTTGATTACGTCAGCCACCATACTCTAAATTCCTCTTGTCTCACCTTATGGATAATCATTATCACATATCATAAATCTTTTTATATTTTTGTGCTAACTTGCTGTTATTTTGGCTTTCAGCAAAATCATCACATAATTTAATCAAGAAACATTTTATTTTTATGCATCTATAATAAGTAATCTATATTAGACTTCTTGAATCAATCCTTGCCCTCTCCCTAAATCCCTCTCCCAAGCTTGGGAGAGGGACTTTGAAATAGGCTCCCCTTCTCCCAAAATTGGGAGAAGGGGTTGGGGGATGAGGGCAAATTTTGTATTGGTGCAAGAGGTCTATTCACAAGTTGGCGTAGCTTGAACTAATCTTAATCTTGCACCAAGATTTAATTTTCTCAAGAGAACAAAAAATCTTGAACTGCTTCTAAAACAACTCCTGGGTATTCTTCATGCAGTCCCAAAGAACCGGGAATAACAACGCTTTTCACTCCTGGTAATGCTACTAAAGCGTTCATTTCTTCTCGTGATTTGGGAGGGCTAGATTCCCCAATTACTACCATGAGCGGTACACTTAAAAATTGCACAAGTCCCAGAAAATCAGATTGTTCGCGTACAGCATCGAGATTACCAGTTACAAAAGCAGCAGATGCAAATCGCGCTCCTGGTTGTTGAGTTGTGTGCCATTTTTTCTCAATGAAACTGGGTGTAATTTTAGCCGCGTCAGTAAAGACATGACGGCGGTACATAAAACTTAAGAAAGATTGGGTAGTGTTGAGTTTGTAGAGAGCTTGACCAAGTATAGGCGATCGCACCAATTCTCTTACCATGCCAGCTATTTGCTGACTCGCTCCCATTGTTGGTAAAGGCCCACGCCAAGTAGGAGCTAACAACAAAATTCGTGAGAAAGTAGCAGGTTGTTTTACAGCTAATTGTAAAACATAACTAGCAGCATGACCAGCCGCGATCGCAGTAATAGGAGTATTAAAAATAGATTTGACAAAATCTTCCAGAAATTGCTGATATATTTCTGGTCGGTAATTCAAACTAGGGCGAGAAGATTCACCAAAACCAGGCCAGTCTACGGCTACAACTTGAAAATGGGGAGCTAGTAACTTAGCAAGTTCGCCCATTTCCAAGCGCGTTGAAACAGTGCTGAAAGATGGTAACAGCAATAGCGGTGAACCTTTACCAAGGGTTTCATAAACAACGCGCAATTGCTGATTTTCCCAATTCCAGAGATATTCTTGAACTACTCCACCAAAGCCAATAGCAGCAGAAGTAGATAATAAATTTGTTGACATTAGACTAAATTTTGGTAGTTGTACCTTATTTGTCAGTTGTCCTTTGTCATTTGTCCTTTGCTAATGACCAATGACCAATGACTAATGACCAATTTTAGATTCCAATGCTTTTTTTTGCATGGTTTTGAAAATGTTGTAAAATCCATTAGCACGGGAAGGTGTCAGGCTAACATTTAAACCTGTTTCCTGAATAAAATCTGGAGTAAGCTGGACAATCTCACTTGGCGTTAGTCCATGTAATCCTTCAACCAGAAGCCCGACTAATCCTTTGGTTAACTGAGAATCGGAATCGCCCTGAAACACAACCTTACCATCATCCAAGGCTGCGGTGATATAAACTTGAGACACGCAACCAGGAACTTTATTTTCGGGTAATTTTCCAGCTTCTGGGAACTCATTGAGCTTCTGAGCATACCAGATTAGCTGTTCGTAACGTCGCTTTGGTTCGGAAGCGCGTTGAAAGCGCTGGACAATTTTAGCGAGCGCAGGTGGCAAAGAATCTAGAGTTGAGGACATAACAGAAGCTGCAAACGATCGGTATCACTTTGAGTGTAGATTATCTTGCTTAGCGATGCCTACGGTATTCTGTGCGCCTTTGTGCCTACGATTCACCTTGGCATATCAGCTAGCTATAACATGTCAAATCTAGACAATTACTGCGTAGGCGCAGAGAATACCGTAGGCATCGCATTCACTTTCAGTCAGGTTTTTCAATGCGCCTAATCACAAAAACTTAATTTTTTTATAAGCAAGCTCTTATAGTAACTCTATTTAAATTACTATTGTCTCAGTATATACTTACTGCTATTACGTAAGTAGGTGAAATGATTCCTTCTCTTATAGCTCAAGTCATTTCTTAATGACTAAATAATCTGTAAAATCTTTACTCTACTTCAGTAGACTTTGGCTATTAGCCTTGAAATTCATTTCTAGGCGGGCGTAGAAGCCAACGGATAAGCGATTTCTAGCTTACTTAAGTTGACATCAATGTACGGTGGACTGCGCCTACGCACTTACAAAATTAGCTGCAATTAGTTTTTAACTAAGCAGCTAAGTAATATTAAAAATTAAAAATCAAAAAAAAATTCTGATTTTTAATTTTTAATTTCTCTCCCTTAGAGATTAATTCGTAGTTTGTGCAGCTAGCATCTGCTTCAGCTTTTCTAATTCCGAAGCCCAACGAGGATCTGGACGAATAGCGTCTGAATCGGTGGTTGTGGTGTTGTTTTCACGAGAACCGCCGCCGCCACCTGAGCCACGGCGGGGCTTCTTAGAGCTTTTCTCGCGGCGGCTGCCTTCTCTGGTAGGCATAGGAGTGGGGGTACTACTAGCAGCAGCAATAACTGGTTTTGGAGGTTGCTCCTCGCCCTCATCACCTTTTGTCCGAGGTAATGCCTTCTCTAGCTTAATCGGAGTCTCTTTGAACATCTGACCATTATATTTTTCAATAATTTCGTCAGCTTGCTCGTCGTTGTTGACTGTAAGAAAACCGAAACCACGGCATTTGCCAGTTTTACGGTCTTTAATTAATTTAGTAGTTACAGCATCACCTTCTGCTGCAAAAACTGCTTGCAGATCCTGACGATCTATTTCTTCTTTAGGCAAATTACCTATATATAGGCGAATGGACATGAACTATACCTCCAGAGTTGAATGAACATGGCAAGGCAAGAAAACAATCACTTGGCTTTGGCTTTTAATTAAATAGATGCTATTGACCAAGACTGCCATCAACCAATTTTTTTGCTCGAAACTGTCAACCTATACAACAATACAGTTTTTCGTCGGGATCAAGCTTGTTTAATCTAAACGCCCACACTATAGTGAGCTAATAACACCTTAATTCTAAGAATTGTAAATTTAATAGCCTATTGTCTGCTAAAGTACACGCTTTCTTCCATGCCTTTTTTCGCAGAATCAAATACCATTCCTTACATTACCACGGTATTTTCTACGTAGCTAGTTTAGCGCATACATTTCTGACCTTAGTATTACTGCATCGTAACATAAAACACATTTTTTTATTCAACCGAGCATATTTTGAAACAAAAACCAGCCAGTGGCTGGTTAATTTCCTGCTGTGTTAGAAGGATAAAAAGGTATGGAGCGGGGGGAAAAGCATCCGAATTCACAACTAAGCTGTAATACTGAGTTATGTCGGTTGCTATTGTTTGTGTAAATAAATGTAACACTTTGAAAAATAACCTGCAACTTTTGTTTACATTCCGATTTGTCCTTTGTGCCTTGTCTTTTTCTAATGACCAATGACCAATGACTAACCAGTGAGAAAAATGTATGCGCCCCAAGCCTGTGCTGCAACTGCTAAAAAAGTAGACCAAATGGGATGAGGGCTATGAATGGTTTTACCACTTTGGGTTTCCAGGGTTTGGATGTCGATCCAAGGTGTTGCTCCTCGCCTAAACCAACCTGTGACAATAATTTGCCGACCAATTAGATCCTGGTGATTGACTGGCTGTCCTAGCCAAGAAATGTGGTGTAATTTGACTAAACCTGCGCTGGATTGAAGGATTAAATCTTGCGCTAGGGAGTTGCTAGTGCCTTGACGACCTAATAATTTGCCCACAAGACGCACGCTGATGCTATCAATTGGTAACGCGTCAGGGTCAGCTAACAGGTTAGGTAGGTAATCGTCAGTTTGCAGAGTGGCAGGTTTAATATCGGGGAAGAAAGAATTAATCCGCATCAGTGTACCGATGCTAAAGCCAATTAGAAGGCAGCCTGTAATGAAAGACCAATCTTCATATATCCACTTTAGATTTAAAAACTTGAGTGCGAATGCTAGTTGCCAGGTTAGCCAGACGAAAGCTGCAAACAGAACCCCTAGAGGAATTCCCAACCAAGGAGCGATTTGTAATAAGAAAGACTGACGCTGAACTTTTGATGGAACGCTTGCAAAATGTAGTTCGGTGTCTAGATGCCAGTGACGGGCTATTTCGCAGAGGCGTTCGATGCGATCGCCCATTAGGGGATGACTATTATTAATTGTAAACCATCGGCGATAGGGATTGGCAGTATCCCACTTCAAAAATGATTCAAAAGATAAATTACTGGCAATAGTGCCTAAAGAAAGGCTCTGTTGGTGGCTTACTGGTGTCAGGAGATTTAAGCTTTCTAGTTGCCAACTTGTCTCTTCTTCTTTTTGGATATCAGCTGCAATGCCAATGGCGATTTTGAGTAAAGCGCGAATCAGGGCATTGGGATTACCAGTAATTTCAGAGGCGACGCGATCGCTATAATAAAGCCGCAACCGTGACAACCATAATCCAGTTCCAGTCAGCAAACACCAAACTCCATAGACGATACTAGCCAGAATTGTCATCGGATAGCGCCAAATCCCTGATATTTTGTCTCCCCAGTTCGACACTTGCTGATATAGCTGATGAATCGGTAGTGTCACCAGCAGCAACAAAGACATCACAGCAAAATCCCAGTGAGCAATATGCCCTAGCTGCGTGGCGTAGATAATGGCGATTTCATCATCTGCCAATTGCTCTAATAACCCCTGACTTACAACAATCCTGGCATTACGTGGTAAACTACCATAAGTCAGGATAATTGGTGCAGCCATTGGTAAAATCCGCAGTTTGGGTAAAGGCCAATGCCGTTGTTGGGAACAACGTTGTAGCACCCGAACAGCTTCGCGGCTATGGGCATTCAATACATCTTTGGAAAATTCTCGCTGACCATACAACTTCGCTAGTAGCAGATCCAGCAACCAAGGTGATACTCCAAGCAAAATCACCAATACTATTAGCAACAATTTAGTAGGGTCGCGGTATAAAAGCTGCAACGGCTCCACATAAGGTAGTTTAACTAAAGTCTGGTTGATGAATCCCATTGCTAACTTGAGCATTTCTCGCATCACCCAAAATAGAGCAATGAATGTTCCTGCTGTTAGCAACCGCAAAGGGATTAATTTCGGTTTGCGTAGGGGTTGCCATGCTCTGGCGCGTTGTGCTTGTCGCCAATAAATAACGCCGAATAATTTCGCTTGGGTGCGGGTAACAGAACCCATAAAACCGCTTAAGGGTACAGATGCTGCTGCTGGCAATGGTGTCGCTACTGTAGCTTTGAGTTTAGGTAGTGGCACCATCGGCGGGGTGTCGTCGGTTTTGGTTTCTATTACTTGCTCTTTTGGTTCCTCTAATGTCGGAGTTTCTGGGGGAGTAGCTGGGGTTGAATCTGGGGTTGAATTATCAAAAGCAACAAATCCAGTTTCGACATTTTTTGATTCTCGATCGCGTTTTTGACGTTTTGTCAGGTGTTCGAGTGCGCGTGTTGCCCACTCTTGAACTTGCGAATTGTTACTCTCAATGAGATTCTGAGAAATAGCGATCGCTTTGGAGGCTTCTCCAATCCGTGCATAAGCCATCACTAAAGCAACCTGGGCTTGTAAGCTAGCAGTACCATTATGACTACTAGCAATAGGTTCTAGTTGAGCGATCGCTGTTTGGTAATTTCCTTGCTTGAGGGCAACTAAACCAGCCTCCAAAGACGGTTTGGCATGTGAAGGCATACAAATTCTGGCACTCCAATCTCTTCTAAGTGATCCACGTTTGTGCAAAAGCGCGAACCTCGGATGCCGTGGAACTCAACCGCGCCCAAGTTTTGCTTGTCAACCAATTTTGGATTTGGGATTTGGGATTTTGGATTGACCCTAACCACAAGGTTACTTGGATCAAGGATTTTAAATTGAGATATAAAATCTAAAATCTAAAATCTAAAATCTAAAATTCGTAGTCAAGTGAATTATTCCTCCACTGGTTGTTGACTAGAAAATACTGGAGCGATCGCGCTTAATTTTAACTCTGGATGGTCGCCCAGTAATTGTTGACAATTCCATTCGTTGCGGAATAGCAACACTGGGCGGCCCATACTATCTTTAACTGTAGTGGTATTGAATATTCGTCCCACTTTTTCTAATGCTTCCCAACCACCCTCAACCCAACGGGCGACAGTGTAGGGCAATAAGTCTAATATGGTTTCTACACCATACTCATTTTGTAAGCGAAACTGCACTACTTCAAATTGCAACTGACCCACCGCCGCCAAAATTGGATCGCGCTTGGCTTCATCAGTTGAATACATAATTTGTACAGCACCTTCTTCTCGTAATTCCGCAACGCCTTTTTGGAATTGTTTAGACTTCGAGGGGTTGGGATTCCTCAAAGATGCGAACAGTTCCGGCGAAAAATACGGAATTCCTTCATATTCGAGCTTTTGTCCCGTGTAAATTGTATCTCCGATCGCAAAAACACCAGGATTGTTTAAACCGATCACATCGCCAGGATAAGCCACATCAATCGATTCTCGCTCTTGAGCAAAGAGTTTTTGCGGGCGAGACAGACGGATGGGTTTACCAATGCGGGCGTGATTCACCATCATATCTTTTTCAAACTTACCAGTGCAAACCCGGATAAATGCGACGCGATCGCGGTGTTTCGGGTCCATATTCGCTTGCAGTTTGAAAACAAACCCCGAAAATTCCGGGTATGTAGGGGGAAGTTCGCCAACACTGCTGTAATGAGAACCGGGTTTGAGGGCATAGTCGAGGAAATACTTGAGGAATAACTCTACCCCAAAGTTAGTCATAGCGCTACCAAAGAACACAGGCGTCATTTTGCCGAGGTGTACCAGGTGCAAATCTAACTCTGGCCCAACTCCTTCTAAGAGTTCTAAATCATTTTTTAGTTGATAGTACAGGCTTTGTTCTAGCTGATCTTCTATTCTCGGATCAGTTAATTCGACTACGGTATCACGGGCTTCTCGGCTGCCGTGGGCGCTGCGTTCAAACAGGTGAATTTGTTGCTTGTGCCGGTCAAAAACACCTTTAAAGCGATCGCCCATCCCAATCGGCCAGTTGACTGCATAGGTTTGCAATCCCAATTCTTGCTCAATTTCATCCAAAAGTTCCAGAGGTTCTCTTCCGGGGCGATCGAGCTTGTTGATAAATGTAAAAATGGGGATACCCCGCAACTTGCACACTTCAAACAATTTGCGAGTTTGGGGTTCCAAACCTTTTGCCGCATCAATCAACATCACTGCATTATCGGCGGCGGCGAGGGTGCGATAAGTATCTTCACTGAAATCTTGGTGTCCGGGAGTATCTAATAAATTTATCTGACAGTCCCGGTATTCAAATTGCAACACCGTAGAAGTAATAGAAATACCCCGTTGTTGCTCCATCGCCATCCAGTCAGAGGTAGCCTTACGCTGTGCGCGTCTGGCCTTAACCGCCCCAGCTTCGTGAATTGCCCCTCCGTACAAGAGTAGTTTTTCTGTTAGTGTAGTTTTACCCGCATCAGGGTGAGAAATAATCGCAAAGTTGCGGCGAAGTTGAACTGCTTGAATAAGTTCAGACTGAAGTTCAGTAGACATAAATGTATTTGTTTGTTAGCTAGCTTAATTTTTTTTTACTCTGGCAAGTCTTTTAATCTTAAGACAAGGATGCTCGTGATAGGGTCGTAGTATAACCAACAATTTGAATAAATAGGAGAAAGCAATGTACGACACAGATAAGCGAAAGCTTCTATCCGTCTTATCTCATGGGGCGATTTTTTTCAGTACAACGGTGATATCTGTAGGTATACCTATTGCCATCCTGCTCGTATCTGATGATCCGGTTGTTAAAGAAAACGCCAGAGAATCCATCAATTTTCACTTTAATGTCTGGCTTTATGGAGGAATTCTGGCAGCGCTATTTTTTCTAGTCGGTTGGTTGGTGTTACCTCTATTATTGCTGGGGCCACTAGCCGGTCTGGGATATCTATTGCACTGGGGATTAACAATTTGGGCGCTCATCGGAGTTTTCAACAATCCTGATGTCCCCTTCCGTTATCCTTATATATTCCGGGTTTTTTAACACAAATTATCATTGGGCATGGGGCATGGGGTATAAAGTCATTGGTAATTGTCAGTTCTTTGCTACCACTTAGTAGCCAATTCTCTGCGTGCCTTTGCGTTTACCTCTGCACGACAGCAGTCGCTACAACGGGGGGAACCCCCCAACGGGAGAACCAGTCACCTACGGCGGGAAACCCGCCTACAGCGCTGGATTCACCGCAACGCGCTGCCTCCACTTTGCGTTTAAATTTCAACCCTCAGTTCCCCACGATACCAACAGACAGCCTTATCATTTTCAATCCGTGAATTGCTTACTATGTTGTTTTTTTTCCAGTCCGTCGGATAGATGCAACCAAGCTGTAGAATACAAAATTGCCCCACAACTTGATTAAGAGTAGGGCAAAGGACAGTTAAGCACTGTTTGTAGTCTGTCTGACGGCAGGAAAATTTTAGCCTGCTTTTGTGACGCTTTATTTTGTGTCCATTTGCGTTGTTTTCTTCATAAAATTTTATGTTTCCTACACATCGCCCCCGTCGTCTGCGTACCCATCCCCAACTGCGCCGGATGGTTCGTGAAACTGTTTTAACAACAAGCGATTTAATCTACCCATTATTTGCCGTACCGGGTGAGGGAATCGCTAACGAAGTAAAATCCATGCCCGGAGTCTACCAACTTTCGGTAGATAAAATTGTCGAAGAGGCAAAAGAAGCTTACGACTTAGGAATTCCTTCGATTATTCTATTTGGGATTCCGGCTGATAAAGATGTAGAAGCCACTGGCGCATGGCATGATTGCGGTATCGTCCAAAAAGCGGCGACTGCGGTAAAAGCAGCAGTGCCAGATTTGATTGTAATTGCCGATACTTGTTTATGTGAGTATACCAGTCATGGTCATTGTGGTTATTTACAAGTTGGTGATTTAACGGGACGAGTTTTAAATGACCCAACTTTAGAACTGTTGAAAAAAACAGCAGTTTCTCAAGCGAAAGCCGGTGCTGATATCATCGCCCCTTCTGGGATGATGGATGGCTTTGTCCAAGCAATTCGTCAGGGTTTGGATGAAGCCGGATTTCAAGATACGCCGATCATGTCTTATGCTGCTAAGTATGCTTCGGGTTATTATGGCCCATTTCGGGATGCAGCAGACTCGACACCGCAATTTGGCGACAGAAGAACTTATCAAATGGACCCAGGTAACGCCCGCGAAGCAATTAAAGAAATTGAATTAGATATTGCCGAAGGTGCTGATATGCTCATGGTTAAGCCAGCCTTGGCATACATGGATATTATCTGGCGGGTGAAGGAAGCGAGTAACTTACCAGTTGCGGCTTACAATGTTTCTGGTGAGTATGCGATGGTGAAAGCTGCGGCTCTCAATGGTTGGATTGATGAAGAACGGGTGGTTTTGGAAACTTTAACTGGGTTTAAACGGGCTGGTGCAGACTTAATTTTGACTTATCATGCTAAAGATGCGGCGCGATGGTTAAAGTAGGCTAGGCTTATTGAATACTAATTTAGTGGGAAATCTCACGCAGAGGCGCAAAGACGCAGAGTTGTGTTTTAGTGTTTGGGCGTGAGATTCTTTGTTTATGGCTAGTGCGATGCCTGGGTTGGGCTACGCCTACGCAAGTTCAATATAAGGCTAAAAAGACTTTTTCGGTTTAAGTAACTTCAAATAAAACACGAGGTAATCCTGACTGACGAATAATAGATCGCAAAGTACCGATGCGTAACTCTTCGTAATTAGGGACAGGAACAGTAATTGTTGAGTCTTCGGTTTGCATCTGCATAATAATGTGACTACCACGCTGGCGCACTTGTACAAAGCCGTTCTCTTCCAGAATGCGGCAGACTTCTCTAGCAGAAAGAACACGCAGTTTACCCAATATTTACCTCTAAGCGTGTAACAAAAACTTCTGTGTGCAGCCTTTCCTGAATTTCAGAAGGATCTGCTGTCTCAAAGAATAATTCTAATGCCTCAATTAGGTTATTCCGTGCTTCTTCAATTGTGTCACCTTGGCTGGCGATATCGAGTTCGGGACACAGGGATACATAGCCATCCCTTTCGCGCTCAATGATAGCAGTGAATTGTGTTGTTTGCTTCATTTTTGTCTTTAGTACAGTAGGTCTATCAATCTTGATAGTAACTGCGATGCTTGCGGTTTTTGCTAGCCTACGCAACTTTGGATATATCGTCAAAAACTTTTCGAGTGGGTGTTATGGGGATAGCGATCGCGTGCCAGGGGTTTGGTAGAATTATGCGGTTCCCATTCAGATGCGGTACAACATTATCAGGATTTACGCAAAAACTCTCTCAAACTCTTATTCCTCTGTGTTCTCTGCGTCCTCTGCGGTTCGTTTTTTGGTCATTTTGCGTAAGTCCTAATTATATCGCCAGGTGTAGGGGCTTGTCTTAGACAAGCCCCTACCGATCTACCTCACATAAATGAGAACCGCTATATCTCCACTTCCCATCTAGGTAAATTAGAATTTCATTTTCCTCACCAGCGATAATTACAAGATTTTTTGTTCGTTCATCGATTCGGACTAAAAACACAGGCAAATACATTTTAGTAGCCCACAAACTTAAGATAAACAACGTTTTCAATTGTTCTACAATAGGCATATTTAAATTATTGCCATAACAGATTTTTTCCTCTGGGGTAAATTTCAGTTAAGTTGGTATCTTTCAACCGTGAGGTTTTAAGCATATCTTATACATTGAATATAAATTTTATTACATAAATAAATCAGCCGCTTTTGCTAGAGTGAGAGGCGATCGCTCATCAAGCTCCTAAAACCGATAAAATCCAAATAAAATAGCTTTGATATAGTTATGGGAATTACTCGCTCTATGCTATGGACGGTTAGTTTAAACAACCTAATCTCTAACTAGTGCGATCGCTCACCGTATTTGCGACAGCAGCACGATAAAATTCTATAACCATAATCGTACAAAAAAGGTCTAAATGGCAGAAACACTATTCTTCAACGCCTTACGGGAAGCCATTGATGAAGAAATGGCGCGTGATTCGAGCGTATTTGTTCTCGGTGAAGATGTCGGACACTACGGCGGTTCCTATAAAGTTACCAAAGACCTGTACCAAAAATATGGCGAACTCCGCATTTTAGACACCCCTATCGCTGAAAATAGCTTTACCGGCATGGCAGTGGGAGCCGCAATGACTGGGTTACGTCCGATCATTGAAGGCATGAATATGGGCTTTTTACTGCTCGCCTTCAATCAAATATCCAACAATGCTGGGATGTTGCGCTATACTTCTGGCGGTAACTTTAAAATTCCAATGGTAATTCGCGGCCCTGGCGGTGTAGGTAGGCAGCTAGGTGCAGAACATTCGCAGCGACTAGAAACTTACTTCCAAGCTGTGCCAGGGTTAAAAATTGTTGCCTGCTCCACACCAAGAAACGCCAAAGGACTACTGAAATCGGCTATCCGCGATGATAACCCCGTGTTATTCTTTGAACACGTTCTGCTTTACAACTTGAAAGAAGATTTACCAGAAGAAGAATATTTACTACCCCTAGATAAAGCAGAAGTTGTGCGTCAAGGAAAAGATGTCACAATTATCACTTACTCCCGGATGCGGCATCATGTGCTACAAGCGGTAAAAACTCTTGAAAAACAAGGATACGATCCAGAAGTTATTGATTTAATCTCCCTGAAACCATTAGATTTTGATACTATTGGCGCATCAGTACGTAAAACCCATAAAGTCATTGTTGTGGAAGAATCCATGCGAACTGCGGGTATTGGAGCAGAAGTCATCGCCTCAATAAACGATCGCTTATTTGATGAATTAGATGCGCCAGTACTACGCCTTTCTTCCCAAGATATCCCCACGCCTTACAACGGTAACTTGGAACGACTAACAATCATCCAACCAGAGCAAATAGTGGAAGCTGTGGAAAAAATGGTAGCGTTGCGAGTCTAAAAGTTAGGAGTTAAAAGTTAGGAGTGAGGAGTTAAGAATTGAATCTTGAATTTACAACTCCTAACTCCCAACTCCCAACTCCTAACTCCCAACTCCCAACTCCCAACTCCCAACTCCCAACTCCCAACTCTCCAAAAGAACGTTATTATAGCGTTTGTCAGTTGCGAGTTATGGTATGCAAAGACAGCGATCGCTATTAATTTTGATTTTAGTCCTGATAATCGCCGCTATTACGGTGATTGCCACAATTCCGATACCTCTTGGGCTGGATTTGCGCGGAGGCTCACAGCTCACAATTCAGGTGAAACCATCACCAGAAATTCCCAAAATCACCGACCGAGAATTGGAAGGTGTAAAGAAAGTTGTCGAAGGTCGGATTAATGGTCTGGGTGTTTCTGAGCCAGTCATCCAAACAGTCAGTTCAGATAAAATCTTGGTGCAACTACCAGGAGTCAACGATCCAGAGCAAGCTGAACGGGTGCTAGGGGGTACGGCGAAGTTAGAATTTCGTACCCAAAAGCCGAATACAGAAACTCAACTGCTGGCTTTTCAAGCATCTAGAGCCGAATTGAAAGGCAAGCAAGAAGAGTTGAGAAAGAGTTCAGACAAAGCAGCAATTGTCAAGAATCAAGAAGATTTGCAAAAAAATAATCAAGCGATCGCAGAATTGTTTGAAAGCACCAATCCACCGCTAATTGGCAAATACCTCAAGGATGCCTATGGTGAACCCACTCAAGGTAACAACTGGAATGTTGCCATTCGCTTCGACCAAAAGGGTGGCGAACTGTTTGCCAATTTGACGAAAATGCTCGCTGGGACTGGGCGTAGCATTGGTGTTTTTCTAGACAATGAAGTTATTAGCGCTCCTACCGTGGGTATAGAATTTGCCGCCACAGGTATTACTGGTGGCTCTGCTGTGATTACAGGACGGTTTACCGCTCAACAAGCCAATGACTTAGGCGTGCAACTACGCGGTGGGGCATTACCCGTACCAGTAGAAATAGTTGAAAACCGTACCGTCGGCGCAACTTTAGGTAAAGATAGTATTCAACGCAGTATTTACGCTGGTATTGGCGGATTGCTGTTAGTATTAGTTTTTATGTTAGTTTACTACCGATTACCAGGGTTAATTGCCGACTTTTCTTTGATTATCTATGCGCTATTGACCTATGCCACCTTCGCTTTGCTAGGCATTACATTAACTCTCCCCGGTATTGCTGGGTTTATCCTTAGTATCGGCATGGCAGTTGATGCTAACGTATTGATTTTTGAGCGCACCCGTGAAGAACTACGTGCTGGTAAAAGTTTATATCGTTCTATAGAGTCAGGATTCTACCGAGCTTGGTCAAGCATTTTAGATAGTCATGTCACATCATTAATTTCTTGTGCAGCACTGTTTTTCTTAGGAGCAGGTTTAGTTAAAGGCTTTGCTTTAACATTGGCACTAGGGTTAGGGGTAAATTTGTTTACTGCCATTACTTGTAGTCGCACACTGCTATTTTTAACATTGGGATTTCCCAACTTGCGTAAGCCAGAGTTGTTTTGTCCTAATCTCTCAACGTCAATTAAGCCTGGTGCGGAGGTGCAGTCATGAAATTTAGTGTCATCAAACGTCGGAGATTTTGGTGGACAACTTCTGCCGTGCTAATAATCGTTAGCATTGTGGCGATGGTGATTTCTTGGCAACAATTAGGCGCACCACTACGTCCTAGTTTAGATTTTGTTGGTGGTACGCGACTACAATTTGAACGTGATTGTACACAACCAAATACCTGTAGTCAACCGATTGATATTTCTGATGTTAGAGAAGTAGTTGACGCCGAGAAGCTAAATAATAGTAGCATCCAAGTTGTTGGTCAAAAACAACAGGGAGTATCGATTCGTACAAAGACATTAAATGTCGATCAACGCACTCAATTGCAAACAGCTTTAAGTAAAAAAATTGGAGTCTTTAACCCAAAAGCCACTCAAATTGATACCGTTGGCCCAACACTTGGTCGTCAGCTATTTTCTCAAGGGTTATTAGCTCTGGTTGTCTCCTTTGCTGGGATCGTTATCTATTTAAGTGTGCGGTTCAAAGTGGACTATGCGGTAATTGCAATTATTGCTTTGTTCCATGATCTTTTGATTACACTGGGTCTTTTCTCCATCTTAGGATTAGTAGTAGGTATTGAAGTTGATAGCCTTTTCGTGGTTGCTATTTTGACTATTACTGGTTTCTCGGTAACAGATACCGTGGTCATCTACGATCGCATTCGGGAAATACTGAATCTACATCCTAACGATCGCATTGACAAAGTTATTGATGATGCAATCAATCAAACTTTAACGCGATCGATTAATACCACGTTAACGGTTTTGCTAACATTATTTTCCCTGTTTCTATTTGGTGGCGAAACCCTGAGAAACTTCGCCCTTGCCTTAATTATTGGATTTACAATGGGTGCATATTCAAGTATTTTTGTCGCCAGTACTCTTCTTTCTTGGTGGCGAGAGCGCAAAAGTCAATCCCAGATGCTCAACGCAGAGCCGATTGATACATCTGCCAGTTCCCAGGATGGTTAAACTTGTTTATATTTCACAATTGGGTGAAAGCATTTTCAATTGCTCACCCACACCTTGCAATTTTATTCACCTATGGATCAACCCGAAGAACCATTAACTCCTATCCCAGACGAGAAATCTGACCCATCCTTTGCTCAACAAGTACAAAAGCTACATCAGCTAACAGTATATGGCAGGTGGCTGTTTGTGGGCTGTTTATGGCTTACCATTGCGCCTGTCTCCTTGTGGGGTCTACGTACAGAAATTTCTCTGTGGGAACAATATTTTACCTGGGTAGCGGTGCGATATGGACTTTTCTACCATCCACTGTCTACCTTCGGTTTAGCCTTTTGTATTGGGATGACTGCTGGTGTTTTAGTTTGGCAAAGTCGAAATATCTTACTCGGACTACCACAGCAGGAAAAACAACGTTTAGAAAAACAAGTTTATCGAATACGTCAGCAAGGGCCAACTCATCCTCTATGGAAGTGGGTTTGTCATTAAATAATTCATACCTCGGCAACGCTTGGCAACCTAATAAGTAGGTAGGCAAGATAAAACCAAACTATGTAACGAAAAGTAAAATCTCTGTATTTGGCTCGTAGTTGCGCTTTAGCGCATCTTTATCCG